>NZ_JBIBJD010000016.1:0-148332 GCF_042958445.1 Streptomyces sp. NPDC007991
GGAGCGCCGTTCCAGCTGCTCTACAACGAACTCGGTGTGGTCATCGGCACCACCTCCATGATGCTGCCCTACACCGTGCTGCTGCTGTACGGGGTCATGCGCGGGGTGGACCGCCGCCTGCTGGCGGCCGCGTCCAGCATGGGCGCCGGCCGGGTGACGATCTTCCGCCGGGTCTATCTGCCGCTGGTCGCCCCCGGCCTGGCCAGTGCCGGACTGCTCAGCTTCATCCTCTCGCTGGGCTACTACATCACCCCGGCCCTGATGGGCGGACCCAACCAGACCATGATCGCCACCCTCATCAACCAGCAGGTCACCAAGGAAAACCAGTGGAACGGAGCGGCCGCACAAGGCGTCATCCTGCTGCTGCTCACCTTCGCCGGACTGCTGCTGGTCAAGCTCGTGACCTCGCTGGGCGCCAGCCGTAGGAAGAGGAGCGCGTCATGATGGAGCTGCGCAAGACCCTCGCCGGGCGGATCGCCCTGACCGCCATCGCCACCGTGATCCTGCTGTTCCTGGCGCTGCCGATCGTCGTCATCCTGGTCACCTCCTTCAGCAACAACGCCTTCGCGGCGTTCCCGCCCGAGGCGTGGACGCTGAACTGGTACAAGGCACTGTTCGCCGACGGCAGCAAATGGCCGGCCGCCCTGTCGCTGAGTGCGTTCGTCGCGTGCCTGAGCACCGTGTTCTCCCTCATCATCGGCGTGACCGCGGCGACCGCCCTGACCCGCAGCGAACTCCCCCTGCGTTCGGCCGTCTACGCCCTGGTCCTCGGGCCGCTGGTCATCCCGCAGATCGTCACCGCGCTGGGCCTGTTCCTGCTCTTCGAGCCGGCCGCGATGCTGGGCAGCCCGATCGCGATCGCCCTCGGACACACCGTGCTGGCCTCGCCGATCGCGGTGCTCATCCTGATCGCGACCCTGCGCGGCATCGACGAACGCCTCGAGGACGCCGCCGCCAGCATGGGCGCCGGACGCCTGACCATCGCCCGGAAGATCACCTTCCCCCTCGCCGCTCCCGGCATGATCGCGGCGGCGATCTTCTCCTTCATCACCAGCTTCGACGAGTTCTACATCTCCCAGTTCCTCTCCTCCGTCGGCACCGTCACCCTGCCCGTGCAGGTCTACAACTCCCTCACCTTCGACATCGACCCCAGCGTGACCGCCGTCAGCGCCATCCTCATCGCCTTCGCCATCCTCGCCCTCGCCCTGGTGGCCCTGGTGCGCTGGCTCGGCTCCGGACGGCAGAACGCCCTGCTCTCCGTCGAAACCGCGACCGGGGTCGCCACCCCGGGAGGCGAGGCCGTATGACCGCCGCCACCGCTCAGCTGCACCTGCTGCTGCCTCTCACCTGCGCCTTGCGCCGGCACGGGCCGCGCTACCGCTGACGGCACCGTCGGCCGGGCCCCGAGTGGGTGCCCGGCCGGGCCCCCCGAAAACTTCCCCGCAGGAGACCCGCAATGAAGACGATCCCGTACTGGATAGATACCGCTGGGGCGTTTCCCGACCGGTCCGGCAAGCCGCTGACCGAGGACACCGACCTGGTGGTCGTCGGTGCCGGCCTGACGGGTCTGTCCACCGCTCTGCACTCCGCCCGCAAGGGCGCCCGTGTCACCCTCGTCGAGAAGGGCCAGATCGGTTCCGGGGCCTCGGCGCGCAACGGCGGCATGGCGAACCTGGGCTTCACCATCGGTGTGAACCAGGCCATCCGCCGGTACGGACTCGAGCGGGCCCGCGAGATCTACAACTCCTACGGCGAGGCCGTGGACACCGTTGAGCGGCTCGTGAACGAGGAGTCCATCGACTGCCAGTTCAACCGCGTCGGACGCCTGGGCGTGGCCTCCCGCCCCGCGCACTTCGAGAGCAAGAAGGCCCAGCAGCGCGACCTGGCCAAGTACTTCGGACACGAGACCACACTGGTCAGCAAGTCCGAGCTGCGTTCCGAGATCGGCTCCGACGCCTACCACGGCGGCCTGCTCGACCCGTTCAGCGCGGCCCTGCACGTCGGCCGCTTCGTGCGCGGGATGGCCGAGGCGTGCGAGCGCACCGGTGTCGAGATCCACGAGCGCAACGCGGCCA
Source organism: Streptomyces sp. NPDC007991 (assembly GCF_042958445.1). Taxonomy (NCBI): domain Bacteria; kingdom Bacillati; phylum Actinomycetota; class Actinomycetes; order Kitasatosporales; family Streptomycetaceae; genus Streptomyces; species Streptomyces sp. NPDC007991. The sequence continues at coordinate 2,076 of NZ_JBIBJD010000016.1, forward strand.
TCGGGGTGCGGCGTACCGCCGCCGGCCGTTTCGAGGTCAGCACCGAGCGCGGTGTGATCCGCGCCGGGCAGGTCATGATGGCCACCGACGCCTACACCGACAAGAACTTCCCGTGGCTGCGCCGCCAGCAGGTCTGTCTGGGCAGCTTCATCATCGTGACCGAGCCGCTCGGTGAGCAGCTCGCCCGGGACATCATTCCCAAGGCCCGCCTCATCGTCGACTCCAACCAGGTCTGCCACTACTTCCGGCTCACCCCGGACAACCGGCTGCTGTTCGGCGGCCGTGCCCGCTTCGCACCGTCGGACCCCACCTCGGACAAGAAGAGCGGGGCCGTGCTGTTCCGTGAGATGTGCGAGATCTTCCCCCAGCTCTCCCGGACGAAGGTCGAGTACGTATGGGGCGGCTCCGTCGGCTTCGCCATGGACCGCATCGTGCACGCCGGGCAGACCGACGACGGCGTCTACTACTCCATGGGATACGCCGGCCACGGCGTGCAGATGGCCACGCACATGGGGCAGGTCATGGCCGAGGTGATGGACGGCCACCCCGAGGTCAGCCCGGTGCGCGACATCGCCCCGCCTCGCATCCCCCTCTACAACGGCACCGCCTGGTTCCTGCCCTTCGCGGGCGCCTACTACAAGACGCTGGACCGCATCCGCTGACCGTGCGGCAGCGAACCTCTGCGCATACAAGGAGACCTCGAGATGACTGTTGTCCATGACGTTCCCAAGCAGCTTTTCATCGGCGGTAGTTGGCAGGACGCGGAGTCCGGCCGGACGCTGTCCGTCGACAACCCGGCCACCGGGGAGGAACTGTGCCGCGTCGCCGACGCCTCACCCGCGGATGGCCGGCGTGCTGTCGAGGCGGCGGTCGCCGCGCAGGCCGACTGGGCCGCCACCCCGCCCCGCGTGCGCAGCGAGATCCTGCGCCGCGCCTACGACCTCATCATCGCGCGCACCGAGGACCTCGCGCTGCTGATGACGCTGGAGATGGGCAAGCCCCTGGCGGAGGCGCGGGCCGAAGTCGCCTACGGGGCCGAGTTCTTCCGCTGGTTCTCCGAGGAAGCCGTCCGTATCGACGGCGGCATGATGACCGCCCCGGACGGCAAGAACCGCCTCCTGGTCACCCGCCAGCCGGTCGGGCCCTGCCTGCTGATCACCCCGTGGAACTTCCCCCTGGCCATGGGCACCCGCAAGATCGGCCCCGCCATCGCCGCCGGCTGCACCATCGTCCTCAAACCCGCCCCCCAGACCCCCCTGACCAGCCTCGCCCTGGCCGCGATCCTGAAGGAAGCCGGTCTGCCCGACGGCGTCCTCAACATCGTCGTCACGACCGACGCCGCCGGTGTCGTCGAACCCCTGCTGCGCGGCGGGCAGATCCGCAAGCTCTCCTTCACCGGCTCCACCCAGGTCGGCCGCATCCTGCTGGCCCAGTGCGCCGACACCGTCATCCGCACCAGCATGGAACTGGGCGGCAACGCCCCCCTCATCGTCTTCGACGACGCCGACCTCGACGTCGCCGTCGAAGGCACCCTGGTCGCCAAGATGCGCAACATGGGCGAGTCCTGCTGCGCCGCCAACCGCATCTACGTCCACACCTCCATCGCCGAGGAGTTCGCCACCCGCCTCGCCACCCGCATGGCCGCCCTCAAGGTCGGCGACGGCACCGAACCCGGCACCGACGTCGGACCCCTCATCGACGCCGCCGGCCGCAGCAAGGCCCACGACGTGGTGCGCGACGCCGTCAAGCGCGGCGCCACCGTCCTCACCGGCGGCGAACTGCCCGAAGGCCCCGGCTGCTTCTACCCGCCCACCGTCCTCACGGGCATCTCCACCGACGCCGCCATCAACGACACCGAGGTCTTCGGCCCCGTCGCCGCCCTCCTCACCTTCGAGACCGAGGACGAGGCCATCACGGCCGCCAACGACACCGAATTCGGCCTGGCCGCCTACCTGTTCACCCAGAACCTCGACCGTGCCCTGCGCGTCGCCGAACGCCTCGAAAGCGGCATGATCGGCCTCAACACCGGCCTGGTCTCCAACCCCGCCGCCCCCTTCGGCGGCGTCAAGCAGTCCGGCCTCGGACGCGAAGGCGGACGTGTCGGCATCAGCGAGTTCCTCGAGTACAAGTACATCGCAGTTCCCGTCGGAGCATGACATGCCTGACCGACTCGTCGTCCTCTACCGGGGCAACCGGCCACCCGCCACCGGGCTCATCGAACGCCTCGCGGACACCGTCTACGCCACCGAGGAGGAACTGCCCTACCTCCTCCCCGGCGCCGACGCCCTCCTGGCCTGGGTCACCATCACCCCGGCCATCCGCGAGGCCTGGCCCGACAGCCCCGAGAAGGCACCCCGCTGGGTCCACGCGTCCTCCGCGGGCGTGGATTCCTTCCTCTTCCCCGCCCTGGTGGACGATCCGGGTGTCGTCCTCACCAATGCCCGCGGGGTGTACGACGAGCCGACCGCCGAGTATGTCCTCGGTCTGGTCCTCGCCCTCGCCAAGGACTTCCCCGGGACCTGGGAGCACCAGCGGCGTCGCGAGTGGCGTCCGCGCCTCAGTGACGGCATCACCGGACGCACGGTGCTGGTGTGGGGGACGGGGCCGATCGGCAGGGCCATCGCCCGGCTGCTGGGCGCCGTCGGGATGCGGGTCTGCGGCGCCGGCCGCAGGGCCCGCACGGACGATCCCGACTTCGGCACGGTCCACGGCTCGACGACCTTGACCTCGGCCCTGAGGGAGGCGGATTACGTCGTCCTGGCCGCGCCCCTCACCAACAGCACCCGGGGCATGGTCGACGCCTGCGTGCTGGCGGCCATGAAGCCGGGGGCACGGCTGATCAACGTGGGCCGGGGCGGACTCGTCGACGAGGAGGCGCTCATCGACCACCTGGCCGCCGGCCGGCTCGCCGGCGCCGCCCTCGACGTCTTCGGCCAGGAGCCGCTGCCGGCCGAATCACCCCTGTGGGACATGCCCGGCGTGATGATCTCCCCGCACACGGCGGGCGAGACCACCAGCGAGCGGGAGGCGCTCGTCGAGGTGTTCCTCGACAACCTCACCCGGCACGTCGAGGGCCGCCCTCTGCGCAACGTCGTGGACAAGCGGCGGGGCTACGTGGTCGACGAGACGCGCCCCGTCTGAAAGGCGAGTAGCAGGCCGGCTCGTGGACTCCACCGGCCGGGGCGCCTGCTACTCGCCTTTCCCGCGTCCCAGCGCGCTCCCCGTCACCGCCACCACGGACAGCACCACCAGCGCGGCGGCCGGGCCCAGCACTGTCCAGGGGGCCAGTTCGGCGTACGGCTGGTTCTCCGACAGGAGCCGGCCCCACTCGGGGGTGGGCGGTTGTTCACCCAGGCCGAGGAAGCCGAGGGAGGCCAGGACCAGGACGGTGGTCGGCAGCCGCAGCAGGGCGTTGCGCAGGAGGGCCGGCAGCACCGCGGGGAGCAGGTGGCGGCGCAGCAGGTGCAGCCGTCCCGCGCCGAGCGCGACGGACGCCGCGATGTGACCGCTCGCGCGTTCCTGTTCGAGCAGCGCGGCGGTCTGGGCGGCGTACGGGCTCCAGCCGACCACGCAGACCGCGCACGCCGCGCCCCACACCGACGGCCCGGTCACGCCCGCGATCAGCAGTCCGGTGAGGACGGCGGGCAGGGTCGACACGACCTCCGTGGGACCGGCGCTCGCCCGCGGTGCCATGCCCAGCAGGAGTCCGGTGACGGCGCTGACCGCCGTCACGGCGAGGGCGACACCGGCCGTGCGCAGCGCCCCGTGGCCCAGCCGGGCCAGCAGATCCCGGCCCAGCGCGTCCGTGCCCAGGGGATGTCCGAGGGACGGCGGCAGCAGCCGCGCCGCCGTGTCGACCTGCAAGGGGTCGCGCAGCAGACCCGCCGTGACGAGGGCGAGCAGGGCCACGGAACACGCGGCGGTGATCCAGCGCAGGGAACGCGGCGGGACGAGCGGGGGCCGGTGCAGGGCCGGCAGGGCGCCGTCGCGCAGGGGGCGTCCGAGGAGCGCGTGGCGCAGGGCCCGGATCAGGATGCCGGCGCTCACGCCGAGCAGGACCAGCGCCAGGGTCGCGGTCTGGAGCACCGGGAGGTCCTGCGCGACGGCGGCCTCCAGGGCGAGCCGGCCGAGCCCGGGGATGTCGAAGATCTTCTCCACCGCGACCGCACCGCCGACCAGGGCCACGACGGTCGGCAGCACCTGGGGCAGCATGCCGGGCAGGGTGCGGCGCAGCGCGTTGCGGGCGATGTGGCCGGGCGGCAGCCCGACGGCGTACGCCGTGCGCGCCCACGGTTCGTGGAAGGCGGCGGGCAGCGCCTGGTCGAGCAGCCCACCGAGCATGGCGCCCGAGGGGATGCCGAGGGCGAGCGAGGGCAGCACCATCGACTGCGGCCCCTCCCAGCCGCTGGACGGGAACCACCCCCACCAGACGCCGCACACGGTGGCCAGCACCGAGGCGAGCAGGAACTTCGGCAGCGCGGCCAGCACGGCGGCCGTGGCGCCCGCCCGGTCCCTGCGCAGCCGCCGCCGGGAGCCGAGGAAGACCGTACGGGCACAGACCAGCCCGGCCACCACAACCGTGACCGCGAGCGCGCCCAGCATCAGCGTCAGGGAGACCGACAGGGCGGTCCCCACCTGCGGCATGACCGGTTCGCCGGAGACCCATGAGACGCCCGCGTCCCCGCGCGGCAGGCCGCCCAGCCAGTGCGCGAGATGCGCGAGCGGCCCCTCGTCCAGTCCCAACTGCTCGCGTACGGCGGCCAGGTCCGCGGCTGTCGGGTTCTGGTCGGCGGAGCGGGCGCGCAGCACCGTGCGGGCCGGGTCGGCGCCGGTCAGCCACGGCAGCAGGGCCACCGCACCGAGCAGCACGGCTCCGGCGAGCACCCGGCCGGCCGCCGCCGGCCAGAGGGAGGGGCGGGCGCCGAGGGTGTGGGCGACGCTCATGCGTTACCCGACGCGGGTGTCGACGTCGACGAGAGAGCGCTCGCGCGGATCGAGGAGCACGCCCTCGACACCGGTGGCGATGCCCTGCACCGCCTGCTCGTGGACCAGCGGTACGACGGCGTCCGTGCGCAGGATCGCCGCCTCCGCCCGCATGACCTTCTCCTGGCGGCGCTCGGTGTCACGCTCCGCGGCGGCGGCCCGGATGGCCTTGTCCACCGCGGCGTCCTTCAGCCCGGCGATGTTGTAGACGCCGTCGCTGGTGAAGTCGCTGGCGAGGTAGTCGACCGCGTCACCGGTGTCGAGGAGCGTCACCCGGGAGAAGACGAGGGCGTCGTACTTCCCGGCGAGCAGGTCGGCCTCCATCTGCGTGTACTCGCGCACGTCCTGCTTCACGGTGAACCCGGCCTTCTCCAGCTGCTGCTGGAGCACGGTCGCGGCCTCGGGGAGCTCGGCCCGGTTGGTGTAGGTGGCCAGCCGCAGCGTCCTGCCCTTGGTCTCGGTCTTCACCTGCGCGGTGGTCGCCGCCTTGGCACGGCCGGTCACCTCCACGCGCTTGCCGGCGGCCCACGGCACGGCGGGTCCGAACAGGCCCTGCGCCGGGTCGGCGTAGCCGCCGAAGACGGAGTCGACGAGGGTGGAGCCGTCGACGGCCTCGCGGGCGGCCGCGCGCAGGCCGGCGTCGGTGAACAGGCCGCCGCCGGTGTTGAGGACGAGGCTGTCGGTGCGTACCGAGGGCACCTCGTGCAGCGTGTCCTTGTCGAGCAGCTTCGCCTGGGCGGTGGGGATCCACTCGGCGATGTCGGCCTCGCCGCCGCGCAGCGCGTTGGCGCGGGCGGTGCCGTCCGCGATCCAGCTGACGTCGATGCCGGGCGCCTTCGCCTTGCCGCCCCAGTAGCCGTCGAAGCGGTCGAGTCTCGCCTTGGTCTTGCCGCCGAGCCGGGTGATCTCGAAGGGGCCGGTGCCGGTGCCGACCGGGCTGACGGCGCCGTCCTCGCCGTACGCCTTCGCCGAAAGGATCGCCAGTGCGGGACTGGCCAGTCGCAGCGGCAGCACCGGGTCGGGCGACTTGGTGGTGAGGGTGACGGTGTCGGCGTCCTCGGCCTTGGCGGTGAGGGCCACGTCGCTGAGCACGCGGGGCCTGGGCTTGGCCGCGCTCGCGTGGTCGAGCGCGTTGACGACGGCCTTGGCGGTGAGCTCGGTGCCGTCCTGGAACCCGGCCTTGCGCAGTTCGAAGGTCCAGGTGGTGTCGTCGTCCTGCTTCCAGGACTTCGCGAGCGCGGGCTTGGCCGTGCCGTTGTCGTCGAGGGCGGTGAGGCCCTCGGCGACGGACAGCTTGCTCAGCACGGTGGCGTCGTTGCTGTACGGGGACAGCGCCTGCACCGGCGGCACGGCCAGCGCGACCCGCAGCCGCCCGCCCGGTCCCGCCCCGGAGCCGTCGTCGCTGTCGCCCGGCGCGAAGCAGCCGGCCAGCAGAGGCGTGAGAGCGAGCGCCGCTATGAGGCCGCGGGAGGTGGTGCGCATGTCAGTCCTGTCGTGCGGGGGCCGGGCAGGCCGCAGCGGCCCGGAGGGAGCTTGATCGGCGGCGACAGCATATAAGGAGAGCCTTACCAAACCTCGTATCGGGTGGGTGAAATCTCACGACCGGACGGCGCGGGGGCGAAGCCGACGGTGTCGACCGGGAGTTCGGACTGTGTCATCGTGGGCCCCGGGCGGAGGTGAGTCGCATGACCGGCGCGGACCCCGGGCTGTTCGGTCCAAGTTCGGTGACCTGGCAGATGCACGGCGACCCCATGATGTGGATCGCCGGCATCCGGGCGCTCTACCTCCAGGCCCTGCACCCCCGCGCGGTACGCGGCGTCATGCAGAACTCGGACTTCCGGCGTGACGCCTGGGGCCGCCTGATGCGCACCGCGAACTTCGTCGGCACCACGACCTACGGCACCACCGAGGCCGCCGAGCGGGCGGGCGCCCGCGTCCGGAAGATCCACAGCATGCTGAGGGCGACCGACCCGGACACCGGCGAGCGCTACGGCGTCGACGAACCCGGCCTGCTCCGCTGGGTGCACTGCGCCGAGATCGACTCCTACCTGGACGTCCTGCGCAGGTCCGGATTCCGGCTCACCGACGCCGAGGCCGACCGCTACATCGACGAACACCGGCAGAGCGCACGCCTGGTGGGCCTCGACCCCGACACCGTGCCCGCCGACCGGGCCGAACTGGCGGCGTACTTCGAGAAGGTGCGCCCCGAACTCGCCGCCGGGCCCGAGGCACGCGACGTGGACGACTTCCTGCTCCGCCCGCCGACGCATCCCCTCCTCGTACCGTTGCGCGAGGTGCTGTGGCGGCGCGTGGCACAACTGGCGTACGCCTCCCTGCCTCCGTACGCCCATGAGTTGTACGGCAGACCGGCCCCCGCACCCGCCACCGCCACCCGGCAACTGCGTCTCACCGGCCTCCTGCTGCGCCGCGTTCCCGCACGTGTGCGGTGGCAACTCCCGCCCAAACACATCCTGCGCGCCATGGCGAGGCTCGGCCCCAACGCGCGCCCGGCACCGTACAAACTCGGACGATAAGCCGCCATACTGGGTGGGCCAAGGAGGGGCGGGCGAACAGCTACCGGGGGGAGCGTCGCGCGAAATGGGGGAGACCAGGCTCATCCACGGCCGGTACCGGCTGCTCGACCTGATCGGGCGCGGCGGCATGGGCGAGGTGTGGCGGGCACGGGACGAGTCCCTCGGCCGGCACGTCGCGGTCAAGTGCCTCAAACCGCTGGGCCACAACCACGACCACGCGTTCACCCGCGTGCTGCGGGAGCGGTTCCGCCGGGAGGCCCGCGTGGCCGCCGCGCTCCAGCACCGCGGCATCACCGTCGTGCACGACTTCGGCGAGTCCGACGGCGTCCTCTACCTCGTCATGGAGCTGCTGGACGGCCGCAACCTCAGCCAGCTCCTGGAGGACAACAAGCAGCATCCGCTGCCCGTCGCCGACGTCGAGGAGATCGCCGAGCAGGTCGCCGCCGCCCTCGCCTACTGCCACGAGCAGGGCATCGTGCACCGCGACCTGAAGCCCGCCAACATCATGCGGATCGGCGACGGCACGGTGAAGATCTGCGACTTCGGCATAGCCCGGCTCGGCCACGACATCGGCTTCACCTCCCGGCTGACCGGCACCGGCATCGCCATGGGCACGCCGCACTACATGTCCCCGGAGCAGATCGGCGGCACCGAGGTCGACCAGCGCAGCGACCTGTACTCGTTCGGCTGCGTGCTGTACGAGATCGCCACCGGCGTACCGCCGTTCGACCTCGACGACGCCTGGGCGATCCTCCTCGGCCACCGCGACACCCCGCCCCGCCCACCGGGCGAGCACCGCCCCGAACTGCCCGGGTACCTCGAGCGAGTCATCCTGGACCTGCTCGCCAAGGAACCCGGTGAACGCCCAGGCGACGCCCGCGAGCTGGCCCGCCGGATCAGCGCGCACCGCGCCGCGCCCGCCTACGTGCCGACGGTCCTGGCGGCGCGGCCCGCTCCCGAGGCGCAGGCGCACGCGGGCCGGCTGCCGTCCTGGACCCGCGGCATGACCACGGGCCACAAGGCGGCCGGCACCGGACTGCGCGGCACGCCGCCCGACCCGGCGGCCGGACTGTCCGGCGAGTGGATCGCGCGGCCCGCCACCGGCCGCGCCGAGGAACCCGTCCCCGAGGAGCGGCCCGCCCCGGCCCCGGAGGTCCTGACCGCCCTGGCCGGCCGGCACAACGCCGGCCTGAGCCTCGGCAGACTCGGCCGCTGGGCGGAGGCGGGGGAGGTGCACCGGGCGGTCGCCGCCGAACGCGAGCACCTCCTCGGCCCCGACCACCCCGACACCCTCGCCAGCCGCTACGAGGTCGCCTTCACGCTCAGCCGCACCGGCCGCGCCCCGGACGCCCTGCGCGAGTACAAGCACGTCACCGAGGCCCGGATCCGCACGCTCGGCGCCGACCACCCCGACACGCTCGCGGCCCGCCAGGAGATGGCCTACGTCCTCGGCCAGCTCGGCCGCCCCTTCGACGCGCACCGGGTGTACACGTCCGTGCTCACCGCCCGGGAGCGCACGATGGGGCCCGACCATCCGGACACCCTGCGCTGCCGGCACAACCTGGCCTTCAACCTCAGCCGTCTGGGCCGCCTGGAGGACTCCTACCGCCTGGCCCGCGAGGTGGCCGCCGCCCGCGCCCGGGTGCTCGGCCCCGACCACCCCGACACCCTGGTCACCCGCTACGAAGTCGCCTACGCGCTCGGCCAGCTGGGCCGCTGGGCCGAGGCCCTGGAAACGTACCGCGAGGTCGCCGAGGCCCGCGGCCGTGCCCTCGGCCCCGACCACCCCGACACGCTCGCCGCCCGGCACGAGATCGGCATCAGCCTGGGCCGCCTCGGCCGCGGCGCGGAAGCCCTGGCCCTCTACAGCGCCCTGGCCGACGACCGCGCCCGGGCCCAGGGCCCCACCCACCCCGAGACCCTGCGCGCCCGCCACGGCCGCTGCGTCAACCTCGGCCGGCTCGGCCGCTGGGAGGAGGCCCTCGCCGAGTCCCGCGCCGTCAGCGCCGTCCGCGAGCGGGTCCTCGGCCCCGACCACCCCGACACCCTGGTCAGCCGCCGCGAGGTCGCCGTCGGCCTGGGCTGGCTGGGCCGCTGGTCCGACGCGCTCACCGAGTACCGCCGGGTCGCCGCGGCCCGCGAACGCGTCCTCGGCCCGGACCACCCCGACACCCTCGCCAGCCGCAACGACGAGGCACACTGCCTCCAGCAACTGGGCCGCGGTGAGGAGGCCGTGGCCCTGTACCGCAGGGTGGCGGCTCTGCGAGGACAGGGGGCGGTGGTGGGGCGGTGACGAGGTGCGTGCGGGGGTGATGGCCGTACGGGGAGCGGGCGTCGGGTGGGTGGTGACGGGGTGCCGTGCGGTGGCGTGTGCGGGAGAGTGCCCCGTCGGCTGAGTGGCGTCGGGTGCCGGGGGAGCGCCCCGTCGCCCAGGCGGTGACGGGCACGGGTGCGGCGTTGCCCCGCGGCGGCTGGGCGGTGACGGGCGGGGTGGGCTGGGCGTGGTGTGGACGGGATGGGGGCGCCGGCGCCCCGGACCGCTGCCCCCGGCTCGGGCTCCTCGACCGACTGGTCTGCCGGGCCCGTCCGGGGCGACGCGCGTACGCAGTCCGCTCCGGCGGGGCGCTTCGGCCGTGGGCCGGGCGGCTCCTCGCGGCGACGCGCGTCGGCATGCCGCCGGCGCGTGCGGCCGGGCGCCGTTCGTCTGGCCGATGCGGATCACCCCGTGTTACGAAGGACCATGACCGCACCCCTGGGACCCCGCGCACACCGGACGTACGACGCCGTCATCGTCGGCGGCGGCCACAACGGCCTGGTCGCCGCCGCCTACCTGGCCCGGGCCGGCCGTTCCGTGCTGGTGCTGGAGCGACTGGACCACACCGGCGGCGCGGCGGTGTCCACCCGGCCCTTCGCCGGGGTCGACGCCCGGCTGTCGCGCTACTCGTACCTGGTCAGCCTGCTGCCGAAGAAGATCGTGCGGGACCTCGGCCTGGACTTCCGGGTCCGCACCCGGACCATCTCCTCGTACACGCCCGCCGAACGCGACGGCCGCCCCACCGGCCTCCTCGTCGGCGGCGGCGAACGGCGGACCAGGGAGGCGTTCACCCGGCTCACCGGCTCCGACCGCGAGTACCGGGCCTGGCAGGAGTTCTACGGCATGACCGGCCGCGTCGCCCAGCGGGTCTTCCCGACCCTCACCGAGCCGCTGCCCACCCGCGAGGAACTGCGCCGCCGCCTCGACGACGAGGAAGCCTGGCGGATCCTGTTCGAGGAGCCGATCGGGGTCGCCGTCGAGGAGCGCTTCACGGACGACCTGGTGCGCGGCGTGGTCCTCACCGACGCGCTCATCGGCACCTTCGCCGACGCCCACGACCCCTCACTCAAGCAGAACCGCTGCTTCCTCTACCACGTGATCGGCGGCGGCACCGGCGACTGGGACGTACCGGTGGGCGGCATGGGCGCCCTCACCGACGCACTGGCCGACGCGGCACGCGCCGCGGGCGCGGTCCTCGCCACCGGCCACGAGGCGCTGCGCATCGCCACGGACGGTCAGACGTCCGAAGTCACCTACCGCACCGCCGACCGTGAGGGCACCGTCGCCGCCCGGCACGTCCTGGTCAACGCCTCTCCGCAGACTCTGGCGGAGCTGATCGGCGACACACCCCCGGCCCCCGCCGAGGGCGCCCAGCTGAAGGTGAACATGCTGCTCACGCGGCTGCCGCGACTGCGTGACAGCGCCATCGACCCACGCGAGGCGTTCGCCGGCACCTTCCACATCGCCGAGGGCTACGAGCAGCTGGCCACCGCCCACGCCCAGGCCGCCGCCGGTGACCTCCCGGCCGCGCCGCCCTCCGAGATCTACTGCCACTCCCTCACCGACCCGACCATCCTCGGCCCGGACCTGGCCGACCAGGGCTTCCAGACGCTCACCCTGTTCGGCCTGCACACCCCGGCCCGCCTGTTCGAGCGGGACAACGACACCGTCCGCGAGGAGCTGCTGAAGTCGACACTCGCCCAGCTCGACGCCCACCTGGCCGAACCCCTCGCCGACTGCCTGGCCACCGACGCGGACGGACGGCCCTGCATCGAGGCCAGGACCCCGCTCGACCTGGAGCGGGACCTCGGGCTGCCCGGGGGCAACATCTTCCACCGCGAACTGAGCTGGCCCCACGCCCAGGACGGCACCGGCCGCTGGGGCGTGGAGACCCGGCACCCGAACGTGCTGCTGTGCGGGGCCGGCGCAGTGCGCGGGGGCGGGGTCAGCGGGGTGCCGGGGCACAACGCGGCCATGGCGGTGCTCGAAAGCGGGAGCGACTGAAACACTGCCGCATCGCGGGGCACTCCGACAGACGAAGCGCCAGTGACCCGACCCGCTCAGTCGGCCGACGGCGTCCACCCCACCGCTTCGACGCGCGACGCGTCCGCCGGGCGTGCCTCGTCGAAGAGGACGCCGCCGGCCGCGTCCACGCGCAGCCCGTCCACGTAGGCCCCGCGGCCGACATACAGCCGGTCCGTCGCGTACCGCCACCGCAGGGCGAGCCGGCGCGCGGCGGGCAGGTCGGCGGTGAGCCCGTGCCAGACGCGGCCGGACCAGCCGGTCACCGAGCCGGACGGATGCGGCCGGGGATCTTCGTCCCGGCGGGAGGTCGTGAAGGGCACGGGCTGCCAGGTCGTGCCGCCGTCGGTCGTGGCCTGAAGGACCAGGACGTCGGCCGTGGGCTCGGTGTCCCACCACAGCGCGCAGCGCAGCCGCGCCCGGCCGGACGACGTGTCGAGCGTGGGCAGCGTGAGCGTCGCGGTGGCGGAGACGGCCATGCCGGAGAACCAGGCCCTGCGTCCCCGTGCCGGCCGGACCGGGACGGCCCGCGCCAGGTTGTTCGCGGCGGCCACCCGGGGAGCCGACCCGGATCGCCACTTGCGCACCGGATGCACCGAGTTGCCCAGGACGACGAGGAACGAGTCGGTCGTCGGGTCCAGCACCAGCGAGGTGCCTGTGAAGCCGGTGTGCCCGGCACTGCGCGGGGTGGCCATCGCGCCCATGTACCAGTGCTGGTAGAGCTCGAAGCCGAGACCGTGTTCGTCCCCGGGGAACGCGGTGTTGAAGTCGGTGAACATCAGCTCCACCGACTCGGGCGCCAGGATCCGCGCCCGTCCGTACACGCCGCCGTTGAGGAGCGTACGGCCGAGGACCGCGAGGTCCCACGCGTCGGTGAACACGCCCGCGTGGCCCGCGACCCCGCCCAGGCTGAAGGCGTTCTCGTCGTGCACCTCGCCCCACACCAGGCCCCGGTCCAGGCCGGACCACGGGGCACGCGCGTCCTCCGTGGCCGCGATCCCCGGCCGCCAGGAGGCGGGCGGGTTGTAGCGGGTGCGGCGCAGACCGAGCGGTGCCGTGATCTCCTCACGCAGGAGGACGTCCAGGGAGCGGCCCGTGATCCGCTCCAGCACGAGCTGGAGCGAGATGAGGTTCAGGTCCGAGTACAGGTACGCCGTGCCCGGCGCGCTGACCGGCGCCTCGTCCCAGATGAGCCGGAGCTTGTCCTCGTACGTGGGCGCGCTGTACAGCGGGATCCACGCCCGGAAGCCCGAGGTGTGCGTGAGGAGCTGACGGATCGTGATGTCCTGCTTGCCCGCGCGCCCGAAGTCCGGCAGGTACGAGGCGACCTTCGCCTCCAGCTCCAGCCCGCCCCGCTCCATCTGCTGCACGGCCAGGATCGACGTGAACAGCTTTGACACCGACGCCAGGTCGAAGACGGTGTCCTCGGCCATGGGGATCTGCTCGTCGGCCGGGAACTCGACGCCGGTGTCGGTCTTCTCGTCGTAGGCCCGGTAGCGCACCGCCATGCCGATGGGCCGGTGCAGGGCGACGGTGCCGCCCCGTCCGGCGAGCAGGACGGCGCCCGCGTACCAGGGGTGCTCGGGGGAGGGGCCGAGAAACGCCTCGGCGTCGGTGACGAGTTGCCGCAGATGGGCGGAGAGCAGCCCGGCGCGTGCGGCCGAGCCGTGCCGCAGCGTGGGACGCCCCGTGACCGGGGCGGCCTCGGCGGGTAACGGGGCGAGGGCCAGGGCGCCACCCAGGACCAGTGCACGTCTGCGCGTCAGCCCGCCGTTCGTCGTTGCTCTGTCTGCCGTGCCTTCGGTCACCGCGCATCCTCCCGCCGAACCGCCTTGGACGTCCCGGACAGTATGTCCCAGGGCACCGCCCATAAATCTGACGGGGCATCAGGAAACCCCTTCCCTCCTCCGGAAGAGTCCGGCATCCTGCGCCCATGCAGACGGAGCTGAGCCAGAAACTGGGAATCGAGCACGCCGTCTTCGGCTTCACGCCGTTCCCCGCCGTCGCCGCGGCCATCAGCCGGGCCGGCGGCTTCGGGGTGCTCGGCGCGGTCCGCTACACCGCCCCCGACGAGCTCAAACGTGACCTCGACTGGATCGAGGCGCACATCGACGGCCGCCCGTACGGACTGGACGTCGTCATGCCGGCCAAGAAGGTCGAGGGCGTCACCGAGGCGGATGTGGAGGCGATGATCCCCGAGGGGCACCGGCGGTTCGTCCGGGACACCCTCGCCCGACACGGCGTGCCCGAACTCGCCGAGGGCGAGGCGTCCGGCTGGCGCATCACCGGCTGGATGGAGCAGGTCGCCCGCACCCAGCTCGACGTCGCCTTCGAGTATCCGATCCGGCTCCTCGCCAACGCCCTCGGCTCCCCGCCCGCCGACGTCATCGCCCGCGCCCACGACCAGGACGTCCTCGTCGCCGCCCTCGCGGGCAGCGCCCGGCACGCCCGCAAGCACCAGGAGGCCGGGATCGACATCGTCGTCGCGCAGGGCTACGAGGCCGGCGGCCACACCGGCGAGATCGCCTCCATGGTGCTCACCCCCGAGGTCGTCGATGCCGTCGCCCCCCTGCCCGTGCTGGCCGCCGGCGGCATCGGCAGCGGACAGCAGGTGGCGGCCGCATTCACGCTCGGCGCGCAAGGTGTGTGGCTTGGCTCCATATGGCTGACCACCACGGAAGCGGACCTCCACTCGCCCGCCCTCACTCGCAAGCTGCTCGCGGCCGGCTCCGGCGACACCGTCCGCTCCCGCGCGCTGACCGGAAAACCCGCACGCCAGCTGCGCACCGAGTGGACTGATGCCTGGGACGACCCGGCCGGGCCCGGCCCGCTGCCCATGCCGCTGCAGGGCCTGCTGGTCGCCGAGGCCGTCTCGCGTATCCAGAAGTACGAGGTCGATCCCCTGCTCGGCACCCCGGTCGGGCAGATCGTCGGCCGGATGACCAGCGAACGCAGCGTCCAGGCCGTCTTCGACGACCTCACCCGCGGCTTCGAACAGGCCGTGGACCGCGTCAACCGCATCGCCGGAAGGAGCGGCCAGTGAGCAGCAGCGTTCCCGTGGGCTTCTGGGCCCAGGCCACCGCCGACCCCGACCGCGCCGTCCTGATCGCCCCCGACGGCCAGGAGTGGACCGCCGGCCGCCTGCACGCCGCCGCCAACCGGCTCGTCCACGGCCTGCGCGCGGCCGGGCTGGAACGCGGCGACACCTTCGCGGTGGTCCTGCCCAACGGCGTCGAGTTCCTCACCGCGTACCTGGCCGCCAGCCAGGCCGGGTTCTACCTCGTCCCCGTCAACCACCACCTGGTCGGACCGGAGATCGCCTGGATCGTCTCCGACTCCGGCGCCAAGGTCCTCCTCGCCCACGCACGCTACGCCGACGCGGCACGCCACGCCGCCGACGAGGCCGGCCTCCCGGCCACCCACCGGTACGCCGCGGGCCGGGTGGAGGGCTTCCGCCCGTACGCCGAACTCCTCGACGGACAGCCCGAGTCGGCGCCCGACGGCCGCACCCTCGGCTGGGTCATGAACTACACCTCCGGCACCACCGGCCGCCCCCGCGGCATCCGCCGCCCACTGCCCGGCAAACCGCCGGAGGAGGCGTACCTCGGCGGCTTCCTCGGCATCTTCGGCATCCGGCCGTTCGACGACAACGTGCACCTGGTGTGCTCGCCGCTCTACCACACGGCCGTCCTCCAGTTCGCGGGCGCGTCCCTGCACATCGGCCACCGGCTGGTCCTGATGGACAAGTGGACACCCGAGGAGATGCTCCGCCTCATCGCCCGCCACCGCTGCACCCACACCCACATGGTCCCCACCCAGTTCCACCGCCTGCTGGCCCTGCCCGACGAGGTGAAGGACCGCTACGACGTCTCCTCCATGCGGCACGCCATCCACGGCGCCGCGCCCTGCCCCGACCACGTGAAACGGGCCATGCTCGACTGGTGGGGCCCCTGTGTGGAGGAGTACTACGCGGCCAGCGAGGGCGGCGGCGCCTTCGCCACCGCCGAGGACTGGCTGAAGAAACCCGGCACCGTCGGCAAGGCCTGGCCCATCAGCGAACTGGCGATCTTCGACGACGACGGCAACCGGCTGCCGCCCGGCCAACTCGGCACCGTCTACATGAAGATGAACACCGGCGGCTTTTCCTACCACAAGGACGAGGCCAAGACCCGCAAGAACCGCATCGGCGACTTCTTCACCGTCGGCGACCTCGGCCACCTCGACGAGGACGGCTACCTCTTCCTGCGTGACCGCAAGATCGACCTGATCATCTCCGGCGGCGTCAACATCTACCCGGCGGAGATCGAGTCGGCCCTGCTCGCCCACCCCGCCGTCGCGGACGCCGCCGTCTTCGGCATCCCGCACGACGACTGGGGCGAGGAGGTCAAGGCCGTCGTCGAACCGGCCCCCGGGCACCGCCCGGGGCCCGCCCTCGCGGCCGACCTCCTCGACCACTGCGCGCACCGGCTCGCCGGCTACAAGCGGCCCCGAAGCGTCGACTTCATCCCCGAGATGCCCCGCGACCCCAACGGCAAGCTGTACAAGCGACGCCTGAGGGAGCCGTACTGGGAGGGCCGCACCCGGCCGGTGTGAGACGGCGGTCGCCGCTTGGGCCGCGCGAGCCGGCGGGCCCCGGGCCGGCCGGGTGTGACGAGACGAACGGGGTGCCGTCCCACCGGGAGCGGCACCCCGTCGGCCCTGGGGTCAGCGGGTCTCGCGGACCCGGACGACCTTCAGCTTCGGCGAGGCGAGGATGTCCTTCTCGCAGAAGCGCGACGTCACCCACTTCTCACCGGCGTACAGCCGGGTCTGGTCGGCGTAGTGCGGCGACTTGGGGTTCGACGACTGGGAGTACGTCAGTAGGGTGCGGGCCACCGGGCAGCGGCCGCCGTCCCAGCCCACCGCCTGGAGGTGACTGCTGCCGAACGGCACCTCGGTGTAGCCGCCCTGGGCCGCGTTCCACGTCGGTTCGAGCACGTTCCACACGCCGAGCCTGCCCGAGCCGCCGGGCATCGGAAGGCGCTCACCGTCGCGGACGACGAACTGGTGCGCGCCGAGGGGAGCGTCGAGCGCGATGCCCGCCGCGCGCAGTTCCGCCACCGTGTCGGCGAGGGCGACGGCGAAGCCGGGCGCGTCCGTGTTCAGCGTGTTCGGCGTCCGCACCGGGTCCGCCGCCGAGAACGGCACCTTCCACAACTCGCCCTGCGGCACCGCCTGTTCCAGCTTCCGCCAGAACCGGTCGAACAGCAGCGCTCCCCGGCTCCCGGTGTCCATGGTGCGGTCCCACTCCGTCAGCACGGCACACGCCTGCGACACGTCGACGGCCTTGCCGTCACTGCCCGTCGCCGTGCCGCCGGGCAGGGCGGCGCACGCCCGGGCCACGTCCGTCGCGGTGAGATCGCCCGCGGGCACCCGGTTGGCGAGCTGCTGCCGTTGCAGGTCGCGCACGGTCAGCCCGCCCCGGTCCGCCATCGCCGCCACGTCCTCGATCGCGCCGCGGGTGCGCAGGCCGAGCTGCGTGCCCACCGTGCCGAAGATCCGCTCGTATCCGGTGATCGGCCGGTCGGCGTTGGTCATCCACGCGGTGCCGTTGGAGTTCTCCACGTACGGCGCGTCCTTGAGTGTCGGCATCCGCGCCGGACCGAAGATGCCCGGGGCCACCGCGTCGGGATCGCTGCCGAGCGCGCAGTCGCCGCGCGAGCCGTCGAGGATCGCGATCCCGGACGCCGGATACGTGGTCCGGCCCAGCGCCGTCGAGCAGCGCTCCGCCAACGCGTCGGTGATACGCGGTAGGACCTGGGACTGGGTGAAGAGGGAATGGCCCGCGCGGTCGGCGGCGATCGTGTTCACCCAGGGGATGCCCTGGTGCCGGGCGAGCGACGCTTGGACGTCGTCCGTGCTCCGCGCCTTGCCGAAGCCGAGCGAGGTGTCGGTGAAGCGGAGGTTCGCGGCGTTCGGGTCGTGCAGGGCGTACGCCGTCGTGCTCGTCCACGGCAGCGGGACCTGAGAGTTGAGGGAGGTGACGACCGGGCCGTAGCGGGTCCACCACTGGGTGCGGGTCATCGGCGCGCCGTCCTTCACCGCGACCGTCACGGTCCGCTTCTTCATACGCTCCGGCTCGCCGTCCACGAGGTATGCCGTGGGGTCGGCCGGATCCAGCGTGAGCTGGTGGAGGTTGGCCGGCACACCCGTCGATACGGTGTGGCTCCACGCCACATGTGCGTTGAAGCCGATGGAGACCGCCGGGAGGCCGAGCAGCGAGCCACCCGAGACGTTCAGCTCGCCGGGGATCGTCTGCTGCGACTGCCAGAACCGGCGCCCGCCCTGCCACGGGTAGTGCGGGTTGCCCAGCAGCAGACCGCTGCCGCCGGCCGTGGTGTCGCCGCGGAACGCGACCGCGTTGGAGCCCATGCCGGGGTCGCCCCACAGCTCGTCGGCCGCCTTCGCCACCGCCTTCGCGTCCGGTGTGCGGGAGGACGGGGCGGGGGTGCCGGTGCCCGTCGGCGGCTGCGCGGACGTGATCGTGTCCACGAAGCGCCCCTCTCCGGAGATCGAGGCGATGGCGAGACCGCGGGCGGCCACGTCCAGCTCGGTGACCGGACGGACCCAGGCGGCCCCCGCACAGGCAGGGTCTGTGATCTTCTTCTGCTCCAGCCAGGCGTTGTAACCGGCCGCCCAGCCGCGCATCAGGTCCCGGACCTCACGGCTCGGGCCCACGGGCGCGGGCGCCGCGAGCAGCTTCTCCACCGTGCGCGTCTCACGGACCCCGTGGAAGTACAGGTCACTGGCGAGATTCGTCCTGGCCCCGGAGAGGGCGCCGTCGGCGGCCGTGCCGGCGCCGAAGTACCGCGAGCGCTCGCCCCGCAGGGTCACGAACCCGTCGGCGAGCGTGCAGACCTCGTCGGCGGCCTGGGCCCAGCCCGTACCGAAGCCCAGGCCGGCGTAGTTCTTCGCCTGGATGTGCGGGATGCCGTACTCGGTGTAGCGGATGACGGCGGACAGGCCGTCGCGGGACGGGTGCTGCTCCGCTCGTCCCGGGCCAGGGGCTGCGGCCGCGGGTAACGCGGACGCGGCCGTGAACAGGGCCGTGGCCCCGAGAACGAGTCGTCTCAGGCGGCTGCGCATCGTGCCCTCCAACATCAGTGAGGGAAAGGAGACTCGGGGGTACGGAGGTGCCGCGTGCGCACATCCGTACCATGATCTCGGACGCCTCCGGCGGCGTCAGGGTTGAGCCGGTCGGTCCTTGACCTGGCCCGGCGGTCAACCGAGGATCAGGTGTCATGACGACGCCCGGACACGGCAGCACGGTCGACGGAGTCCTGCGACGCAGCGCCCGGCGCACCCCGGCGCGCGTCGCGGTGGAGTACGGCGACCGCACCTGGACGTACGACGAACTGGACGGTGCCGTCTCCCGCGCGGCGAGCGTCCTCCTCGGTCAGGGGCTGTCCCCGGGCGACCGGGTGGGCGCGTACGGCCACAACTCCGATGCCTACCTGATCGCCTTCCTGGCCTGTGCCCGCGCGGGCCTGGTGCACGTCCCCGTCAACCAGAACCTGACCGGCGACGACCTGGCCTACATCGTCGCCCAGTCCGGCAGCTCCCTGGTCCTCTCCGACCCGGACCTCGCCGGGCAACTCCCCGATGATGTACGGACGTTGCCGCTGCGCGACGCCGACGACTCACTCCTCGCCCGGCTCACCGGGGCGCCCCCGTACGACGGCCCCGAGCCGCGCACCGAGGACTTGGTGCAACTGCTGTACACATCCGGGACGACCGCCCTGCCCAAGGGCGCGATGATGACGCACCGGGCCCTGGTGCACGAGTACCTGAGCGCGATCACCGCTCTCGACCTCAGCGCGGGCGACCGTCCCGCGCACGCGCTGCCCCTCTACCACTCGGCGCAGACGCACGTCTTTCTGCTGCCCTACCTCGCGGTCGGCGCGACGAACATCATCCTCGACGCGCCCGACGGCGACCTGCTCTTCGACCTGGTCGAAGCGGGCCGCGTGGACAGCCTGTTCGCCCCGCCCACCGTCTGGATCGCCCTGTCCAACCGCCCCGACTTCGCGACCCGCGACCTGAGCGGCCTGCGCAAGGCGTACTGCGGGGCCTCGATCATGCCGGTCCCCGTACTGGAACGGCTGCGCGAACGCCTGCCGGACCTGGCGTTCTACAACTGCTTCGGACAGAGCGAGATCGGCCCCCTGGCCACCGTCCTCGCGCCCGACGAACACAAGGGGCGCATGGACTCCTGCGGCCGCCCCGTGCTGTTCGTCGACGCGCGGGTCGTCGACGAGGACGGCAAGGACGTACCGGACGGCACCCCCGGCGAGATCGTCTACCGCTCTCCGCAACTGTGCGAGGGCTACTGGGACAAGCCCGAGGAGACCGCCGAGGCCTTCCGCGACGGCTGGTTCCGCTCCGGCGACCTTGCCGTACGGGACGCGCACGGCTACTACACGATCGTCGACCGGGTGAAGGACGTCATCAACTCCGGTGGCGTACTGGTCGCGTCACGCCAGGTCGAGGACGCCCTCTACACCCATCCGCAGGTCGCCGAGGCCGCGGTCGTCGGCCTGCCCGACGAACGCTGGATCGAGGCCGTCACGGCCGTCGTCGTCCCCCGCGGCGAGGTCACCGAGGCGGAACTCATCGCCCACACCCGCGAGAAGCTCACCCCCCTTCAAGGCCCCGAAGCGGGTGGTGTTCCTGGAGAGCCTCCCGCGCAACGCCAGCGGGAAGATCCTCAAGCGGGAGCTCAGGAAGAGCCTCGGAGGCGAGCCGGGCCTCGCGGCCCCGGACGGCTGACGCCGCGCGGCCCCTCCGCGAAACCCGTTGTGCCGAAGACCCCGAGAGCGTGAGGATCGACGCCATGCCGATCTTCACAGCCCCGGACGGAACCCGGCTCGCCTGTCACCTGCGTGGTACGGGGAAGCCGCTGGTCGTGCTGCCCGGCGGGCCCATGCGCGCCTCCGCCTATCTGGGGAACCTGGGCGGACTGGACGCCCACCGGCAGCTGGTCTTCCTCGACCTGCGCGGCACGGGGGAGTCCGAGGCACCGGCGGATCCGGCCACGTACCGCTGCGACCGGCTCGTGGAAGACGTCGAGGCGCTGCGCCGCCACCTGGGCCTGGAGCGGATGGATGTGCTCGCCCACTCGGCGGGCGGCAGCCTCGCCATGCTGTACGCGGCCCGGTACCCGGACCGGCTGGGACGGCTCGCGCTCATCACCGCCACCCCGTGGGCCCTGGGCCTGCCCGCGACGGCCGAGGACCGGCTGGCGGCGGCGCGGCTGCGCACGTCGGAACCTTGGTTCGCCGAGGCGTTCCCGGTGTTCGAGGCCTGGCTGTCCGGTACCGGTGACTTCGACCCCGTGTTCCTGCCGTTCTTCCACGGCCGTTGGGACCACACCGCCCGGGCCCACGCCGAACGCGAGGAGGACGAGACCAACGACGACGCGGCCGACCGCTACGGGGCGGACGGCGCCTACGACCCGGACGCGACACGGGCCGCGCTCGCCCGCGTCACCGCCCCGGTGCTCGTCCTCGCCGGTGAGGTGGACGGCGGCCCGTGTCCCGGGCTTGCCCGGCGTGCCGCCGACGTCTTCGAGGCGGCCGAGTTCGCGGTGCAGCCGGGCGCGGGACACTACCCGTGGCTCGACGACCCGCAGTGGTTCGTGCGACGCGTCGCAGACTTCTTCGGCGCACGGAACTGAGATCCTCTGCTGTCCGCAGAACGGGTCCGACCCGGGGCCCTCACCCCGCTAGCGTGCCCGGCATGGACACCGAACCGCGCACCGTACGGGCGAACGGCATCACCCAGGCCTACCGAGTCTGGGGGCCGGACGACGCGCCGCCCGTCGTCCTCCTGCACGCCCGCGGGGCCGACGGCGCCGACTGGGCGGAGATCGCCCCCGCGCTGGCCGCCGGACCCCGCCGGGTGTACGCCCCCGACCTGCGCGGGCACGGCCGCAGCGACTGGCCCGGCGGATACGCCTACGAGGCCATGCGCGACGACGTGCTCGCCTTCCTCGGCGCGCTCGGCATCGCCCGCGCCGACGTCGTGGGCCACTCGCTCGGCGGCGCCGTCGCCTGCCTGCTCTCCCAGCACAGCCCGGGGCTGGTGCGGCG
The DNA here is from genome assembly GCF_042958445.1 of Streptomyces sp. NPDC007991. Taxonomy (NCBI): domain Bacteria; kingdom Bacillati; phylum Actinomycetota; class Actinomycetes; order Kitasatosporales; family Streptomycetaceae; genus Streptomyces; species Streptomyces sp. NPDC007991. The sequence continues at coordinate 24,059 of NZ_JBIBJD010000016.1, forward strand.
GCTCGTCCTGGAGGACGTACCCGCGCCGTTTCCACTGGACCCGCCGCGCCCGCCCGCCGAACGTCCCGACGGGGACCTGCCCTACGACTGGGCGATGATCCTCGCCACCGACGCACAGCGCAACGCCCCGGATCCCCTGTGGTGGGACCACATGGGGCGGATCACCATGCCCACGCTGCTGATCGGGGGAGGGCCGACAAGCCTGATCCCCCAGGACCAGATCGGCGCCCTCGCCGAGCTGCTTCCCGATGCCCGGCGCGTCACCATCGACGCCGGGCATCTCGTGCACGAGGCGCGGCCCGAGGAGTTCCTCGTGGCCGTGACGGAGTTCCTCAGCCCTGGGGACCGTACGCCGTCATGAAACGGTCGCGGAAGGTGTCCATGCCCCACCGGGGCGCGTCCGGGGCCGGTTTGAGGCCGTCGGTCCAGCCCCAGTCGGCGACCCGGTCCAGGACCTTCTTGTCGTGCGCGACGATCGTGACCGGCACGTCCTTGCCGGTGTCCCCGGCGGTGACCGTCGGCACCGGCTGGTGGTCGCCGAGGAAGACCAGCACCGTGTCGTCGTCGCCGTAGCGCTCGACCCACTCGGTCAGGCTGCGGATCGAGTACTCGATGGCCTTGCGGTACTCGGCGCGCACCTTCTCCGGGTCCTTCCAGACCTCCGTGGGGTTGGTGCCCTCCTTCTTGATGCGGTGGAACACCGAACCGTCGCCGAGGTCGTCCCAGTCGATCATGTGGGCGATGGGGGACCACGGGTTGTGGCTGGAGGCCAGGATGATCTCCGCCATGATCGGCTCACGGTCCTTCTTGCCGTGCTCCAGGCGCTGGAAGGCCTCCATGCTGAACTGGTCGGGCACGGGCGTCCAGCTGAAGTACGGGCCCTGGTAGCCGAGGTGCTCGGAGTCGTAGATGTGGTCCAGCCCGAAGTACTTCCCCTCCGGCCAGGCGCGGCGCACGCCCGGCACGATGCCGACGGTCCGCCAGGCGCCCGTCTTCCCGAAGTACTTGGTCAGCGTCATGCGGTCGCTGGTGGTCAGGCTGCGGTACCGCTGCTGGTTCTTGATCCACAGACCGGACAGGAAGGTCGAGTGGGCGAGCCAGCTGCCCGCGCCCGTCACCGGCGACTGCAACCAGCCGCTGCGCGACTCGAACCCGGCCGCCTTCAACCGGCCCGTGCCCTCCTTCAGCACGGCGTCGGTCTGCTTCGCCATCGCCGGGTCGTCGATCGCGACGCGGCCGTAGCTCTCGATGAAGGTGAACAGGACGTCCTTGCCGCGCAGGCCCGTGAGCAACTGGTCCGGCGGCGTCTTCGCGAAGGCGTCCACCGCGGCCTGCTTCTGGAAGACCCGGGCGTCCTTCAGACCCGCGCGCACCTGGTCCACGCGGTTGCCGAGGAACTCCGCGTTGCCCTTGGTGGCGATCGGCACGGTGCCGACCTGCACGCCCAGGGTCATACAGGTGATCCACGCCGTGCCGAGGACCAGCGTCGTCCGGGCGGCGACGGGGCGGTGCCGGACCATCAGGTTCGTCAGCCGCACCACGGCGAGCGTCGTGAGGACCAGCACCGCGACGAGCAGCACGATCACCCCGATCACGGCCAGCACCTGGCCCGTACGGCCGAACGTCTCCCTCAGGAATTCCGTGCCGTTCCCGATCAGGATCCAGTCCAGGACCAGATCGAACGGCCGGGCCAGCACCTGGTAGAAGCCCATGTCGACGCACTTCAGCACCGTGACCAGCCCGAGGAACACGCCGGAGACGACCGCCATGATCCGCCGGGGCCTCGGCGGCAGCGCGAGCAGCAGACCGGCGAGCAGCACGCCCTCGGCGGGGATACGGAGGAACGAGGCGAACTCGATCCGCTCGATCCGGTTCGGCAGCAGCAGCGCGACGACCACGAGCACGCCGGCGAGCACGGTCGTCCCCACGGAGACGCCACGCGCGGCACGGGGGTAGCGCCGCCGCCATCCGAACCACCCGGGCCTGGTCGCGCCCGACACCCCGGCCGACCTGGCGTCGGCACCGCCGTTCGGGCCTGTCGTGCCGGTGCCGGTGTCCGGTTCTGCCGCGTCCGCCTGGGTGTCTGCGCCTGCCGGGGCTGTGTCGCTGCCGTCCGGTTCCGTCGTGCCGGTGTCGCCGTCTGGGCTTGCGGTGCCGGTGTCGGTGTCCGGTTCTGCCGCGTCCGCCTGGGTGTCTGCGCCTGCCGGGGCCGTGTCGCTGCCGTCCGGTTCCGCTGCGGCGCCGTCCGGCCCCGTCGTGCCCGTGTCGGTATCCGGTTCCGCCCCGCTCCCGGTCGTGCCCGATTGCTGTTGGGAGCGAGTGAAGAGCGACACCCGGTGGTCCTTCCGTGCGGTCTTGCTGGCATGGCAAGCAGAGCCCGGTGAACGAGCCTGCCACCACCAGTACGTCCGCACGCCACCTTGGGTTCAACCGGCCGGCCGGAGAATCAGCCGTCCGCGGCCACCGCCACCTCCCGCGCCCAGCGATAGTCCGCCTTGCCGCTCGGCGACCGCTGGACCGACTCCGTGATCACCAGCTGGCGCGGGATCTTGTACCCGGCCAGCCGGTCCCGGCAGTGGCTCTGGATGTCCCGCAGCGACGGGCGCGCCGCACCCTCCCGCAACTGCACCACCGCCGCCACATGGTGGCCCCACTGCGGGTCCGGCACCCCGGCCACCAGCGCGTCGTAGACGTCCGGGTGGGACTTGAGGGCCTGCTCGACCTCCTCCGGGTACACCTTCTCGCCGCCGGTGTTGATGCACTGCGAGCCACGGCCCAGGACGGTGACCACGCCCTCCTCGTCGACGGTGGCCATGTCGCCCAGCAGCACCCAGCGCTCGCCGTCCTTCTCGAAGAAGGTCGCGGTGGTCTTGGCCGGGTCGTTGTAGTAGCCGAGCGGCACATGTCCGCACTGGGCGATCCGGCCGACCTCCCCGGCCGCCACCGGTTCGTACGTGGCCGGGTCCACCACCTGCGTACGGGCGTTGACACGCACCCGGAAGCCCCGCTCGGGCCCCGAGTCCTCGGTCGCCGTCCCGTTGAAACCGGACTCCGACGAGCCGAAGTTGTTCAGCAGCATGGCGTTCGGCACCAGCTCCCGGAACTGCCGGCGCACCGTGTCCGACATGATCGCGCCGGACGACGACACACTGAACAGCGACGAGCGGTCGATGTGCCGCAGCGGGCCGCTCAGCGCGTCGATCAGCGGCCGCAGCATCGCGTCTCCCACCAGCGAGATGCTGCTGACCTTCTCCTTCTCCACCGTCCGCAGCACCTCCTCCGGCACGAACTTGCGGTGGATCACCACCCGCTGCCCGAAGTTGAAGCCGATGAACGCGGTGAGGGTGGAGGTGCCGTGCATCAGCGGCGCCGTGGGGAAGAAGGTGATCCCCGCCCCGCCGGCCGCGACCCGCTCGGCCAACTCCTCCGGCTTCTTCACCGGTTCACCGGTCGGCGCACCGCCGCCGAGCCCCGCGAAGAACAGATCCTCCTGCCGCCACATCACACCTTTGGGCATGCCGGTCGTACCGCCGGTGTAGATGATGAACTGGTCGTCGCCCGAGCGGGCCGGGAAACCCCGCTCGGGCGCCCCACCGGCCTCCGCATGGGCGAAGTCCACACAGGGCACCTCGGCGGCCCCCGGCGCCGCCGCCCCCACCCGGATCAGATGCCGCAGCTTCTCCGCCCGGGGCCGCGCGGCCGCCACCCGGTCCGTGAACTCCGCGTCGAAGACCAGCGCGACCAGATCCGCGTCCCGGTAGAGGTACACCAACTCCTCTTCCACGTACCGGTAGTTGACGTTGACCGGGACGATCCGTGCCTTCAGGCAGCCCAGTACGGTCTGGAGGTACTCCACGCCGTTGTAGAGGTGCAGCCCGAGGTGCTCACCGGGCCGTATCCCGCTGTCGAGCAGATGGTGGCCGACGCGATCGGCCGCCGCGTCCAGCTCCGCGTACGTCAGGCGGCGTTCCGCGCCCGTGCCCGGATGGTCGACGTACACCAGCGCCTCACGGTCGGGAACCACGTCGACGACCGACTCGAACAGGTCGGCAAGGTTGTACTCCACCGCTCCTCCTGACCCCGGGACGTGCCTGGCATCGGACGGTTCGCCGGTCATCAGAGCAAAGGGCGCTCCAACTGTGAAGGGCTCGGGCGAAGAAATCTGACTGCCTGTCAGAAAACCCTTGAAGTGCCTTCCTCCCTACTGCAACCTGTTCTCGTTCCACGAGAGGGGAGTTGGCCATGGGTGGGACCGAACACCTCACCGTGCGGCGCGAAGGCGCCACACTGGTGCTCACGCTCAACAGGCCCGAAGTTAGGAACGCGCTCTCGCTGCCGATGCTCGTCGGCCTCTACGACGGCTGGCTGGAAGCAGACGCCGACGACTCGGTCCGCTCGATCGTGTTCACCGGCGCGGGCGGCTCGTTCTGCTCGGGCATGGACCTCAAGGCGCTCGCCGGCGACGGCATGGCGGGCGAGGAGTACCGCGACCGGCTCAAGGCCGACCCCGACCTGCACTGGAAGGCGATGCTGCGCCACCACCGACCGCGCAAGCCGGTGATCGCGGCCGTCGAGGGCCACTGCGTCGCGGGCGGCACCGAGATGCTTCAGGGCACCGACATCCGCGTCGCCGGCGAGTCCGCGACCTTCGGCCTGTTCGAGGTGAGGCGCGGCCTGTTCCCCATCGGCGGCTCCACGGTCCGGCTGCCACGCCAGATCCCGCGCACCCACGCCCTGGAGATGCTCCTCACCGGCCGCCCCTACAGCGCCCGCGAGGCCGCCGCCGTCGGACTGATCGGCCATGTCGTCCCCGACGGCACGGCGCTCGCGAAGGCACTGGAGATCGCCGAGCGGATCAACTCCTGCGGCCCGCTCGCCGTCGAGGCCGTCAAGGCCTCCGTCTACGAGACGGCCGAGATGACCGAGTCCGACGGTCTCGCGGCCGAACTCACCCGGGGATGGCCCGTCTTCGACACCGCCGACGCCAAGGAGGGCGCCCGCGCCTTCGCGGAGAAGCGACCGCCCGTCTACAAGCGCGCGTAGGCGCTGCGCTGGCCTGGGCCGGTCGGAGGCTGCGGGCTGCATGCGGCTGGTCGCGCCCACACGGCGGAGCCGCACATGTCACCTTCCCGCGCCCCTGACCGGGCGCCCTGGCACCCCCGACCTCCCAAGGAGGCAAGCCCTCGATGCCCGAAGTCCTCAAAGCCCCGCTCGTCGTCGAGTTCCCCTTCACCCGCTCCCTCGGCCCCGTCCAGAGCGCCTTCCTGACCGGCCTGCGCGAGCGTGCCGTCCTGGGCGTGCGGGCGAGCGACGGCCGCGTTCTCGTCCCGCCCGCCGAGTACGACCCCGTCACCGCCGAGGAGATCCGCGACCTCGTCGAGGTCGCCCCGACCGGCACGGTCACCACCTGGGCCTGGAATCACGCCCCCCGCCGCGGTCAGCCCCTCGCCACCCCCTTCGCCTGGGCCCTGGTCCGCCTCGACGGCGCCGACACCGCCCTGCTGCACGCCCTCGACGCCCCGGGCCCCGACGCCGTGCACACCGGCATGCGCGTCCGCGTCCGCTGGGCGGCGGAACGCACCGGAGCCATCACGGACATCGCCTGCTTCGAGCCGTACGACGGCGACCCACCACAACTGACAGGAACCACCGGGCAGTTCGAGGAACCGGTGTCCGGCATCGTGGCCGCCGCCCGCCTCGACTACACCTACTCACCCGGCCGCGCCCAGACCGCCTACATCAACGCCCTCGGCGACCAGCGGACTGTCGGCGAGCGCTGCCCGGCCTGCCGGAAGGTCTACGTTCCGCCCCGGGGTGCCTGCCCCACATGTGGGGTGGCCACATCAGAACAGGTCGAGGTGGGGCCGCGCGGCACCGTGACCACGTTCTGCATCGTCAACATCAAGGCGAAGAACCTCGACATCGAGGTGCCCTACGTCTACGCCCACATCGCCCTCGACGGCGCGGACCTCGCCCTGCACGGCCGGATCGGCGGCATCCCGTACGACGAGGTCCGCATGGGCCTGCGCGTCGAGCCCGTCTGGACCGAGGGCGGCCGCCATCCCGACCACTACCGGCCCACGGGCGAACCGGACGCGGACTACGACACCTACAAGGAGCTGCTGTGACGAGCGCACCCGGGGGCCGCGAGATCGCCGTCGTCGCCTTCGCCCAGACCGTCCACCGGCGCACCAGCGACGAGCTCTCCGAGGTGGAGATGCTCATGCCGGTGCTGCACCAGGTCCTCGACCGGACCGGCATGAAGACCGCCGACATCGACTTCACCTGCTCCGGCTCCAGCGACTACCTCGCCGGCCGCGCCTTCTCCTTCACCCTCGCCCTCGACGGGGTCGGCGCCTGGCCGCCCGTCTCCGAGTCGCACGTCGAGATGGACGGGGCCTGGGCCCTGTACGAGGCCTGGACCAAACTCCTCACCGGCGACGCCGACACCGCCCTGGTCTACGCATACGGCAAGTCCTCGCCCGGCTCGGTCCGCGACGTCCTCACCCGCCAGCTCGACCCGTACTACCTCGCACCCCTGTGGCCCGACTCCGTCGCGCTCGCCGCCCTCCAGGCGCAGGCCCTCATCGACGCCGGCGACACCGACGAACCGGCGCTCGCGGCCGTCGCCGCCGGCAACCGGGAGGCGGCGGCCGCCAACCCGCACGCACAGCTCAAGGGGCCCGTCCCACAGGGCGACTACCTCGTACGCCCGCTGCGCACCGGCGACTGCCCGCCCATCGGCGACGGGGCCGCCGCCGTGATCCTCGCGGCGGGCGACCGGGCCCGCGACCTGTGCGCACGCCCCGCCTGGATCCGCGGCGTCGACCACCGCATCGAGGCCCACGGCCTCGGCGTGCGCGACCTGACCGACTCGCCCTCCACCCGCCTGGCCGCCGAGCGGGCCGGAGCCTTCGAACGGCCCGTCGACACCGCCGAACTGCACGCGCCCTTCACCGCCCAGGAGATCGTCCTGCGCAAGGCCCTCCGCCTCGACGACGGCGTCGTCGTCAATCCCTCCGGCGGCGCCCTCGCCGCCAACCCGGTCATGGCCGCCGGTCTCATCCGCATCGGCGAGGCCGCCGCCCGCATCCACCGCGGCGCGTCCGACCGCGCCCTCGCCCACGCCACCTCCGGCCCCTGCCTCCAGCAGAACCTGGTCGCCGTCCTCGAAGGGGAGCCCCGATGAGCAAGGAGCCCGTGGCCGTCGTAGGCATCGGCCAGACCAAGCACGTCGCGGCGCGCCGGGACGTCTCCCTCGCGGGACTGGTCCGGGAGGCGGCCCGCCGGGCCCTGGACGACGCCGAGCTGACCTGGGCCGACATCGACGCCGTCGTGATCGGCAAGGCGCCCGACTTCTTCGAGGGCGTCATGATGCCCGAGCTCTACCTCGCCGACGCCCTCGGCGCCGTCGGCAAGCCCATGCTCCGGGTGCACACGGCGGGCTCGGTCGGCGGCTCCACCGCCCTCGTCGCCGCGAACCTCGTCGCGGCCCGCGTCCACGGCACCGTCCTCACCCTCGCCTTCGAAAAGCAGTCCGAGTCGAACGCCATGTGGGGCCTGTCCCTGCCCATCCCCTTCCAGCAGCCCCTGCTCGCCGGAGCCGGCGGGTTCTTCGCCCCGCACATCCGCGCCTACATGCGGCGCAGCGGCGCCCCCGAGACGATCGGCGCCCTCGTCGCCTACAAGGACCGCCGCAACGCGCTGAAGAACCCCTACGCCCACCTGCACGAGCACGACATCACCCTCGACAAGGTCATGGCCTCGCCCATGCTGTGGGACCCGGTCCGCTACTCGGAGACCTGCCCCTCCTCCGACGGCGCCTGCGCCATGATCCTCACCGGCCGCGCCGGAGCCGCCCGGGCCCCGCGACCGCCCGCCTGGATGCTCGGCGGCGCGATGCGCAGCGAACCGACCCTCTTCGCCGGCAAGGACTTCGTCTCCCCGCAGGCCGGCCGGGACTGCGCGGCCGACGTCTACCGGCAGGCCGGCATCACCGACCCCCGCCGCGAGATCGACGGCGCCGAGATCTACGTCCCGTTCTCCTGGTACGAGCCGATGTGGCTGGAGAACCTCGGCTTCGCCGGCGAGGGCGAAGGATGGAAGCTCACCGAGGCGGGCGTGACCGAACTCGACGGGGACCTGCCCGTGAACATGTCGGGCGGTGTGCTGTCCACCAACCCCATCGGCGCCTCCGGCATGATCCGCTTCGCGGAGGCGGCGCTCCAGGTGCGTGGACAGGCCGGGGAACACCAGGTGGACGGCGCCCGCCGGGTCCTCGGACACGCCTACGGCGGCGGCTCGCAGTTCTTCTCCATGTGGCTGGTGGGAGCCGAGCCCCCGGACTCCTGAAAGGTCCCCCTCACGTGCCCTGTCGGCCGTGGGACGCGATCGCTAGGCTGGCCGCGGACGACGAACCGGGAGGAGCACGGACGTGGCCGAGACCACCACCCAGCAGCGCCCGCTCACGGGCTGGGACAAGCCGGAGCTGGACCTCACCAACGCACAGTGGCAGTCCAGCAGCCGGGGGCGGGGCGATGTCCAGATCGCCTTCGTCGAGGGCTTCATCGCCATGCGCAACAGTGCCCGCCCGGAGAGCCCCTCCCTGATCTTCACGCCCGCGGAGTGGGGCGCGTTCGTGTCGGGAGCGCGGGAAGGGGAGTTCGACCTCACCTGACGCCACGCCACGCCACCGCGACCGCGGCAACCGCGTGAACCGTCCCGGACCGGCCGTGGCCCCACGGCCGATCCGGGGGTGTTCCGCCCGCGTTTTCCGGACACGCGATCCGAGACTCCTCCCGGGACCCGCGCCTGAGCCAGGCTGGCCGCTTGAGGCACGGTCGTATCCCGGAAGGCGAGGAACCCATGAGCACCCTGCCGGTCATCGCGGCGGTCGACGGTTCGGACGGCAGCCTGCGCGCCCTGGAGTGGGCCCTCGACGCGGCCCGCCGGCGTTCGGCACCCCTGCGTGTCGTGCACGTACGCCAGTACGCCCACTGGGCGCAGCCCGAGGTGCTCGCGGCCGGAGGGCCGGACCCGCAGGAAGACCCGGTGCTCGACCGGGTCCGCGAACATGTGGAGAGCCTCTCCGCCCGGCCGGACACGCAGTACGTCGCACTGGAGGGCGCGCCCGGCGCCGTCCTGCCCGAACTGGGCTCTTCCGCCCAGCTGCTGGTCCTCGGCTCCCGGGGCCGCGGCGGCTTCGCCAGCCTGCTGCTCGGCTCCAACGGCATGGCCGCCGCCCGTGACGCCGAGTGCCCCGTCGTGGTGGTGCCCCGGCCCGGACGCGACGTCCCCGGCGAGGCGCCGTCCGGTCCCGGCCCGCGCGTGGTCGTGGGCCTGAAGGTGGACGGTCCCGACGAGGCCACACTGGAGTTCGCCTTCGCCGAGGCCGCCCGGCGCGGCGCCCGGCTCCAGGTGGTCGCCGCCTACCCGTGGCCCGCCCAGCCCTGGATGATGCCCGGCGACATGCCCCCGGCGATCGTCGACCAGGACGTCATCGAGGACGAGACCCGGGTCCTCGCCGAGGGCTTCCTCGCCCCGCACCGCGAACGGCACCCCGACGTCCGGGCCGAGACGCTCCCGGCGGCGGGCGACGCCGCCGGACACCTCGTGGCGGCGTCCCCGGGCGCCGACCTCGTCGTCGTGGGCCGTCACCGGCGGCACCTGCTGGCACCCGCCCGCATGATGGGCTCGGTCACCCACGCCGTCCTGCTGCACGCCGCGAGCCCCGTCGCGGTGGTCCCGCCGGCACCGCCGGAGGACTGACCCCGCGGTCATGGATACCGGCAGGCCTATCATCGGGATCATGCGGGAACCGATCAGCGGGGACGCCCGGCTCGCGCTGGACCTGGCCCTCACCATCCGGCACGACGGCAACGGCGGGGTCGCCGACGACCTGACCGACCCGGCAGGCCTGACCGCCTGGGTCCGGGCACACCCCGAGGTCCTGCCGGACGCCGGCCGTTTCACCGCCGGCGCCGCCCAGCTCGCCACCGTCCGGGACCTTCGGGCCGCCGTCCGCGCCCTCTTCGCCCACGCCGTGCGTCCCGGCACGCCGAGCCCTGCCGACGCGGCCCGCCTCCTGCCCGTACCCGAAGCCGTACGGCGCCTCAACGAAGCCGCCGCCCGCACCCCCACCGTGCCCGTACTGGACTGGCCCGAGGGCACCGGACCCGACGTCCGTCACCAGCCCGCACACGGCGGCGACGACCTGGCGTCCGCCCTCGCGCACGCCGTGATCGCGTTCCTCACCGGCCCCGACCGCGACCGGCTGCGGGCCTGCCACGCTCCCCGCTGCGTGCGGTACTTCCTCAAGGGCCACCCGCGCCAGGAGTGGTGCACACCGTCCTGCGGCAACCGCGCCAGGGTGGCCCGCCACCACCAACGGCACCGGACGCCGGCCTGATCCGGATCGGGTCGTCGCCCGAGCGGCGCTTCGCAGGCCGGGCCACGTACCATGGCGGCATGTCGTTCCTCCGCCGCCGCAGCGCCACGCCCGCCGGGCCCGACTTCGACGTACTGGCCATGGACCCGGGCGACTGGCCCGGCAACCTCGGTGCGGGACTGCTGCCCGCTCCCGACGGCACCTGCCAGGGCGTCTTCCTGCGTTACGACCTGTTCGGCGGCCGCGGCCCCGCGATGATCATCGGCAATCTGCCGGAGGGCTCCCCGGCCCGCGAGGTCCCCGAGGGGCAGGTCCCCTTCGAGGTGGGGCAGCTGCTGCTGGCACTGGAGAACGACGAGGAGGTCACCGTCGTCGGCACCGAGGACGTGCCGGTGATGCAGGGCGACAACCTCCTGATCGTGCGCCGCGTCAAGCTCTCCGAGGGCCGCATCTCCTGCGTGCAGTTCGACCGCAGCGACAACGTCCTGGTGACCATCGCCGCCTGGGACCGCCCCATCACGGACGACCTCTACGCCCTTCTCAAACCGCTGCCCGCGGAGCTGTTCCAGCAGGACTGAGCCGACGGGCGGCACCGCCGCACACACGAAGGGGCCGCTGTGGGCGGGCCCCGCCACACAGCGGCCCCTTCGTCCCCGTCAGCGAGTGCCGACCGCCGCGCGCACGGCCCGCCGGGCCATCTGGCAGTCGTCGTGCAGCCGCCGCAGCAGCAGCCGCTGCTCCTCGCCGGACGGCGCAGCACCAGGGTGGGCCGTACCCGGTGCCGCCGGGGTCGCGTCGTGCATCGAACGCTGCACGGCCGTCTCGTAGGTGCGGATCTCCCGGGTCAGCACCAGCATCAGGTTCACCAGGAAGGCATCCCTGGACGCCGGACCCGCCGACTGGGCGATCTGGCTGATCTGGCGACGGGCCACCGGTGCGTCCCCGAGCACCGACCACAGCGTCGCCAGGTCGTACCCCGGCAGATACCAGCCCGCGTGCTCCCAGTCCACCAGCACTGGACCGGCCGGTGACAGGAGGATGTTCGACAGCAGTGCGTCGCCGTGGCAGAACTGGCCCATGCTCTGCCGCCCGGCCGCCTGCGCGATGCCGTGCAGCAGCTTCTGGAGATCACCCAGGTCCCGGTCGGTGAGCAGGCCCAGCTCGTGGTACCGCGAGATCCGGGCCGCGTAGTCCAGCGGGGCGCCGAACGTGCCCGCCGGCGGCCGCCAGGCGTTCAGCCGGCAGAGCGCGCCGAGCGCCGCCCTGATGTCCGCCCGCGGCGGCGCCTCGGCCGGGTGCCGCTGGAGCGCCGCCACCCGCCCCGGCATCCGCTCGATCACCAGTGTGCAGTTGTCCGGGTCCGCCGCGATCAGTCTCGGCACCCGCACCGGAGGGCGGTGCCGGACGAACGAGCGGTACGCCGCTATCTCGTGGCGGATCCGCTCGGACCAGGCGGGGGAGTGGTCCAGTAAGCACTTGGCGACGGCCGAGCTGCGACCGGTCGTGCCGACCAGGAGCACGGACCGCCCGGTGCGGCGCAGGACCTGCACCGGGGCGAACTCCGGGCAGATGCGGTGCACCGCCGCGATCGCCGTGCGCAACTGCGCGCCCTGGGGGCCGGACAAGTCGAGTCTCCCGCTGAGCGGTTGGGTGCCGAGTACCGCGCCGCGCCGTGCCCTGCCCGCACCGAGCACGGGGGCCGCCGGCCGCGCGGGGGCGAGGTAGGGGCCGCTGTCCATGGGACGGGGGTGCAGCGACCGGGGCGGTGCGGACACGGAGGACGATGCTGCGTACATGGGCTGAACAGATCCCTTCGTGTGCCTGCGACGACAGCGCACCACCCGGCCCGGGCTCCCGGGATCACCCTGGGGAATGTCCCTGCGGCGACCGGGTCGGGGTGGCGCGTTCCTACCTGACACCCGATGACCAGTGGCACACCATCTGGCGCACCCTGGCGAACCCTGGCGAATAGTCGCCCGGCAAGTCTCCCCGGGCTACTGTCAACTCAGCCGAGAACCTGGGGGCTTGACGTGGGCGGACAACCCAACACCCGGCTCGCGGACCTGTTCGGCCTGGCCGGCTGGTCCAAGGGCGAACTCGCGAGGCTGGTCAACCGGAAGGCGGCGGCCATGGGCCACCCCCAGCTGGCGACCGACACCTCCCGGGTGCGGCGGTGGATCGACATGGGAGAGATCCCGCGCGATCCCGTGCCGCGGGTGCTGGCGGCTCTGTTCACCGAGCGTCTCGGCCGTGTCGTGACCATCGAGGACCTCGGTCTGGTCCGGCACGGGCGTACGGGGAAGCGGCAGGGCGGCGGGAGTGCGGAGTCTCCCGACGGAGTGCCGTGGGCGCCCGAGCGGACCGCCGCGGTCCTCACCGAATTCACGGGAATGGACCTCATGCTCAACCGACGCGGCTTGGTGGGCGCGGGCGCCGCGCTCGCCGCGGGATCCGCACTCAGCAGCGCCATGTACGACTGGCTGCACACCGACCCGGCCCTGGCTGCCGACGCTCCCGACCTCGACCATCCCCTGCACGCCGACCCCGCTGGGTTCGACCGTTACGAGGCCGCCCCCATCGGGTCGCAGGAGATCGAGGAACTGGAGCGCTCGGTCGAGGTGTTCCGCGCCTGGGACGCGGCCCGCGGCGGCGGGCTCCAGCGCAAGGCCGTGGTGGGCCAGCTCAACGAGGTGGGCGGCATGCTCGCCTACCGTCACCCACCCCATCTCCAGCGGCGCCTGTGGGGCGTCGCCGCCAACCTGGCCGTCCTCGCGGGCTGGATGTCGCACGACGTCGGCCTGGAGCCCACGGCCCAGAAGTACTTCGTCATCGCCGCGCACGCGGCCAGAGAGGGCGGGGACCGGCCCCGCGCGGGCGAGGCACTCTCCCGCGCGGCCCGCCAGATGGTCCACCTGGGCGAGCCGGACGAGGCCCTGGACCTGATGAAGCTCGCCACGTCCGGCTCAGGCGACGAGGTGCTGCCCCGTACCCGGGCGATGCTCTGCACCATCGAGGCCTGGGCACAGGCCTCCATGGGCAAGGGCCAGGCCATGCGCCGCACGCTGGGGCAGGCCGAGGACCTGTTCGTCTCCGACAAGGCCGACGTACCACCGCCGGACTGGATGCAGACCTTCAAGGAGGAGGACCTCTACGGCATGCAGGCCCTGGCCTACCGCACGCTCGCCGAGTTCGAGCCGGGCGCGGCCGCGCATGCCCAGCACTACGCGGAGAAGGCGCTCGCCCTGCGGGTCGACGGCCGGCAGCGGTCGAAGATCTTCGACTATCTGTCCATGGCCTCGGCGTGTTTCATCGCGGACGACCCCGAACAGGCCGACCGGTACGCGCGACTGGCGCTGGTGTCGATGGGCTCCAACTCCTCCCACCGCACCTGGGACCGGCTGCGCCAGATGTACCGGCTCACCGCCCAGTACTCCGGTTATCCGAAGATCCAACAGCTGCGGGAGGAGATCGAGCTCGCCCTGCCGAAGACGAAGGGCAGGGGCGGCAACCACGCACGGGCCTGAGTTTCCTACGACGTGACCCTGGCGACGAGCACGCAGGCGTTGTCCGCGCGCTCGCCCTCGCCGAACTCCTGGACCACCGTCCGCAGACAGTCCTCTGCGCCGGAGGTCCCGGCCAGCCGCGGCGCCAAGTCGAGGAGGAGGTTCGCGGCCGCCGTTCCGGTGTGCCCGGGTACCAGCCCGTCGGTGTGCAGGAGCAGCAGGTCGCCCACCTGAAGGGTCTCCTCGGCCTGCCCGTAGGCGGCGCCCGTGGTGGCGCCGAGCAGGACGCCGTCGGGTGCGTTCAGCACGCGCCCCGTCCCGTCGCGGAACAGCAGCGGGGCGGGGTGTCCGGCCTGCGCCCAGACCAGGGTGCGGGTCGCGGGGCGGTAGCGGCAGCAGACGGCGCTGCCGAGGGCCGGCTGCACGGTGGCGTCGAGTAACTGGTTCAGCCAGCCCATCAGCCGGCCGGGCGGGGCGCCGGCCATCGCCATGCCGCGAACGGCGCCGAGCAGCATCGTCATGTTCGACGTGACACCGACGCCGTGTCCGGTGAGGTCGCCGACGCTGAGGAGCGTCTCGCCGTCGGCCAGTTCGAGTGCGTCGTACCAGTCACCGCCGATCAGCGTGTGCGTGGACGCCGGCAGACGCCGAGCCGCGAGGTCGAGGGCCTCGGGACCCCGGTGCGGGAGCCGCAGGGAGCCGAGCCACGGGGGCAGCACGGCCTCCTGCAACTCGGCCGCGAGCCGCTGTTCGGTCCGCTCGTCCCGCTGCCGGTCGGTGAGCGAGTCACGGGTCTCGCTCACCACCCGCTGGCTGCGGCGCAGTTCACTGACGTCCCGCAGCACGGCCCACATCGAGGCGGTGCTGCCGTCGGCGTCGAGCACCGGTTCGCCCATCATGTGCACGGTCCGTACGTCGCCGCCCTGGCGCGCGATGCGGAACTCGCCGTCGATGGGGCGGGCGTCGACGAGGCAGTTCGTGACCATCGCCGTCAGCTTCGGCCGGTCCTCGTCGAGCACCAGGGCCGGCAGCTCGTCGAGGGTGAGCGGGGGAGCGGCGGGGTCGCGGCCCAGGATCCGGTACAGCTCCCCGGACCAACTGGCCTCGTCCGTCAGCAGGTTCCACTCGGCGCTGCCGACCCGGCTGAGCAGTGAACCGGGTGCGGGCGCGGCGGGTTCCGGGGCCGCTGGGGGCAGGGGTCCGTCCCGCAGCTGGGCCAGGTGCTCGTCGAGGTCGTTGAGCTGGTGCAGGGCCAGGTCGTACAGGGCGCGCTGCCAGCGTCCCCGGGGGTGGTCCGATTCCGCTCCCTCGGTGTCGCGCCGCACGGCGTCCACGTCGCCCTTGAGCCGCCGCGTCTGCGAGATCAGCGCGTCGACCGACCCGCGTCCGGGCGGCTGGGCGGCTGGGCGGTCCGCGGAGAGGTGGGACGGCATGACGCACTCCGATGCGGGGACGGTACGACCAAGGCGGACGGAGGGACCGGTTACGACTGTCGCACAGCCCGCCACGCCCTGTAAGGGATTCGGCGACACACGATACGGTGGTGCTTCTGGCATATGCCACAGTCTCACGGAGTTACTCCGAGGTAGGTGCGGAGTACGCCCTCCGGAGGATCAAGTCGTAGATTACACAGGGAGTTTGACGACCCGTCGGGACGCCGCGGCCCGGTTGCCGCGTGTGTTCGACGGCTCTGTGTTCGAGGACTTCAGTACCGCAGGACGCCGGCGATGCCCTCCGCCTCACCCAGGGCGCCGTCCGGGACGAAGCGGACGTCGGCTCCGGTCTCCAGGCACTGTTCGACGATCTCGTCCACGATGTCCTCGCGGGACCCGGTGCCGGCATCCTCGGCGAGGACCAGATGGTCCCCGGCGTCGCTGACCGTCACACGGTAGTTCTCCTCGACGGCCAGCAGCCGGACGCGCCCGTCCCGGGCACTCTGCCAGAGCTCGTCGACACCGGCGGCGAACTCCCGGCGCCCACGGGCCGTTTCGAGAGCGCGGGCCACCGCGTCCGTGTCCCTGCGGGCCTCCGCCTCGATCACCGGCCGGACGGCCTGCCACACGGAGTCGGGCGTCCCGTGCGCGAGGCCGCCGTGCGGGACGTGCACCGCCCCCTTGGTGACGCTGCCGACCTCGTCCAGCAGGGCGAGGGCGGCCGGCGGGCCGGTGACGTACAGCGGTCGCGGGTGCTCGCGCAGGACGGTGCTCATCGCGGTGTCGGTCTCGCGCAGGAACTGGCGCGTGCGCTCCTCCCGGAAGGCGCTCGGCAGGTCGCCGATCCGTTCCTGCCGTTCCGGGTCGAAGTTCTCCACGCGGCGGGTCAGCGGGAAGCCGTCGGCGCGTTGCTCGACGACGCGGTCGAGGCCGCCGTTCCACAGGGTCGCGCGGTCGGCGGAGAGGGACAGCACCCAGAACGGCCGCTCCGCTGTCTGGGCGGAGACGAGGTTGCGGGTGAGGAAGGTGTCCGAGAGCACCACGCGTTCGGGCACGGACCGGGCGAGCGACCACACCTGGTGCTCACCGGAGGCGGCGAAGATCGCCAGACCGTCCTCGGCGTGGGTCAGATCGACCTCGGACAGGGCCTGGTCGAGGTGGTGGGCGACCTCGGCCCGCCGTTCGCGGCCGACCGCCGGATCTGCCTCCAGCTGTCGCTTGGCCTCGGCCACCGCATTGCGCAGCCGGACCTGGTCCTGGGCCTTGTGGGGATCGCGCCGGTGGGTCGGCGTCAGCACGGAGACCGCGGGGTACGGGCGCGGGCGCCGCAGCTCGGCAAGGGTCGCGGGACTCAGAACGTGCTCCATGACAGAACGATAGAGCGGATTCACCCTTAGGGCATTCGGGGCAATCCGCATCCACCAGCCGGGGCGTCGCCGTCGGGGAGTTGGGGAAATCTTTGCCGCTGGCCGATTTCCGGCGGGGGTCTCCCGTTGTGCGGCGGGTCCGCGGATATCGCGCGTGCAAAGTGCGGCTGGATCTGAGGGGTGACCGGGGCCGCTCGCGCCGCGGGCGAGTTGACCTCGGGCCGCGGGCGTAACACGCTCGAAATCTAGATGGCCAATACAACTGATTTGCGGGAGGTACGTGTATGTGCGGCATCACCGGCTGGGTCTCCTTCGACCGCGAGCTGAGTGCCGAGACGGCGACCCTGGACGCGATGACCGAGACGATGGCCTGCCGCGGCCCGGACGACCGCGGCGTCTGGACCGAGGGACCCGCCGCCCTCGGACACCGCAGGCTCGCGATCATCGACCTGCCCGGCGGCCGCCAGCCCATGACAGCCGCCACCCCGCACGGCACCGTCGCCCTCGTCTACTCGGGCGAGGCCTACAACTTCACCGAACTGCGCGGCGAGCTCGCCGCCCGGGGCCACCGCTTCACCACCGACTCCGACACCGAGGTCGTCCTGCGGGGCTACCTCGAATGGGGCGACGCCGTCGCCGAGCGCCTCAACGGCATGTACGCCTTCGCCGTCTGGGACGGCCGCACCGGCCGGCTCCTGCTGATCCGCGACCGCATGGGCATCAAGCCCCTCTACTACCACCCCACTCCCGACGGCGTCCTGTTCGGCTCCGAGCCCAAGGCGATCCTCGCCAACCCGCTGGCCCGCCGACGCGTCGGCCTCGACGGCCTGCGCGAGCTGTTCACCATGGTCAAGACCCCGGGACACGCCGTGTGGGAGGGCATGCGCGAGGTCGAGCCCGGCACCGTCGTCACCGTCGACCGCACGGGCGTGCGCCACCGCACCTACTGGGAGCTGCGGACCCGCCCCCACACCGACGACCGCGACACCACCGTCGCCACCGTCCGCTCACTCCTCGACGACATCGTGCGCCGCCAGCTCGTCGCCGACGTGCCCCGCTGCACCCTGCTCTCTGGCGGCCTCGACTCCTCCGCCATGACGGCCCTCGCCGCCCGGCAGCTCGCCGAGCACGGCGAGCGGGTCCGCAGCTTCGCCGTCGACTTCGCGGGTCAGGCCGACAACTTCGTCGCCGACGACCTGCGCGCCACCCCCGACACACCCTTCGTGCACGACGTGGCCCGGGACGCCGGCACCGACCACCAGGACATCGTGCTGGACGCGGACGCCCTCGCCGACCCCGGCGTGCGGGAGAAGGTGATCAGGGCCCGTGACCTGCCGGCCGGTCTCGGCGACATGGACGCCTCGCTCTACCTGCTCTTCCGGGCCATCCGGGAACGGTCCACGGTGGCCCTGTCCGGCGAGTCCGCCGACGAGGTCTTCGGCGGCTACCAGCAGTTCTTCGACGAGGAGGCCCGCCGGGCCGACACCTTCCCCTGGCTGGTGAGCCTCGGCCGGCACTTCGGCGACGACGCCGACGTCCTGCGCCCGGAACTGGTCAAGGCCCTCGACCTGGAGTCGTACGTCGCCGACAGCTACCGCTCCGCCGTCGCCGGCGTCCGGCGCCTCGACGGCGAGAGCGACTTCGAGTTCCGGATGCGGCAGATCAGCCACCTGCACCTGACCCGGTTCGTACGGATCCTGCTCGACCGCAAGGACCGCGCCAGCATGGCCGTCGGCCTGGAGGTCCGGGTGCCGTTCTGCGACCACCGGCTCGTCGAGTACGTCTACAACGCGCCCTGGGCGCTGAAGTCCTTCGACGGCCGGGAGAAGAGCCTGCTCAGGGAGGCGACCGCAGACCTCATCCCCCGGTCCGTGTACGACCGGGTCAAGAGCCCCTACCCGTCCACGCAGGACCCGAAGTACGCGGTGGCCCTGCGCAACCAGGCGAAGGACCTGCTGGCGCGGCCGGACCACCCGGTCTTCGACCTCGTCGACCCCGAGCGGCTCCGGCAGGCCGCGCACCGCGACACGCCCGTGAGCAGCCAGGCCGCACGCCGGGGCCTGGAGCGGGCCCTCGACCTGGCGATGTGGCGGGACCTCTACGCGCCGGAGGTCTCACTCCGCTGACCGGGGGATCCGTGGCCGCACCGGCTCACCCGGTGTCGTTCTCGGAGCCGCAGGAGCTGCCGTCCGGCGGGAGCGTGCCGTACAGCAGGAACGCGTCGACCTTGCGGTGCACACAGGTGGAGGAGCCGTAGCCCGTGTGGCCCTCGCCCCGGTTGTCGAGCACCACGGCCGACGAGCCGAGCCGCTCGGCCGTCTCCACCGTCCAGCGGTACGGCGTGGCCGGGTCGCCCCGGGTGCCGACGAGCAGCATCCGCGGGGTGTCGAGGTCCTTGACCTCGTCACGGATGAAGTCGGTGCCCTTGGGGCGGCCGTAGCACATCAGCACCTGGGTGAGCCGGTACCGGCCGAAGACCGGCGACGCCCGCTCGTACCGGGCGCGCAGCCGGCCGAGGTCCCTGCCGATCTGCTCGGCGGCCGGGCGGTCGGGATCGTCCGCGCAGTTCACGGCCATCAGCGCCGCCGGCAGGTTGTCCAGGGGCACGTCCTGCGGGTCGGTGAGCCCGCCGTGCGCCGCCCGCCACGGCGGGTGGGCGACGCCCCCGGACGCGAAGGCCTCCATACGGCTGGTGTCGCCGTCCTCGAGCAGTTGCGCGACGGCCCGCTCCAGCGAGGGCCACAGCTCCCTGCTGAACAGCCCCTGCGCGAGCGCGCCCGCGAAGTCCTGGCCTGAGAACGCCTCGCCGAAGTCGGTCGGCACCGGATCCCGGTCGAGCGACTCGACCACCTTGACGACGTGCTCCCTGGCCTCCCGCGGGTTCTGCCCGAACGGGCAGGCGATGTCCTGCGTGCACCAGGCGAGGAAGTTCTCCAGCGCGGTCTGCTGTCCCTGTGCGGTCACCACGCCCTGCTCGGACAGCGGCTCGGTGAGCGTGTCGACGCCGTCCAGCACCATCCGGCCGACCTTGCCGGGGAACTGGGCCGCGTACACCGCGCCGAGCCGGCTGCCGTAGGAGAAGCCCAGGTAGTTGAGCTTGTCGTCGCCGAGCGAGTCGCGAATGACGTCCAGGTCGCGGGCGGCGTTCACCGTGCCGATGTGGCGCAGGACGGGGCCCGAGTGCTCGGTGCACTCGGCCGCCGCGTCGCGCAGCTTTTCGAGTGCGGCCTGCGGGTCGGCCAGGACCGTGTCGCCGTCCGCCCCGTCCAGGGGGTCGTCCGGGGCGTTGCCGCAGCTGACCGGCGAGGAGCGGCCGACGCCCCGGGGGTCGAAGCCGACCACGTCGTAGCCGTTCGTCAGGCCCATGAAGTCCTTGCCGGCCAGGGCGAGCTGGCCCACGCCCTGACCGCCCGGACCGCCGAAGTTCAGCAGCACCGAGCCCCGGGGCTTTCCCGTGGCCCGGTAACGGGCCAGGGCGAGATCGAGGGTCTCTTTCCCGGGCCGGGCGTAGTCGAGGGGGACGGTGACCTTGCCGCACTGGAGGTCCTTCGGCATGTCCTCGCCCTCGCATGCCGACCACGTGACCTTCTGGCCGTAGAAACGCGCCAGGTCCGGCGCGGGCTCGTCCGCGGCCGGCAGCCCCGCACCCAGCAGGGCCAGCCCGGCCGCACAGGGGAGTGCGCAGCGCCTCATCGAGGGGCGCGTGGACAGCTTGGCCAGCATCGATGCCTCCAGGGGCGCCCCACAGCGGACCGGGACCGGCGCCCTCGCCCACCATAAGCGGGCACCGGAAGCCGCGCCTGCGCACGAGCGGGCGGGGGGAGGAGTGCCTTGTCCTGCACGGCCGCGTCGCGGGACGGCAGGGAACCTATGAAACGGGTTACCCGAAACGGTGTGATCGCCGTCGCCGCCGCCTCGGGCGCGATGGTCCTGACCGTGCCCGCGTACGCCGGTTCCGGAGCGGAGGGTCCGGCGGCCGGTTCACCCGGTGTGGTCTCCGGCAACACCATCCAGCTGCCGGTGCCCAGGGTGTCGCGGTGGTCCTCGGTGGAGTCGTAATGCTCCGGAGGAGGTGCCCTCAGACCGCCTCCGCCACCCCCGTCAGCAGCACCATCCCGGAATCGCCGTAGTCCGGCAGGGTCGGGTCCGGGTCGATGTGGGTGACGTCCAGGTCGCGGGTCAGCGGGGTGAAGACCTCGGTCACGGTGGCCGGACTCACCGGGCAGCCGGGCCAGCGGGACGCCGGCCCGATGCGGTACGTCGGCATGTTCTCCATGAACGCGGCGATCACGTGGCCGCCCGGCTCGACGGTGCGGACGAACGTGCGGCAGAAGTCGGCGAACTCGGCGAAGTCCTCCGTCGCGCCCTCGGCGACGAAGTGCATGGAGGCGAGTTCGTACGAGCCGGCCGGCAGGGTCCGGACGTCGGCGTGCACGACGTTCACATGCGCCAGCGCCCCGGCCAGGGTCGCCGGCACATCGGGGTTGAGCCGCCGGCACAGCGCGTGGAAGGGGAGCCAGCTCGTGTCGAGGCGGTGGCAGATCTGGTCCTGGAGGTAGGCGACGTTGCTCGCGCCCGCCTCCACGGCGTCGATCCGGCGGCTCACGGCGGACGCGAGGATCAGCGGGTAGAGGTTGGGCCCAGCCCCGAACTCCACCGAGCGGGCGACGGCGCCGGGCCGGAAGCGACGGTAGAAGGCGCTGTGGTGCGCGATGACCGCCGCGTCCGCGGGGTGCACCTCGCGGTAGTTCTCGCGGAGGTAGTCGGCGACCGGCCAGCGGTCCCAGTCCACGTCGTCGTTGTGCGTCGTCATGGCCCTCTAGCCCTTCAGCCGCAGGGGGAAACGCTCGGACAGCCGGGTCAGGGTCCCGTTGAGGCGGTCGATGTCGTGGTCCGAGTTGAGCGCCGTGATCTGGATGCGGAAGCCGACCCGGTCGCGCGGCACGAGCGGATAGGCGGCGAGCGTCACATAGATGCCCTCCTCCCACAGGTAGGCGGCGACCGCGTCCAGATCCGCGGGATTGGCCAGCGGAACCTCCACGATGGGCAGCCGGTCCGTGTTGAGGGTGTTCACCCCGAGTCTCTCCAGGTGATCGAGCACCCGGACCGTCTTGCGGTACAGGTCGGCCCGGATGACGTCGCCCCGCCGCTCGTTGACGTCCAGCCCGGCCAGCGCGGTGGCCAGCGACGCCGTCGGGGACGGTCCCGAGTAGAGATAGGGGGCCGCGGCGGTCTTGAGGCGGTTCTTGAGCTCCGGCGGCAGCGCCAGGAACGCGAGCAGCGACGAGTACGCCTTGGAGAAACCGGCCACGAGCACGATCCCGTCGTACGACTCCCCGGTGTGCCGCACCACGCAGTTGCCGCGCATGCCGTACGGGCAGGACTCGTCCGGCCCGCGTTCCCCGATCACGCCGAAGCCGTGCGCGTCGTCGACGTACAGCGTCGCTCCTTCGGCCCGGCACACCGCGGCCAGCGCGGGCAGGTCGGGGATGTTGCCGCTCATGCTGTTGACACCGTCCAGGCACACCAGCCGGGGCGTGCCCGGCGGCACCCCGGCCAGCAGGGCGCGCAGCTCGTCGAGCCGCTCGGCATGGAAGCGGTGCAGGGTCGCGCCCTGTGCGCGCGCCACCACGCAGCCGTCGTAGACGGTCCGGTGCGCGGTCGCCTCCACGAAGACGTGCCCGTCCTCGGCCAGCGCCGGAATCACCGAGGAGTGCACCAGCGTCAAGGTCGGCAGCAGCAGCGTGTCCGGCGCGCCCAGCAGCGCGGCGAGCCGCTCCTCGATGTCGGGGTACAGCCGCGGACTGCCCAGCAGCCGCGACCAGCTGGGGTGCGTGCCCCACTCGCGTACCGCGGGATCGACGGCCTCCATGATCTCCGGGTCCCAGTCGAAGCCCAGGTAGTTGCAGGACGCGAAGTCGATCAGCCAGTGGTCGCCGCTGCGGATGTGCCGGCCGCGCACCTCGTCGAGGACCGCGTCACTCATCGGGCTGGTGCGCCGCAGATGCTCCAGGTCGGCCCAGCGTGCCTCCCGGCGTCCCCGGGCGCCGTCGAGAAGCGGCCGCCGCGGCCGGGGCGGCGCGAAGGGGCGGGTGCTCGGCTCGCGCAGCACGTGCGCGCTCTGCTCCACGGTCATGGGCTGGGCGAAGAGGTAGCCCTGCCCGAACCGGCAGCCCATCCCGGCCAGCAGGTCCCGCTGCGCGGTGTCCTCGATGCCCTCCGCGATGACCTGGAGGCCCAGGGTGTCGGCGATCCGCACGATGCCCTCGACCAGGGCGACCTGCTGGGCGTCGCGGGCGATGTCGTCGATGAACGATTTGTCGATCTTCAGCACGTCGATGGGGAAGTCCCGCAGATAGCGCAGCGAGGAGAAGCCGGTGCCGAAGTCGTCGACCGCGATGTGCACCCCGAGTTCCTTCAGCGTGTGCAGCACCGTCTGAAGGCGGTCGTCTCGGTGCAGCAGCACCGTCTCGGTCAGCTCCAGCTGCAAGGACCCGGGCTCCAGCCCGGGGGTGGTCAGCGCCTGGCCGACCTGCTCGACGAAGCCGGCGTCGCGGAACTGACGCGCGGAGACGTTCACACTGACGTACGGCGGCCGGGCGGGACCCGGCAGCCGTTGCAGGTCCGCGATGTCGCTGACCGCGTTCTGAAGCACCCACGAGCCCAGCGGGGCGATCTGCCCGGTCTCCTCGGCCAGGCTGATGAACTGGTCGGGGGTGATGGTCGGCTGCTGCTCCTGCGGCCAGCGGACCAGGGCCTCGAACCCGACGACCTCGCCTCCGGCGATGTCCACGACGGGCTGATAACGCAGCGCGAACGACTTGTCGGCGACCGCCTGGGCCAGCTGGGACTGGAGGTCGTGCCGCTCGACCATGCGGCTGCGCAGCAGCGGCCGGTAGCGGCGCCACTGACGCTTGCCCGCCGCCTTCGCCGCGTACAGCGCCAGGTCGGCGTGGCCCAGCAGGTCCTCGGCGTCCGTACTGTCGCGCGCGGTGGCCACGCCCACACTGGCGGACACCGTCACCGACTCGTCGTCGAGATCGAACGGCCGGCTCAGCGTCTGGATCACCTGGGCCGCCAGCAGCTCGGCGTCGAGCGGCTGCTTGGCGTCCTCCATCAGGACGGCGAACTCGTCGCCGCCGAGCCGCGCCGCGGTGTCGGTGCGTCGCAGCGTCCGGGACAGCCGGTTGCCGACGGTGATCAGCAGCTGGTCGCCCGCCCGGTGCCCCATCGTGTCGTTGACCAGTTTGAAGTCGTCCAGGTCGATGAAGAGCAGACAGGTCAGGGACGACTCGCGGCGGCCGCGCAGCAGGGCACGCTCGATGCGTTCCAGCAGCAGCATGCGGTTGGGCAGGCCGGTCAGCGGGTCGTGGAAGGCCCGCTGTGTCAGCTCCTGTTCCAGCCGCCGCTGCTCGGTCACGTCCCGCAGCGTCACCACCAGGCCGGAGACGGTCCGCTCGTCCCGGAAGTCGCTGCACCGCACCTCCACCTCGACCCGGCCGTCCTGGCGCCGCACCCACCAGTGGTCGTGTCCGGCCCGCGCTCCGCGCTCCCGTACGGCGGCCAGTTCCCGGGCGGCCCGCTCCCGGTCCCCGGGATCCACCAGGTACGGCAGCGGCATGCCGATGAGGTTGTCGGTGCCGAAGACGGACCGAGCGGACGGGCTGGCGTAGCGGATCGTGTCGTCGTCCTCGAGGATCAGGATGACGTCGGAGGCGTTGCGGACGAGGGTGCGGAAGTACGCCTCGTTCTCCCGCCGCACGACCTCCTGGCGCAGCGTGACCCGTTCCATGGCCAGGCCCGCGTGCGACGCCAGGATCTCCAGTGAGCCCCAGGTCTCGGTGAGCTGCTGTTCGGGGGCGGCGACCAGCAGGACTCCCGGGGCGGTCCCGGTCGGACGGTCGGGCTGGGTCATGGGGCAGACCAGGACGGAGGGCAGGCCGTCCAGTTCTGCGGCGATGCCGGGTTCGAGGGCGGCCGGGCTCACCAGGTAAGAGCCGCGCGCGCCGAGGTCGGCCGCGCGCTCCGTCGGCAGCAGCAGGGTCCGGTGCGCTACGTCCGGCCCCATCAGCAGATCGACCGCCGCACGGCAGGACTGGTCGACTTCCTCCTGCCGGAAGGCCGACACCAGCGAGGCGGCGGCCCCGCGCAGCGCGAGCTCTCGCGTCACCGCATGGCGATGGGCCACCACCATCCCCGCCAGCCGCAGGATCACCAGCAGGAACAGCACGCTGGAGAAGGCCGCGATCACGGCGGCGTCCCGGGTCTGCTTGCTCAGCCCCTCGTACAGCAGGATCGCCGGCGCGATGAACGTGGCCACGGTGAGCACGACCAGCCGCCGCGGCGGCGGCAGCAGGGACTCCCGCTGCGGCACGGACGCGGTCAGCGCGACCATCGAGGGGTGCAGGGCGGCCAGGCCCCAGGCGGTGTAGAAGGCGATCCAGCCGAGGTCCAGCAGGGTGCCGGTCTGCCACAGGTTGTTCAGCTGCAGGATCCCGTACGCGATGTCGAAGCCGAGCAGGGTCACCGTGCCCACGACCAGCAGCCGCACGGCTCGGTTGGGACCGTCGAGCGGACTCGGGGTCAGCAGCCGGGCCAGCAGGGCCAGTACGAGCACGTCGCCGAGGGGGTAGGCGATGCTGATGGCGCGCTGCTGCCAGGTCAGTCCTTGCACCACCGTCAGCGGCTGCACCAGGTACACCCACACCGGCAGCGCGAGGCCCGCGGTGATGATCAGCGCGTCGAGCAGGCTCGGCAGGTCGCGGTCGGCCCACCGGTGCCGGACGAGCCCCGACAGTCCGATCGCGAAGAGCGGGTAGGTGGCGAGATAGCAGGCGTCGGCGGGGGAGGGGAAGGGGTTGGAGGCGCCGAAGTACTCCTCCATCACGTTGTAGTACGTGTCGCCCGCGATGAAGGTGAGCAGCCCGCCGGCCAGGAACCACCACGGCCACTGGTGGGTGGGCCGGTGGACACGGATGCCGGTCACCACGGCGACGACGCCGGAGAGCCCGATGACGGCCCAGAGGGCGGGAGCCGCCGCCGGGACGGTCATGTACAGGATGGTGGCACCCGTGACGAGGGCGATCTGGGCCGCCATCAGCCGACGTGCTGACAGCAAGGACATGCGCCTCCCCCCGTCGGGGAGACCGAGGCGTAGGCCTGGTCTGTTGAATTCGATCGTAAGTTCGCTCGCGCGGCCCTGCATCTTGGGCGGCCGGCCCGCAACGCCCCGGCGGCGGCGAACTTCCCGGTGGGCCGGGACCCCCGGGTGCCTCAGTCGCGTCCACGGTGGAACCGCACGTGCAGCTCCCTCACCCGTTCCGTCAGCTCGGGCACCGGACCGTCCACGACCACACCCGGTGCGATCTCATGGACGGGGAGTGTCCGCACCGGCGGCGCCGGGACCCCCAACTCACCCAGCCAGGACGCGAGTTGTGCGGACGAGGCGACGTAGACGATGCGTCCCAGACCGACCCAGGCGTGCGCGGCCGCACACATCGGGCAGTGCTCGCCGGAGGTGTAGACCGTGGCCGCCGCCCGCTCCTCGGGGGTGAGCCGGGCCGCCGACCAGCGCGCCAGGGCGAACTCGGGATGCCGCGTGCGATCACCCGAGGCCACCCGGTTGTGGTCCTCGCCGAGGACCGTGCCGTCCCCGCCGACCAGGACCGAACCGAACGGCTCGTCCCCGGCTTCGAGCGCCTCGGCCGCGAGCTCCACGCAGCGGCGCAGATACGGCAGTTCCGCGTCCTTCACGACCATGGTGCCGGATCCTTCCTGATGACGACGTGATCAACAGGACTGTACGGCGGCGGGTACGTACGGCCGTACCGGATAATCGCGTTGCCCGGCTGCCCGGCGCGTGCTGGGGTAGGCCCATGACTCAGGTGGATCGCACCGCGCTGCTCGCCCTGTTCGACCGCGAGCTGCGCGAGGGGGCGCGGCCGGACGGCCCCGGCGTCCGCGTCGAGCGGACCGGCGACGTGGTGCGCCAGGTCGCCACGGCGCAGGGCTGGAACGGCGTCCTGTGGTCCGCCCTCGACGAGGCCGCGGCGGACGTGGCCATCGCCGGGCAGATCGCCCACTACACCGGGCTCGGCCTCGGCTTCGAGTGGAAGCTGTACGGGCACGACCGGCCGGCGGACCTGGGGCCGCGGCTGCGCGCGGCCGGGTTCCGGCCCGAACCCGAGGAGACGCTGATGATCGGCGAGATCGGCGAGCTGGTTCTCGACGCCGAACCGCCGCCGGGCGTCCGCGTGGAGCCGGTCACCGGCCCGACGGGCGTCGACCTCGTGGCCGACGTGCACGAGAAGGCGTTCGGTACGGACAGCTCCCGGCTGCGCGACGAGCTCCTCGCCCGGCTCTCGGCCGACCCGGACACCGTCGTCGCCGTCGTGGCCATGGCCGGCGACGAGCCGGTGAGCGCGGCCCGCATGGAACTCGTGCCCGGCACGCGGTTCGCCGGCCTGTGGGGCGGCGGCACCGTCGAGGGCTGGCGTGGCCGCGGCATCTACCGCGCCCTGGTGGCCCACCGGGCCCACGCCGCCGCGGCACGCGGCTACCGCTACCTCCAGGTCGACGCCTCCAGCCAGAGCCGCCCCATCCTGGAACGCCTGGGCTTCACACCGCTGACCACGACGACGCCGTACGTGTACACGCCGTAGCCGACGGGGCCTCCGCCACCCAGCCGCCATGGCGCGTACGGGCACACGCCGTAGCGGACCTGCCGGTCCCGCCCCGATGTCACATCAGGGCCCGTCCGATCCGTCGCAAGGGCATGACGACGATCCAGAAGAACCAGAGCATCCTCCTCGCCGGCGCGAGCGGCGTCCTCGGCCGGCACCTCACCCGCGCCCTGACCGAGGCGGGCCACAAGGTCACCGGACTCGGCCGCAGCCCGGACAACGGCGTCCGCGCCGACCTCATGGACCGCGACGCGACTCTGCGCGCCGTCGACGGACACCACTTCGACACCGTGATCCACGCCGCGACCGCCCTGCGCAAGCCCCCCATGCGCGACCGCGACATGTTCGCCACCGACGCGCTGCGCACCGAGGGCACGGCCCACCTCGTCGAAGCCGCCCAGGTCACCGGCGCCCGCCGCTTCGTCGTGGAGTCGATGGTCTTCGGCTACGGCTACGGGGACCACGGCGACCGCCCGGTCACCGAGGACGACCCCTTCGGCCCGCGCGGCAGTACCCCGCAGCGGGAGCGGCACATCACGGCCATGCGGACCAAGGAGCGGCTCGCCTTCGAGACGGCGGCGCTGGACGGCGTCGCGCTCCGCTTCGGCCTGTTCTACGGCCCCGGCGGCACCGACGCCCTGCTGCCCCTGCTGCGCAGGCGACAACTGCCCGTGCCGGCCGACCGCGGCCGGGTGCTGCCGTGGGTGGAACTCACCGACGCGGCCCGCGCGGTGGTCGCCGCGGTGGAACGCGGCCGGCCCGGGCAGGCGTACAACATCGCCGACCGCACCCCGCTCGGCTTCCGCGCCCACGTCGAGACCGTGGCCGGGGTGTTCGGACTGCCGAAGCCGATGACCGTGCCGCTGTGGCTGATGCGACCCATGTCGTACGCCCACACGATGATGTCGTCGCGGCTGGTGGTCTCCTGCGCCAAGGCGGAACGCGAGCTGGGGTGGACGCCGCGATACCCGTCCAGCCGTGACGGCCTCGCCGCGATGCGGTCGGCGGGCCGCTGATGCCGGGGGACGCACGGCGTGCCCGAAGGGCCGGGAGGCCACGGGGCGGACATGGAGAGGCCGGTCCGGAATGCGGACCGGCCTTCGGGTTTCCTTCCGGTGGGGCTACCGCCTCGTAGATGCCTTCACCGCGGTGGCGGTGCACGCCAGACCCAGAATCACGGCCAGCGCACCGATGACGACGTTGTTCCACACGACGCCGGCGTCCGGACTGTCGCCGACGACCCACGGCGAAATGATCATCCACACCCCGAGTGCGCACATGGCCCAGCTCAGGCCGTACATGCGCTCCGGAGCGCGAGTGAACCCGAGCGCCAGCAGGCCGATCGCGATGCCCATGATCAGGTTGTGGGTCACGAGCGGCGGCTGGCTGGTCGTGTAGTGGACTATCCACGGGGAGGCCGCGCAGTACAGACCGAGCAGGAACACCGGTCCGTCCACGAGCGCCACATCGCGACCACCGAGCACACGGGCGTACCGTTCCCGCATCTCGGAGGCATCCGGGTGGCTGGTGATGTCACCCCTGGTGTGCGAGACGTTGGCCATGACTCGTCTCCTTCGTCTTGCAGGGCGACCGCGTCTGGTGGGGTGTGCGGTTAGCGCCGACTAAGCACATTCTGCTCTTATTTTTTCCTTATGTGTAGAGCTTGGTAAAGGCTTGAACTTCTACCGGGCGGTACATGTCCGGGGGGATCCGGGGCAAGCGGATGTAGAGGACAGTGATCGATCGATGCCGCCGGCCGGCGGCGCGGGACAGGGGAGGGCAGCGGAGGTGTCTGCGGCCATCGGCGCGAAGGTGTTGGAGCGGTTCCCGGCGGGGTCTCCGCGCGGATCATGGCCGGCGGAGGAGTACGCGGCACGCCGCCGCGCCGAGGGTGAACCGGCCACCGTCGTGATGGACCTGGAGTCGGACGCGTTCCTCGTGGTGGTTCCGTCGGACGAGGACTGAGACGAGGACTGAACGGACCTCGGTGTCGACGAGTGCCTCCGGCATCCCGCGCCAACGATCAACCCGGGAGCCCGCGTTGGGCGTCATCCGCACCGAGGGGCAGCCCTGCCCCTCGGTGAACGGAAGGCGGACATCATGAGGCAGCGGGCTTCGCGCACCCTCTCATTCGGACTGGCCGTGGCGTTATGCGCCGGAGCGGCGGCACTCGCCCCGTCCGCACACGCGGCACAGTCGCCGCGCGGCCACGAGGCGACCCGGACGGCGCTGCGTGATCTCGTCGAGAAGGGCGGACTGCCCGGCGTGGCCGCCAAGGTCCAGGACCGCGAGGGGAGTTGGTTCGCCCAGGCCGGCCACGCCGACACCGCCACAGGGCGCGAACGTTCCCCCGGCGACCACTTCCGCGGGGCCAGCATCACCAAGACGTTCGTCGCGACCGTCCTGCTCCAGCTGGAGGCGGAAGGCAGGCTGAGCCTCGACGACACCGTCGAGCGATGGCTGCCGGGCCTGGTGCGGGGCAACGGCTACGACGGCGACGAGATCACGCTGCGGCAGCTCCTCAACCACACCAGCGGCATCGCCAACTACACCGACGACCCGGCGTTCCTCCACGACGCCGCCGGTCCCGGCTTCCCGGAGCACCGCTACGACACGCACACGCCCGAGGAGCTCGTGGCGATCGCGCTGAAGTACCCGCCGCTGCCCGACCCGGAGACCAAGCCGGTGTACTCCAACACCAACTTCGTCATCGCCGGGATGGTCGTCGAGAAAGTGACGGGCCGCTCGTACGCGCAGGAGATCACCCGCCGTGTCGTCCGGCCCCTGAAGTTGCGCGGCACATCCTTCCCCGGCACCTCACCCCACATGCCGAAACCCCACCCCGTCGGCTACTCGCGGCTGCATCAGGAGGCCCCGGACGCCCCGGTCCACGACGCCACCGAACACAACATGACCTGGCTGGGCGCGGCCGGCGACGTCATCTCCACCGGAGGCGACCTCAACCGCTTCCAACGAGCCCTGCTGAAGGGCGAGTTGCTGCCTCCGAAGCAGATGGAGGAGATGCTGGTCGAGGTGCCCGCGGGCGGCGGGCTCGGATACGGGCTCGGGGTCGAGTTCGCGCAGCTGTCCTGCGGTGTGAAGGTCGTGGGCAAGAGCGGCCGTACGAACGGCTCCCTGTCCGCGATGGTCGGCACGAAGGACGGGACACACCAGCTGACCTTCAACATCAACGGCGACTGGCTCCCGGACCCGTCGCTCTACACCGACGTGATCGAAGCGGAGTTCTGCGGCAGCATCCCGTCCCGCACGGCCAAGCCCCCGACGCCGCCCCGGCTGGGCCAGGGCCTGTCGTTTGGATCCTAGCCGGACGCCAGCGCGCCGAGGTGCGCCCGGCGTGACTCGGCCGTCTGGGCCTGCACCAGCAGGAACATCCCCTCGCGTGCCAGCCGCTGCGCCCGGCTGTCCAGGGCCATGGACCGGCCGCCGCCGGCCACGATCGCCGCGGTCGTGGCCGCCCGCAGCACGGCGAACGCCCGGGTCTTCAGCGCCAGCCGTTCCGCGACGCACTCGTGCGGTACGGGATGGTCGGCCAGGGCGTAGGCCTCCCGTCGCACTTCGTCGAGCCTGGCCCGCAGCGCCCGGGCCGGCTCCCGGCCGTCCGGGGTGTCCGCCACCAGGTCCAGCGCCGCGCTCGCCACCCCGAACACGGCCGGACTGGTGTTGGCGGCCCTGGGCAGGTCGATCAGGGCGAACTGCTCCTGCGGGGTGCGCAGCACGACGGCGTCCTGCGGCACCGACAGGCCGTCCAGCTCCAGGGAGACCGTACGGGCGGCGGTGAGGGCCGCGAGCCGCATCGGCGCCGACGGACGCATCCCCGGCTGTTCGCGGGCTTCGGCGACGACGAACAGCACCTCGGCCGTGTCCGTCATACCGGCCAGCAGCATCACGTCGTTCAGACCCCAGCCCGTGTACCAGGGCACCGTGCCCTCGAAGCGCCAGCCGCCCCGCTCGGGAATCGCCCGCACGGGTACGCGGGGGAAGGCGCGGACGTGCGCGTACGCGATGCCGGCCAGCGACTCGCCGGTCGCCAGCGGGCGCAGCAGCCTCTCCCGGGCCGGCGAGTCGTAGGCGGCGAGCAGCTTCACCGGCGTGTGGTGCTGTGTCTGCACGAACCATGTGGAGCAGCACGCCCCCGCCAGGATCTCCGCGACCTCCCGCGCCACGGCGACGGGCGCGTCCGCCCCGCCGTACTCCTTCGGCGCGCCCAGCCCGAGCAGCCCCGACCGTCGCACCGCCTCGATGTGGCCCGCCG
The DNA here is from genome assembly GCF_042958445.1 of Streptomyces sp. NPDC007991. Classification (NCBI taxonomy): domain Bacteria; kingdom Bacillati; phylum Actinomycetota; class Actinomycetes; order Kitasatosporales; family Streptomycetaceae; genus Streptomyces; species Streptomyces sp. NPDC007991. The sequence goes on from NZ_JBIBJD010000016.1 coordinate 55,704, forward strand.
GCACCCCCTCCTGGTCGACGCGCTCGGCGTGCGGGACGAGGAGATCGCGCGCCAGTCGCTGGGCGCGGGTGACGAGGGGGTGGGGCGGCGAGGCGAGGGGTGTGGCGCTCATGGGACTGATTCTCGCGGTCGCGCGGCGCGGGGGTGCCGCCCCCGGGCTGTGTCGTTCGCCCCAGCCCGTCAGGGATGCGCGCCGCGCAGATCCAGTTCCGTCAGCACGTCGAAGTCGAGCCCGTCGGCGCGTGCCAGGTAGATGCGCTGGCGGACATGGCTGTCCCGCAGGTGCAGCAGCCCGCGCGGGCCCTCGTACGACACCGCGCCGGCCGCCGCACCGATCGCCGACACGTCCAGCGTCCCGGCCCGCTTCAGCAGCGCGGCCAGCAACAGCACGCCCTCGTAGCAGGACTCGCCGAGACTGCCCAGGGCGGGTGCCTCGACGCCGTAGCGGGACGCGTACTGCCCGTGGAAGTCGAGGGTGTCGCGGTTGGCCAGCGAGGCGAAGAACCCGGCCGTGCTGTAGAGGTCCTCGGTGGCCGCCGGGCCGCTCGCCATCAGCATGTTCTCGTCCATCAGCGTGCTCAGCCGCAGACAGCGCGCGTGCAGGCCGTGCGCCGCGAACGCCCGGTTGAAGCGCACCGCGTCGCTGCCGACGAGCAGCATCAGCACCCCGTCGGCGTCGGAGCGCTCGATGCCGCGCAGCACCGGCTCGAAGTCGTCGGTGCCGAGCGGGAGATAGACCTCGCCGGCGACGGATCCGCCGGAGGCGTGCGCGTACCCGCGGGCCGCCCGTGCCGTCCGCCGCGGCCACACGTAGTCGTTGCCGACGACGAACCACCGCCGCACCCCGCGCTCGCGCGCCAGCAGGTCCATCGCGGGCCGCAGCTGGTCCCGCGGTGTCTCGCTCGTCAGGAACACGCCCGCCGTGTCCTCACCGCCCTCGTACAGCGCCGTGTACACGTACGGGACGCGGTGCGCGATCCGCGGTGCCAGTGCCTGGCGCACCGAGGAGATGTGCCAGCCCGTGACGCCCTGCACGACACCCAGATCCACCAGCGCCTCGACCTGGCGGGCGACGGCACGGGGCGCGCCGGAGCCGTCGACCGGCACCAGCTTCAGCTCCCTGCCGAGCACGCCGCCGTCCCGGTTGACCTCCTCGGCGGCCAGCCGCGCGCACAGTTCACAGGTGGGCCCGAAGATCCCGGCCGGCCCCTGCAACGGGAAGACGAGCGCCACACCGAGGACGGAGTCGTCGGCCGTGAACCACTCGGGCGCGGGGAGGTCGTGCCGGAACATGGCGTCATGATTCCGGCTCCCCCGTACGAACTCCAGTGCGTCTCCTAGGATGGACGCACTTCCTGTCGCAACAGGCCCTAGGAGCAGGATGCCCAGCCCGACCCCGCGCCGGCCCGACGAACTGGTGCACCTGCTGACGCGGGCCGAGCGGCTGTTGGCGCGGCGGTTGCAGGCCGTGCTGGAGGAGGAGGGCTGCTCGCTCGACGCGTGGCGGGTGCTGACGCTGCTGTCCGACGGCGAGGGGCACCACATGACGGCGATCGCCGAGGCCGCCTTTCTGCCGCCTCCGACGCTGACCAAACTGGTCGACCAACTCGTCGACCGGAACCTCGTCCACCGCCGGGTCGACCCGTTCGACCGCCGTCGCGTCCTCGCCCACCTCACCCCTCGCGGCCAGGAGTACGGGCAGCGGCTCGACCGCGCCGTGCGCGCCGGCTGGCCCCCGCTCGGCGAGGGCGACGACGAACTGCTGCGGTCCCTGCTGGACCGACTCGCCGCGACGCTGGCGGAGTCGGCACAGGTGTGAGCTGCTGAGCAGAGCCTGGCGCCCATGACTGGTCTACACCCTTGACTGGTACAGACCAACGCGGTTGAGTGTGCCCCGACCACCCCCCACCACGGCCGCTCCACGGCTGCGCTTCACCCTGCCTCGCCGGGTGCGGCCGTGTCCCGCAAAGGAGTTGATCCCGTGTCGAGACGCCGCGTCTGTGCCGTCCTGGCCGCCTTGGCCCTCGCCGGCACCGCGCCGGTGTTCCTGCCGGCCACCAGCGCCTCCGCCGCCGCCTGCTCCAGCTATCCCACCTGGGTGGCGGGCAAGTCCTACGCCGCCGGCGACATCGTCCGCTACACCGACGGCAAGGCCTACAGAGCCGAGCACGCCAACCCGGGCTACGACCCCACCATCAGCACCTGGTACTGGGAGCCCTACGCCTGCGACAGCGGCCCGGGCACGCCCGACGCGCGCTTCGTGGTGACCGAGGCGCAGTTCAACCAGATGTTCCCGAACCGGAATCCCTTCTACACCTACAGCGGACTGACGGCGGCCCTGAGCGCCTACCCCGGCTTCGCCACCACCGGCAGCGACACGGTGAAGAAGCAGGAGGCCGCCGCCTTCCTCGCCAACGTCGGCCACGAGACGGGCGGGCTGGTGCACGTCGTGGAGCAGAACACCGCCAACTACCCGCACTACTGCGACTGGAGCCGGCCCTACGGCTGCCCGGCCGGCCAGGCCGCCTACTACGGGCGCGGACCGATCCAGCTGAGCTGGAACTTCAACTACAAGGCCGCGGGCGACGCGCTCGGCATCGACCTGCTGAACAACCCCTGGCTGGTCCAGAACGACGCGGCAGTCGCCTGGAAGACGGCCCTGTGGTACTGGAACACCCAGACCGGCCCCGGCAGCATGACCCCGCACAACGCCATGGTGAACGGCGCCGGATTCGGCCAGACGATCCGCAGCATCAACGGCTCCCTGGAGTGCGACGGCAAGAACCCGGCGCAGGTGCAGAGCCGCGTGAGCAACTACCAGCGGTTCACGCAGATCCTCGGCACGTCACCGGGCGGAAACCTTTACTGCTGATCGCGAGCCGTGTGTGAGACTCCGTCGGTGAACTCACAGACGATCACCGCGGACGCCGCGGGCACCTGGAAACTCGGCGACCTGCCCGTCCACCGCCTCGGCTTCGGCGCGATGCGGCTGACGGGCAGTGCCGCCTTCCATCTCGGCACTCCGAGTGACCGCGACCGGTCGATCGCCGTCCTGCGTCAGGCGATCGACCTCGGCGTGAACCACATCGACACGGCCGCTTTCTACTTCTCGTCGCTGCGCTGTGCCAACGAACTCATCAACAGCGCGCTGGCGCCGTACCCCGACGACCTGGTCATCGTCACCAAGGTGGGCCCCTACCGGACCTACGACGGGCAGTGGGGCACCTCGGCCCGCCCCGAGGACCTGCGCGGGCACGTCGAGGAGAACCTGCGCCGGCTCGGCCGCGACCACCTGGACGTGGTCAACCTGCGCCGGATGCCGAAGTACGACTCGATCGCCGAGCACTTCGGCGCCCTCGCGGAACTGCGCGACGCCGGGCTGATACGCCACCTGGGCATCTCCAACGTCGAGCCCCGCCATCTCGCCGAGGCGCAGGCCATCGCGCCGGTCGTCTGCGTGCAGAACCGGTACGCCCTCGACCGGCCCGACCCTGTCACCGACGAACTGCTGCGGATCTGCGGCGAACAGGGCATCGCCTTCGTGCCGTTCTACGCCGTCGCCGGCGAGGGCGGCGAGCGTGGCGCCGTCACCGCCCACGACGAGGAGGTCCGCGCCGTGGCCCGGGCCCACGGCGCGAGCCCCGCACAGATCCGCATCGCCTGGACGCTGCACCAGGGCCCCCACGTGCTCGCCATCCCCGGCACGGGCAACCCCGGCCACCTCACGGAGAACGTGGCGGCGGGCGCGATCCGCCTCACGGCCGGTGAACTGGACCGGCTGAACGGGCTGCGACCGGCGGCCGGTTGACCGGTCAGACCACCCAGGCCCCGTCCCGCATGAGATGCCGGCGCGGCAACTCGTGCGCCTCGCACCAGGCTTGCGCCGCGCGCGGCCGCACCCGGAAGAACGCGTACGACGCGTGGTCCTCGCGCGGATCCCAGCCGGTCTTCGCGCGGAACGCCTCGGCCGCCGCCGACGGCACCCGGGGCGTCGTGAAGGTCTCCACGTCACCGTCGACGAGCACGACGTCCCGGGTGTCCCCGAAGGCCAGCCGGGCGCGCCGGCCGTCCCGCAGATTGCGGCCGGTGGGATTGGTCAGCCGAGTGCACAGCCACACGGCCTCGTCGTGCCATACGAACCACAGCGGCACCAGGCGCGGCACGCCCTCGGTGTCGGCCGTGGCGACCCAGATGTCGGTCTCCCGTTCCATACGCTCCAGGAGGTCCGCCTTGCGCTGCCCGGGCGTGCGGGACGGCTCGGTGATCTTCATGGCCGGGACGCTAGCGCGTGGCCGGGCGGAATGCCTCGGGCCGGGGGCGTAGGCCGCGGACCTAGGCCGTCGCACGACCCCAGGCTGTTTTGCCTCCCGCGAGTGTTACGTATAACCTCTCCCGTCAACCACCCGCTCCGAGAGGCTCTGATGCGACGTATCGCCCTGGTCACCCTCGTCGTCGACGACTACGACGAGGCGATCCGCTACTACACCGAGGCCCTCGGGTTCCGGCTCGCCGAGGACGCCCTGCGGCCCGACGGGTCGCGCTGGGTCGTCGTCGAACCCGGGAGCCCGGGCACGGGCAGCGGTCTGCTGCTCGCCCGTGCCGAGGGGGAGGCGCAGACCGGCCGGGTCGGGGACCAGACCGGCGGGCGGGTCGGGTTCTTCCTGCACACCGGCGACTTCGCCCGCGATCACGCCCGGATGACCGCCTCGGGCGTCACGTTCCTGGAGGAGCCGCGGCACGAGCCGTACGGAACCGTCGCCGTCTTCCAGGACCTGTACGGCAACCGCTGGGACCTGCTCCAGCCCGCCACCGACTAGCACTCCGATTCCTGCCGAGTACGCACTGCCGAGGAACACGCACATGACCGCGCCCCGCATCGACACCGACACCGACACCCTCCGCCGGCTGCCCAAGGCCGTCCTCCACGACCACCTCGACGGCGGCCTGCGCCCCGCGACGGTCGTGGAGCTCGCGGACGTGGTCGGCCACACCCTGCCCAGCACCGACCCCGACGAACTCGCCGCCTGGTACTACGACGCCGCCAACTCCGGGGACCTGGTGCGCTACATAGCGACCTTCGAGCACACCCTCGCCGTCATGCAGACCCGCGAGGGCCTGCTGCGCACGGCCGAGGAGTACGTGCTCGACCTCGCCGCGGACGGTGTCGTCTACGGCGAGGTGCGCTACGCACCGGAACTGATGGTCGCGGGCGGGCTGACCCTGCCCGAGGTCGTCGAGACCGTGCAGGAGGGGCTCGCGGCCGGCATGGCCAAGGCGGCGGCAGCCGGGACGCCCGTGCGGGTCGGCACGCTGCTGTGCGGGATGCGGATGTTCGACCGCAGCCGGGAGATCGCCGACCTGGTCGTCGCGTTCCGGGACGCGGGTGTCGTCGGCTTCGACATCGCCGGTGCCGAGGACGGCTTCCCGCCCGCCGACCACCTCGCGGCCTTCGAGCACCTGCGCCGCGAGAACGTGCCGTTCACCATTCATGCCGGGGAGGCGCACGGCCTGCCCAGCATCCACCAGGCCCTCCAGGTGTGCGGCGCCCAGCGCATCGGGCACGGGGTGCGCATCACCGACGACATCCCCGACCTCGCGTCGGGCAAGCTCGGCCGTCTCGCGGGCTGGGTGCGCGACCGGCGTGTCGCCCTGGAGATGTGCCCGACCTCCAACCTCCAGACCGGCGCGGCGACCTCCATCGCCGAGCACCCGATCACCGCGCTGAAGGACCTCGGCTTCCGCGTCACCCTGAACACCGACAACCGGCTCGTGTCGGGCACCACGATGACCCGCGAGATGTCCCTGCTGGTCGAGCAGGCGGGCTGGACCGTCGAGGACCTGCGCACGGTCACCGTGAACGCCCTGAAGAGCGCGTTCCTCCCGTTCGACGAGCGGAACGCGCTCCTGAGGGACGTCGTCCTGCCCGGCTACGAGGCCGCGCTCTGCAGCAGTCCCCTGAGGTAGGCGGCCTGCCCGATGTGCTGGAGATCGTCGGACAGGACGCTGACCAGCCGGACGCCCAGGGTGACCGGCGGGTCCCAGCGCTCGTCGACGACGCGCTCCAGATCCTTGGCCGCCAGGCCGCGCAGGGCTTCGAGGGTCTGGTCGTGCACGGCGTCGTAGTAGCCGGTCAGCATCTCGCCGGAGTCCACCCGGACCTTGGCGACCTTGGCCGGGCTGTGGCCGTAGCCCGTGTCGTGCCGGGACAGGCCGAGGCCGAAGCGCTTCTCCCAGTCCTGGGACAGCCACACCTGGTCGAGGCCGAAGGCGTCGGCGACGTGGTCGTCCTGGACACGGGTGAGGTGCCAGACCAGCCAGGCGATGGAGTTGGTGTCGGGGGAGGGGCGGGCGCTCAGCTCGTCGGGCCCGAGGCCCTCGACGGTGGCGTGGACTTCTTCCCGGATGCGGTTGTAGCCGTCGATGAGGATGTCCTTCGCATGCATGCCTCCACCATCGCGCATCACCGCGCCCGCTGCGCACCTGTGGTTCTCTGTGGCGAGCCCGCCGTCTCCGGCGGCGGGCTGGCGGTGTGCGGTGGCGTGCTCGCCGACTTCCGTGGCGGGCCGGCCGTCTGCGGTGGCGCGCCTGCCGTGTGCGGTGGTGTGTCCGTGGCCTCAGGTGACGCGCCCGCGACCCCCGGTGGGGCTCGCCGTCTCCCGTGGCGTGCTCGCCGTCTTCTGTGGCGTGCTCGCCGTCCGCGGTGTGCGGTGGCGTGACCGTGGCCTCAGGTGACGGCGCCCGCGATCCCCGGTGACGTGCCGCCGGCTTCCTATGTCATGCCGACGATCCCCGGAGTGCCCATGGCTTCCTCTGCCGTGCCGGTGTTCCCCGGCGACGCGCCCGTGGACTCCAGCAGCGCCATCAGCGCGCGGGCCGCCGGGCTCGTGGCCTGGCGGGGCGGTAGCAGGGCCACCGTCTCGTAGACCGCCTCGCCGGTTCCCTTCACCGGCAGTGCGGTCAGGGAGGCGCGTTTGTGTGCGAAGTGCCGGGGCACGACCGCGACGCCGAGGTTCTCGTCGACCAGGTCGAGAAGGGTGTGCACGTCGTTCACCTCCAGGGCCACGGTCCGCCGTACGCCCGCCGCGGCGAACACCGTGTCGGTGGTGCGGCGCGGCCCCCAGTCCGGGTGGAAGTCGACGAACACCTCCCCGCCCAGTTCCTCCGGCGTGACGGCCGCACCGGCGGCGGCGAGCCGGTGGCTGGAGTGGCACAGCAGCGTCATCGGCTCACTGCTCAGCGGCACCGACCGCAGCTGGTCGCTGTCCGCCTGCGTCCGCACGGCGAACGCCAGGTCGAGCCGCCCGGCCGCGACCTCCTCGGCCAGCGCGCCCGACCCGGCCTGCCGCAGGCAGATCTCCACGTCCGGATGCTGGTGCCGGAAGGCGGCGAGCAGCCCCGCGACATGCACCCCGGCGATGCACTGCTCACTGCCGAGCGCGAGCATGCCGCGCAGGACGCCCTGCACCGCCGCCACCGCCTCGTGGGCGGCGCGCACCTGCGCCAGGATCCGCTCCGCCTCACCGAGCAGCGCCCGTCCGGCCGGGGTGAGCGTCACCCGGCGGGTCGTGCGCACGAAGAGCGGCGTCTGGAGCTCCCGCTCCAGTGCCCGGATCGAGGCCGACAGGCCGGACTGGGAGACCAGGAGCCGCTCCGCCGCCCGGGTGAAGTGCTGGTCCTCGGCGACCGCGACGAAGTGCTGCAAGTGGCGCAGTTCCATGACTGAGAAGCGTAGCCGCTGAATTCCATCGGATTCTTCTGTTGGACGCATGGGAGCAGGTCACGACAGAGTGGATCCGGTTTCCTCCCGACCGAGCCAAGGAGTCGCGTTGTACACCGCACACCCCGACCGCTACGCGGACATGCCCTACCGGCGCACCGGACGCAGCGGCCTGAAGCTCCCCGCGCTCTCGCTCGGCCTGTGGCACAACTTCGGCCCGGACCGGCCGGTCGAGACCCAGCGGGCCATCCTGCGCCGCGCCTTCGACCTCGGTGTCACCCACTTCGACCTCGCCAACAACTACGGCCCGCCGCCCGGCGCAGCCGAGTCCGCGCTGGGCGAGTTCCTGAAGTCGGACTTCGCGGCCTACCGCGACGAGCTGGTCATCTCCACCAAGGCCGGCTATCTGATGTGGCCGGGCCCGTACGGTGAGTGGGGCTCGCGCAAGTACGTACTGTCCTCCCTGGACCAGAGCCTTACACGGATGGGCCTGGACTACGTCGACATCTTCTACTCGCACCGTCCCGACCCGGAGACTCCCCTGGAGGAGACGATGGGCGCCCTGCACTCGGCCGTGCAGCAGGGCAAGGCGCTGTACGTCGGCATCTCCAACTACTCCGCGGAGCAGACCCGCGAGGCCGCCCGCATCCTGGGCGAGCTGGGCACCCCGCTCCTCATCCACCAGCCGCGCTACTCGATGCTGGACCGCCGCCCCGAGGACGAGGGCCTGCTGGACGCCCTCGACGAGCTCCAGGTCGGCTCCATCGTCTTCTCCCCGCTGGAGCAGGGCCTGCTCTCCGCCCGCTACCTCGACGGCATCCCGGAGGGCTCCCGGGCCGCGAGCGACAGCCCCTTCCTGAACTCCGACGCGGTGACCGAGGACCTGGTGGGCCGGCTGCGCGAGCTGAACGGCATCGCCGAGTCGCGCGGCCAGACCCTGGCCCAGATGGCGCTCGCCTGGGTGCTGCGCGGCGGCCGGGTGACCTCCGCGCTGGTCGGTGCGAGCAGCCCGCAGCAGCTGGAGGACAGCGTCGGAGCCATCGGCAACCTTGCGTTCGACGCGGACGAGCTGGCCCGGATCGACGCGGTCGTCAAGCGGTAACCGCCCTCGCCTGCCCGGGGGCGGCGGCCGCCCCCGGTGACAGGTTCATCGCCAAAGCCGCTGGTCTCACACCCCGGCGGGCACCCGGTCGAGGAACCCGAGCACGGCCCTGATCCGGCCCTGCTCGTCCAGTGTGATCACATCCGACCCGGCCACCGGTGCCGAGCCGTCGGCCTCGCTCACCAGCTCCCACGAGAAACGCGCGGTCCGGTGGTGCCCGTCGACGGCACCGGCGAGCCGGAACACCAGCCCCGGGAACTGCTCGCGGGCCGCCGCGATCAGCGCCGCGATCTGCTCGTGGCCGCGGACATCGGCCAGGGGATCGGTGTAGCCACCGTCCTCGGTCCAGGCGGCGGCGACCGCCTTGGCCCGGGCCGCCGGGTCCTCGGCGTTCCAGGCCTCGAGATAGCGTGCGACGGCGTCCTCGTAACGGGTGGCGGGTGCGGACATGGCGATCAGCCTCCAAAGGATCGTGCGTGCTGGTCAGACCCCGGATCACCGCTCGCGGCGAACCGGCACGGACCACCCTGCCCGCACCCGGCGGGACCGTCGATTACCTCCGGAGTCATACCCCCTGGAGACTGCCCGCAGGGTTTCGGCCAACTCGGGCTGTGAATATGCCAGGAGACTGGCCGGAAAGACATGGTGACAGTGATTCAGTAGTGAACATACTGACCAGCGAGAGCGCTTCACTTCGAGCGACGGCGCCCTCACGCACAGCACGCGAGCCGCAGGACGGGCAAGGCCGGGCAGGCAGGCGGGCAGGGCGCGACGGGGGAGGGTCACGTGCACGACGAGTTTCTGTGCCATGTCACGGCGTACGGAGTCTGCGACGGCCGCCGCATCGGAGTCCCGCTGGGTACCTACCGGGCGCCGACCCTCGCCCTCGCCCTGTGGTGGCTGCGCGACCGCGCCTCCTGGATCGCCCAGCGCCTCGACCCCCAGCCCGACGCCGAGCACTTACCGCCGGGCGCGCTCGTGCCGGTCGCCGAGACCGTGCCCGACGTGCCCACCCTGCTGCGCGCCTGGTGCGCCGACCCGGGCCAACAGGAGCGGGTCGCCGAGGAGTTGGCGGCCGGACGGCTGGTGCGCATCGCCACCAGCGACGACACCACCGAGTACGAACTGCTCGCCGAGTCCGTGGACGCCCTGCGGATGCAGCGGACGGCCCCCGCTCTGGGTGTACCCGTGGCCTGAGTCGCTCGCCGAGTCATACAACAGGCAAATCGGTAGAATCTTGGTCATGGCGCAGTCGTCGGTAACACCAGAACTCGTCCTGGAGACCGAGACGGGCTCTACCGTGATGATCCCGGGCCGCGACTACCACGTCGGACGCGACCCTATGAGCGACATCGTCATCGACGACGACCGGGTCTCCTGGCACCACGCGGTACTGAGACCCGACGACGGGCACTGGACCATCGAGGACGAGAACAGCACCAACGGCACCTACGCCGACGGCCGCCGCATCCACGAGTGGGACGTCGGCCCCGGCAGCGTCATCCGCCTCGGCAACCCGGCCGACGGACCGCGCGTGGTCCTGACGGGCCGCCGCCCCGCACCAGCCCCGGAACGCCCCTCCGCCGTCTCCATGCCGGCCATGACGGGCACCTACCGGCAGCCCACGACCGTGCGGCCGCTGCCCGCCCGCACCGTCCGCATCGGCCGCGCCACCGACAACGACCTGGTCATCGACGACCTGGTGGTCTCCCGCCGGCACGCCGAACTGCGCGCCCTGCCCGACGGGACGTACGAGATCACCGACCTCGGCAGCCACAACGGCACGTACCTCAACGGCAGCCGCGTCACCAGCGCTCCCGTCGGTCAGGGCGACATCGTCGGCATCGGCCACTCGGCGTTCTGCCTCGTCGGCGACCAGCTCCAGGAGTACGTCGACACCGGTGAGGTCTCCCTCGACGTGCAGGACCTCGCGGTGAGCGTCGACCGGGGCCGCAAGACGCTGCTCGACCACGTGTCGTTCCCGGTGGGGGAGAAGTGCCTGCTCGCCGTCGTCGGCCCGAGCGGCGCCGGGAAGTCCACGCTCCTCAACGCCCTCACCGGACAGCGGCCCGCCGACCACGGCACCGTCCTCTACGACGGCCGCGACCTCTACCGCGACTACGCCGAGCTGCGCCAGCGCATCGGCCTCGTCCCGCAGGACGACATCCTGCACGCCCAGCTCACCGTCCGCAAAGCCCTCTCCTACGCCGCCGAGCTGCGCTTCCCGCAGGACACCGCCAAGGCCGAACGGCGCGCCCGAGTCGACGAGGTGATCCGTGAACTGGGCCTGGAACAGCGCGCCGACCAGCCCGTGCACAGCCTGTCCGGCGGCCAGCGCAAGCGCGTCAGTGTGGCCCTGGAGCTGCTGACGAAGCCGTCGCTGCTGTTCCTCGACGAACCGACCTCCGGACTCGACCCCGGCATGGACCGCTCGGTGATGCACATGCTGCGCGGCCTCGCCGACGACGGCCGGACCGTCATCGTGGTCACCCACAGCGTGCTCAGCCTCGACGTGTGCGACCGGCTCCTCGTGCTCGCGCCCGGCGGGAAGATCGCCTACTACGGGCCGCCCGAGGACGCCCTGGCCTACTTCGGTTTCGAGCAGTGGCCGGAGGCCTTCGAGGCCTTCGACCGGGACACCGACCGGGACTGGGCCGGGGACTACAGCACCTCGCCCTTCCACGGACGGTACGTCGCCGACGCCACCGCCCAGCCCCAGCTGCCCCGGTCCGGCCCCGTCGTCATCACCCCGCCGCCCCGGCCGCGCAGCCGGGCCGCCCAGCTCGGCACGCTGGTGCGGCGGTACACGTCCGCGCTCAGCGCCGACCGCACCTTCCTGATCATCATGATCGCCCTGCCGTTCGTGATGGGCATCATGGCGCGGGCCCTGGCGGGCGGCAAACTGACCCTCGACACGGCGATGAACGCCCTGCTCATCCTGTGCGTCGGCGCGGTGCTCACCGGGGCCGCCAACGCCGTGCGGGAACTCGTCAAGGAACGGGTGATCTACCAGCGGGAGCGGGCGGTGGGCCTGTCCAGATCGGCGTACCTGATGTCCAAGGTCGTCGTCCTGGGCGTCATCACCGTGCTCCAGGCGGTGGTGCTGACCCTGGTCGCCCTGCTCGGCGTGGACCTCAACGCACCCGGCGGCGAAGGCGTGCTGATGCCGCCCCTGGTGGAGATCACGGTCGCCGTCGCCCTGCTGGCGTTCACGGCGATGATGCTCGGCCTGTTCATCTCCGCGCTGGTGCGCAAGGAGGAGGTGACGATGCCGCTGCTCGTGCTCATCGCCATCGTCCAGGTCGTCTTCTGCGGTGCCCTGCTGAAGCTGGACGGTGTGCCCGGGCTCGAGCAACTGGGCTGGCTGGTGCCCGCGCGCTGGGCCCTGGCGGCGATGGCCGGCACCGTCGGGCTGGGCCGGATCGTGCCCGGCGACCTGACCAAGGATTCGCTCTTCGAGCACTCTGCGGGCACGTGGCTGCTCGACGTCGGGATGCTGCTCGTGCTGTCGGTGCTCTTCGGCTTCCTGGTGTCCCGGCTGCTGCGCCGCCACGAACCGGCCGTGATGCGGAAGTAGGCAGCGCCTGTGACGACTCCTGGATTCCGGCCCACGCACGTGGTCCCGCAGAACGGGATGCCCGCCTGGGAGGCTCCCGACCCGTCCCGGCCCACGGTGGACCTGGACCCCCTGCTGCCAGTGCAGTTGCTGGAGCGGCAGGGCGACTGGGGGCACGTGCTGTGCTTCAACGGCTGGTCGGCCTGGGTCGACGGCCGCCGCCTCGTCGCCGTACCGCAGGATCCCCCCGCCGCGGACGGGCCGCTCACCCGCAGCGCCGATCCGCGTCCGCTGCTGAGCCGGACGCAGGAGGCCCTGGCGCGCTACCGGTCCGCGGTCGAGGACCTCGCGGGCGGTTCGGACCGGGAGTCCTTCCACACCCGCACCCACGGACTGCGGATCGGCGTCGTCGTCGACGGCGAGTCCGTGTGGCTCTACGACGCAGCGCACGGGCACTGGGTGTACGCCGACGGCACCCGGGCGACCCCGTACGCGACGGACGAGACACCCCGCTCCGACCCCGAGCCCCACCCGGCCCCGGCGCGCACACCGACCCGGGTCGTCCCCGCGGAGGCCGTCGAGCAGCCACCCCGGACCGAACAACCGCCCCCTCCGCCCCACGTCGCACCACCGGATCCCCCTCGGGCGGCGTCTCACGAGTCGCCGGAGCCTGTGTCGCCGGGGGGCGCCCAGCCGCCCCGGGTTGTGTCGCCTGAGTCCGCGGAGCCGACGCGGGTTGTGTCGCCTGAGTCCGTTGGGCCGGGACGGGCCGTGTCTCCTGAGGCCGACGAACCGGCGGGTGTGTCGCCCGAGTCCGTCCGGCCGGAAGGGGTTGTGTCTCCCGAGGCCCCCGAGCCGACACGGGTTGTGTCTCCGGAGGCGCCCGAGCCGACACGGGTTGTGTCTCCGGAGGCGCCCGAGCCGACACGGGTTGTGTCTCCGGAGGCCCCCGAGCCGACACGGGTTGTGTCTTCTGAGGACCCCGATTCCACGCGGCTGGTGTCGCCGGAGACGTCCGAATCCCCTCGGGCTGTGCCTGCCGGGGCGTCGGAGCCGACGCGGTTCGTGTCTCCCGAGGCTCCCGATCCCACGCGGGTGGTGTCATCGGAGGTTCCTGAGCGCTCTCGGGCCGTGCCTCCCGCGGCTCCCGCGCCCACCCGGGCGGTGTCACCCGAGGCGCCTGAGCCCCCTCGGATCGGCTCTCCTGAGGTCCAAGAGCCGCCACGGAACGCGTCGCCCGAGGTCCAAGAGCCGCCACGGATCGCGTCTCCCGAGGCCCCCGAGCCCACACGCTCCGCGCCCCCAGAGGCCCCCGAGCCCACACGGACCGCGTCCCCCGAGACCCCCGAGCCCACAAGGGTCGTGTCTCCAGATGCGCCGGAACCGACGCGGGGCGTGTCCCCCGAGGCGCCGGCCACGCGGGTCGTGTCCCCGGAGGGGGACGGCGAGGCGGCTTTGGACGAGGAGGTCGAGGCGTCGCCCGCTCGGGGCGTGGGGGCCGAAGCCACCCGGATCGTGTCGCCCGAGGGTGACGTCCGTTGAACCGCGAGACGAGTCTGTTCTCGGGGCGGCCTTCCGAGCTGGTCGGGCAGCAGATCGCCGGGTACCGGATCGAGGAGGAGATCGGGCGCGGCGGCATGGCCGTGGTCTACCGGGCCCGGGACCTGCGCCTGGAGCGCACCGTCGCGCTCAAGCTGCTCGCCCCGGAACTCGCCCGCAACGACACCTTCCGGCGCCGCTTCACCTACGAGTCCCGGGCCGCCGCCGCGATCGACCACCCGCACATCGTGCCGGTCTTCGAGGCGGGCGAGACGGACGGCGTGCTGTACATCGCGATGCGGTTCGTCGCCGGCAGCGATCTGCGTCATCTCCTGGACCGGGAGGGCCCGTTGCCGCCCGCCACCGCCGTACGCGTCGCCGCCCAGGTCGCCTCCGCGCTCGACGCCGCTCACGAGCACGGGCTGGTGCACCGGGACGTCAAGCCCGGCAACATCCTGGTCTCCCGCGGCACCGACAGCGACCACCCCGAGCACGTGTACCTCACCGACTTCGGCCTGACGAAGAAGTCGCTGTCACTGACCGGCTTCACCACGGTCGGCCAGTTCGTCGGCACCCTCGACTACGTCGCCCCCGAGCAGATCTCCGGCAAGCCGGTCGACGCCCGCTGCGACGTGTACGGCTTCGCCTGTGTCGTCTTCGAGATCCTCGCCGGCCACCCGCCCTTCCTCCGGGACGACGACATGGCCCTGCTGTGGGCCCACCAGTACGACGACCCGCCGCCGCTGACCGAGTCCCGGCCCGACCTCCCGTCCCCGCTGGACGCGGTGTTCGCCAAGGCCCTGGCCAAACGCCCCGACGACCGCTACCCCTCCTGCCTCACGTTCGTCGCCGCCCTGCGCGCCGCGACGGCCGGGATCGGATCCGGCGCCGGTCCCGCCCCCGCGCGGATGGGCCGGCCGCCGGGGGAGGAGGGGCCGAAGCCACCCCCGCGCTGGGCCGAACCGGTCTTCGTGCAGCGGACGTAGAGCGGCGGGCGCGGGCAGCCCTGGGCCGGGCGTCAGCCGGCCCCCTCGGCGCGCACCTCACCCCGGCGCCGCACGTGCCGCGCCAGCAGCGCCCCGGCGAACCCGGTCACCAGCCCCCACGGGACGGCCAGGCCCACGGCCCCCCACAGCCGGGCTCTGAGGAACAGCCGGCCCGAGAGGCCGCCGCCCAGGTCACCGATGCCCAGCACGGACAGGCCGAAGTGCGCGGAGACGCGCCCGACCAGGCAGATCATGAACACCGCGAGCACGAGCGCCACCATCATGTGCACGGCGTGCTGCCAGGCCCGCACCCGGGCCGGTGACCGGGCCGCCATCACGAACGCGGCGGCGAGCAGCAGCACCACGTCGACGACCAGCAGCCACCACACCCTGCCGTCGTGCTCGGAGAGCGTCCGCAGGTTCAGCTCGGACACGTCCGGGGTGCGCAGCACCTCGTCGAGCACATGCGGCATCGGCAGCCCGAACGGCCCCTCCACCCGGCCGTTCCAGGTGGCGCCGAGTCCGATCGTCAGCGCCAGCCACACCAGGTTGGGCAAGCCGAGCAGGATCACGGCGAACGTCTCCGCCGTGTGCCCCCGTGTCGCCGCGACGACCAGGCCGGCGACCACGCCGACGGCGACGTAGGTGAGCAGCATCGCCACTATCGCGTAGGCGGCCGGCCGTACCGAGGCCTGGAAGCGCAGCAGCCCGGCCGGCAGCGGGGCGCCGCGCGACACCAGCAGGGCCAGCACCAGCACACCCGCCAGCCACACCACGCCGACGAACACGGACAGCGGTACGTCGGTGGTGAAACCGACCTTCGGCGAGGCGCCGAACAGATCACCCAGATCGCCCAGGTCGGCGTTCCCGAGGGAGATGTCGAACGTGTGGCGGGCGGCGAGGGCCAGACCGAGCAGCCCGAGCAGCCACAGGGCCCCGACCTTGGCGGCCCAGCCGGCCAGCTCCGCCGTACCGGCGACGGCGCGGTGCCGCAGGGGCCGCAGGAATCCCCAGGCGATCACCAGTGCCCCCGTGAGCGTGACGGACAGGGGGATGACGGTCAGGCCCGCCTGCGTGTCGGCGAGGTCGCCCGCGCTTCCGGAGAGCTTCACGGTGCCCCCGACGGCGGTGACCAGGGTCGCCGCGACGACCGGTGCGAACGCGCCGTCCGGGAGGTCCGTCGCCCCGGCCGCCCACAGGCCCAGCGCGGCCACCACCGCCATGGCGAGGAGCCCGCCCACCACCGTGACGAGGGCATGCGCCCAGCCGTGGCGGGCGACGGCCCGCTCGTCGGAGGTACGTGCCGGACCGGAGGAGGTGCGTGAACTCACGCTGTCACGCTAAGCAGCACCCGCGCCTGACGCCCGCCGGGAGGGCCGTCCGCGTCGGCTTGCGAGCCGTACGGGACTGGGGCACAAAAGAACTGGCAGTGCAAAAAGCGGCATAGGTCATGAGTTGTCGCTCGGCTGTGTGCAGGCCGCAGAGAACCCACGTGGGAAGAAGAGCTCGTGAGCGTCGAACCGCCGTCGTCCGGCCGCCCCACAGGACCCCCGTCGGGCCCGTTGTCGGGTCCCTCCCAGCCGCCGTCGGGAGGCGGGCCGCCCTCCGAGCCGCCGAGCGGGGGAGGGCAGGGGCCGGAGCCCCGCCGGCCCTGGTGGGGGTCGGTACCCCGCGTGGCGCTCATCGCCGCCGCCGTCGTGGCCGCCGTGGTCCTGGCCGTGGTGCTCAGCCGGCCCGACGGCGGCGGCACCGGCGCGTCCGACGGCGGTACCAGCACGTCCGAGGGCGAGGTCTTCCTCCAGCCCGCGGCTGACACCGGCCCGGAGCCGTTCACCGGGTCCACGGCGAAGGAGAGCTCGGCCGCACCCGTCTCACCCTCGCCCACCGAGCCGGCCACGCAGAACGCCGTCCAGGGCGTCCAGGGCGGAGCGCCCGGCCTGTACGGCGGCACCCGCCACGTCGCCAGCTGCGACGTGGAGAAGCAGATCACGTACTTCAAGGGCGCTCCGGACAAGCAGCGGGCATTCGCCTCCGTCGCCCACGTCGACCCGCCCGACGTCCCCGCCTACCTGCGCTCGCTCACGCCCGTGGTGCTGCGCATCGACACGCGCGTCACCAACCACGGCTACAGCGACGGCCGCGCGACCAGCTACCAGGCCGTTCTCCAGGCCGGCACGGCCGTCCTCGTCGACGACCGCGGCGTGCCCCGGGTGCGCTGCGCCTGCGGCAACCCGCTGTCCGCGCCGGTCGCGCAGCAGAGCGCGCCGAAGACGACCGGGAAGGCGTGGCCGGGGTACAAGCCGTCGAACGTCGTAGCGGTCACGCCCGCCCCCAAGCCGGTCGACGTGTTCGTCATGTGCGAGCCCGACGGCGAGTGGTTCAAGCGGCACAAGGGCGACACGGGCCAGCAGGACCGCAAGACCGAGAAGCCCGCCAAGCCCTCGCCGTCGGTGAGCGTCACCACGCCGACGTCGCCGCCGACCGACACGACCTCGACGGAGCCTCCCACGAGCAAACCGCCCTCCTCGGACACGGGGACGTCATCGCAGCCTCCCGGCTCGGACACGGGGACGTCGTCACAGCCGCCGCCTCCGCCCGGGGACAGCGCCGGGGGCGACACGACGAATCAGCCGCCCGCATCCTGACCGGCCGGACTCATCCGGCACGGACCACCAGGGCGTAGTCCCCGAGGCCGAGCAGGTGATCGGCCGGCAGGTCGCCGTGGGCGGTGCGGACGGCCTCGATGCGGCCGGTCTCCGGTTCGAACACGACGTCCTGGACGGTGCCGAGCCCGTCGCCCGTCTCGGTGAGGATCCTGACACCCGGCAGCTCGTGGTGCGGCGGGACCTCGGACGGGGCGGCGGCCGAGCGGACGAGCACGGCGTCCGGGCCGATGGCGTGCAGGGCGCCCCAGGCCAGCACGGACTCCTTGCGGGAGTGCCTGCGGCGCACCCGGACGTGCGTGACCACACCGGCCGGGGCGTCGACCGTCAGCGCTTTGAGGACGCCGATCTCCTCCGCCCCGGCCAGCGTCCGGACCGGCAGCCCCCGGGCCTGCGAGAACAGCATCACCGCGGTGTCCCCTCGTGCCCCTCGTGCCCGTCGTGGAAGGCGCCTACCCGGGCGGCGAAGGCCGGCAGGTCCTCGGCCACGTAGCGGACGGTGTCCGCCGGCATCACCAGCGTCCGGCCGGAGACCGCGAGCGTCTCGCCGCGCGGCATGTACAGCCGGTGCCTGCGACGCCCGGAGCCCTGCGTCAGGGCCTTGCCCGCGGCGATCAAGAAGCCCACGACCCGGCCGCTGGTGCCGCCCTCGACGACGACGTCGAGCACCGTGCCCACCTCGGTGCCCTCGTCGGTCAGCACCCTCGCGTGCAGCACCCGGCCCTGCTGGGCGGCCCGGCGTGCCACCGCCACGGGCGTGTCCGCCAGGGTACCGGCGTCCACGATCATGACCGCGTCATGGCCCAGGCAGTGCACGGCCGTCCAGGGCAGGCTCTGCTTCAACGGGCCCGACAGCAGTCCCCGGCCGCTGAGTGTGAAGCCGGTGACCCGGGCGGCGGCGGTGTCGAAGACGGTGTCCTTGACCTGGGCGACGGCGTCACCGCCCAGGGTGACCACCGGCAGGGTCGTCAGGCTCCGTGCCGCCCTCAGCTCGTTCATCGCACGACCTCCCGGTTCCTACCGGGTGCCCCGCGGACAGGGGACAATGCCCAGGGCACCGGACGGGCCGAATACCTGTCAGGACTGCGAAGCCCGGCTCGGGGTACGAGCACTGTGCAGAGCGTCCGGCCAGTCCGGCTTCCCGGAAGAGAAACGAATGATCGACCACCTGGACGGGGCAGTGATACCGACTGGTTTCGACGTGCCCGTGGAACCGCTGAGGCGGGCGGCACACTACACCGGCGAGCAGGGCTGCATCGCCGAGGCGCGGTCCTTCGCCGCGCTCTTCCTCGACCAGCTCAGGACCGAGTGGTGCGCGCGCATCGACGAGCGGGCCGGCGGGGCGGTGCAGCTCGTCGTGAGCGAGCTGGTCACCAACGCCGACCGGCACAGCAACGGGCCGTACATCCTCGAGCTCGTCGGTACGGACACCGCGGTGACGGTGTCGGTCTACGACAGCAGCTCCGCACTGCCCCGGATCTTCCCCCGCAACCCCGAGCGGGTCGGGCGGCACGGTCTGGAGATCGTCCACGCGCTCGCGGAGCAGGTCAGTGTGGAGCGGGTGCCGGTGGGCAAGCGGGTACGCGCCGTGCTGCCGCTCGCCGGCGAAACCGAGCACTGAGCCGTCCACCGACGGCCCCCCCACGGAGCCCGCACAGAGGCGGGTACCGTCCCACTCCCGCGCGTGGGGGACGGCACCCGCTGGTCGCCGGCCGCGTCAGGCGCAGCCCAGCTCGCCCAGCATGCCCTCGCGAAGGCGCGTGATGATCCGCTTGATCAGGCGGGAGACGTGCATCTGCGAGCAGCCCAGCCGCTCCCCGATCTCCGCCTGGGTGGCCTCCTCCACGAACCGCATGTGGAGGATCCGCCGGTCCCGCTCGCTGAGCTCCGCCATCAGCGGGGCGAGCGAGTGGAAGTCCTCGACGAGGCGCAGCCCGTCCTCCTCCACGCCGATGAAGTCGGCCAGGACCGCCTCGCCGCCCTCCGGGCCGTCGCCGGTGAGCGCGGCGTCCAGCGACGACGAGTTGTACCCGTTGGCGGCGATCTGCCCCTCGACGACCTCCTTCTCGGAGATGTTCATCAGGGTGGCCAGCTCGGTGACCGTGGGTTCGCGGTCCAGCCGGCTGGCGAGTTCCTCGCGGGCCTTGGCCAGCTCCACCCGCAGTTCCTGGAGCCGACGCGGCACGTGCACCGCCCACGTCGTGTCCCGGAAGAACCGCTTGATCTCACCGACGATGTACGGCAGCGCGAAGGAGGTGAACTCGACCTCGCGCGCCAGCTCGAACCGGTCGATGGCCTTGATCAGGCCGATCATCCCGGTCTGGACGATGTCCTCCATGTCGTCGCCGCGGCCCCGGAACCGGCCGGCCGCGAACCGCACGAGCGACATGTTCATCTCGATCAGCGTGTTGCGCGCGTACTGGTACTCGTGCGTGCCCTCTTCGAGTTCCGTCAGGCGCTGGAAGAACTGACGGGACAGCTCCCTGGCGTCCCGGGGAGCCACGGACCGCGGGTCCACGACTCCCGGCAGCGCTCCGTCACCCGTGCCGGCCTCCGCGTTCTCTTCGACGACCTGTGCCTGCGACCGGATCACGGCGGTCTCCATTACCTCTCCCATGAAGTCACGGTGGACATCTGCCTGGTCCCTCCGGGTTGCGGGTACCCGGTTCCGTGCTATACATGCGCGGCCGTTGCGGAACCGGGGCCGGGCATGGCCGAGGCCGGGCGGGCGGGGCGGTGGCCGACGGACCGTACGGCGGAGCCACGGTCTCCCAACGCCGCCCGGACCACGGCTCGTTCGGCGATTCCACCCAGAGCGGAACGCCGTCCCCTTCCCCTGGCGACCACGCCTCCTAGGCTGGAGAAGTGAGCAACCACGTGCCGAACGAAGCCCGCGTCATCCCCCTGCGCCCGTCCGGCGCTCGCCCCCAGGCCGCCCGCCCGGCCACCGCTCCGCCGCGCCACGGGCCGCCGACTCCCGCCGTGAAGGAGCCCCTGTGGCGCGACCTGGTCGGTGACGTGCTGCGGCGCGAACGCCTCGCGCAGGAGCGCACGTTGAAGGACGTCGCCGACGCGGCCCGGATCTCCATGCCGTACCTGTCGGAGGTGGAGCGCGGCCGCAAGGAGGCCTCCTCGGAGGTCCTCGCGGCCGCCGCCCACGCCCTCGGACTAGGCCTCGGGGACCTGCTGTCCAGGGCGCAGGGCGAACTGACCCGCGTCACCTCGCGGTACACGGGCGGCAGCCGCCGCGGGGCGTCCACCTCGTCGCTCGACGGACTGTGCATGGCCGCCTGACTTGGTGGGCCGGCCGGCGTCTCAGACCCGCACGAGACGCCGGCTGAGCACCTCGTCGGCCAGTCCGTAGCCCACCGCCTCCTGCGCGGTGAACACCTTGTCGCGGTCCATGTCGGCCCGCAGGGTCGCCACGTCGTGGTGGGTGTGCCGGGACAGCACCTCCTCCACCTGGGAGCGGATCCGCACCATCTCCTTGGCCTGCAGCGCCAGGTCGGAGACCATGCCGCGCTGCCCGCCGGTCGCCGGCTGGCCGAGCAGCACGCGCGCGTGCTCCAGCACGAACCGCCGCCCGGGGTCCCCGCCGGCCAGCAGCACGGCCGCGGTGGAGGCCGCCTGTCCGACGCAGCACGTCGAGATCGGCGTCCGCACGTACGACATCGTGTCGTAGATGGCCATCAGGGAGGTGAACGAGCCGCCGGGGGAGTTGATGTAGACGGAGATCTCACTCTCCGGCGCCGACGACTCCAGATGGAGGAGCTGCGCGATGACGACGTTGGCGACGCCGTCGTCGATCTCGGTGCCGAGGAAGATGATCCGCTCGTTGAGCAGCCGGCTGAAGACGTCGAAGGACCGCTCGCCCTGCGGGGTGCGCTCGATGACGTTCGGAATCGTGTAGCTCCCCATCACTGCAGCCCCATCCTGCGTCGCGTCGCGGCAGGGCGGACGTCCGCGAGGGATTCCACGACCTGGTCCACCATCCCGTACTCCCTGGCCTCCTCGGCCGTGAACCAGCGGTCCCGGTCGCCGTCCCGGGAGATCGTCTCCGGGCTCTGGCCGGTGTGCTCGGCGGTGATCCGCTCGATGGTCCGCTTGGTGAACTCCAGGTTCTCCGCCTGGATCTCGATGTCGGCGGTGGTGCCGCCGATGCCCGCCGACGGCTGGTGCATCATGATCCGCGCGTTCGGCAGGGCGTAGCGCTTGCCCGGCGCGCCGACGCTGAGCAGGAACTGGCCCATGCTGGCGGCGAAGCCCATCGCCAGCGTGGAGACGTCGTTCGGGATGAGCCGCATCGTGTCGTAGATGGCGAGCCCCGCGTGCACCGCCCCACCGGGGCTGTTGATGTACAGGCTGATGTCGGTGCGCGGGTCCTCGGCGGACAGGATCAGCAGCTGGGCGCAGACCCGGTTCGCGGAGACCTCGTCCACCTGAGTGCCCAGCAGCACGAGGCGCTGCGCGAGCAGTTGGGCGGCCAGGTGGTCGTCGAACCGGGTCGGAGGGGTGTCGCCCTCCTCCGCCCGCGGGGCGAGTGTCGTGAGTGGAGCCATCGGTTCTCCTCGTCGTGGCCAAGTCGTGTCAGAAGGCCCGCGGACGTGCCGCGGATGTGCCGTCGACTCCACTCTTGACCTCGGACGACGCCCGCCGACCGTTTCTCTGCCCTCGGCAGATCCGCTCCCGGCAGAGCCCGCGCCCGTACCGCCGGGGTCAGGCCTTCTCGCGCCGGCGAAAGACAACGCCCGCCCGGCCGATGAGTTTCCCGGCGTGGACCGGTCGATACAGATGACAGCGATGCACGCCCCAGGAGGTACTCATGGCATCCGACGGTTTCACCACGTGTCTCTGGTTCGACGGCCAGGCCGAGGAGGCCGCCCACTTCTACGTCTCGGTCTTCAAGAACTCCAGCATCGGAAAGTCCGCCCGCTACCCCGAGGGAGCGCCCCAGCCCGCCGGCAGCGTGATGACCGTCGAGTTCACGGCCAACGGCCACAGGTTCCTCGGACTCAACGGCGGCCCCGAGTTCAGGTTCACCGAGGCGGTCTCCTTCATGATCTTCTGCGAGAACCAGGAGGAGATCGACTACTACTGGACCAAGCTCACCGAGAATGGCGGCGAGCCCGGCCCCTGCGGCTGGCTCAAGGACCGGTTCGGCGTGTCCTGGCAGGTCGTCCCCGACCGGCTCGACGACATGATCACCGACCCGGACCCGGAGAAGGCGGCCCGGGTGACCCAGGCGTTCATGGCGATGAGCAAGTTCGACATCGCGGCCCTGGAGAAGGCCTACGCGGGCGAATGACCCGCCCCGGACAGGGGCGCGAACCCCCTACCGGGACTCGGCCAGGATCTCCCTGATCACATGCCGCGCGTTCTTTGCGACCGGCGGGTTCGTGTCCCAGTAGTACGGCAGCGCGATGACCGCGATCGACAGGGCCCAGCCCCGGCCGCGCGCCCACTCGGCCTCTTCCGCGCCCACGGCCTCGCGGAAGAGGCCGCGGACCCCGGCGGGCAGCAGGCACCAGGCGCCGATGAGGTCGACGGCGGGATCGCCCACCCCGACCGTGCCGTAGTCGATCACGGCCGTCAGCCGTCCGTCCCTGACCAGGAGGTTCCCGGCCATCAGATCACCGTGCGCCCAGACCGGTGGTCCGGCGTACTCCGGGACACGCAGGGCCCGCTCCCACAGGTCCGTCACCGCCGCCGTATCGATCCGCCCCTCGAGCTGCGCGAGTGCCTCCCGCACGAACCGGTCCCGGGCCGCCAGCGGCACACCCCGGTACCCGACCGGGCCGTCCGTCGCGTCGATCCGGCGCAGTGCGGTGACGTACGTCGCCAGGTCAGCGGCGAGCGGTCCGGGTTTCTCCAGCGTGCCGGGCACCGGGTTGCGGCCCTCCAGCCAGCGGTACACCGCCCAGGGCCAGGGGAAGCCGTCGCCGGGCTCGCTTTGCCCCAGCGGCTCGGGCGCGGCGACGGGCAGCCCGGGTGCCAGCCGGGGCAGCCAGCGCAGTTCGTGCGTGATGCCCTCGACGGCGCGGGGATGCCGGGGGAGGCGTACGACCTTGTCCGCACCGAGGCGGAACATGGCGTTCTCCGTCCCCGAGGACTCCAGGCGCCGCAGGGGCAGCCCTGCCCACCGCGGGAACCGGCCCGCGATCAGCCTGCCGACGAGCGCGACATCGACGTCCACTTCGTCCTCATGCATTCGCACCGCGCACATGGCGCCATTCGAGCGGTCAACTCGCCGACTGTCGAATGGTTTTCGCGATCTCCCGGGCGATGCGCAGGATGCCGGGGGAGCGGACCGGGCAGGGTTTCGGCGTGGATGTGGTGGGCGCCAGGCAGAAGTGCAGGTAGTCGTCGTCCCGGTGCAGGGCCGTCCGGCTGCGGGACGGCTGGGTGCAGTAGTCGGGATGCGCCCGCTCGTAGGCGGTGCACGGCAGGTACTGCGTCCAGGCGTAGCGGTCCGAGCCCGCACTCACCGCTCTCCCGGCGTCGGCGACGGCGCCGCCCGTCGTGGTGGCCAGCCGCTCGTACAGTCCGTTCACCCGGCGCACCCGGTCGGGCGTGATGGGATCCGGGCCCTGGAGCACCCACACGATCCGAGGCCGGTGGGAGCCGCCGGCCGTCGAAACCTGCTCGACGAGCCTGCGTGCGTCGGCCTCGTACCGCTTGAAGTACCGCTCCCGCGCACCGTCGTACGTGATCCCGTCCATGCACCAGGTGAAGTCCCAGGCGTTGCCCCAGAACTGCAGCACCACGAAGTCCGGACGCAGCGACCGCACCAGGGCGGCCGCCTTGTCCCGGGCCGGGACGAGGGACCGCTCGGCCGTGCCCTCCAGGTAGTCGCACAGGGTGGTGCCCGAGTAGGGGGCGCTCGTGTACGTCGCGCGCAGCTCCCGGCGCAGCTCCTGGCCGAGGACCTTCTGGTTCTCCATGGCGAGCGAGTCGCCGAGGTACAGCACGGTGGGCGGCTTCACGGGGGCCCGGGCACCGGGGGAGACGGGGGCCCGCCGATGCGTGGTCGCGGACACCTCCGGCGCGGACGGCGGGGGAGTCCCGGGCCCGGACGAGGGATCGCCGCACGCGCCCAGCAGCAGCCCCGCCACCAGCACACCCACGATCCACGGTCTGCGCATACGGCAACTCCCGCCCCGGCCCGGTGAAACGGCTCACCAGGCAAGCACAGCCGGACCCCGAGGGGAAGACACGTCACGTCACGTCGTTCACCAGCACCGCCGCCCCGTCGAACCGCCCGGCCTTGAGATCCGTGAGTGCCGCCACGGCCCGCGACAGGGGATACGGGTGCGTGGTCGCGCGCACGCCGTACCGCGCCGCGAGGGCCAGGAACGCGCGGCCGTCCTCACGCGTGTTGGAGGCGACGCTGCGCAACTCCTTCTCGTAGAAGAGCTCGGACTCGTAGTGCAGCGGCGGCGTGTCGGTGAGGTGGATGCCGGCGACGGCCAGGACGCCCCCGCGGTCCAGGGCGCGCAGGGCGACCGGGACCAGCTCGCCGGCGGGGGCGAACAGGATCGCGCTGTCCAGCGGCTCCGGCGGCCTCGCGTACGCGTCCTGCGCGGAGGCCGCGCCCAGCTCCAGCGCCAGCCGCCGGGCCGCCGCACCGCGCGTCATGACGTGCACGGTGGCGCCCTCGGCGAGCGCCACCTGCGCGCACAGATGGGCACTGCCCCCGAAGCCGTACAGGCCGAGCCGTCCCCCGGGCGGCAGCGCGGCCCGCCGCAGCGCCCGGTGGCCGATGATGCCCGCGCACAGGAGGGGAGCCAGGGCCACGTCCGGCACACCGTCCGGCAGCCGGTAGGCGAACGCCTCCGGCACCGTCGTGTACTGCGCGTAGCCGCCGTCGGCGTGCCAGCCCGTGTACGCGGAGCGGGGGCACAGGTTCTCCGCGCCGCGCGCGCAGTACGCGCAGCTGCCGTCGGTGCGGCGCAGCCAGGCCACACCGACCCGCTCGCCCGGTGTGAAGCCGTGCACCGCCGCGCCCGCCCCGGCCACCACCCCGACGACCTCATGACCGGGCGTGACGCCCACCCGGCGCACGGGCAGGTCGCCCTCCGCGACGTGCAGGTCGGTGCGGCACACACCGCAGGCGCGCACCCGCACCAGCAGCTCGTCGTCCGCCGGCACCGGCACCGGCTTCTCGACCAGCCGCAGGGCCCCCTCCTCGACCGGGCCCGGCCGTACCACCGACCACGCGCGCATCGTCCCGTCCGCCATGCCGCCGCTCCCCGTCCTCACGAAGGCCCATGGGGGTGTCCGCACCATCCAGTCTGCGCCGGGCCCGCCCGTTCGGCGCGCGAGCCCGTCCACGGGTGACTAGCGTGAGGAAACGGACTATCCACCCATTTGGAAGGGTCGCAGTCATGGCCGTGCAACCTGAAGGAACCCCGTGCTGGGCCGACGCGATGTTCGGCGACCTCGAAGGGGCCAAGAGCTTCTACGGAGAGGTCCTCGGCTGGACGTTCGCCGAGGCGTCGTCGGAGTTCGGCAACTACACCGAGGCCCACTCGAACGGCAAGGCGGTCGCCGCCGTCGTCCCGCCCATGCCCGGACAGGAGGGCCAGTCGCAGTGGTGCCTGTACTTCGCGGCCCAGGACGCCGCCGCCACGGCCGCCCGGATCCGTGACAACGGCGGCGAGGTGCTGATGGAGCCGATGCAGGTCGGCGACTTCGGCACGATGTGCCTGGCCCGCGACCCCGGCGGTGTCGTCTTCGGCGTCTGGCAGGCGGGCACCCACGAGGGCTTCGACACGACGGGCGAACCGGGTGCCTACACCTGGGCGGAGGTCTTCACCCGCGAGCCCGAGAAGTCCGACGCGTTCTTCCCCGCCGTCTTCTCCTACCGGCAGAAGCAGATGACGGACGACGCGATGGACTTCCGGATCTACGACCTCGGCGACCGCAGCGTGCTGGGCCGGATGGAGATGACGGACGACTTCCCGCCCGAGATGCCGCCGTACATCAACGTCTACTTCGCCGTCGAGGACTGCGACGACACGATCGCCAAGGCCACCAAGCTCGGCGGCGTCCTGCGGTTCGGGCCGATGGACACCCCGTTCGGCCGGTTCGCGGCCCTCAGCGACCCGCAGGGCGCCAACTTCTCGGTCATCGACCTCACCAGGAGCGAGGGCGACATGCCGAAGATGACCGACGTGAGCTGAGACCTCGGGCCGGACCGCTCACGCGGCCATGGCATGATCGAGCCCATGCCTGAACGTGTTGTGGCCGCGTGTGACGGGGCTTCGAAGGGAAATCCCGGACCCGCGGGCTGGGCCTGGGTCGTCGCCGACGCTTCCGAGAGCCCGGTGCGCTGGGAGGCCGGGCCGCTCGGCAAGGCCACCAACAACGTCGCGGAACTCACCGCGCTGGAGCGCCTGCTGACGGCGACCGACCCGGACGTGCCGCTGGAGATCCGGATGGACTCGCAGTACGCCATGAAGGCCGTCACCACCTGGCTGCCCGGCTGGAAGCGCAACGGCTGGAAGACGTCCGGCGGAAAGCCGGTCGCCAACCAGGACCTCGTCGTGCGCATCGACGAGCTTCTGGACGGCCGCTCGGTCGAGTTCCGCTACGTGCCCGCCCACCAGGTCGACGGCGACCGGCTCAACGACTTCGCGGACCGCGCCGCCAGCCAGGCCGCCACCGTCCAGGAGCCCGCGGGTAGCGGCCTCGGTTCCCCCGAGCCGCCGCCCGCCCCGGACACCCCGGCCAAGACCCCGCGTTCCCGCTCGCGCGGCGCGACCGGCACCGGGAAGGCGTCCGCCGCGAAGGGCTCCTCGCGCACGATCAAGGCGAAGTTCCCCGGCCGCTGCCAGTGCGGCCGTCCCTACGCGGCCGGTGAGTCCATCGCCAAGAACGACAGCGGCTGGGGCCACCCCGAGTGCCGCGCGGGAGCGACCGTCTGATCACGCGTCGAACGTGTAGTGCGTCGTGTGGTCCAGCAGATCCGCCGGGCTCGTGTCGTGCCACGGCCGCATCGTCTCGCCCAGGTCGATGACGTCCGGCGTGCCCGCGGCCGGCAGCCTCGGCCGGCGTCGGCAACGGGCGTCCCCCGGCGCCGAGGGAGCGCCGCAGGAACGTACGGCCGTCGTCCCGCACGGTGATCGGCCAGTTCCCCGAGGACGCGGAGAACGGCCCGTCCATGACCCGGCCGTCCCGTTCGCGCGCGGTGCCACCGAGGAAGTCGGGCGCCCACAGCGAGGCCCGCGGCGAACGGTCGACGCTCCAGTCCCAGTACGGCAGGGCCACCGACGCGTCCACCGACCGCAGCGCCCGCTCTGACTCGGCCGCCGCGCTTCAGCTCCAGGAGCGCGGCGACAAAACGCCGCTTCTCGTCGGCGGTCAGGGCGGACTGGTTCTTGCGGACGGTCATGTGCGGGTGCTCCAGGTGCCTCGCGGGGCGGGTCGGTTGGCGGGGAACGGCAGCAGTGGCGCGCCCTGGAGCTCGTCCACCGCGGCACGGGCGGCGGCGCGCGGGGTGGGCACCGGGTCGTAGTGGCTGACGACGCTGATCCAGGTTCCGTCGGCGTTGCGCATCACATGCAGTTCCACACCGTCGACGAAGACCGCGTGTCCCGCCCCGCGGTGGTGACCGGTCGCGGCGGCCGGCCCGCCCTGTATCCGGCGGCCCTTGCAGACCTCGTCGAAGGCCTCGGGGGAGTCGTGGTGCCCGGCGGCCGCGGCCGGGGTGCCGGCCGGCCGTGCCTCCGTTCCCGCGACCGTGGCGACGACGGCCGCGGCGGTGAGCGCACGGCGACGGCTGAGTTCCGGCATACGGACCTCCTGAGTTCGTCCGGGTGATGACCCCGCATGCCTATCGGCCCGTCCGGTACCGGGAGAAATCCACGCGAGCCGGTTGGCTGCGATTCGGGCAATTCGCCGTGTGCCGTGCAAGGTCGAACCAAGGTGATCTTGCTGCGGGGAGCGCCCGGACGGGCACGGAAGGGGAGGTTCTGGCCGAGAGGCGTGCCGTGGCGGATGTTTCTCCCCGCGCGGTCAGGTGCTGGTGGTGTGCGTCATGCCGGGAGACTGACGCGATTCGGCGGTCCGGCCGAGAACGCGACCCGGAGGGCTCGACCTGCGGCTGGGGCGTCACCTACTGGTGTGGACTGTACGACCGGCTCCACGAGCCGCTGTGCCGGTTCAAGTGCCGGCTGGGCCCGAAGGTCGCGCGGAGCGTGCACGCGCGGGCGCCGGCCGCCCGCGAGTAAGCACGCGCGCATGCGTTCCGCTCTTGGGTGAATGGCCATTCACCGGCTAAGGTGAATAGCCATTCACCCGCCGCCTCGACAGGCGCTGCCCGCTGGAGTGCCGATGGACCCGACCGCCGCGATACGCAAGCCGCCCGGTGCGAGCACTGTCCGGGACCGGCTCATCGTCCCGGTGCTCGCCTTCGGCGGCATCCTGATGGCCGTCATGCAGACCGTCGTCGTCCCGCTGCTGCCCGACCTGCCCCGGCTGACCGGCGCCTCGGCGGGCACGGTCTCCTGGATGGTCACGGCCACCCTGCTGTCCGGCGCCGTCCTCACTCCGGTCCTGGGCCGGGCCGGCGACATGTACGGCAAGCGGCGGGTGCTCATGTCCGCCCTCGCGCTGATGACCGCCGGCTCGGTCCTGTGCGCCCTGTCCTCCGACATCGGCGTGCTCATCGCCGCCCGCACCCTGTCAGGAGCCGCCGCCGCGGTCGTCCCGCTGTCCATCAGCATCCTTCGGGACGAACTGCCCCCGGAACGCCGGGGATCGGCCGTGGCGCTGATGAGCTCCACCGTCGGCATCGGCGCCGCGCTCGGCCTGCCGCTGGCCGCGGTGATCGTGCAGTACGCCGACTGGCACACCATGTTCTGGGTGACCAGCGCCCTCGGCGCCACGGGCGTGACGCTGGTGTGGTGGGCGGTGCGCGAGTCGCCCGTGCGGGAGCCCGGCCGGTTCGACGTGCCGGGCGCCCTGGGGCTGGCCGCCGGGCTGGTGTGTCTGCTGCTCGGGGTGTCCCAGGGCGGGCAGTGGGGCTGGGGCTCTGCGCGCGTCGTGGGCCTGTTCGCGGGTGCCGCCGTCGTGTTCGCCCTGTGGTGGTGGCAGCAGTTGCGGGCCGAGCAGCCGCTCGTGGACCTGCGGCTGGTTGCCCGGCCCCGGGTCGGGCTGTCCCATGTGGCGGCCCTGCTCGCCGGGTTCGCGTTCTACGCCAACACCCTGGTCACCGCCCAGCTCGTGCAGGCGCCGAAGGCCACCGGGTACGGGCTCGGGCTGTCCATCGTCGCCACCGGACTGTGCCTGCTGCCCAGCGGTGTCGTCATGCTGCTGCTGTCGCCCGTCTCCGCCCGGATCTCCGCCGCGCGCGGGCCGCGCGTCACGCTCGCCCTCGGGGCGGCGGTCATCGCCGCCGGGTACGCGGTCCGCATCGCCGACAGCCGCGACCTGTGGATGATCATCGCGGGCGCCACGGTCGTCGCGACCGGGACCACCCTGGCCTACTCGGCGCTGCCCACGCTCATCCTGCGTGCCGTGCCGGCCGGGCAGACCGCCTCCGCCAACGGCGTCAACGTCCTGATGCGGACGATCGGCCAGGCCGGCTCCAGCGCCGCCGTGGCCGCCGTCCTGGTGCACCACACCGGCCTGGTCGGCGGCGTGCCGGTGCCCACCCTGCACGGCTATCTGCTGGCGTTCGCGATGGCCGGCGCGGTCGCCCTGGTGGCCACGGCGGCGGCGCTGTGCATCCCCGGCGACACCGCGCAGGACGCCACCGACGGGCCCCGGCCTGCCGGGGCCCGCACCAGGGGCGCGCGGGACCGGGCGATGGAGGGAGCATGAGTGCCGTGAGCACTCCACCCGTCACACCCACGCCCACGCCGGCGCGCAGGGACGCCGAGGCGTCCAAGGCGGCCATCCTGAAGGCGGCCCGCCACCTGCTGGCCCGGCACGCGCACGCCGACATCACGCTCAAGGCGGTCGCCGACCGCGCCGGGGTGAGCCCGCCGCTGATCCTGAAGTACTTCGGCAACAAGGACACGCTGTTCGCCCGGGTCATGTCCTTCGAGACCGACGCCGCCGCGCTGCTGGCCGCGCCCGTCGAGGAACTCGGACCGCACATGGTCCGGCACGTCCTGCTCAGCCAGACCCAGCAGGGCGCCGACCCGTTGCTGCGGATCGTGTTCGCGCCCCTGCACGGCGAGCAGGGCGACATCCTGCGCGCCAACTTCCGCACCCAGGTGACCGACCTGCTCACCGCCCGCCTCTCGGGCCCCGACGCCGGCCTGCGCGCCGAACTGGCCGTCGCGGCCCTGCTCGGGCTGGGCGTGATGTACGGCATCGCCCGTGGCACCGAGGTACGGGCGAGCACCGTCGACGCCCTGGTGGAGCGCTACGCGCCCGCCGTGCAGGCACACCTCACGCCTTAGGGGTCCTTGCCCGTCACCCCTGGGCGCCCTGCCCGAACAGCCGGTCCAGGAAGGCGTTGCCGTACACGCTGTGCGGGTCCAGCCGGTGCAGTACCGCGTCCGCCTCGGCCCACTCGGCCGTGCCGACCGCGGCCGGCACCACCGTGCCCAGCACCTCCTCGTCGTCCCACACCCCGTCGTCCGTGTACGCCCACCCCTTGGACCACTCCACCCGGGTGAGGGCGGACCCGCCGTCGAACGCGCGCAGCAGGAACCGTTCGATCTCGCGCAGGAACGCCTCCGCGTCCGGCGTGCCCGGCAGCGTCAGGATGTCCAGCCACACGGCCGTGTCCCACTCGGGGTGGACCGCGCGCGGCCGGAGCGCCGACAGCAGCGGCGGGCGGGCCCCGGCCAGCCCGCAGTCGCCGGGGTCGTCCAGTCCGGTCACCCGGATCTCCACCGACCCGTTGACGGGGAAGCTGCCCCGGGCCGCGTACGCCGTCAGCCGCTCGCGGTAGAACGCGGCGAACCCGGCCACGACCCGCTGCACCTGGTCCCTGGACGTGAGCACGGCATAGCCGTTCGCGTGGACCCGCAGGGTGGTCGGCTTCAGATACAGCAGGGTGTTCTTGGACGGCCCCCAGAGGTCGCCGGAGAGCGTCGCCACCAGCCCGAGGGCGGCCGCGTCGTACTGGGCGGTGCCCAGCAGCGGCGCCAGATACCAGGCTGCCTCGGACGTCATCCGGCCCACCAGGTCCGCCACCGGGGCCGGGATGGTGTCGGAGAACGGGTAGTTGTACGGCCGCCTCACGTGCCGTGAGGTCAGCGGCCGGGTGGGGGAGACGCTCCACACCTTCAGCCAGGGGTGTTCGGTGAAGGCGAACCAGATCGCCTCGGCCCGCCCGGCTTCCTCCAGGAAGCTCGCGAACGTGCGGCGGCCGTTGCCTGAGCCGGGCGCGGCGAACAGTTCGCCGGCCGGGATGTCCGTACGGCTCACGCACCGCAGCGCGGTGTCCGCGCCCACCCGCAGCACCACCTCGGTCACCAGGGACCGTCCGAGATGGGTCAGCAGCGCGGCGCAGTCCGCCTCGTCACGGTGGAACGTGCGCAGCGCGTACGCGCCGGCCCGGGAGTCCCACACCACGGCCGTCAGGGACAGGATCAGATTGCTCAGCGAGCCGTACGTGTGCCCCGGCGGGCGGCGTTCGTCCCGTGCGGGAACGGCGGTGCCGTGCGCGTCGACCGCCAGGGCGCCGCCCAGGGTGAGGACACCGGGGGCGGGAGCCGCCGTGACCCCGAGGCCGTGCTCCTCCAGGAAGGTGAGCAGCGCCTCCATGGTCACGCCGGTGCCGGCGCGCACGGCGGTCGGCGAGTCCAGGGCGAGGCCGGTCAGGTGAGGCGCGGTGTCGACGAGGAGGACCGGCGCACCGGACGGCATCCCCTCCGTCACCGTCAGGGGCGACCAGCCGTGCGAGGCGCCCCGGGCCCGCACCCGCCACCCCTGCCGCCAGGCCCAGTTGACGACCTCGACCACCTGGCCGGGGCTTGCCGGCGCACAGGCCCACAGGCCGTCGGCGGTGATCTCGCCGACCCAGTTCCGGTACGCCGAGCGGTACAGCGCGACGTCCGCCGGGAAGTCCGGAACCTCCGCCGCGGCGACGGCCGGATCCGCCGGGAGGCCCGGTACGACGGCCAGCGCGGCCGCGGTGAGGAGGAAACCCCGGCGCGACCAACGCGCCTCGTCCAACGGAAAGTTGCTCACTGAACCAGTTGTCACGTCGAGCCACGCTAGGTGCCCGTTGACACATGACATATCCCTGTCGACTCTATTCACTCGTGTGAGTGAATCGGGCAGCGGTGGGGCCCGGAGCGAGTTGTTCCGCGCACGGCCGTGACGGATGACAGACTGACGCCCATGGACGAGCGCACATTCGACAGGTCGGGTCAGCACGCCTCCGTGGTCGGTCTCGGTACGTGGCAGCTGGGGGCCGACTGGGGAGACGTCGACGACAAGGAAGCCCTCGCGGTGCTGGAGGCGGCGGCCGAGGCCGGGGTGACCTTCTTCGACACCGCCGACGTGTACGGCGACGGCCGCAGCGAGCAGACCATCGCCGCCTTTCTCGGCGGCCGACCGGACCTGCACGTGATGGTCGCCACCAAGATGGGCCGCCGGGTCGACCAGATCCCCGAGAACTACGTGCTCGACAACTTCCGCGCCTGGAACGACCGCTCCCGGCGCAACCTCGGCGTCGACCGCATCGACCTGGTGCAGCTGCACTGCCCGCCGACGCCCGTCTACTCCACGGACGAGGTGTTCGACGCCCTCGACACCCTGGTCGAGGAGGAGCGGATCGCCGCGTACGGCGTCAGCGTCGAGACCTGTGCGGAGGCGCTGACCGCGATCGCCCGGCCGAACGTGGCGAGCGTGCAGATCATCCTCAACCCGTTCCGCATGAAGCCCCTGCGCGAAGTGCTCCCGGCCGCCCGCGAGGCGGGCGTCGGCATCATCGCCCGCGTCCCGCTGGCCTCCGGCCTGCTGTCGGGCAAGTACACCCGGGACACGGTCTTCCCGGAGAACGACCATCGCACCTACAACCGGCACGGCGAGTCCTTCGACGTGGGCGAGACCTTCTCCGGCGTCGACTACGCCACCGGCGTCGAGGCCGCCACCGAGTTCGCCGCGCTCGCCCCGCAGGGGTACACCCCGGCCCAGCTGGCCCTGCGGTGGATCATCGACCAGCCCGGCGTCACCACCGTGATCCCCGGCGCCCGCTCGCCCGAGCAGGCTCGTGCCAACGCGGCCGCCGCCCGCCTGCCGGAACTGCCCGGCGAGACGCTGACGGCGATCCGCGACCTCTACGACCGGCGGATCAGGGACCAGGTGGAATCCCGCTGGTGAGGCGCGCCCTCAGGGCACCAGGAGCAGCTGCCTCTCCTGCTCCTGGTCGCCGGAGGCGGCACCGTCGTCGCGGGCTGTGAAGGCCCGGGTTAGCGTGTCGCTCGCCCGCCGCACCGCCTCCGGGGCGCCCTGCACCGTGACGGTCACCGGGGCGGACAGGCGCTCGGCGCTCGCTCCGGAGCTCCCGGCGGGATCCGCGCCCCCGCCGTCGTCGAAGGTCGCCATGTGCACGGTCGCGTTCTCGTCGGCGGGCAGCTCGTCCGGTGTCCCGAACGTGCCTTCCAGGGCCCGGACGACCGCTCGTGCGTCGTCGGCGCCCCCGCCGCTGAGCGTGACGGTGAGCTGCGTACCGGACATGCGTCCACGACCTCCTCGGGCTGTGCGTCAGTCGCCGTCCGTGTAACCGTCCGCTGATCGCTCAAACCGCCGTGCGGGCCGGGACGACGGCCGCTTACGGGGAACCCGCGTGAGAGAAGCACCCACGTCTCACACCGGGGAGGCACAGTGGCGGACACGGCAGACGGGGCGCACAGGCGCCGGGGGCGCAACGAGACGGAGGAGGAGCGAGCGGACCGGATGTGGCAGGAGCTCATCCAGGAGGTCCGCGTGGCCCAGACGGGCGTGCAGATCCTGTTCGGCTTCCTGCTCACCGTCGTGTTCACCAACAAGTACGACAACCTGACCGACACGGACCAGCTGATCTACCTCGTGACGGTCGTCCTCGGCGCGTGCGCGACCGGGGCGCTCATCGGGCCGGTCTCCCTGCACCGCATCGTCTCCGGGCGGCGCGTCAAGCCCCAGGCGGTGCGGCTGGCCTCCCGGCTGACCCTGATCGGCCTCGTGCTGCTGCTCGCCACGATGACCGCCTCGCTGCTGCTCATCCTGCGCGTGGCGACGCACGACGGCTTCGTGCCCTTCCTCGTCGCCGCCGTGGTCGGCTGGTACCTGCTGTGCTGGTTCGCCCTGCCTCTGTGGACCCGGCGCCGCGACACGCCCAAGATCAGCTCCCGGCGATGACATCCGCCAGGAAGTCGTCGACGCGGACCTCCTCGCTGCCCGGCGGGACCATCTCGTGGGTCTCCCGCAGGAACGCCGCGAACGCCGGGGCCCACGCGAACACCACCGCGTGGTGCCGGCCGCCGTCGGGGCGGGCGTCCCCGAGGAACTCCAGGCGCAGCTCCTGCCACATGCCGTGCGACTCGGGACGCATCCGCACGTCCCCCAGGCCCACCGGACGCCGCAGCCCCTCGCCGAGCATCTCGCGGTCCAGCTGCCAGCGGGCGAGGACACGGCCGTCGTGACTGAAGACGACGGTGACGGCGAACGGGTCCGCGGCGTCGTAGCTCAGGTGGGCGAGCACGGAGAAGCGGTTCGTGTCACCCGCCTGGAGCTGCACCACCAGGGTCTTGTGCGCGAAGGAGTTCACGAGAGGGCCTCCGGGAAGAACCAACCGACGTAGAGCCCTCTAGTACCCCCCACACGCACAAGATGCTCAGCCCTCCGGGTGATTCCCCCGGGCACCGCGCAGGGAGTCGATGCACACGGCCACGGCCCGCTGGAGTTCTTCCAGACGCTCGACCATGTCGTCCTCGTAGAACTCCCCGGCGTCGTCGAAGGTCAGTTCCTCGAACACCTTGGTCGCCTTCTGGAGGCTGCTGTAGAACTTCGTGCGCCGCTCCCGCACCCGCAGCCCCGGGTCGGTCTCGACGGTCTCGACGACGAGGGACTTCATGGTGTCGTACGCCTCGGTGGCCCACTCGCCGGCGTCCTCGCCCTCGTCCAGCTCGTCGATGAGCGACAGGTGCCGCTCGGCCTCCTGACGGAGGCCGGCCGGCGCGTCCACGGTCTGCCCCGCGGGTGTCTTCATCTGTCCCGACTCGGCGATCTGGCGCACGTATCCGATCCGGTCGGCCGCCCTGCTCTCGCCGGCGACGGCCTTCTTCAGCTCGTCGGTGCGCACGACGTCACGGGCCAGCTCCGACTGGAGTTCGGGGTCCTCCCGGACGCGGTCCAGCAGGGCCTGGCGGGCCGCGCGGGCGGTGGCGGGGTCGGCGAGGATCGCGGCGCGCAGCGCGGTGGGGTTCTCCGCGACCTCCAGCGCCTTCGTGGGCCGGATGCCCTCGGCCTCGGCGGCCTCGGCGATGGCGGTGCCGCGCTCGGAGGTGGCGCCGGAGCGGGAGACGTAGTAGCTCAGCCACACGTCGGCGTCCGGCAGTTCCACCTCCTGACCGGGCGTCAGCGCCTCGAAGTGCGGCACCAGCCCGTCGTCGGCCGCCCGGTCCCACGCCTTGTAGTAGCGCATGACACGCTCCGGGGAGCACCCGGCGAGCTCCGCGAACTCCTTCGCCGACACCTTCGGCGTCTCGTCCGGGCCCTGCCCGCCGGGCCGCACGCTGCGCGCCACCTTCAGCCCGAAGGCCCACCCTCCGGTCCGGGCGTAGGCCCCGAACTCCCGCGCGTCCCGCGCGATCGGCTCGGAGACGGACGCGGGGGAGGTTTCGGGCGGGGTGGTCACCAGGGTCACGGACGACTCTCCTGAACAGGCTGGCCGGTTGGGTAGGTGCAGGTCGGCAGCCTATACGTGTCCATGGCCCGGGCCGGCCCGGACGGGGGCGGACCTCAGCCGAACGCGTCGCGCAGGGCCGGCAGCAGGGTCTTCTCCGACCAGTCCAGATACGCAGGCTGCGACTCGCCGCCGATCTGGACCAGGGCGACCTCGGTGAAACCGGCCTCGGCGTAAGGGCGCACGGCCTCGACGAACGCGTCCGGGTCGTCACCGCACGGGATGGAGTCCGCGACGTCGTCGGGCGTGACGAACCGGGTCGCCGCCTCGAAGGAATCCGGGTGCGGCAGCTCCGAGTTGACCTTCCAGCCGCTGCCGAACCAGCGGAACTGGGAGTGCGCCCGCTTGATCGCCGTGTCGCGGTCGGGGTCGTAGCAGACCGGCAGCTGGCCCACGCGGGGCTTGCCCTCGCCGCCGTGCCGGTCGAACGCCTCCAGCAGACCCGCCTTGGGCTCCGTGGCGATCACCAGATCGCCCAGCCGGCCCGCGAGTTCGCACGACTGCTCCCCGGAGACGGCGATGCCGAGGGGCGGCGCCGTCTCCGGCAGGTCCCACAGCCGGGCCGACTCCACGTCGAAGTGCGTGCCGCGGTGGTTGACGTGACCGCCCTTGAAGAGGGCGCGGATGATCCCCACGGCCTCCTCGAACATCTCGTGCCGTACGTCGACGGACGGCCAGCCGCCGCCCACCACGTGCTCGTTGAGGTTCTCGCCGGAGCCGAGCCCCAGCCGGAACCGTCCCTCGGACAGCAACTGGACCGTCGCCGCCTTCTGCGCCACCACCGCCGGGTGGTAGCGGAACGTCGGGCACGTCACGTAGGTCATCAGCGGAATACGTGACGTGGCCTGGGCGGCCGCACTGAGCACCGCCCACGCGTAGGGCGAGTGACCCTGCGAGCGCAGCCATGGAAAGTAGTGGTCGGAGGTCACCGAGAAGTCGAAGCCCACCTCCTCGGCCCGCACCACATGGTCGACGAGCTCTCGGGGGCCGGCCTGCTCGGTCATCATCGTGTATCCGATTTGCACCATAACCGGCGGGTCCCCTGACAGCAGGCGTGAAAACTGCTCGATCAAGGTCCGCCGACGGGGCAGGATGCCCCCATGAGTGCCTCCAGCCTGCCTGCGGACAGCCCGGCCGCCCAGGGCGTCGACGCGTCCGGTGTCCTAGCCTTCCTCGACGCCCTCGAAGCGCATCCGGAGATCGAGCCGCACAGCCTGATGATCCTGCGGCACGGCCGGCTCGTCGCCTCCGGCTGGTGGGCGCCGTACACCCCCGACCGCCCCCACCTGCTGTACTCCCTCAGTAAGAGTTTCACCGGAACGGCCGCCGCCCTGGCCGAGGCCGAGGGCCTGCTCGACTTCGACGCGCCGGTGATCTCCTACTTCCCGGAGTTCGAGGCCGAGATCACCGACCCGCGCAGCCGGGCCATGCTCGTCCGGCACGTGGCGTCCATGGCGAGCGGCCACGAGCGGGAGACAGTCGATGAGGTCTTCGCGCTGGACCGGGAGGAGCCCGTGCGCGGGTTCCTGCTGCTGCCGCCGGACCGCGACCCCGGCACCGTCTTCGCCTACAACCAGCCCGCCACCTACACCCTCGCCGCGATCGTCCAGCGGGTGACCGGGCAGCCGCTCACCGACTATCTGCGCCCCCGGCTGCTCGATCCGCTGGGCATCGGCGAGGTGTTCTGGCAGCGGGGCCGGGCCGGCCGCCAACTCGGCTTCAGCGGTCTGCACGCCACCACCGACGCCATCGCTCGGCTCGGCGAGCTGTACCTGCGCGACGGGGTCTGGGAGGGCGAGCGGCTGCTGCCCGAAGGATGGGTGGCCCGGGCCACGCGTCCGCACATACCCACCGCCGGAGCCATGGGAGACGAGGACCGGCAGGACTGGGACCGGGGGTACGGATACCAGTTCTGGATGTCCCGGCACGGCTACCGGGGCGACGGCGCCTACGGCCAGTTCTGCATCGTGCTGCCCGAGCAGGACGCCGTGATCGCGATGACCGCGGCGACCGAACGGATGCAGGACGTCCTGAACCTGGTCTGGCAGCACCTGCTGCCCTGCTTCGGTCCCGAGCCGCTGCCCGGCCGCGAGAGCGGCGACGAGGCCCTGCGGGAGCGCCTCGCCGGGCTCGCGCTGCCGCCCGCCCCGGGCAGGCCGGCGCCGCCGGAAGGGGCGGAGCAATGGGCGGCCGCGGAGTTCACGTCCTCCTCCGGGAAGGACGGTCCGGCGCTGTCGGCCGGGCTCGCGCGGGACGCCGACGGCTGGACGCTCCGGCTCGCCGAGGGCGAGCACCGGCTGGACCTGCGGATCGCAGGGGAGAGCTGGACGGTGGCGGAGAAGCCGCTCCCGACCGCGGTGAGCGGCGGCTGGACGGACGCCGGCACGCTGGCCGTGGAGGTGTCGTTCCTGGAGACCCCGCACCGACTGGCGCTGACCTGTACCCTCGCGGACCGCACGCTCACCGCGAGCTGGCGCACCCCGCCGCTCCGCCCCGGCCCGCTCACCTCCCTGCGCGCCCCGCGCGGCTCAGGCTGAGCCCGGCCGGAAGGTCTTCAGGATGGTCCGCAACGCCTCCTGGTTCGCCTTCGCCTCCCAGTCGGCGTCCGGTGTCGTCCAGCGCAGCGAGAAGCTCCGGCCCCCGCCCAGCAGGAAACCCCGGCCGAAGGTGTGCACCCGGGTGCCGTCGGCGTCCGCCGTCCACTCCATGTCGGCGGCCTCGCGCCCCTGGTACGTCGTCGCCCGGATCTCGCCGATGCGCCGGTAGTCGCCGGACCGCTCCAGGTTGGGTTCGACGTCGTCGCGCCACACGGCCACGGGGTCCGGGCCCACCTGTTCGCTGTAGGTGACGGCCAGCGTGCGGTGGTCACCGTCGGCACCGAAGGTCACGCGGTACCGCAGATCGCCCTGGCGGTCTGTGTCCAGCCGCTCCCAGCCCTCGGGGAGCGCGACGGAGAAGCCCTCCGGCGCGTGGTAGGTGTGGAAACCGGGCGGCAGGGCCGTGGCCGGGGCGGACGGCGTCGGCGTGGGTGTGGGCGTGGGGTCGGGGGACGACGCAGAGGGCGTGGGGGAGGGAGAGCCGGTCCTGGTGGGCGGCCCGGAGGGGTCGGGGCTGTTGCCGCCGGTGCCCTCGCCCGGCGAGGTGGCGGAGACCGGTGGCCGGGCCGGCGAGTCCGCCGCGTCGCTGCCGGTGTCGCTGCCGGGCAGCCCCTGGGTCGCGGCCAGCACGGCCGCCGCGACGGTGACCACGGCCAGGGCGGTACCGGCGACCATGGTCCGTCTGCTCCACGCCTGGCCCCCCGGCCGCATCGCGGCGTACGTGCCGCGCAGCCGCGGCCCGGGCGCCGCCCCCAGGGCCGCCTCGGGGTCCTCGCTGAGCGCCCGGGTCAGGGCCTCCCGGACCACCGGGCGGGTCAGCCGTTCCCGCGCGTCCTTGCGGAGCAGCCCCTGCACGACCTGGGTGAGCGGCCCGGCGCGCACCGGCGTACGCAGCGGCAGCCGGTCCACGCCCTTCAGGGTGTTCTCCGGCCGGCCCCGGTCCCGGAAGGGCGGCCGGCCCTCGACCATCGTGTAGAGGATCGCGCCGAGCGCCCACAGATCGGCTACGGGCCCGATGTGCTGGTCGCGGGCCTGTTCCGGGGAGGCGAACGCGGGTGCCGTGAGCCGGGGCGCGAGGGTCGCTCCGACCAGGCCGTACCCGGTGACGACCACCGAATGGTCCTCGCGCACGAACACCTGGCCGGGGCTGAGCTCGCCGTGCGTGATGCCCTCGGCATGCGCGGCGTCCAGCACGTCGAGCAGCTCCAGGCCGATGCGGGCGGCCCGCACGTAGTTGAACGTGCCCTGCTCCGAGAGGAGCTCGCCGAGCGGGCTGCCGTCGATCCACTCGTTGACGGTCCACAGGGTGCCGGCCTCCTCGACGGCGTCGACCACCGTGGCGATCCGGCCGGGGCACAGCAGCGCCATGCGCTCGGAGGTGCGCAGCAGGCGGCCGGCGGCCCGCCGTTCGCTCTCGCGGGCGTCGTCCGGAAGCCCGATCTGCGTGACGAGACACGGCCGGGAGACCTCGCCGGCACCGAGGTCCTCGGCGTACCAGCAGATGCGGTTGGTCTCGCGCTGGATGATCTCGAGCAGCCGGTACCGGCCGCCGATCAACTGGTGTGTGGAGACGTGCGCCCTGCCCATGGCCATCCCTCGCTGGAAACCTGGCTCTCACCTTTTCCAGAAGTACGGGGGACGAGCCGCGCTGCGTTCAACCGGATCGCAACTCCGCCCCCATTCTTGTCTTTTATTCAAGAGAGGCGATCAAGTGTGCGAGAGGGAACGGTCTTTCGCGGGCTCGGGAGCGGCTCACCTCGGCCGCCCGGGGGCAGCCGGGGTGGCGCCGCGGGTGCGGAGAATTCGCCCCCGCGCCCCGCGGATTCCCGAATCCCCGGCCGGCCTGCTGGTAACCGACGGTTAATACGAAGGTGTCCAACGGCTGAACTCGACACCCCTCGGACGAATTCGGCGACGGATTATCCGGGGCGGCCGGCTCAGCCGTCGCGCCGTACCAGGAAGCCGAGCAGTGACCGCAGTTCACCGCGGGCCCTCGCCTCCAGAGGCACCCCGGCGAGCGCCGTCTCGACGGCGGCGACATGGCGCCGGGCCTCCGCCATGGCCGCCGCCCGGCCGCCCGCCCGCTCGATCAGCTCCGCCGCGGCACCGGGGTCGTCGCCCGTCTCCAGGAGCGCGGCGAGCCGGCCGCCGTGCGGGGAGCCGAGCGCGACCAGCACCGGGAGGGTCTTCTTCCCCTCCCGCAGATCGCCGTGGACGGGTTTGCCGGTGACCTCGGGATGGCCCCAGATGCCCAGCACGTCGTCGACGATCTGGAAGGCGATCCCGAGGTGCCGGCCGGCCTGGTCGAGCGCGCCGGCCGTCTCCGGGGCGGCGCCGCCCAGCACGGCGCCCAGCGCCGCCGCGCAGCCCAGCAGCGAGCCCGTCTTGTGCTCCGCCATCGCCCGGTACTCGTCCGGCCGGACCCGCTCCGGCCCCGTCCAGGGGCGGTCGGCGAACAGCAGGTCGTCCGCCTGCCCGCGTACCAGGTCGCCGAGTGCGACGGACAGCGTCCGCACGGCCCCGGCTCCGCCGGGCTGCGCGGCCAGGGTCTCGACGGCGAGCGCGAACAGGGCGTCGCCCGCGAGGACCGCGGGACCCGTGCCGTAGGCCTTCCACACGGCCGGGCGACGGCGCCGGTCCGCGTCGCCGTCCATGATGTCGTCGTGCAGCAGGGAGAAGGCGTGCACCAGCTCCACCGCGACGGCCGCGGCCACCCCGTCCCGCCCGGACGCGCCGGCCGCCTCGGCGCCGAGTACGGCGAGCGCCTGCCGTACGCCCTTGCCGCCCGGGGCGACGGCCGGGGCACCGCCCACCTCGCACCAGCCGAAGGAGTACGCGGCCATCTCGCCGACCCAGGGGTGCAGCCGGCCGACGGCTTCGGCGAGGGCGGGGCGTACGAGGGTGCGGCAGCGGTGGAGGATGTGGTGAGGGTCGGGGCTGACCTCGTCGTGCTGTCGTTCGTCGTGCGTGACCGTGTCCTGCCGTGCCGCCTCTACCGCCGTGGAGGACACCGTCACCGTGTCACCTCCGCCGGCCTCGCCGAGGCGATCCCGGTGGCCGGTATGCCGAGTTCGTCATACGCGCGCGCCACCATCTCGCGGGCGTGCCGGAGGCCGATCCGCTCCAGCGTGCCGGCGAGTTCGGCCAGTTCGGCCGCCGTCTCGGCCTGGTCGCGGCCGAGCCGGGCCAGGGACTTGGCGAGGCCCAGCCGGGACAGCGCCTGACCGCGCGGCTCGCTCATCTCGCGGAACTCCGCCAGGGCCTGCTCGTACAGGGTGCGCGCCTCGGCGTAACGCCCGGCACGGTACAGGACGTTGCCGCGCATCTTGTGGTTGTAGGCCAGTGCGCTGGACAGCCGCATCGCGCGGCACGTGGCCTCCGCCTCGCTCAGCAGCTCCAGGGCCCGCTCGGTGTCCCCGTCCCGCACCGACACGACGTCGGCCAGGCCGCGCAACGCCCAGGCGTGACCGCGCCGGTCGTCGGCGCGCGCGGCGATCTCGGCGGACTCCTCGAACAGGGCGTACGCGGTGTCGTAGTCCCCGGTGTTGCGGTGCATCTGCGCGATGCCCTCCAGCGCCCACACCGTGTGCCGCGCCTCCCCGCGCCGCCGTGCCTCGGCGAGCAACTGCTCGTGCAGCCGGCCGACGGCCTCGTAGTCGCCCTGGATGCGGCCGGTCTCGGCCAGGCCCGCCAGCGAATAGCCTCGTACGACGATGTCCCCGCCGCGTTCGCCCAGGTCCGCCGCGAGCTGGAGGAGCCGGCGGGCCAGCCGGAACGCCCCGCGCTGCCGGGCCAGCGTGCCGCCGCTCCACAGCGCCCAGGCCATCGCCGCCACGTCCGAGGCCCGACGGGCGGCCCGGTAACTCGCCTTCCACGCCCGGTCCGCGTCCTCGACCCTGCCCAGCCGGCGGTGCGCTTCGGCCACCGCGAGTCCGGAACGCGCCGCCTCCCCGGGCTTCCCGGCGCGCTCGGCCGCCCTCAACTGCTCGGTGCCGGCGGCCAGGACGTCGGTCAGTGATGAGTTGACGGACAGGGTGGTGAGCGCGCCCTGGTACTCCGGGGCGAATGCCTTGCCGTACATCGATGCCTTTCGTCCATATGCGCGCTATGTATACACAGAGCGTATACATAGCGTGTATAGATGAGTGGGAACCTGCCCCGGCCACAAGGCCAGGGCATCACCTGTTGTGGATCAAGACGCCGACCGCACGGCCGGGGTTGCCTGTGAGGCGCAGATCACCGTAGGGGACCTCAGTGCTGGCCGGTTTTCTGCGGAGTCGCCTCGCTCGGCCGCACGACGACGTATCCCTCGCCCCGGAGCACCAGTTGGACGGCCTCGCCGGAGCCGCCGCGCAGCATCGAGCCGATGGACTGGGAGCGGTGCAGCGAGGTCTGCAGACCCGCCGTCCAGCCGACGATCGCGTCGGTGTCGACGTACACCGGATACTGCGGTGAGACCGGGATGACCAGCGGGTTGCCCTCACAGATCAGTCCGAGCCTGCCGTGCCCGGTGAAGACGCTGTTGAACAGGCCGCCGCCGGTGATGCCGGCGCCTTTCACGGTCGCGATGCGGTAGGACAACGTGGCGTCGAAGCACAGGACGTTGCGGCCGTTGACCGTGAACTCGTCGCCGGGTTCGACGTCGACGACGAAGCAGTTCTGCGCTTCGTGGGCGAACCAGGCCTCGCCCTCCCCTCGCACCGCCATCAGCGGAAGTCCCTCCCCGGTGACCGCGCGCTTGAGCATGCCGCCCACGCCCTGGCCCTTGCGCTCGAACTGGAGACTGCCGCGGTAGGCGATCATCGCGCCCTGCCGGGCGAGCATCTCGCCGTTCACCGTGTAGCGAAGGCACTTGGCGTTCTCGACCGTCATGCCCGGTGCGACGGCCGGCTGCGCCATGTGCTTGCTGGAAAAGAGGTCACCCTTCATACGCGCATCCTCACCCGGAGCGTTGCCCTCCGCCAAGGTCAGGGCGAGCGACGCCAAGGGCGCGCGGGGGCGCGCTGTCAGCCACCGAAGAGCTGCGTCCAGTACGTGCCCGCGCGGCCGCCCCCGGCGAAGCCGACGCCGAGGTGCGTGAAGCCGGGTTTGAGGATGTTGGCCCGGTGGCCGGGGCTGTTCATCCAGCCCTCCACGACCTCGGCGGGGGAGCGCTGGCCGCAGGCTATGTTCTCGCCGATGGAACGCCGGGTGGAGCCCGCGGCGGCGGCCCGGTCCCAGGGCCGGCTGCCGTCGGGCGCGGTGTGCGCGTAGAAGTCGCGGGCCACCATGTCCGCGCTGTGCGCCTGGGCGGCGGCGGTGAGCCAAGGGTCGGCGGCCAGGGGCGGGAGTCCGGCCCGAGCGCGCTCCCGGTTGGTGAGGTCGGTGACGGCCGCCGCCGCGCCGGCCAGCCCGTCCGGCGTGAGGGGCCTGGCCCAGAGCGCGGTCCAGTAGGTGTCGCCGGTGGGTCCGTCGTGCACGTGGGCCACTCCGGTGTGGGTGAACGCCGGGTCGTGCAGGGTGCGGTCCGGACCGTCCGTGCGCAGGCAGTACGCGACGAACTCGGCGGTGGTGCGCGGCCCGGACACCAGGTGCTCGCCGACCGTGAGATACGCGTACCCGGCGCCGATGACCCGCTGGTAGACAAAGACGCCGTCCCGGCTCTCGACGCCGAGGCGCCCGGACGCGGCCATGGCCACCGCGTGGGCCCGCGCCGCGGACACGAGCCGCGGGTCGAGCGAGACCGGTGGTGAACCGACTGCGGTGCGGGCGGAGT
Source organism: Streptomyces sp. NPDC007991 (assembly GCF_042958445.1). Classification (NCBI taxonomy): domain Bacteria; kingdom Bacillati; phylum Actinomycetota; class Actinomycetes; order Kitasatosporales; family Streptomycetaceae; genus Streptomyces; species Streptomyces sp. NPDC007991. The sequence goes on from NZ_JBIBJD010000016.1 coordinate 100,472, forward strand.
TGACCAGGGCAGCGAAGCCGTCCGGGTCGGGGGCGGGCTGTGCGGCACCGGGAGGACCCGGGGGGCCGCTCCCGGCCGGGCGCCGCGCCACCGGGGCCGCCGTCGGCGCGGGGGTGGTCGCGTGGGACGGTCGCCGAGCCCCGCCGTCGAGCGGTCCCGGCCCGCCGGCCCCCGCCGAGCCGGGCCCGGGCGGGTCGTCCACGACGTCGACGCCGAAGTCCCGGGCGAGTCCCGCCAGTCCGTCGGCGTACCCCTGGCCCAGGGCGCGCAGCTTCCAGCGGTCGCCGCGCCGGTAGAGCTCCGCGAGCAGCAGCACCGTCTCCTGCCGGGGACGCGGCGGGGTGAACCGGGCGAGCGGGCGGCCTGCCGCGTCGGCGACGTGCAGCGTGGGGGAGGGCAGGCCGCCGAGGGCGGTTCCGGGCTCGGCGGGGCTGACGGCGACGGTGACCCGGGTGGCGCCGGTACGCAGCCTCGCCGGTTCCACCGTGAGCGCGTCACCCCGCAGCGCCGCTCCCGGCGCGGCCGGCTGGTTGTAGAAGACGAAGTCGCCGTCGCCCCGCACCTTTCCGCCGTCGTCCGTGACAAGCGCGGACACGTCGAACGGGCCGGGCACCCGGACGGTCACCGCCCCGCCCGGAAGCGGCAGATTGCCACCGGGGACCAACTCGTCCATCACACCCCCCTGCTGTCGTCGCACCGGCCCTCCGCGGGAGCGCCGATGCCCCGACAACGGCTGTGGCGGCCCGGGGGTTCCACGGCACCGCCTGCGACCTCTTCGGCACCCACGAGGGGGAGCAGGGCCGGGGCATCGTCCGGACCGACACGAACCCGGCACCCTGGCACGGCGTCGCAGGCCGCACCACTACCGTGTCGTAAGCCGGGACGGCACGGAGTGCCCGGCTCGCTCCCGGTGGCTGCGCGACGCCGCCGCGGGAACCCGCCCCCGACACCGCCCGTGCACACAGGCCGAAGGAGCGCCCCCGATGCCCCGCACCGCACGCCCCCGCGGCCGCACCGCCCCGGCCGCCCTCTGTCTGTGCCTCGCGCTGGGCTGCGGTTCCGGCGGGACACCCCAGGGGGGCGAGCCGTCCCCGCCGGCCGGCGCCCCGACGGCCGCCGGGGACGACGTGGTCACCTGGGCCTCCTCCGCCGACCGCGTCGGCGCGGCGGTCGACGGCCGCGGCTACCGGCTGGTCGTGCACACCAGCGTCGGCGGTACCGGTTTGAGGGTGCGGCTGTCCAACGCCTTCGGGAACCAGCCGGTGACGTTCGGCAGCGTCCACGCGGGCCTCCAGCGCCACGGGGCCGCCCTCGTCCCCGGCAGCAACCGGCGCCTGACCTTCGGCGGAGCCCGCTCCGTCACGGTCCCCGCCGGCGGCATCGTCTACAGCGACCCGCTGCCCGTGCGCGTCCCCGCCGCGAGCGATCTCGCCGTCAGCCTCTACGTGCCCCGGGCGGGCGGAGTGCTCACCGGGCACTGGCTGGCGATGCAGACGTCGTACACCACCGACGGCGATCACACCGCGGAGGAGAGCGCCGCCCACTGGGCGCAGCGGACCGGCTCCTGGTTCTACCTCGACGCCGTCACCGTGCGGCCCCGCCCCGCCGCGGGCGCCGTGGCCGCCCTCGGCGACTCGATCACCGACGGCTGGCACTCCACGACCGGCCTCAACCGCCGCTGGCCGGACCACCTCGCCCGCCGGCTGCGCGCGTCGCCCACGACGGACGTCGAGGCAGTGGCCAACGCGGGCATCGCCGGCAACAAGGTCCTCGCCGCCGGCCCCGGACAGAGCGCCCTGAACCGTCTGTCGCGGGACGTGCTCACACTGCCGGGCCTGCGCACGGTCTTCCTCTTCCAGGGCGTCAACGACATCAAGGCCGAGCCCGGCGCCACGGCCGACCAGCTCATCGCCGGATACCGCAGGCTCGCCGACCGGGTGCACGCGGCCGGCACATGCGTCGTCGCCGCCACGATCGCCCCCTACAAGGGCTGGCCGGAATGGGACCCCGCCGGGGAGGCCGTGCGCCGGAAGGTCAACACCTTCCTGCGCACCAGCGGGGAGTTCGACGCGGTCACCGACTTCGACCGCGTCCTGCGCAGCCCCCACGACCCCGAGCGGATCCGCCCCGCCTTCGACGGCGGCGACCATCTGCACCCCAACGACAGGGGGATGCGGGCGATGGCCGACGCCGTCGACCTGGAGAGCCTCGACTGCCGGAGCCGGTAGCCCCGCTCGGGGTCAACAGCGGCCCGTGCGGAAGGCCGGCCGGTCAGCCGGACGCCGACGGCTCGGGAGCGATCAGACCCTCCCGGTAGGCGATCGCCACCGCCTCGCCGCGACTCGACGCGCCCAGCTTCGCCAGGATGTTGGAGACGTGGACGCTCGCCGTCTTGCCGCTGATGAACAGTTCCTCACCGATCTGCCGGTTGCTGCGGCCGAGCGCGAGCAGCCGCAGCACCTCCCGCTCGCGCGCGGTGAGCATGCCGACCCGGTCGCCGGTGGCCGGTGTGCCGGACAGCCGGCCGCGCCGGACCAGGGCGTCGACCTGCTCCCGCAGCGGCGCGGCGCCGAGGCCGTCGGCTGTCTCCCGGACCGCTCGGGCCTGCGCCACCGCCTCGTCGCGACGCCCGGCCGCCACCAGGGCCTCGGCATACCGCAGCCGGCAGCGCGCCTGCTCGTAGACGTCGCCGTAGCCGAACGCCGTCACCGCCTCCGACCAGGCCGCCGCGTCCGGCCCCGACACCACCCGGATCCACTCCGCCTCCGCCCGGGCCAGCCATGCCTGCCCCTCGGGACCCTGAGGAGTGCCGTCGTCGGCGGGGGCGGCGGTGGCCCGCGCCAGTTCCACCAGTTCGGTCGCGGTGTCCGTCCAGCGGCGGATCCCCGCCTCGTCGCCGGTCAGCCGCAGCCCGCCGGCCGCGTCGGCCACCGCGGACAGCGCCAGGGCGGCGAGCCGGACCGTGACACCCGGGCGGGGGACCGCTTCGTCGGCGAGGGCCGTGACCGTGGACCGCATCCACCGCACCGCGTCCTCGGGGTCGCTGCGCAGCCCCGCCGCGTCGGTGAGCACGATGCCCGCGACCAGGGCGGCCATCCAGTCGAAGGGCCCCTCCAGCAGGGCACGCGCCCGGTCGGCGGCCGTCATGTCGCCCCGCGCCAGGGCGACGTACAGCGCGGGACCGACCGTGTACCCGCCGGCGGCCGGCAGCACCTCGGCATCGGCGGCCGCCGCCCGCACACACTCGTCCCAGCGGCCCAGCACCTGCAGCACCAACAGCCGCAGATACCGCATCTCCAGCGGATACGGCGACGACAGCAGCCCGGCCCGCCGGGCCCGGTCCAGGCCCTCCGTCAGCCAGTGCACGCACTCCGCCAGGGCACCGGACTCGTAGCAGCCCATCGCCAGGTTGAACAGGGCACGCAGCTCCACGGCCGCGTTGCCCGAACTCCGCGCCAGCTCCCGGGCCTTCAGCAACCGCTCCCGGCCCTCGGAGCCGCGCCGCCCGCTTCCGTCGAAGACGGCCAGGGAGACCAGCAGGTCCGCCTGGGCGTCGGTCACCCGCAGCTCCTCGGCCACGCGCAGAGCCCGCCGGGCCACCCGCAGCGCGGTCTCGTTCTCCCCGACGTGGCGCGCGGCCATGGCATGCGTGGACGCCGCCCACACCCACGTGGGCGACGGAGGGTCCTCGGGGATCATCGCCAGGGCCTCGCTGCTGTAGGCGAACGCCGCCGTCAGGCTGTCCACGCTCAGCAGGTTCCCGGCGAGGGTGTAGCGGACCCGGGCGGCGAGTTCGGAGTCGGCGTCCTGCCCCAGCTCCGACAGCGCGGACCGCGAGAGGGAGACCGCCCGGTGCAGCTCCCCGGCGTGCGCGGCCGCCGCCGAGGCCCGCAGCGTCAGCGTCACCCGGTCGGTGCCCGCGCCCTTGGGCCGTGCCTTTGCACCCACCGCCGGCCACAGGTCGAGGGCCGCTTCCAGATGCCGGTGCTCCTCGGCCGGCGCACCGACCCGCTGGGCATGATCGGCGGCCTCCAGGGAGGCGGCCAGCGCCTCGGCGAGGTCGTGGCTCTCACGGTAGTGGTGCGCACGCTCGGCGGCGCTCTCCGCGGACCGGCCCTGCGCACCGAGCAGCCGGGCGAACGCGCCGTGCAGCCGCGCCCGCTCCCCGGGGAGCAGATCGGCGTAGACGGCCTCACGGGCGAGGGCGTGCCGGAAGGAGTACGTGTCGTCGTCCCCGGCGACCAGCAACTGCCGCCCCACCGCCTCCCGCAGCGCCGACTCCAGCTCCTCCTCGGGCAGCCCGACCGCCTGCCGCAGCAACTCGTGCTCCACCCGGCGCCCGGCGACGGCCGCGGTCCGCAGCACTTGCTGCGCGGTGTCCGACAGCTGCTCGAAACGGATCAGCAGCACCTCGGCCAGCCCGCTGGGCACCCCGCCGGACTCCGTGTCGGTCGCCGCGAGCAACTCCTCCGCGTAGAAGGCGTTCCCCTCGGCCCGCTCCACGATCCGCCGCACCGTGGCGTCCGCCAGTGGACGCCGTTCGAGGTGGCGTACCAGCCGGGCCACGTCGGAATCGCCCAGCGGCCGCAGCTCCAGCCGCTCCACGGCGGGCAGCCGTATCAGCTCAGCCAGCAGCGGCCGCAGCGGGTGGCGCCGGTGCAGGTCGTCCGCCCGGTACGAGGCGAACACCGCAAGCCGGTGCCGCAGGACGCCCCGGGCGAGGAGGAACCGCAGCAGATCGCGCGACGACTGGTCGGCCCAGTGCAGATCCTCCAGCACCAGCAGCAGCGGCGCCTGGTCCGCCACCTCGGCCAGCAGCCCCGCCATCCCCTCGAACAGCCGCAACCGCCCGTCGACGTCCCGCGCGGAATCGGTCCCGGCCCCCAGCAGCCGCTCGACGACCGGGTGAGCGGCCAGGGCATCGGAGAACCGCTCGTCGGCGGCGAGCACGCCCAGGATCTCGGTGAACGGCAGATACGGCAGCCCGACGTCACCGAGATCCACACAGTGCCCGGTGACCACGGTCATGCCGGCGTCGGCGGCCAGCCCACCGACCTCGTCCAGCAGCCGGGTCTTGCCCACCCCGGCATCCCCGGCGACCAGCACGGCCCGCGCCTCACCGGCACGAGCGCGTTCCAGCACGCCTGAGAGCCGGTCGAGTTCGGCTTCCCTCCCGACAACGGGCGTGACAGACGAAGCCTGCGGCACAGGACCAACCTTCTCTTTTCAGGGGCGCGGGGCAAACAGCAACCCCGAGCTCTCAGGCCCGCAAAACCCTCGCCCAATCATCCGGCACCCGCCCCGCGGGCCCCGGCACCGGCTGATCCGCAGGATGACTCACCGGCGCGGCCAGTTCCGGCCCCGCCTCGTACAACTCGTTCGTCGAGTAGTCCCAGTACCAGCCCTCACCCGGCTCGAAGCTCTGGACCAGCGGATGCCCCGACTCCCTGAAATGGGCCGTCGCGTGCTGCGAGGGCGAACTGTCACAACACCCCACGTGCCCGCACCGCGCACACCGCCGCAGGTGGAACCACCAGCCGCCTGCCGCCTCGCACTCCGCGCACCCGCTGCCGCTCGGCGGCACACTCGGGTCGATCGCGTTCTTGGCACTCATGCCGACTCCTCCTCGACCGCTGTCAGCGGAAGCAGTACCTGGAACCGCGTGTCCCCCGGCTCCGACTGCACCTGGATCGTCCCGTGGTGCTTGTCGACCACGATCCGCCAGGAGATGTCGAGCCCGAGCCCGGTCCCCTCACCCACCGGCTTCGTCGTGAAGAACGGGTCGAAGATCCGCCCCCGGTCCTGTGCCGGGATGCCGACGCCGGTGTCCCGGAACTCCACCAGCAGCCGGTCGTGGTCCCGGGCGGTCCGCACGGTCAGCGTCCCTTCGCCGCCCGCGCTGCGCATCGCCGAGACCGCGTTGTCGACCAGGTTCGTCCACACCTGGTTGAGCTCCGCCGGGTACGCGGGGATCGTCGGCAGCGTCCGGTCGTACTCCTTGACGACCTTGATCTGCCGGCCGATCTTGCCCGACAGCATCAGCAGCGTGCTGTCGAGGAGTTCGTGCACATCGGCGTATCGGAAGGGCGCCCGGTCGAGCTGGGAGTACTGCTTGGCCGCGTCGACGAGATGCGAGATGCGGCTGGTCGAGTCATTGATCTCGTCCATCAGCAGCTCGGTCTCGACCGTGTAGTTGAGCCATCCGATCGCGCTCGGCAGGATCTCCTCGGCCACCGCCGCCGCGACCTGGTCCAGCCAGTCCTCGTCGAGGCCGGCCTGGACGAAGGCGGGCGCGATCCGCCAGCCGTCCGGGATGCCGTGGTCGTCGAGCCAGTCGGTGAGCGCGTCCTCCCGGTCGGAGGCCTCCAGCGGACTGAGCGCGGGGGCCTTGGCGACGCGTTCGGCGGTGCGTTCCTGGATGTCGATGAGGTTCGCCATGACTTCGGGGGAGTAGGAACCCTGGGCGATGACCGCCAGTTTGTGCCGCATCTTGCCCACCCGCTCCCGCAGCGTCGCGGTCGCCCGTACGGCCGCCGCCGCGGGGTTGTTGAGCTCGTGGGTGAGGCCGGCGGACAACGAGCCGAGCGCCAGCAGCCGTTCGCGCTGCCCGATGGCCTGCTGGGTGTTCTTCGTGCCGAAGAAGAGCCCCTCCAGCAGATGCACCGCCATCGGGAACCAGTCCTGCATGATGCCGGCGAAGGTGTCGGCGGGCAGCACGAAGAACCGCGTCGGCTCGGTGACGCGCATGGAGTTGTTGTAGACCTGCGGCACCCGGTCGCCCAGATACGCCTGCATGGACCCCGCGTACACCCCGCGCTGGGAGGTCCGGGTCACCTCCACGTCGTCGCCGCCGACCCGGCGGTACAGCACGACCGTGCCCTCCAGCAGCACGTAGAAGCAGGTGGCGGGGTCTCCCTCGGTGTAGACGGGGCCGGGCTCGAACGTCTCCACCCGCCCCTCGCTGCACAGCCGCCCCAGCTGCTCGGGCGTGAGCTTCTCGAACAGGAACAGCGAGCCGATCTCCTGCGGGACGCACGGCGCGGGCCGGCCGCTCACGACTGCTCCAGATAACGGTGGACGAGCATGACGGCCATGGCTCCCTCTCCGACGGCGGACGCGACCCGCTTGGCGGACTCGGAGCGGGCGTCCCCCGCCACGAACACGCCGGGCACATTGGTCTCCAGGTGGTACGGCGGCCGGTCCAGCTCCCAGCCCTCCGGCGGGCGGCCGTCGGGGGTCAGGTCGGGCCCGGAGAGGATGAACCCGCGCTCGTCGCGCAGCACCGTGCCGTCGAGCCAGTCGGTCAGGGGGGCGGCGCCGATGAACACGAACATCCACTGCGCGTCGACCTGTTCGGTCTCGCCGGTGTCCACGTCCCGCAGCGTCAGCCGCTCCAGGCGGCCGTCGCCGTGCGCTTGCTCGACGACCGTGCGGGCGCGTACCTGGATGTTGGGGGACTCCTCGATCTGCTGGATCAGGTAGTGCGACATCGACGCCGTCAGCGACGCGCCGCGCACCAGCAGCGTCACCGACTTGGCACCCCGTGACAGGTACATCGCCGCCTGCCCGGCGGAGTTGGCGCCGCCGACGATGTACACGTCCTGTCCCTGGCAGGCGGGGGCCTCCGTCAGGGCGGACCCGTAGTAGACCCCGCATCCGGTCAGGTCGTCGCAGCCGGGCGCCGACAACTGCCGGTAGGAGACGCCGGTCGCCAGGATCACGCTGTGCGCGGCGACCGCCGAGCCGTCCGAGAACCGTACGATCCGGGCGGCGCCGTTGACCTCCAGCGCCGTCACCTCGCGCGCCGTGAGGATCTCGGCGCCGAACTTCGTCGCCTGCCGCCGGGCCCGGTCGGTGAGCTGGGCTCCCGACACGCCGTCGGGGAAGCCGAGGTAGTTCTCGATCCGGGAGCTCTGCCCTGCCTGCCCACCGGTCGCCGACCGCTCCACCAGCACGGTCCGCAGTCCCTCGGAGGCGCCGTAGACCGCCGCGCCGAGACCGGCCGGGCCTCCGCCGATCACGACCAGGTCGTAGAAGTCGGCCGTCGGCGTCGTCGCCAGCCCGACCCGGGCGGCGAGGTCCACGGCCTCCGGCTCGATCAGCGGTGTCCCGTCCGGCGTGATCACCACCGGCAGCCGCATCCCGTCCGCACCGGCCGCGGCCAGCAGCCGCCGCCCCTCCGGCTCGTCGGAGGAGTACCAGCGGTACGGCACCTGGTTGCGGGCCAGGAACTCCCGCACGTCCGAGGAGCGCGCCGACCAGCGGTGCCCGACGACCTTGGTATGGGGCACGGGCCGGTGGTCGCTGGAGCGCCATGCCCGGAGCAGATCGTCCAGGACCGGGTAGAGCTTCTCCTCGGGCGGGTCCCACGGCTTGAGCAGATAGTGGTCGAGGTCGACGACGTTGATCGCGTCGATCGCCGCGTTCGTGTCCGCGTACGCCGTCAGCAGCACCCGTCGCGCACCCGGATAGACGTCCAGGGCCTGTTCGAGAAACTCGATGCCGTTCATCTGCGGCATCCGGTAGTCGGCCAGGATCACGGCCACGAGATCGCCGCGCAGCTTCAGCTCCCGCAGCGCGTCGAGCGCGGACGCGCCGGACTCCGCGCGCACGATCCGGTACGACGCGCCGTACCGCCGCCTCAGGTCCCGGGCCACGGCCCGGGAGACCCCCGGGTCGTCGTCCACGGTCATGATGACGGTCCGCGCCGCGTCGGCGGCCTGTGCCATACGTCCCCCACACCGGGCGGTCGACTCACGGCACGGCGCCCCGGGCACCGCGCCGACCTCCGCCCATCGTATGTTCGATCGCCGAGCCGCGCTCCGATACGGAGATCAGCCCCGGCGGGCCGCCGGCACGCAGAACTCGTTGCCCTCCGGGTCGGCCGGCGTCACCTGCTCCCACTCCAAGGTCATGCGGGCAGGGTAGTGAAGACTGATCAGCATCGCAGTGACATTTTCACAAGGAGGCAGCCGGATGACACGCCCGATCACCGCAGGGGTCGACGGATCGCAGGAGAGCCTCGCGGCCCTCGCCTGGGCGGCCCGCGAGGCGGTGCGGCGCGACCGGCCGCTGCGGGTGGTGCACGCCTGGCGGTTCCAGCGGCACGAGGCGCTCGAAGCGGGGATCACCGGGGACGCGGACAGCCAGGCGCAGTGGGCGCACAGCGCGCTGACCGAGGCGGTCGGGACCGTCACCGAACGGCACCCGGACCTGGAGGTGACCACCGACGTCGTGGAGGGCCCGGTCGTCGACACCCTGGTCGCCGCCGCTGCCGGCGCCGAGCTGCTGGTGCTCGGCTCGCGCGGGCACGGGCCGGTCGTGGGTTTCCTGCTCGGCTCGGTCGGCCAGCAGGTCATCGCCGAGGCCACCCGGCCCGTCGTGCTCGTCCGGGCCGGTGACCAGCCCTCGGCCGAGGCCGCCGGGCGGGAGATCGTGGTGGGCCAGCAGGGCGACGAGGAGGACAGCGCCGACCTGCTGCGGTTCGCGTTCGAGACGGCGGCCGTGCGCGGGGCGACCGTGCGGGTCGTACGGGCCTGGACCCTGCCGCCCGTCTTCGCCTACAGCCCCGGCTCGCTGAAGCTCCTCGACGAGGCCGGGGGACTGGAGCCGTACGAGAAGAGGGCCCTGGCCGCCGCGGTGCGGCCGTGGCGGGAGCGGTTCCCCGGCGTGCCGGTGGAGGAGCACGTGGAGATGGGCAGCGCCGGCCAGGTGCTGCTGTCGGTGGCCGGGACGGCCCAGCTGATGGTCGTCGGCCGACGGGCCCACCGTACGGCCGTCGGCGCCCGCATCGGCTCGGTGGCGCACGGGGTGCTGCACCACGCGGACTGCCCGGTCGCCGTGGTCCCGCACGCGTGAGCGCGCGGGCGGCTCAGTCCGCCGTCGGCTGGAGCGTCTTGCGGGCCTTGGGGAGGATGTTCTTGATGTAGTCCTCGACCGCCGTGTCGATGCCGATGTCGTGCTGGGCCCGCTCGGACAGGTACCAGCGGTGTTCGAGGAGCTGGTGGTAGATCTCCGCCGGGTCCATGGAGCCGCGCAGGTCGGGCGGCACCGCCCGCACGGTCGGCCGGAACACCTCCCGCACCCAGCGGTGGGCCAGGACCTCCGGACGGGCGCCCAGGGGATCGCCCGGGGCGTAGTCGTCCTGGGTCGCCATCCAGCTCTCCAGGTCGTTCAGCAGCCGCCGGGCCTGGTTCTCCTCGGCGTCGAGCCCGGTCAGGCGCAGCAGCTGGCGCTGGTGGTGGCCCGCGTCGACGACCTTGGGCACGAAGGTGACCGAGTCGCCGTTCGAGGCGTGCTCGATCTGCATCTCGGCGACGTCGAAGCCGAGGTCGTTCAGCCGGCGGATCCGGCGTTCGATGTAGTGGTGCTTGCCGGCCGGGTAGACGGAGGTGCGGGTCAGCTCGTCCCACAGGCCGCGGTAGCGGGCGCAGATCTCCATGCCGAACTCGACCGGGTCCACCGACGGGTGCAGCGCCCCGGACGCCTCCAGGTCCAGCAGCTCCCCGCTGATGTTCACACGGGCCAGGTCCAGGTCGTACTCGCGCTGCCCGGAGCTGAGCTGCGGATGCAGGTCACCGGTCTCGGCGTCCACCAGATACGCGGCGTAGGCGCCCGCGTCGCGCCGGAAGAGGGTGTTGGACAGCGAGCAGTCGCCCCAGGCGAACCCGGCCAGGTGCAGCCGCACCAGGAGCACGGCGAGCGCGTCCATCAGCCGGTGCATGGTGGCCGGGCGCATGGTCGTCTCGAACATCGAGCGGTACGGCATCGAGCCGCCCAGGTGCCGGGTGATCAGCACGCTCTCCAGCGGGGTGCCGTCCGCGGCGGTGCGGCCGGTGACCACGGCCAGCGGGTCCACCGCCGGGATGCCGATCCGGTCCAGGTCGCGCAACAGCCCGTACTCGCGCTGCGCGGGCCGCTCGGCCAGCTCCTTGACGGCGATCACCTCGTCGCCGGCCCGGGAGTAGCGCACCACGTGCCGGGAGATGCCGCGCGGCAGCGGCACGAGGTACTCCTGCGGCCACTCCTCCAGGGGAACATCCCACGGCAGTTCCAGCAGAAGCGCGGGATGCTCCGGGTTGGTCGCGCTGATCTGAAGTGCCATGCGCCGGGTGTCCTTGTCTCGCCGCTGATCGTCACCTCAGATTAGAGGGCGCGTTCCCGGGCCCGCTCGGCGGCGTCCCGCAACGGACCGCGGTGGACCGGGCCGTGCCCGGGCAGCAGCAGCTCGCCCTCCAGCTCCGCCAGGACGTCCAGGGAGGCCACGGCACGCGGGCGCTCGTGGTGGAACATGTCCGGCAGCAGCTGCGGCCCCTCGACCCGCGAGGTGGCGTGCCCGCTGACCAGGGCGTCCCCGGAGATCAGCGCTCCGGTGCCCGGTACGTGGTAGGCGCAGTGCCCGTCGGTGTGGCCGGGCGTGTGCACCGGCACGGGCCGCCCGGGCAGGTCCAGGGGGCCCGCCGCCGGGAACGGCTCGGGGGCGGTGACGGGGTTGTGGATCGTGCCGCCGGCGCGCAGCGCGTGCACGGCCCACGGCAGCACCCCGGGGCGCCAGCCGTTCCTCAGTACCGTCCCGAGGGACACCTGGTGCAGGAACTCCCGGCGCGCGTGCGGCACTTCGGCCTCGTGCAGGTACACGGGCGTGCCGTACGTGGCACGCAGGTACTCGGCGGAACCCAGGTGGTCGTTGTGCGCGTGTGTGATCAGCACGGCCGCCACCGCCTCCGGGGAACTGCCCACCTCGGCGAGGGAGGCGAGGAGCTGTTCCCGGTCGCCGGGGTAACCCGTGTCGACCAGGGTGACGGCGTCCCCCTCCGTGAGGATCACCCAGTTGGTGTGGGAGCCGTGCACCAGGTAGGTGCCGTCCGCGACGTGGTGTACGTCTGTCCGCATGATCGCCCCGTGTCGAGTGGTCCCGGTCCGTCGAGAGAAGGAAAGCAGACCCCACATCGGGCGGAACCGCCGGGTCCACCCCAACGGGCCCGTGTGACCGGGGGGTTCGCGGGTTCACTGCACGCCGTGCGGCCGGAACTGGATGCTGATGCGCGGCTCCGTCGCGCGCGTGCTCTTGGGTATGGAGTGCTCCCAGGTGCGCTGGCAGGAGCCGCCCATCACGATCAGATCGCCGTGGCCCAGCGGCCGGCGCACGGTGTCGCGCCCGCCCCGCATCGGCCGCAGCAGCAGGTCCCGGGGTGCTCCCACGGACAGGATCGCGACCATCGTGTCCTCGCGCGCCCCGCGGCCGATCCGGTCGCCGTGCCAGGCCACGCTGTCCCGGCCGTCGCGGTAGTAGCACAGCCCGGCCGTGGTGAACGGCTCGCCCAGTTCCTCGCCGTAGTGGGCGCTCAGGGCGTCGCGCGCCTCGGTCAGGACCGGGTGCGGCAACGGGTCCTCGGCGCCGTAGAACGCGAGCAGCCGGGGGACGTCGACGACGTGGTCGTACATCGTGCGCCGCTCCGCCCGCCACGGCACCTCGGCGGCCAGCTGTTCGAACAGCGCGTCGGAACCGCTCAGCCACCCGGGCAGGACGTCGAGCCAGGCGCCGAAACCGAGGTGCGTACGGCTGATCCCGTCGAGAGGCCCGAGGCGCAGCTCGTCGGTCTGGTCGAAGAGGGAGCCCTGGAGGTGCATGGACTCAGAATACCCCGTAATCGAATGCGTGTTCCATAAAATTCCTTGCTCTTCGGGCCTGCCAGGCCTTTCGATACATCGATGTATCGAATACATTTCCGTATCGAAAGGAGGGCGGGACATGGCCGTGGAAGGACCGACCGGGCGGGTGACCAGGCGCAGGGTCCGCACCCGCGCCAACCTCCTGGACGCGGCGTTCTCCGTGTTCGCGGCCAAGGGCTTCGGGCACGTCTCCATCGAGGAGATCTGCGAGGCCGCCGGGTACAGCAGGGGCGCCTTCTACTCCAACTTCTCCAGCCTCGACGAGCTGTTCTTCGCCCTCTACCAGGAGCGGGCCGACCTCATCGCGGAGCAGGTCTCCGGGGCCCTCGCCCTCGACGGGCCCGGCCTCGACGTGCCCGCCGCCGTGGACCGCGTCACCGACGTGCTGCTCCTGGACCGGGACTGGCTCCTGGTGAAGACGGACTTCCTGGTGCACGCCGCCCGCGACCCGGACGTCGCGCGGAGCCTGCTGGAGCACCGCGCGCGGCTGCGGCAGGCCGTCGCCGACCGGCTCGCCCGCGCCCGCGGGCACACCGCACTGCCCGCCGTCCTGGGTGACACGGACAGCGCCGCCCACGCCGTGGTCGCGGCCTACGACGGCGTCACCGCGCAACTGCTGCTGGACCGGGACGTCGAACACGCCCGCGCCTGGCTGAAGCAACTGCTCACGGCCCTGCTGACCGACGGCAGCGGCACCCCCGACCCCACGCGGAACTGAAGAAGGGAACGGTCGCCATGGATGCCGACGTCATCGTCGTCGGAGCGGGCCTCGCAGGCCTGGTCGCGGCACACGAACTGACCAGCAGGGGCAGGAGGGTCGCCCTCGTCGACCAGGAGAACGCCGCCGACCTCGGCGGACAGGCCTTCTGGTCCTTCGGCGGGCTGTTCCTCGTCGACTCGCCGGAGCAGCGGCGCCTGGGCATCAAGGACTCCTTCGACCTGGCCTGGAGCGACTGGCGGGGCAGCGCCGGCTTCGACCGGCTGGAGGACGAGGACTCCTGGGCCGTGCGCTGGGCGCGCGCCTACGTCGAGTTCGCCGCGGGGGAGAAGCGGTCCTGGCTGAACGGGCACGGCATCACGTTCCTGCCCACCGTCGGCTGGGCCGAGCGCGGCGACCTCACGGCGCACGGGCACGGCAACACCGTGCCCCGTTTCCACATCGCCTGGGGCACCGGCACCGGCGTGGTGGAACCCTTCGTCCGCTATGCCAAGCAGGCCGCGCGCGACGGACTGCTCACCTTCCACCACCGTCACCGCGTCGACGAACTCGTCGTCGAGGACGGCAGCGCCCGCGGCGTGCGCGGCACGGTCCTGGCCGAGGACACCTCACCCCGCGGCGTCGCCTCCAGCCGAGACGCCATAGGCGAGTTCGAACTCACCGCCCAGGCCGTCGTCGTCACCAGCGGCGGCATCGGCGCCAACCACGACATGGTCCGCCGCCACTGGCCCGAGCGCCTCGGCACCCCGCCGAAGCAGATGGTCACCGGCGTACCGGCCTACGTCGACGGACGGATGCTCGACATCAGCGCCGAGGCGGGCGTACGCCTGGTCAACCGGGACCGCATGTGGCACTACACCGAGGGCCTGCAGAACTGGGACCCGATCTGGCCCGGCCACGGCATCCGCATCCTGCCCGGACCGTCCTCGATGTGGTTCGACGCCCTCGGCCGCCGCCTGCCCGGGCCGTACCTGCCCGGCTACGACACCCTCGGCACCCTGAAGCACCTGCGCACCACCGAGGACATCGCGGGCTACGACCACTCCTGGTTCATCCTCACGCAGAAGATCATCGAGAAGGAGTTCGCGCTCTCGGGCTCCGAGCAGAACCCCGACATCACGGCCAAGGACCGTGCCGGGTTCCTGAAGGAACGCATCTTCGGCAAGGGCGCGCCCGGACCGGTCGACGCGTTCCTGCGCAAGGGCGCCGACTTCGTGACCGCGCCCAGTGTCGAACAGCTCGTCGAGAAGATGAACGAGCTCACCGACAAGCCGCTCCTCGACGCGGCCGGGATCAAACGGCAGATCGAGGCCCGCGACCTGCAGATCGCCAACCCCTACGCCAAGGACGCCCAGGTGCAGGGCATCCGCAACGCCCGCCGCTACATCGGCGACCGCCTCGGCCGGGTCGCCACCCCGCACCGCATCCTCGACCCGGCGGCCGGCCCCCTCATCGGCGTCAAGCTGCACATCCTGACCCGCAAGACGCTCGGCGGCATCCAGACCGACCTCGACTCGCGCGCCCTCGGGACCGACGGCAAGCCGATCGAGGGGCTGTACGCGGCCGGAGAGGTCGCCGGATTCGGCGGCGGCGGAGTCCACGGCTACAACGCGCTGGAGGGCACCTTCCTCGGCGGCTGCCTCTTCTCGGGCCGGGCGGCGGGCCGGGCGGCGGCGAAGCAGACCGCCTGACCGTGCCCGCACGGCCCGCCTCTCAGCTCCGGGCGGGGCGGGCCGGTACGGCGGCGCGGCTCCGTTCCGGCGTCTTCGACGCGGTCAGCGGCGTCACATCGCCCGTGCGGACCAGGTCGCGGACGTGGCCGAGGAGCCCGGCCGCCTCGCCGTCGGCGAGCTCCGCCTCGTACCGCCCGGCGAACTCCTCGTACGAGCCCTCGCCCGCGTGGTACCAGCGGCGCAGCTCCGTCGACGGGGTGATCGCCTTGTGCCACTCGTCCACCCCGGCCGCGTCCTTCGCCAGACCCCGCGGCCACGGCCGGTCGGCGGGCGTGACCCTGACCGGCGGCCGGCGCCCCCGGCACCGCCGAAGGGCCGATTCCGCCCGCGCCGGGCGGGTACTCCGTCCGCCTGACGGCGTCGAGGGAGGAGGTCACGACATGAGTGGATCGGACGACCTGCCGGTCGTGCGCACACTCGCCGAGCTCACCGAGCTGGTCGAACGGCACCAAGGCCTGTACGTCCGCTGGTCGCGCGGCCCCGGGACCGACCTCCGCGACGTGTCCAGCACCGACGATCTGACGGGCGTGCCCATGCCGGGCCTGTCCGCCAACCCGCTCGACGTCGAGGACTGGTGGGAGGAGCGTCCCGTCCGGGTGTGGGTGGCGCGTCGTCTGCACGACTACGCCCATCTGCCGCACGAGAAGGGGCGCGGTGTGCGGGCCTGGGTGCTCGCGGGCCAGGAGACCTCTCGCGGACCCGACAACGAACCGCTGGTCACCGACGCCCGGCCGATGTGCTGGATCGACCAGCGGGTCATCGACGAGGCGAAGGCGGAGGTGTCCCGGCAGGAGAACCCCTGGGGGCCGCTGCGCCGCAGCTGAATCCCCCAGGGGAGGGTGGTGGGAGGGCGTCAGCCGGAGCGGCGCCGGGCCGCCGTCCGCCGCTTCAGCGCACGCCGTTCCGTCTCGCTTGTCCCGCCCCACACACCGATGGACTGCCCCGTGTCCAGCGCCCACTGCAAGCACTGCTCCTGGACGGGGCAGCGCCGGCACACCGCCTTGGCCTGCTCCGTCTGAAGGAGGGCCGGGCCGGAGGTGCCGATCGGGAAGAAGAGCTCGGGGTCCTCGTGCCGGCAGGCAGCGTGGTCTCGCCAGTTGTCCATCGAAGTCACCTGCGATCGCAGTAGAAACGTGCCCGTTCGGATGATTGCTCCGTTTCGGGTCACCTGTCGACGCCTGGTGAAACAGCGCCGCCCCGGAACCGCTCACCGCACGCCCGTGCCCGAGGATCACTGGTTGCCGACGACGTGGTGGATGCTGTCGGACAGCGCGGCGGCCCAACTGGACGGCGTCCTGGGGGAGTAGGGCGTCACACCCGCAGCGCCTCCGCCGCGGCGGCCGTCACCGCCTCCGCCACCTGCGCCAGCGCGGGCGAGTCGAGCTTCCACTGCTGCCAGTACAGCGGCACGTCCACCGTCCGGCCCGGGGCGAGCCCGACCAGCCGCCCGGCGCGCAGCAGCGGCTCCGCCTGGGCCTCGGGCACCAGGCCCCAGCCCAGTCCGGCCGCCACGGCCTCGACGAAACCCTCCGAGGCCGGCACGTAGTGCCGCAGCGCGCTCGCGCTGCTCCGTCCGCGGGTGAGCCGGCGCACGAAGCCGTCCTGGAAGTCGTCCCGGCGGTCGAAGGCCACCGTGGGCAGGTCGCAGAGCACCTGTTCCAGGGGTCCGTCGAGGTGGCGCGCGGCGAAGCCGGGCGCGGCCACGGGGAGGTAGCGCATCCGCCCCAGCGACCGGACGGAACAGCCCGGCACGGGGTCCGGTGACGAGGTCACCGCGGCCATCACCGCCCCCTCCCGCAGCAGCGCCGCCG
This sequence comes from Streptomyces sp. NPDC007991, assembly GCF_042958445.1. NCBI lineage: Bacteria > Bacillati > Actinomycetota > Actinomycetes > Kitasatosporales > Streptomycetaceae > Streptomyces > Streptomyces sp. NPDC007991. Next base: position 117,406 of record NZ_JBIBJD010000016.1, read on the forward strand.
TGTGGTCCTCGTCCTCCCGGCGCAGTTCGAAGTAGAGCCGCAGCTCCTCCGGCACCCGCGCGAGCACCCGGAGGAACCAGGTGGCCAGCGAGTCCGCGTTCACCGCCACCGACACCCGGGTCGGCTCCCCGGTGCCGCTCAGCCCGAGCTCCGCGTACGCGTCGCGCTCCAGCCGCGCCACCTGCCGGGCCAGCCGCACGAGCACCTCGCCCGACTCCGTCGGCCGCACCGGCTTGGTCCGCAGCAGCAGCACCCGCCCGGTGCGCTGCTCCAGCGCCTTCACACGCTGACTGATCGCCGACGGCGTCACATGCAGCGCGGCCGCCGCCGCGTCGAACGTCCCCTCGTCCACGACCGCGAGCAGGGTCCGTACCTGGTCCAGAGGAAGATCCGTCATCATATCTGCTAACGATACGTAAGAATCTTTAGCTGTACCTCAGACCGGCCGGTCCGTAGCGTCACGGCCATGACCAGCGCTTTCACCGCCGCAGCCGCGGGATTCGGCACCGGCTTGTCCCTCATCGTCGCCATCGGCGCCCAGAACGCCTTCGTCCTGCGCCAGGGGATCCGCCGCGACGCCGTCCTCGCCGTCGTCGGCATCTGCGCACTGTCCGACGCCGCCCTCATCGCGCTCGGCGTCGGCGGCGTCGGCGCGGTGGTGGTGGCATGGCCGGGCGCGCTCACCGCGATCGGCTGGATCGGCGGCGCTTTCCTGCTGTGCTACGGCGCCCTGGCCGCCCGGCGAGTGTTCCGGGCGGACGGCGGCGCGCTGCGGACGGACGGGGAGGCGGCCGGGTCGCGCCGCCGGGCCGTGCTGACCTGCCTGGCGATGACCTGGCTCAACCCGCACGTCTACCTCGACACCGTGTTCCTGCTCGGCTCCGTCGCCGCCGACCACGGCCCGCTGCGCTGGACGTTCGGCCTCGGCGCCGTGCTGGCCAGTCTGTGCTGGTTCGCCGCCCTCGGCTTCGGTGCCCGGCTGCTCGGCCGCTTCCTCGCCAAGCCCGCCGCCTGGCGGGTCCTGGACGGCCTGGTCGCCGCCACCATGATCGTGCTCGGTGCCGTGCTCATCGCCGGAAGCTGAGACCTCGGCGATCCGGTGCCCGGCGGCCGGTGCGATAGTGATCCACGGCCCGGTCGGTGGAGCGGACATCCAGGAAGCGGCGAGTGGACACGAGCGAGAGCACGACGGACGAGCGGGACCCGGCGCCGAAGACCCCACCGCGGCGCGGCTGGCGGCGCTGGGCCATGGACACCCGCCCCCTGCGCCGCCCCGCCTACCGGCGGCTGTGGGGCTCGACCGTCGTCACCGCCGTCGGCAGCCAGCTCACCGCCGTCGCCGTGCCCAAGCAGATCTACGACATCACCGGCTCCTCGGCGTGGGTCGGCGCCGCGAGCCTGGCCGGTCTGGTGCCGCTGATCGTGTTCGCGCTGTGGGGCGGGGCGATCGCCGACAGCATGGACCGGCGCAAGCTGCTGCTGATCACCAACAGCGGCATCGCCGTCACCTCGCTGCTGTTCTGGCTGCAGGCCTTCACCGGCCTGGAGTCGGTGGCCGCGCTCATGGTGCTGCTCGCCGTGCAGCAGGCCTTCTGGGGCCTGAACGCACCGGCCCGCAACGCCTCCATCGCCCGCCTCGTCCCCGAGGGCGAACTGCCCGCCGCGAACGCCCTCGGTTCGACCGTGATGCAGACCGGCCAGGTGGCGGGCCCCCTGCTCGCCGGCGCGCTCATCCCCGTCATCGGACTGCCCGAGCTGTACCTCATCGACGCCCTCGCCCTGTGCGTCACGGTGTGGGCGGTGTACCGGCTGCCCTCGCTGCCGCCCCTGGCCGGCACGGCGGTGCGCCGCGCGGGCGTGAAGGAGATCGCCGCCGGCTTCCGCTACATCTCCGGGCACGCCGTGCTGCTGCTGTCCTTCCTCGCCGACATCATCGCCATGGTCCTCGGCATGCCCCGGGCCCTGTTCCCGCAGCTCGCCGCCCAGACCTACGCGCCGTACGGCGAGGGGCTCGCGCTGGGTCTGCTGTTCGCGGCGATCCCCATCGGTGCCGTGCTCGGCGGGCTGTTCTCCGGCACCTTCTCCCGGGCCCGCCGGCACGGCTGGATGGTCATCGGGGCGGTCGTCGTCTGGGGCGTTGCCATCACGGGCTTCGGGCTGAGCCGCAATCTCTGGGTGGGCGTGGCCTTCCTGGCCGCGGCAGGGGTGGCCGACATGGTGTCGATGGTCTTCCGCGGGGCGATCCTGCTGTCCGCCGCGACCGACGAGATGCGCGGGCGCATGCAGGGCGTCTTCACCGTCGTCGTGGCGGGCGGCCCGCGCCTGGCCGACGTACTGCACGGCACCGCGGGCTCCGCCTTCGGCCCCCGGACCGCCGTCGCGGGCGGCGGGCTGCTGGTCGTCGCCGTGATGCTGGTCCTGGCCGGCGCCGTACCGGCGCTGCGGCGCTACCGCGTCTGACGTCTCACAGGGAGCCCCGCCGGTGCAGCGTGTACTGCTCCATCAGCTTGCCCCGGGTCATCTCCAGCCGGTGCGCGAGCACCTCGGCGACGTTGCGCACCAGCACCAGCCCGAGCTGCGGATCCTCCTCGCACAGCCGCAGCACGGCCGCCGCGTCGAACTCGTAGGCCCGTACCGGACTGAACGCCTGCGCGCCGAAGTCCCAGGTGTACGGCGGGAACAGCCAGGACCAGCCGAGCAGGTCGCCCGCGCCGAGGCTGGCCACGGTCGCCCGCTGGAGCGAGTTCACCTGCTGGTCCAGGGAGACCGCGCCGGAGCGGATGACCCAGAAGCGGTCGGCCGTGCCACCCGCCTCGAAGATCCGGGCGTCCTCGGGGAAGGACACCTCCCGGGCGAGCGCCATCAGGCGCTGCCGCTGGGGCGGGGGCAGGGCGGTCAGGAGTTTGATCGCTTTGGTCATGACGCGGAGCTCCTCGCCGGGCGGTCGACTTCCGGGGCTTTCCCTACGCCCATTTCAGCCGCTGCCGGGGCCCCGGGCACCTCGGCGTGCACCACTTTTCCGGGGCATGAAAAAGCCCTGGCTGGACGGGGGAAACCAGCCAGGGCCGTAAACAGTGATGCGGAGGACGGTGGGTCGACTCCGTCACCACGTATGAATGAACCGTAAACCATCCAGGGGGCGCGCGTGCACCCCGTACCGGGTCGCGTGACCCGTTTCACTTCACTCCGCCTCCCGGGCGAGGACCCGGACCGTCTCCAGCCCGGGGTCCGTCGGGTCGGGCAGGTGCATCCCCGCGGCCAGACCGGTCCGCAGGTATGCCAGAACCGGCTCGGTGAGGCGTTCGCCGGGCAGGACGGCCGGGATGCCGGGGGGATACGGCGTGATCATCTCCGCCGCGACCCGCCCCGCCGCCCGCGCCACCGGAACGTCCTCGGCCGGGCCGAAGAACGCGTCCCGGGGCAGCACCGCCTGGGCCATCCGCAGCTCCGCCGGCGACGGCACCTCCACCCGCGGCGCCCGGGGCAGTTCCCGCGCGGCCCGCGCGAGATCCCGCAGCGCCTCCAGCAACTGCCCGGTCGTCTCCCGGTCGTCGCCGTGGGTGATCTGCGCGCCGATACGGCGGTGGTCCACCAGATGCGCGTCGATCTTCCGGTGCTCACGCAGCCAGTCCGCCGCCTGGAAGCCCGTGATCCCCAGCCCGGCGACGTCGATGACGCCGGGCAGCGGGTCGAGGTCGTCGGACAGGCCCGGACCGCAGAAGTCGTCGCGGTCGTTGACGTGCAGCCCGTCGATCTCCTCGACGGCGGAGCGGACCTCGGCCGCGAGCTCCAGCGCGCCGCCCATCAGCTCCTCGCCGTGCAGCGCCATCTGCCGCCGCCAGCCGTCCAGGCCCGCGAAGATCAGCACCGACGGGCTGGTGGTGCCCAGCAGGTCCGCGCGCATACCCAGCAGCGCCGGCGGGACCAGATCGCCCCGGAGGTGGAAGACCGAGCCCTGCTCCAGGCCGCTGCCCATCTTGTGGATGCTGGTCACGCAGATGTCCGCACCCGCGTCCATCGCCCAGGACGGCAGACCGGGGTGGAACGGCAGATGCGCGCCCCAGGCCTCGTCCACGATCAGCGGGCGCGAGCGCCGGTGGCACACCTCGGCGACCGCCCGCAAGTCCGCGCAGCCGCCGTACGGCGTGGGGCTCGTGACCAGCGCACCCCGCGCGTCCGGGTGGGCGTCGAAGGCCCGGTCGAAGTCCTCGGCCGACGGGGGATGGGCCAAGTGCCGCTCGGCGTCCCACCGCGGCTCGACCCAGACCGGCTCGATACCGGAGATGATCAGCCCCGCCACCACCGACTTGTGGGCGTCGCGCCCGATCAGCAGCTTCTCGTGCGGCCCTGCGACCGACAGCATGGCGGCCTTCACCGACAGGGAACTGCCGCAGGTGCTGAAGAACGTGTGCTCGGCGTGCACCGCGTCGGCCATCAGTTCCTGGGCGCGTCGCAGCACCCGGCCCCGGGTGAGCCGGTCGTCCAGACCGCCCGAGGCCAGCACATCGCCGTGGAAGACCGCGTCCCCGAGGACCTCCCGGACCGCCGGGTCGGCGCCGCGGGCCTGCTTGTGCCCGGGCGGGGTGAAGGAGAGGTGCCCCTTGCGGCGGTACTCGTCCAGGGCTTCCAGGACCGGTGCTCTGGTGTGCTCGGCTGTCATGCGCACCGGGTTCCCGGCAGGTCCCCGCACAATCCGCCCCCGCCCGTCAGCGGGCGGCGGACCTCCTGGTCAGTCCTGCGTGGTGTGTTTGCCCGGAGTCAGGATCTCGTCCAGCACCCTCAGCACCGCCTCGTAGGACATCTGCCGCACGGTCGCGTCCCGGGCCCCCTGCGGGTCGGTCGGGCCCAGTTCCTCGCTCCTGGTCCGCCACGTCCGCTCCTCGCGCACCGCACAGGCCCTCGCGCGCTGGATGCGCCGCAGCAGTTCGTCGGAATCCACCACATCAATCATGCACCCCGCGTACCCCGGCGACGCGTGGTGATGGCAACGATTCACGGCCCTCCCCGGTCTCCCGGAGCGCCCCGGATCTCCCGGGGGTCTTTCCGGGTCCTTTTTCCGACAGTGGCGCGGACCGAGGTTTGCAGGTGCGGGGAGAGGTCAGCCGAACTAAGGAGACCCGCGGCGCTCGCGCGATGCGCGCCCCGAAACCGCGGGCGGTGAAAGGAAACACCGAACAGCGGGTCCGTGAGCCCGAGGTGTGCCCGGGCGGGCGGCCACGGTGTGGGATCCGGATCCGGGTCATGTCCTGACCAAGCAGGGAGCTGAAGGATGTGCGAGGAGCACATGATCGAATCAGTATTCGAACCGCCCGGTGCGCACCGGGCCCGGCCGTGCAAACCCGCCGAGGCACGCCGGGCCGTGGAGCGCGCCGTGGCCGAACGCTGCCGCACCACCCATACCGCCTGTGACGCCGACGCCCTGTCCGACGCGCTGCTCGTCGCCTCGGAGCTGACGACCAACGCGATCCTGCACGGCGGCGGGGTCACCGACTTCCGGGTCGACGTCGACGGCCCCGGTGTACGGCTCTCGGTGAGCGACCGCAGCGACGAACTGCCGGTCACCGCGCCGCCCGCGGATCCGCACGGACGGCTGCGGCACGGCGGCCACGGCTGGCCCATCGTCTGCCGGCTCTCCCGTGACATCCGCGTGTCCGACCTGCCCGCCGGCGGCAAGTGCATCACCGCCGTCGTCCCCCTGACCTGAACGCCCGCGGACCGGTTCACTCCAGATTGCACAGCAAAGTGGAGTTTGTTCCACCGGGGTCAGGGCAGACGCAATCTCGTGCTTCGGACCGGAGGCGCGCCAGCGGGAGCGGTGTGTACGACTGCCCCGGAGGCCCTCCAGGCGATCCGGGCAGCGACCGTCCCGCGGTAAGTCCCTGAGACCATCGTTGTTCAGGAGCGAATCCGCATGCTCATCGATACGCCCACGAACCGTCCCGGCACGCCCGAAACGACGACCACCGCCACCCGGCGGCGGCACGACGACGCTCCGGACACCACGGCCCTCTTCGCCCGGCTGGCGGAGCTGGAGGAAGGGCCCGACCGGGAAGCCGTCCGCGACGAACTCGTCACGCTGTGGCTGCCCATGGCCCACCGCATCGCCGGCCGTTTCCGCGACCGCGGAGAGTCGATCGAGGACCTGCGCCAGGTGGCCGCCCTGGGGCTTGTGAAGGCCATCGACCGGTTCGACCCGAGCCGGGGAGCCTTCGAGAGCTACGCCGTGCCCACCATCACCGGTGAGGTCAAGCGGCACTTCCGGGACCGCATGTGGGCCCTGCGGGTCCCCCGCCGCGTGCAGGAACTGCGCAACAAGGTGCGGGTGGCACGCCGTGAACTCACCCAGAACCCGGGCAGCCCCGAGCCCTCCGTGGCGGACATCGCCGCCCACACCGGCCTGACCGAGGAAGAGGTCGGCGCCGGGCTCGAGGCGCTGGAGAGCTTCAGCACCCTGTCGCTGGACGCCGAACTCTCGGCGGACGACGACGGCTACAGCCTCGCGGACACCCTCGGTGCGGCGGACTCGTCCTACGACGTCGTCGTCGACCGCGAGTCCGCCAAGGAAGGCCTGCGCCGCCTGCCGGAACGCGAGCGGGCCATTCTCTACATGCGGTTCTTCGAGGACATGACACAGAGCCGCATCGCCGATCACCTGGGCATCTCCCAGATGCACGTCTCCCGCCTCATCAGCCGCAGCTGCGCCCGCGTGCGCGACGAGGTCCTGGGGCAGCAGACGGGCACCGGCGGCACCTCCACGACGGCCTGACCACCCGACTCCGAGGAGCGAGAAACCATGCTCAGACCCCCTCCCGCCGTGCTGCGCCGCCTCGTCGACGAGTACGAGGCACTGTCGGCCGCCGCGAGACCGGGCGAACCGGCCGACCTGAGCGCACGGGCACGCGACCTGGCCTACACGTTGTGCGTGTCCACCGGCACCCGGGACGCCGAGCGCGCCCTGGAGGTCGCTCACCAGTGGCTCGCGACCGCACCCGCACCGGCCCGCGAGCCCGCCCCACCCACCGCCACCGGGCGGCGCACACCGACACCGGAGCGCGCGTGAGGGGAGTGTGCGTATGACGTGACGGGGAAGGCGTGGCACCGAAGGGGCCCGGCCGACGGCGGCAGCCGAGGCCGGGCTCCGTCGTGTCATGTCACCTGGACCGGGGAGTTCCATGTCCACAGCGGGACGGAAGGCCGCAGACGACCACGCCGAACTGGAGCGCCTGCGCGCCGAGGTGCGCGACCTCCGGGCCCGGGCTCGCGTCTACCCGCTGATCTCACAGGCACAAGGCATGCTTCAGGAGCGGTACGCGCTCCCCGACGGGGAGAGCGCCTTCGCGCTGCTGCAGCAGGCGTCCCAGCGGTACAACGTCAAGCTGCGGACCCTGGCGGGGTTCCTGCTGACCGCACCACCCCCCGACAGCCGGGAACGGCTGTGGTTCCCGCGCCGGGTCCGACGGCCGGAACCCGGTCTGACCTTCACCTCGGCCCACCGGTCCGGGTCCGGCAGCCGCGGCGCCGTCCTGAAGGCCGTGCTGAGCAGCGCCCTGGCCGTGGTCGACACCGACATGGGCAACGTCCAGCTCACCGACCAGGCCCTGGGCGGCCTGCGCATCGAGGAGTACACCGGACTCACGCCCGACTTCGTCGACTTCTTCGCCCACGTCGGCGACGACGGAACCGCCTGCTCGCGGGCCGCCCGGGACCTCGCCCAGGTCACCGTGCGGGACGTGGAGAGCGACCCGGTGTTCAGCGAACCGGCCCGCCGGGCCATCCTCGCGGCGGGCAGCAGGGCCTGCCACAGCGTCCCGCTGACCACGGCATCCGGCCAGTGCGTCGGCATGGTCTCGGCCCACCTGGACCGGCCCCTCCCAACTGACGACGGCCCAGACCAAGGCCCTCGACACCGTGGGCGGCGAGGCGGGCCGGTGGCTCGCCTGGCACGACCGGACGGTGGTCCTGGACGCCCTGGAGCACCTGCACGCCCTCGGCCGCGCCGGCCGGGGGGCGAGGTTCCGGCGGTCCTGACCCCCGGCGCGGCAGCCCTCCGCCGTGACCGAATTCCCCTCGTCCGGCGGCCGGGCCGGGTGTGTGCCGCCCGAGCCGGGGCATCCGGAGTGCCGGGAGGTCGACATGAACACGAGTGCGATGGCACAAGGCGGTCGGATCCGGGCCCGGCGAGCTGCGCGGGGTTCGGCGATCGAGGGGGCGGCACGGGCGGGACTGGCCGCCCGGGGTGTGATCTATCTGCTCGTCGGGGCCCTGGCGCTGCAGATCGCCTTCGGCGACACGGGTGAGCAGGCCGACCGCGGGGGAGCCCTGGCCGCACTGGCCCAGCAGCCGTTCGGCGCGGTGCTGCTGTGGGCCCTGGGCATCGGCCTGGCCGGCATGGCCCTGTGGCGGCTGTCCGAGGTGCTGTTCGGCTCCGCCGGGCCGGACGGCCGCAGCGTCCGCAAGCGGCTGCTGGCGACGGCCCGCTTCGCGTTCTACGTCTTCGTCGCCTACTCCGTGCTGTCGTTCGCGGCGGGCCGCGGCCGCGGCGGATCCAGCGACCGGCAGTCCCAGGACGCCACCGCCAGGGCCCTGGAGATACCCGCCGGCCAGTGGCTGGTCGGCGCGGCCGGCCTCGCGATCGTCGTGGCCGGCGGCTGGATCGGCGTACAGGCGGTGCTCCGGAAGTACCACGACAAACTCCGGCTCGGGCAGCTGAGCCCCCGGACACGGCGGCTGGTGGACGTCACCGGCGTGGCCGGCGGCGCCGCCCGCGGGCTGGTTTTCGCCGTGGCCGGGGTCTTCGCGGTCCGCGCGGCGATCGACTACGAACCCGACCGGGCCAAGGGTCTGGACGACACCCTGCGCAGCTTCGCCGACACCCCCCTCGGCCCCTGGCTGCTGGTCTTGGTCGCGGCCGGGCTCGTGCTGTTCGGGGTGTTCTCCTTCGCCATGGCCCGCTGGCGCCGCGTCTGAGACGCGCCATCCGGGGAACACGAAGCCAATGAGCGATTCCGAGATTCCGCATGGCGACGGCCGGCCCGTGGACGTGTACCTGGACCTCCTGCGCATCCGGATGGACACGGATGACTACCGCCTCCTGATGCGCGTGGTGGAACCGGTCCTCCAGGCGATCGACGAGGAGCGCCTGTCCAGCCTCGACTTCGCACTCGACTCCGGGGCCGACGACGAGCTGCCCCAGGAAGTCCGTGACGAGGTGGCCCTCGTCATCGCCACCGCGGTCACCGGCCGCCTGGACAACGAAGTGATCGAACTCGACGTCGACGAGACCGGCCCGGTCAGGATCGTCACGGACGCGTCCACCGCGTCCGACCCGGTCCGCCTCGGCGAGATCGCCGACTACATCAAGGAACGGCACCGGCAGACGGAGGAGCTCCGGGGCATCGCCAAGGTGAGCGGCCTGCCCACAGACTTCTGACTGCCCCGGGCCTTTGGCCCCCGCCCCAGGCGCACCCCCGCCCTGGCGCCCGGCCCCGGCCTCGGTCCTCGGCCCCGGCCTCGGTCCTCGGGCCCGGCCCCGGCCTCGGTCCTCGGCCCCGGCCTCGGTCCTCGGGCCCGGCCTCGGTCCTCGGGCCCGGCCTCGGTCCTCGGGCCCGGCCTCGGTCCTCGGGCCCGGCCCCGGTCCTCCGGATACCGGCTCAGGGTCCCCGGCCCTTAGAGCCTCCGGGGCTCCGGGCCTTCGGCTCCGGCCCTCGGGCCTTTGCCTCCGGGTCCCCGGTCCCCGGCCCGATCCCGGACTTCCAGGCCTCCGGATCCCAGGCCGTCGTGCCCCTCGGCTTCCGGGCTCCGGGTCCCCGGATGCAGGGACTCCCAGCCTTCCGGGTCCCCGGCCCCGGCCCGATCCCGGACTTCTGGGTCCCTGGCCCCTGGGCAGCCCTCCGGGTCCCCGGCCCCGGACTTCCGGAGCCCGGGTCCCTGGCCCTTGGGCCCCTCGGCCTCCGCGCCTCCGGGGCCCCGGGTCCTCGGGCCGTCGGCCTCCAGCCCTCCGGGTCCCCAGCCCTCCGGGTCCCCAGCCCTCCGGGTCCCCGGTCACCCGTGTCCCCGGTCCCCGTGTCCCTGGCCCGGCCCCCGACTTCCGGGGCTCCGGGTCCCTGGCCCTTGGGCCCCTCGGCCTTCGGCTGCCGGGTACCCGGGTATTCGGCCCCCCCGAATCTCAGCCCTCGGGCCCTCGGCCTCCGCGCCTCCGGCTCCCTGGGGCCCCGGCCCTCCGGCCTCGCGCCTCCGATCCCCGGCCCCCGGCCCCCGGACCTCTGGGCCCTCGGCCCTCCGGCCTCCGATCCCCGACCCTCGGGCCCTCGGCCCTCGGCCCTCGGCCCTCGGCCCTCGGCCCTCGGCCCTCGGCCCTCGGCCCCCGGCCCTCCGGGCCCTCGGCCCTCCGGCCTCCGATCCCCGACCCTCGGGCCCCCGGCCCTCCGGGCCCTCGGCCCTCCGGCCTCCGATCCCCGACCCTCGGGCCCTCGGCCCCCGGCCCTCGGCCCTCGGCCCCCGGCCCTCGGCCCTCGGCCCCCGGCCCTCGGCCCTCGGCCCCCGGCCCTCCGGGCCCTCGGCCCTCCGGCCTCCGATCCCCGACCCTCGGGCCGTCGGCCTCCGGGCCTCGGGGGTCCTCGACCTCCGGACCTCCGGACCTCCGGACCTCCGGGTCCCCGGTTCCCTGGTACTCGGGCCGTCGGCTTCCGCGCCTCCGGGGCCACCGGTTCCTCTGGCCCTCGGGCCTTCGATCCCCGGGCCTTCGATCCCCGGGGCCCCGGCCTCGCGTCTCCGCCCCCGGCCTCCGGCGCCCGGCCCCCGCCCCTCAGGCCCGCGGTTCCGTCACCGGTACGCCCAGTGGTCGGGCGAGGCCGGTCACGGCCTCGTCCAGTCGCTCCAGGTGCCGTAGGACGCGGTCGGTGATGCGGCCGTAGCGTGGTGTGCCGGCGTCGGACCCCAGCAGCGAGGCGATGCTCGGTCCCGTTTCGATCCGCGCGGCGGCGTGCTCGTCGGCGACCCGGGCCGCGATGGTCTCGATGTTGCGCACCGTGCGCCCCGCGGCCCCGCGCAGCCGGGGGTCCGCCGCGATCGAGGGATGCGTGGGCAGCAGCTCGGCGGTGGCCGCGAGCGTCCGCGCGTGGTACGCGCAGGTCTCCAGCAGTGCCACCACGTACCGGGCCGTGTGGCGCCGGGCCCGCAGCGGCGTGACCGGATGGGTCAGCGGCTGCGTGGCGGCCCGCAGGTCGGCCAGCGCCTGGTCCAGGTCGCGCGCCTTGTCCAGCAGCTCGTCCGCCGGCCCGCCGCTCAGCTGGCCGACCGCCGCCTCGGTGACCTCGGCCAGCCGCTCCAGGACGGTGCCGAGCAGCTCGTTCGTCCGGCGGTCGGTACGCACCGGCAGCACCAGCGCCGCCGCGATCACCCCGCAGGCGGCGCCCAGCGCAGTCTCCTCCACCCGCAGCACGAGCACGTCGAGGCTGTAGGTGTGCAGCAGCGTGTACAACAGCCCCAGCATCGCGGTCACGAAGAACGACATCAGCGTGTACGACAGCGGCGCCACGTAGAACATCGCGAAGATCAGCACCAGGACCAGCGCGAACGCCGTCACCGTGTGCTTTCCGACCAGTCCCGCCAGGACGATGCCCGCCACCACGCCGAACACCGTGCCCAGCAGCCGACGGTAGCCCTTGACCAGGATCTCGCCCGTCGAGGCGGTGTTCAGGAAAACGATCCAGCACGTCAGCACCGCCCAGTACCAGCGCTGCGTGGACAGCAGCTCGCCGCCCACGATGGCCAGCGCCGAGCCGACGGCGACCTGCACGGCCGCGCGCGTGGTGGGCCGCCGCAGCCCGGTCTCTTCCTCCTCCGACGGCTCCTCGGCGCTGTCGATCGCGGCGTCCTCCGCGTCCAGCTCCTCGCGGGAGCGGGCTGTCGCGGGGGTGTCGTCGGACTCGTCCTGAGGGCCGTCCAGCGCGATCCGCAGCCCCAGCACCGAGCGGGCCGCCTCGCCGATGCCGCGGAATACGTCCTGAACGGCGGCGGGCGCGGACGGCAGGTTCTCCTCGTCCCGGTAGCCGAGGAGCCGGTTGCGCACGTGCGCCAGTGCGGTCCCCGTGTCGCCGCTTCCGGCCCGCAGCACGAGGGCGCGCAGCGCCTGGAGGTCGCGCCGGAGCGTGGCGGTCGCCTCGTCCGGCACCGCCAGCTGCCCCACCGACGGCGCGGGCGCGCCCGGCAGGTGCAGGGTGAGCGTGTCGGCCCGTTCGGCGCTGCGGGCGGTCAGCAGCAGCAGCCCGAGCCGCTCGGCGGCGATCTCGGCGTCCGCGATACGGCGCTGCACCAGCCGCGCCGCCGACTCGTCCGGCGTGCCCTCCTCCAGCCGCGCCTGGATCATCATCGCCGTCTCGTGCAGCGCCGCGGTGCCCTCGCGCACGGCGTCCAGGGCCTTGTCCATCTCCTCCGCGCCGGCGTCGAGGAGGTCGAGCTGCGCGGACACCAGCTGGGCCAGCCGGGCGCGGAAGGCCAGCCGCAGCCGCAGCAGGACACCCGCCGGCGTCGCGGGAACGACCGCGAAGCGCAGCAGGGCACTGGAGCAGAACGCCAGGGTGATGGCACCGCACAGGGTGGGCAGCGCGGACACCTCGGCGCCGACGAACAGGGACAGGAAGTAGACCTGGAAGCCGATCAGCCCGAGCGCCGTGCCCCGGTCGCCGAACCGGCGGCCGTAGACCGCGCAGAAGATCAGGACGACGAAGAAGACGTCACCGGCGTAGAGGCGCGCGTTGAGCACCGCGCCCAGCGAGACGGAGGCCAGCGCCACCGGCAGGCCCAGCGCCAGCGTCACGGCCTGCGCGCCGAGCTGCTTCTCCCGGATGGCGAAGGTGGCGACCATCGCCGCCATGGCCGCCGCCACCAGCAGATGCACATCGGCCCGCAGCAGGGCGAGCACGGCCAGCGTGAGGGCGATGGCACCGACCGTCCGCAGCCCGGCCGTCAGACGCAGCAGCCCCGGGTCGGACGCGGCGACCCGGTCCCGCAGTCGTGCCCGCACCGACCGTCCCGCTGCCCTCACGCCGCCGCACTCTCTCCCGACTCACCACACCAAGATCCGCACCTCAGCATGACATGCCACGAGCGCACGGCCCCCTCCGGCCCGGCCCTACTCCTGCCGGGCGGTGCCGTCGATGTGCGCCTGTACCTGCTTCGGCGTCAGATAGGCGTCGGTGTACTCGAAGTCCTTCAGCCGGGCGGCCTTGCGGGCCTGGAACCCGGTGCGGACGAAGTCGTCGCCGGCGACCGCGTTGAGGAGCCAGTTGGTCATCACCCGGGTCTTGGCGACGTTGGTGCGCAGCGCCGACCAGTGGTAGCCGCGTGCCACGGCCTGGGCGGGCAGGCCGCGCAGTTCCACACCCAGCGGCTTGGAGACCGCGTCGGTGCCGCCGAGGTCGACGACGAGCCCCAGGTCCTTGTGGACGTACGGCCGCATCGGCCCGCCCCGCAGCGACGCGATGACGTTGTCGGCGACATGCGGGCCCTGCCGCATGGCGTGCTGCGCCGTGGGCGGGCACATGGCACCGTCCCCCTTGGCCAGGTCGGGTACGGCGGCCGAGTCGCCCAGCGCGAACACCCCGTCGTCGCCCGGCAGGTTCATCTCGGGGGCGACCGCGAGCCGCCCCTTGACGGTCTCGGCGTCCAGCGTCGCGATGAGGGGACTGGCGGCGACCCCGGCCGTCCAGATCAGCGTGCGGGTGGGGATCACCCGGCCGTCGGTGAAGGTGACCTCCTCCGGGCCCGCCTTCGCGATGGAGACGCCGAGCGAGATCTCGATGCCCCGCCGGCGCAGGATCTCCTGCGCGCTGCTGCCGAGCTTGTCGCCGAGCTCCGGCATCAGCTTCGGCGCGATGTCGATCAGATGCCACTTGATCAGGCCCGGGTCCAGCCGCGGGTACCGCTTGACGGCGGCGTGTGTCAGCCGCTGCAGGCACGCCGCGGTCTCGGTGCCCGCGTAGCCGCCGCCGACCACCACGAACTGCAGCCGCGAGGCCCGCTCCTGCGGGTCCTGGCTGGCGTCGGCCAGGTCCAGCTGCGAGATGACGTGGTCTCGGATGTACGCGGCCTCCGCGAGCGTCTTCATCCCGAACGCGTGGTCCGTCAGTCCCGGGATGTCGAAGGTGCGGGTGATGCTGCCGGGGGCCAGCACGATGTAGTCGTACGGCTCGTTGACGATCTGGTCGGTGATCGTGCGTATGACGCAGACCTTGGACTTCAGATCGACGCCGATGGCCCCGCCCGGAATGATCCGCGTGCGGTATTTCTTGCTGCGGCGCAGCGAGACGGCGATCGACTGCGGCGTCAGCACCCCGGAGGCGACCTGGGGGAGCAGCGGCAGGTAGAGCTGGTAGGCGAACGGCGTCACCAGAGTGACGTCGGCCTCGTCCGGGGAGAGTTTCCGTTCCAGACGGCGGACGCACTCCACGCCGGCGAAGCCTGCGCCAACCACCAGGATCCTGGGTCGTGTCACGGTGTTCATCCCTTTCTGCGGCTCCAGGCGGTCTGCCTCGAACGCCTATCGACTGCCCCTGGATCGCGGGTTCGCACCCCATTGATCCCCACGCGTGTCCGACCGGCACGCCGGCCGGACACGGCAGGCAGACGAACGCGTCGATCACCACCATGCCCGTCTCGTGGCCGAAAAGCACCAGGTCCGCGTGAAGAACGCGTGCACACACCGGCCGGCGGACCGTCAGCCCGCCACGTCACCCTGGAGATGGCACAGCAGCAGACACACGTCGTCGTCGCGCTCGGAATCGCTCAGCAGCGGATGCAGGATCCGGTCCGCCGAGCCCTCCAGATCGGCGTCCAGCTCGGCCGAACGGAAGCCGCCGAGCGCCGAGGCCAGCCGCTCGATGCCCGGGTCTATGCCCTGCGCGCGCCGCTCGACCAGCCCGTCCGTGTACAGCGCCAGCGTCGAGCCCGGCGACAGGCGCACCGTGTGGTCGCCGATCTCCTGGGTGAGGGGAATGCCCAGCATGGCGCCGGGTTTGGCGTCGAGGGTGCGCACGGTCCCGTCGGGCAGCCGCAGCACCGGCGGCGGATGGCCGGCGGCGGCCCAGGTCAGCGTCGGCTCGTCCGGGTGGAACCGGGCGATGACGGCGGTGGCGTACAGGTCCGGCTGCAGATGGTGCAGGAACCGGTGCAGCCGGGTCAGCAGACGGCCCGGGCTGTCCCCGTCGACGGCGTACGCCCGCAGCGCCGTGCGCAGCTGGCTCATCATGACGGCCGCGTGCAGACCGTGCCCGGTCACGTCGCCGACGACGGTGATGAGACCACCGTCCCGCTGGGGGAACGCGTCGTACCAGTCACCGCCGATGTTCAGCCCGTGGGTGGCGGGCAGATAGCGCGCGGCCAGTCTGAGGCCCGGGGTGGCCGGCAGATCGGTGAGCAGGGCGCGTTGCAGCGTCTCGGCGATGTCCCGGTTGTGCTCGAAGCGCCGGGCGTTGTCGATCGCGATGCTGGCCCGCCGGGTGAGCTCGATCAGCATCACCGCGTCGTCCGGGTCCCAGCGCGCACCGGGCGGCGACAAGGTCAGCACGCCCAGCGGGGCCCGGCGCGTCGGCAGCGGAACGCACAGCAGCGGCCGGGTGGGATCCAGCGCGGACGGCGGCTGGTCGTCGACGCCGGGCAGACCGCCGGGATGGTCGGCCGCGTACTGCGGCCGCCCGGTCCGGGCCGCGACCACGGCGGCGGCCGGATGCGGCGCCGACCGGTGCTTGTCGTCCTCGTGGTCGAACAGCCAGACGTCGACGCTGCGGGCGTACTCCGGCACCAGCAGGTCCGGCAGCCGGCGCACGATCTCCTCGTGGTTGAGCGAGGCCGTCAGCACGGCGCTCGCGTCCGCGAGGAACGTCAGTCTGCGGCGGGCGCTCTCCGCCTCGTTGCGTGCCCGGCGCTCGGCGGCGAAGGCCTCGCGCTGGGCCCGGCCGGCCGCGTCCAGCTCGGCGTGCAGTGCCAGGACGCCCTGGTTCGTCTGGTGCAGCTCCTCGCGGTGGAAGGCGACCAGGTCCTCCTGCTCGGTGAGCTTGTCCAGCACCACGGCCGTGTCCTCGTCGGCGCCCAGCAGCGCCTGCGCGAGGGCGGCGGGATCGTCCTCGGCGGTGCCGGCCTCCGTGGCCCCGGCCGCCTCGGGGCAGGGGACCGTGACCTCCCACGGCGGCTCCCCGGCGGCGGCCGACGCGTCCGGCGACGGCGTCACGACGGCGTGCAGCAGCCCCTCCTCGGCCGGCGACCCGGCCATGTCCAGGGTGAGCAGCCAGGTGCCGCCCTTGGTGAGGCACTGCCGCAGATGGGCGCTGAGGGCGGCGGCCAGCCTGGTCCGGTCGACGGTGGGCACACCGTAGGCGGCGGCCAGGCGGGCCAGGGCGATGCGGGCGCGGGCCGCATCGGTGACGGTGGTGATCTGCCACGTGCGCATCATGGGTGTTCCGGCGGGGTCGGAGTCAGCACGGCCACGGCGGTGTCGTCCCGCACCGGTCGGGCGGGACTGCTCGCGTCACGTATCGCCACGGCGGCCGTCACGGCCGGGTCCGTAGCGGGCAGACCGGCGTCGGACGGCGGCGTCCAGCGGCTGGGCAGACCGTCGGTGTGCAGGACCAGCAGCCGGTCGGCGGCCCAGTCGGCCTCCTCCTCGCGGAGGGTGGCGGGCCGGTGCACGCCGACGATGCCGGGCCGCGACAGCAGCGGACGCCAGGTGCCGTCCGTGCGCAGCCGCGCCCCCACGTTCCCGATGCCGGCGAACCGCAGCCGCCCGGCCCGCACGTCGAGCTGGGCCAGGGCGACGGCCGCGCCCCGGGTGCCCTTGAGGGCGTCGTGGAGCCGTCGCAGCGACTCGGCGGGGGAGAGGTGGGCCCAGCGGTGCAGCGCCGTGACCGCGGCGGAGGAGGCCCGGGCCGCCTCGGGGCCGTGCCCCAGACCGTCCGCCAGCATCAGTGTCAGCCGGTCCCCGGAACGCACCCACGCCCAGGCGTCACCCGAGTACTCGGCTCCGCCGTAGGGGATGTTCACGCCTCCGGCGCGTACGCCGGGGACGGGCGCGGGCCGGTCACCCGACGGGCCGGGCCGCGCTGCCCGCCCCGGTGCGCCGGGGCTGCGTGCCTCGCCGTCCGCAACGGCGGAGACCTGCCCGGGACCCGGGTCGTCCCCGCGAACACCACCGTCCCCGAGCACGCCGCCGGCCCGCCCCGGGAGGCCCGACGCGCCGCCCGGCACCGCCGCGTGCCCCGTCAGGGCGCCGCACGCCACGGCTCCCGCCGGCGCGTCGCCGGCCCGTGCGGCACCGCCCGGCCACCAGCCGTCGGCACCGTCCCCGCCCCCGGACCACGCCGGGGCGCCGGGAACAGCCGTACCGTCCGCCGGGACCCGGCCGCCCGGCACCACGTCGGCCCCCGCCGGTACGGCCGGACCGCCGCCGCGCGGCGTGGTGCCCACGCGGGCCACCGCGACCGTGCCGCGGCCGGGTGTGCTGTGCAGGGCGAAGTCGTCGGCGAGCCGCTGACACGTGCCGAGGCCCGCGCCGAGCGAGCCGGTCGTGGAGAAACCGTCGCGCCGGGCCGCGGGCATGTCCGCGATGCCCGGGCCGTGGTCGATCGCGGCGATCTGCACGACCCGGGACTCCGCACCGCCCTCCCGCGGCGCGGGCGCGGCCACGACCTCGATGAGTACCTGGCCGCCCTCGGCGTGCTTGAGCAGATTCGTGGCGAGCTCGGTCGCGACCAGCGCGGCGGCCGCGGTGCGCCGCTCGTCGAGACCGGCCAGCGCCGCCGCGCTCTCCGCGGCGACCCGCGCGTCGCGCACCCGCGTCGAGTCGCGCACCGGGACGTCCCACACGCGCGGCATCAGGCCTCCTCGCGCGGACGCGGCGGCCGGGCCGCCGCCCAGCAGGTCACCCGCACGGTGGTGCCGTCGCCCGGCGTACTGTCGATCTCGAAGTCGTGCACCAGGCGCCGGGCGCCGCTCAGCCCCATCCCCAGCCCGTCGCCGGAGGTGTAGCCGTCGCTGAGCGCCTGGTCCAGGTCGGCGATGCCCGGCCCCTCGTCGGTGAAGGCCAGCCGGAGCCCCTGCGCACCGCCGCTGCTGAGGTGCGTCGCCTCCATCTGTCCGCCACCGCCGTGCACGAGGGTGTTGCGGGCCAGCTCGCTGGCCGCCGTGACCAGCTTGGTCTGCTCCACCAGGCCGAAGCCCAGCCGGGCCGCGGCCTGCCGCACGTGTTGTCGCACCCACACCAGGTCCATGTCCGACCGGATGGGCAAGCAGGCCTCCACGCCCGCGGCGGTGTGCATCACGGACTCTCCTGACGCGGGCCGCCCGGACGGTACGCCGGTGTCTGCTGCGTGAGGAGCTCCATGCCCGCCTCGGTGCTGAGCGCCGTGCTCAGCCCGGGCAGCGTCAGGCCCAGTTCCGCCAGGGTGATGGCGACCGCCGGGCGCATGCCGGCCACCACGGTCCGCGCGGCCAGCAGCTTGGCCTGCGCGGCGATCTCGGCCAGCACCCGGCCGAGGAAGGAGTCGACGATCTCCACCCCGGAGATGTCGATGAGGACACCACGTACCCCGGTACGGGAGATGGTCTCCGCGAGATCCTGCTGGAGCTGCTGTGCCGTGCTGTCGTGCAGGTCCCCCTGGAGCGTGACCAGCAGGACGTCACCGAGCCGGAGCACCGGCACATGGCCCGGGACGGGCCGGGAGTACGCGTCGCTCACCGCTGACCCGCACCCGGGTTCACGATGTCCGCGCCGAGCTCGTGCAGCGCGTACCGCAGCGCGTCGGAGAGGCTCGCGCGGGTGATCACGTCCAGGTCCAGACCGAGATGGACGATGGTCTGCGCGATGGCGGGGCGGATGCCCGAGACGATGCACTGGGCGCCCATCAGCCGCGCCGCCGCGACCGTCTTCATCAGGTGCTGCGCCACCAGCGAGTCCACCGTCGGCACGCCGGTGATGTCGAGGATCGCGAACCGGGCGTGCTGGTCGACGACGGCGTTCAGCAGCGTCTCCATCACCACCTGGCTGCGGGCGCTGTCCAGCGTCCCGATCAGCGGCACGGCCACGACGCCGTCCCACAGCCGGATGACGGGCGTCGCCACCTCCATCAGCTGCAGCCGCTGCCGGTCGCTGAGAGCCTGCCACTCGCTCAGCGCCGTCTGCATGGCGACCAGCCGCAGGGTGCCCATCAGCACCGTCAGCGCCGTCGAACACGCCCGCAGATGCTCGGGCGGCGCCTCCTCCAGATCGGCGGCCAGCAGGTTCTCCACGGGCGGCCGCAGGGCGGCCAGCTCGCTGGCGACCTGGGTGTTCGACAGCCCGGCACGCGAACGGGCCGCGCCCATCCGGGCCAGTTGCTCGCGCACCCCGCTGAATCCCGCGGCGTCCGGGTCCTCCACCTGATCCGAGTCGGCCACCTGGGCCAGCGCGTCCACGACGACCTTGCTCGCCTCCACCGCCTCGTCGCGCGAGACGGTGAACACGGTGCGGAACAAGGGCTCGTCCGCCCACCGCTGGGCGATCTGCTCACGCCTGCGGTGCAGGAAGTCCCTGACCTCGTGTGTCGGCGTGGCGAGCTGTCCGTCCGCTTCGTGCTCCGGCACCTGGTTCTCTCCTCATCCGCGTTGCGTCGACCGAGCCCGCCTCAAGGCAACGGGACGGTGCTGTGACACTTGCCGGGCGACAACTCTAACCATGCGCCGACCTCGTAGGACACCGGATCCGGCGCAACCGATCCGGTGCGGGGGAGCGGTAATTGGCCATTGCCGTCACCGGCGCGCGCAGGACGGACGGCCGTCCGGGCAGGGCGGAGCGAGGGCACCGGGCCGCCGGTCCCGCCGACGGTGTGCCCGAGGGGCCACCCGGCCCGTCAGGCGGTCTGCGCCCCCGGCTCCTCGGGGGTGTCCGGCACCTCGTCGGCGCGGGCCAGGGCCTCGTCGACGCTCTCCGATATCGGCACCGTGATGCTGACGCCGGTCAGGTCGAGGACGCGCCGCACGGCCGGCGTCGGGTGGATGACGTGCACGCTGCCTGCGGTCTTCCGGGTCTCCTGGTACACCCGCAGGATGATGTTCATCCCGGACGAGTCCATGAACGGGACGGACGACAGGTCGAGCAGGAAGTGCCGTCGGCCGTGGTGGAGTTGGTTGGCCAGATGGGCCTGGAACTCGGTCGCGGTGTCGACGTCCAGGTAGCCGTCGACCGTGATCAGGGCCACGTCCTCCCGGGGCAGTTCGACCTCCACGGACAGCGGGTTCTGGGCGAGGGGCACGGATACCTCCAACAAGTGCTACGGCCTGGGCGGGTCACCTCTGCGGATGACCGCGGTGCGGGGCGATGCCGGTTCTGGTGCGGGCTGTGCCGCCGTTTCTCATCTGCCTCCCTTCGCCACCGGGCTCCGTTTCCACCGCGCCCCGCGATTACCCCGGAAACCGCCCCCCATGCCTGAGGGGACGAACGTGCCGAAGCCCGTCGCCGACGGTCGAAGGTGTGTCCGCCGAATGCGCTTGCTGCGGGAGGGTAGTTGCTGCTGTGGAGCGGGTGGGCGGGGGACCGTCCGCCCGGCTCCGCGATCCGCACACCGTCAGGGAGGATGGAGCAGCGTGGCCATCGACAGAATCTGGTCGTACGCGCCGGACAGCGGCCACATCGAGGGGCTGGACCTCACCGGTTTCACCGTCGCCGCGACCGACGGCACGATCGGGCACGTGGACCGCGAGGCCGCCCCGCACCGCATGCGGCACCTGGTCGTCGACACCGGCGTCTGGGTGTTCGGCCGCAGCGTCCTGGTGCCGGCCGGAGTCGTCACCGGCATAGACACGCAGGGCCGGAAGATCACACTGGCCTGCACCAGGGCAGACGCCAAGGCGGCGCCCCGCTTCCAGACCGACAGCGAGACCCGGGACCGGGGGTACCTCACGGCCGTGGGCGACTACTACGACAGGCTGCCGCCGCGCACGACGGCCTCGGCCTGAACCCCGAGCCGGTCACGGGCGCGCCCCGCGCCCGTGACGCTCCCGGCTCACCAGGGCAGGAAGACGTGCACGTCCTTGCCGCGCTCGTCGCTCACCACGCTGACCTGGTCGCACAAGGTGTGGATCAGATGCCAGCCGATGCCGCCGCCCCCGTTGCGCGGATCGAAGGGGCGCGGGGCCGGTTCCGTGGAACTGGTGTCGTGCAGGACCACATGCACCCCGTCGAAGGTCCGGCGCATCCGCAGCGCGAACGGACCCGGGGCGTACTGCACCGCGTTGGCGGCCAGTTCCGTCACCACCAACAGGATGTCGTCCCAGTACTCGGGGGCAGAGGGCGGCGAGGAGCGTGACAGATCCCGCAGGAACTCCTCCGCGGCCAGCCGCGCTCCCGTCACGTCGTGCGGCTCGCCCACGAAGCTGTTCGTGCGGCTCGGAATCTCCTCAGTCAGTGCGTCATCCCCACGCGGCTCGGTTGACATATCGCCTTTCCGGCCCGGCGTCAGCAAGGGCTGTCGTCAGGGCTGTCGTCCTTTCTCTTGCGTCGCCACTGTTGCGTGTTCCCGAGGGGGCGAGGCCTACGCGTCCGGCTCCGTGCTCAACGGAACACGCTGTCCGAGTCGTCCCAGCGCGATGCCTCGTCCCCGCTGCCCGGCCGCCCGGGACGCCTGCGCGACTGGTACATCGCGTCGATCTCGGCCGCGTAGTGCCGCACGATCTCGTCCCGGCGCAGCTTCATCGACGGCGTCAGCAGCCCGTTGGTCACGTCGAACGGCTCCGGCAGGACCCGGAACACCCGGATCGACTCCGACCGCGACACGGAGCTGTTGGCCGCGGCCACGGCACGCGCCACCTCCTCCCGCAGCGCGTTCTCCTCGCGCGCCTCCCGCATCTCGCCCTGCAGCGCCAGCGCCGCCCGCCAGTGCGCCAGGAACTCCGGGTCCAGCGTGATCAGGGCGCCGACACAGGGCTGGTTGTCGCCCACGACCACCGCCTGGTGGACGAGCGGATGCATCCGCAGCCGCTGCTCCAGGGCGGCCGGGGCGACGCTCTTTCCGCTGCTGGTGACGATGATGTCCTTCTTGCGGCCGGTGATCGTCAGATAGCCCTCGGAGTCCAGCTGTCCGAGGTCCCCGGTGGCCAGCCAGCCGCCGCGCAGCGCGGCCCGGGTGGCGGCCTCGTCACCCACGTATCCCTGGAACACCGACGGGCCGCGCACCAGGATCTCCCCGTCCTCGGCCAGCCGGATCTCCGTGCCCGGCAGGACCTGCCCGACGGTCCCGGACTTCTCCCGGCCCAGCGGCTGCATCGTCACCCCGCCGCCGGTCTCCGTCAGGCCGTACCCGTCGTGCACGTAGATGCCGATGCCCTCGTAGAAGAGCGACAGCTCGCGGCTGAGGGGAGAGCCGCCCGAGGTAGCCCGCCGCACCCGGCCGCCCAGCGCGGCCCGCAGCCGGCGGTACACCGTGCGCTCGTACAGGGTGTGCTGGAGCCGCAGATCGAAGCCGGGCCCGCGGCCCCGGCCCAGCCGCCGGCGCTCCAGGGCCGCGGCGAAGTCCCGCGCCGTCTCGGCGGCCCGCTCGAACAGAGCGCCGTGGCCGCGCTGCTGGGCCGTGCGCAGGAAGTTCTTGTAGATCTTCTCGAAGACCGACGGGACCGCGTAGAAGTACGTGGGCCTGAAGGAGCGCAGCGCCGACGACAGTGCCTCCCCGCCCAGCTCGGCCTGGTGGCCCATGAGCAGACCACCGCGCAGGCACAGGCCCTGGATCATCAGCCCGTACACGTGGGAGAAGGGCAGGAACGCCAGCACGGAGCCCTGCTCACCGCGCGGTGCCGCCGTGTGTCCCCAGCCCGCCAGCAGCGTGTCGCAGGGGGCGGCCAGGTTGCGGTGGCTGAGGGCGCACCCCATGGCGTGGCCGGAGGTGCCGGAGGTGTAGGCGATGACGGCCGTGGAGTCCGGCAGCACGATGCGGCGCATCGAGTCGACCGTGGCCGGCGGGACGAACTCCCCGCGCGCGGTCAGGTCCTCCAGCGCGCCGGCGTCGAGCTGCCAGACGTGGCGCAGCAACGGCAGCGACGCGCACACCGAGCCGACGGTCATGACGCCCTGCTCGTCCTCCACCACCACGGCCGTGCAGCCGGCGTCCCGCAGGATCCACTCGACCTGGTCGCGCGACGACGTCGGGTAGACCGGGACGACCTCGGCACCCACGACCCACAGCGCGTAGCACAGGACCGTCCACTCGTACCGGGTGCGCGCCATGATCGCCACGCGGTGCCCCGGCGCCAACCCGGAGGCGATCAGCCCCTTGGCGACGTCCACCACCTGGTCGCGCAGCTCGATCGCCGTCACCTCCTCCCAGGAGGCGGCGGCCGCCTCGGCGCGGCGGGCGAGCACCGGCCGGGTGGGTTCGCGGTCCGCGGTCTCGAAGACGCTGTCGGCGAGCCCGCCGGTCAGGGGCGAGACGGCCGGTGGAGCGAGGGCGAGGTCGCGCATGCTGCTCCTGACGGGTACGGGGCGTGACATTGCCGACGGGTAGCGTCATCGGCGGGGCTCGAATGTAGTCGAGCCGGGGCCCTCGGGGTCGGGAAATACGGAAGTCGTCCCGCTGATGATCTCGGCGTGATCGGGGGACCCGGACGGCATGAGTCACATCAGTCCCGATCCCGAACCCGAACGCAGCTCCGGCCTGGAACCGGGTGGCGGCGTACCGCCGGGCGAGACCCCGCCGGCCGAGAGCAGCCTGCCCGAGGCGGGGCCCCGGGAGACGCACAACCCGCCCAAGGGCTGGTCCAGGGCGCCGATGGCCGTGATCCTCGTCCTCGTGGTGCTGATCGCGGCGTTCTTCCTGGCCTACGCCCTCGCGTTGATCGTCTGAGTGAGGCAGGAAAGAAGCAGTCGGGACGCCTCACGCCTGGGTGTGCCGGACGCACTCGGCGACGACGTCCCGCAGGCTCCCGGTGCGCTCCATCAGCGCGCGCTGTACCTGTGCGCCGTTGCCGTCCCGCAGCAACTCCTCGCAGGCGGCCCGGGCCCGCTCCACGTCGCCGGTGTCGGCGAGGGCTTCCGCGACGTGGTCCAGCAGGGCCCGCAGGACCGCCTCGGCGGGCAGCCGCCTCATGGTCGCGGGGTGCAGCAGCTCGCCCGACAGGCCGGACCGGGCGGCCAGCCAGTCGGCCAGCCGCAGCAGGCTGACACTGTGGCCGAGGGGTTCCCGGCCGGCCCGCCACTCGCGCGCGGCGGTCTCGACCAGTCCGCGCACGAGCGTGGCGACCAGCGCGGCCGTCGCGGAGTGCAGACACACGTCCGCCACCCGGACCTCCACCGTCGGATACCGCTGGGAGAGCCGCGCGTCGAAGTAGATCATCCCGTCGTCGAGGAGGGCGCCGGTGGCCACCATGTCCGCGATCAGCCGGTGGTACCGCTCGGCGGAGCCGAAGATCTCGGTCGGGCCGGCCGACGGCCAACGCAGCCACACCCGGCTGCGGTAGCTGCTGTACCCCGTGTCCTTGCCCTGCCAGAACGGTGAGTTGGCGCTGAGCGCCGTCAGCACCTGGAGCCAGGGCCGCACCCGGTCGATGACCGCGACGCCCTCCTCGTCGGACTCGACGGACACATGCACATGGCAGCCCAGGACGAGCTGCTCCCGGGTGGCGATGCCGTACTGGTCGGCCATCCACTGGTACCGGCGGTTGACGCCGACCGCGGGACTGACCGGCAGCGGCGACGTGGCGAGGGCCCCGACCGCGCAGCCGAGCTCCCCGGCGTGCCGGGCCGCCTCCTTGCGACAGCGGACGATCTCCGCGCGCAGGCTCTCCATGGACGACTGCGGATGGGTGGCGAACTCCAGCATCTGCTCGTGGAGTTCCTTCTCGAAGACGTCCTGGTCCGCTTCGTCCTGCGCGGCCCGGGCGAGCACCGCGGCGGACATCGCCCGCGGTTCCCCGGTCTCCGGATCGACCAGGAGGAGCTCCTCCTCCACTCCGACGGTGCGCACCCCGATGCCCGCCCTTCCGTCACCCTGCCGCGTCGACCACCGGGCCGTCCCGGTGGTACGACACCCAGTGCCCCGCAGAGGCCGGTCGGACACCTCGTGCGCCCGCGCGACCTCACGCAGCGAACGGCGTCAGCCACACGGTGGCCAGCGGCGGCAGCGTGATCCGGACACAGCCGTCCTCCGGTTTGACCGGATCCGGGTGGGTGACGCCGCTGCCGCCGTAACGCGGGTCGTCGGTGTTGAGGATCTCCTGCCAGGCGACCGCGTCGCCCGGGACCCAGAGGCCGTAGTCGTGCCGGACGACCGGGGAGAAGTTCGACACCGCCAGCAGCGCCCCGCCCTGCGCGTCGTACCGCAGGAACGCGAAGACGTTGTCGTCGGCCGAGTCCACCGCCACCCACCCAAAGCCCTCCGGGCGGGTGTCGCACTGCCACAGCGCCGGCGTCGCCCGGTACACCGTGTTCAGGTCACGGACCAGGTCCCGCACGCCCCGGTGATCGCCCGCCGAGTGGTAGCCGTCGTCGAGCAGCCACCACTCCGGCCCCTGCTCCACCGACCACTCGGCGCCCTGCGCGAACTCCTGCCCCATGAACAGCAACTGCTTGCCGGGGTGGCTCCACATGAAGGCGAGATAGGCCCGGACGTTCGCGCGCCGCTGCCACCAGTCGCCCGGCGCCTTCGACACCAGCGCCTGCTTGCCGTGCACGACCTCGTCGTGGGAGATCGGCAGGACGTAGTTCTCGCTGTAGGCGTACACCATCGAGAAGGTCATCTCGTGGTGGTGGTACTTGCGGTGCACCGGCTCGTGGGCCAGGTACTCCAGCGAGTCGTGCATCCAGCCCATGTTCCACTTCAGCCCGAAACCGAGCCCGCCGGAGTCGGTTGGCTTGGTCACCCCGCCCCAGGCCGTGGACTCCTCCGCGATCGTCACCACGCCGGGGGCACGCCGGTACACGGTCGCGTTCATCTCCTGGAGGAACGCCATGGCCGCCAGGTCCTCCCGGCCGCCGTAGGCGTTGGGCTCCCACTGGCCGTCCTCGCGCGAGTAGTCCAGGTACAGCATGGACGCCACCGCGTCGACGCGCAGCCCGTCGATGTGGAACTCCTCGCACCAGTACACCGCGTTCGCCACGAGGAAGTTGCGCACCTCCGTGCGGGCGAAGTCGAACTCGTACGTGCCCCAGTCCGGGTGCTCGGCGCGCCGCGCGTCCCCGGGCTCGTACAGCGGATCCCCGTCGAACCGGGCCAGCGCCCAGTCGTCCTTCGGGAAGTGCGCCGGCACCCAGTCCATGATCACGCCGATGCCCGCCCGGTGGCAGGCGTCGACGAAGTACCGGAAGTCGTCCGGGGTGCCGAGCCGCGCGGTCGGCGCGTAGAAGCCGGTGACCTGGTAGCCCCAGGAGCCGTGGAAGGGGTGCTCGGCGACCGGCATCAGCTCGACGTGCGTGAAGCCGAGGTCCTTGACGTACGCCGGGAGTTCCTCGGCGAGCTGCCGGTAGTCCAGCCCCGGCCGCCAGGACGGCAGGTGCACCTCGTACACCGAGAAGGGCGCCTCGTGCACCGGCGTGTCGGCGCGGTGCGCCATCCACTGGGCGTCGCCCCACTCGTAGTGCGAGGCCGTCACGATCGACGCCGTGTTGGGCGGCTCCTCGGTGCGGCGGGCCATCGGGTCCGCCTTGAGGAAACGGTGGCCGTAGCGGGAGGTGATCTCGAACTTGTACGCCGTGCCCTCGCCGACGCCCGGCAGGAACAGCTCCCACACACCGGACGCGCCGAGCGAGCGCATCGGGAACTGCGTCCCGTCCCAGTAGGTGAAGTCCGCGGCGACCCGCACGCCCTGCGCGTTCGGCGCCCACACCGTGAACCGGGTGCCGGTCACGCCCTGGTGGGTCATGGGCTGCGCGCCGAGCGCCTGCCACAGCTGCTCGTGCCGGCCCTCGCGGATCAGATGCAGGTCGAGCTCGCCGAGCGCGGGCAGGAAACGGTACGGGTCGTGCACCTCCTGCTCACCGCCCTCGTACACCACGTGCAGCGTGTACGCGGGGATCTCCGCCAGCGGCAGCACCCCGGCGAACAGGCCGTCGCCCTCCGAGACGAGCGGGGTGCGCTTGCCGCCGGTCACCACGCTCACCGAGCGGGCGAAGGGGCGCAGCGCCCGGAACAGGATCCCGCCGGGGACCGGGTGGGCGCCCAGCAGCGCGTGCGGATCGTGGTGGGCGCCCGCCAGCAGGCGCCCGCGGTCCTGAGGGATCAGGGCGGGCGCGGTCGCGCCCGGGACCGGGCCGGACGGCTCCGGGATTGAGGTGTCGCGCAGGGCCACGGCTCAGTCTCCTCTCACAGCGAGGCGCTCGATCGCCGCCATCGGTACAGGCAGCCAGTCGGGGCGGTGCCGTGCCTCGTACAGCACCTCATACACGGCCCGGTCCGTCTCATAGGCCCGGAGCAGTCCGTGCTTCTTCCGCGGGTCCCAGCCGGCGCGGGCGGCATAGCCCGCGCAGTAGGCCTCGCGACAGCGTCGCGCCCACTCCGGGCGCCAGGGGCGGCGCTGCCGGGCGGCGTAGTCGAAGGAGCGCAGCATCCCGGCGATGTCCCGCACGGGGGAGTGGGCGCTGCGCCGTTCGGAGAGCGGCCGGGACGGCTCGCCCTCGAAGTCGATGACGAACCACTCGCGCCCGGCCCGCAGCACCTGACCCAGGTGCAGGTCGCCGTGGATGCGCTGGGCGGGCGGCCCGGCGTCACAGGTGGCGAGGGCGGCGAACGCGGCCCGCAGGCCCGGCACGTAGGGCTGGAGCGCGGGCACGCAGTGCGCGGCGGTGGCCAGCCGCTCGGTCATCGCGGTCGCCGTCTGCCCGTTTTCCCCGGGCTCGCCGACCGGGAAGGCCGAGGCGAGGGCGAGGTGCACCTCGGCCGTGGCCGCGCCCAGCGCCCGCGCCTGGACCGTGAAGTCGTCGCCGGCGGCCAGGGCGTGCAGCGCCAGCGTCCAGCCGTCCAAGGCGTCCCGCAGGTACGGCTGGAGCACGCCGAGGGTGGCCTTGAAGGGATGCTTCGTCTGGAACCAGGCCACGGGGGCGGGCACCCGGTGGCAGCCCTGCCGGGCCAGCGCGCCCGGCACCTCCAGGTCCGGGTTGACGCCCGGCTGGATGCGCCGGAAGACCTTCAGGATGTACTCGTCGCCGTACACCAGCGAGGAGTTGGACTGCTCCGCGTCCAGCAGCCGCGGCACCAGCCCGCCCGGTACCGGCTGGTCCGGGGCGCAGTCGAACCGCAGGGGGCCGGCGGTGCCGGGCTGCCGCAGCCGGTCCAGGAGCAGCTGGGCCGAACGGGGGTCGTGCAGCGCGTCGTAGACCGTCAGACCGGCCAGCGGCCCGTCCTGCACCTGCCCGATGAGCGCCCGCCCGAGACGTGGCGACGGATGCTCCCGTATGCCGAGCAGGAGCTGGTAGCAGTCGCCGGCCGGCGCAGCGCCGCCCGGGGACGGCACGCCCGGGTGACCGGCGTGACCGGCGTGGACCAGCAGGTGCAGACAGCCCGGGAACAGCTCGGTCATCGACAGCAGGCCGAGCTCCGTGACGGGCCGGTCCTTGCCCGCGAACCAGCGCTGCCCGGGCAGCCAGTCGCGCAGCAGCCCGCCGAGCGACTCCATGGGCTCGGCCAGGCGCGTGAGACCCGGGAGGAGGAATGCGGTCTTCGGCATGGTCACGCCTCCTTTCGTCGGCGCTTGCTCACAGTCGCCGGCCGATGCGGGATGCGACTCGAGTGAGCCGGAACCAGTAGAAGCCGTGGCCCCCGAGGGTCAGCAGATACGGCAGTTCGCCGATCGCGGGGAAGCGGACCCCGCCGAACAGCTCCACCGGATGGCGCCCGGCGAACTCGCGCAGATCGAGTTCGGTGGGCTGGGCGAACCGCGCGAAGTTGTTCACGCACAGCACCAGGTCGTCCTCGTACTCCCGCAGGAACGCCAGCACCGCCGGGTTGGAGGACGACAGTTCGGTGTACGAGCCGAGGCCGAAGGCCGGGTTCTGCTTGCGGATCTCGATCATGCGGCGGGTCCAGTGCAGCAGCGACGACGGCGACGACATCGACGCCTCGACGTTGGTCACCTGGTGCCCGTAGACCGGGTCCATGATCGCCGGCAGGTAGAGGCGGCCCGGGTCGCAGGTGGAGAACCCCGCGTTGCGGTCGGGCGTCCACTGCATCGGTGTGCGCACCGCGTCCCGGTCGCCGAGCCAGATGTTGTCGCCCATGCCGATCTCGTCGCCGTAGTAGAGGATCGGCGAGCCGGGCAGGGCCAGCAGCAGCGCGGTGAACAGCTCGATGGTGTGCCGGTCGTTGTCCAGCAGGGGAGCCAGGCGCCTGCGGATGCCGATGTTGGCGCGCATGCGGGGGTCCTTGGCGTACTCGGCCCACATGTAGTCGCGCTCTTCGTCGGTGACCATTTCGAGCGTGAGTTCGTCGTGGTTGCGCAGGAACATGCCCCACTGGCAGCCCGAGGGGATGGCCGGGGTCTTGGCCAGGATCTCGGAGACCGGGTAGCGGGACTCGCGCCGCACCGCCATGAAGATGCGCGGCATGACCGGGAAGTGGAAGGCCATGTGGCACTCGTCGCCGCCGGTCGCATAGTCGCCGAAGTAGTCGACCACGTCCTCGGGCCACTGGTTGGCCTCCGCCAGCAGCACGGTGTCCGGGTACTGCGCGTCGATCTCGCGGCGGACACGCTTGAGGAACGCGTGGGTGGCGGGCAGGTTCTCGCAGTTGGTGTCCTCGGCCGCGTACAGGTACGGCACCGCGTCCAGCCGGAACCCGTCGATGCCCAGGTCCAGCCAGAACTTCAGCGCGGCCAGGATCTCCTCCTGGACGCGCGGGTTCTCGTAGTTGAGGTCCGGCTGGTGGGAGAAGAAGCGGTGGAAGAAGTACTGGCCGCGCACCGGGTCGAACGTCCAGTTCGACGTCTCGGTGTCGACGAAGATGATCCGGGCGTCCGGATAGCCCTTGTCGTCGTCGGCCCACACGTAGTAGTCGCCGTAGGGCCCGTCGGGGTCCTTGCGCGACTCCTGGAACCACGGGTGCTGGTCGCTGGTGTGGTTCATGACGAAGTCGATGATCACGCGCATGCCGCGCTGGTGGGCGGCGTCGACGAACTCCACGAAGTCGGCCAGGTCGCCGAACTCCGGCAGCACGGCCGTGTAGTCCGAGACGTCGTAGCCACCGTCCCGGAGCGGGGACTTGAAGAACGGCGGCAGCCACAGGCAGTCGACGCCGAGCCACTGGAGGTAGTCGAGCTTCGAGGTCAGGCCCTTGAGGTCACCGACGCCGTCGCCGTCGCTGTCCTGGAACGAGCGGACGAGTACCTCGTAGAAGACGGCGCGCTTGAACCACCCCGGGTCCCGGTCCCTGGCGGGAGTGTCCTCGAAGGTGTCCAGCACGGGCTCGTTCACGGTCATGACGTTTCTGTCCCTCCGTTGCCTTGCGCGGCGGGCGGCGACGGGACGTGGAAGACGTGCGCGGGAGCTCGCCCCGGCTCCAGGCGCACGTAGTTGTTCCTGCTCCAGTGGTAGGTCTCGCCGGTGAGCTCGTCGCGCACCGGCACCGACGCGTGCCAGTCCAGGCCGAGGTGCGGCATGTCCAACGAGACCGTGCCCTCCTGGGCGTGGTGGGGGTCGAGGTTGGCGACCACCAGGACGACGTCGGACCCGGTGCGCTTGCTGTACGCCAGGAGCGCGTCGTTGTCGGTGTGGTGGAAGCGGAGGTTCCTGAGCCGGTGCAGCGCGGGGTGTTCCCGGCGGATGGTGTTGAGCCGGGCGATCAGGGGGGTGATGGTGCGGCCCTCACGCTCGGCCGTCTCCCAGTCGCGGTGCCTGAGCTGGTACTTCTCCGAGTCCAGGTACTCCTCGCTGCCCTCTTTGAGCGGGGTGTTCTCGCACAGTTCGTAGCCGGAGTAGATGCCCCAGGT
>NZ_JBIBJD010000017.1:0-115210 GCF_042958445.1 Streptomyces sp. NPDC007991
TTGAGTTCTCAAGGAACGGTCGCTTCCTTTGTACTCACCCTCTCGGGCTTTCCTCCGGGCGCTTCCCTTCGGTCTTGCGTTTCCGACTCTATCAGTGTTTTTCCGGCCCTCTGACCACCGTCCTGCAGGCATGCAGAAGGCGACCCAGAGATAGGATCTGATGAGTTGGATACTGCCGGGCCGGGACGCGATGATGCGCCGTTCAGCCCCAGGCAGGAGTACGACTGTACACGCGGCCGCGGAGCGGGTGCAAATCAATGTGCGGTATGGTCTAGACCACTCTGAAGCGCCCATGCGGAACCGGCACTTCAGGTGGCATACCCTGCTGAGCAGTGTGCCGCCTGGTACCGACAGGGGCGGCCCATATCGATCTCCACCCCTGGGAGGCTTCCCATGACCACCGTGACGTCCCCACTCGCAGGACGCGCCATCGGACTGGCAGCCGTGCCGGATCCGGTCTTCTCCGGGGCCATGGTCGGCCCGGGCACAGCGATCGACCCCGTACGTGAGCCTTCCGAGGCCGTCTCGCCCGTGGACGGCGTCATCGTCTCCCTGCACCCCCACGCGTTCGTCGTCGTCGACGAGAACGGTCACGGTGTTCTCACCCACCTCGGTATCGACACCGTGCAGCTCAACGGCGAGGGTTTTGAGCTACTCGTGAACAAGGGTGACACCGTCAGGCGCGGTCAGGGCATCGTGCGCTGGAACCCGGCCGCCGTCGAGGCCTCCGGCAAGTCCGCGGTCTGCCCGGTCGTGGCGCTGGAGGCCACGGCCGAAGCACTCTCCGATCTACGTGACGACGGCGATGTGAAGGCCGGCGACAGTCTCTTCCTCTGGAAGTGACATCAGTGCCGTCGTACGGCGGCCAGCAGGAGAACCAACGCGGCGGTTGGATACGCCGCACTATCGGAGACGGGTGAGATGGACACAACGCTGCGAGGCGTCGGCGTAAGCCACGGTGTGGCTATCGGCGAGGTTCGGCACATGGGAACGGCGGTGCTGGAGCCGCCCGCGAAGCAGATTCCGGCGGAGGAGGCGGAGCGTGAACAGGGGCGCGCCCGCAAGGCCGTGGAGGCTGTGGCGGCCGACCTGATGGCACGGGGCAATCTGGCCGGGGGTGAAGCCCAGGCAGTGCTCGAGGCGCAGGCCATGATGGCCCAGGACCCCGAGCTGATGGCAGACGTGGAGCGGCGCATCGCCGTCGGCAGCACGGCCGAGCGCGGCGTGTACGACGCGTTCGCCGCGTACCGCGAGCTGCTGGCGGGTGCCGGTGAGTACCTCG
The DNA here is from genome assembly GCF_042958445.1 of Streptomyces sp. NPDC007991. Taxonomy (NCBI): domain Bacteria; kingdom Bacillati; phylum Actinomycetota; class Actinomycetes; order Kitasatosporales; family Streptomycetaceae; genus Streptomyces; species Streptomyces sp. NPDC007991. The sequence continues at coordinate 1,283 of NZ_JBIBJD010000017.1, forward strand.
CCGGTCGCGTGGCCGACCTCGACGACGTGCGGAATCGTATCGTCGCCCGTCTGCTGGGGGTGCCGATGCCGGGTGTCCCCGACAGCGACGAGCCCTATGTCCTGGTCGCCCGTGACCTCGCGCCCGCCGACACCGCGCTGCTGGACCCGACTCTGGTGCTCGGCTTCGTCACCGAGGAGGGCGGTCCGACCAGCCACAGCGCGATTCTGGCGCGGGCGCTCGGGGTGCCGGCCGTGGTCGCCCTGCCGGGTGCGGGTGAGCTCGCCGAAGGCACGATGATCGCCGTCGACGGCAGCACCGGAGAGATCTTCGTGGACCCGAGCGACGAGAAGAAGGCTCAGCTGGAGGCCGCGGCCGCCGAGCGCAGGGCGGCGCTGGCGGCCTCGACCGGGCCCGGCGCCACGGCCGACGGTCACAAGGTGCCGCTGCTCGCGAACATCGGTGGCCCTGCGGATGTGGCGGCAGCGGTCGAGGCCGGGGCGGAGGGGGTCGGGCTCTTCCGTACCGAGTTCCTCTTCCTGGACGACAGCAAGCAGGCGCCGTCGGAGGAGAAGCAGGTCGCCGCGTACCGGCAGGTCCTGGAGGCGTTCCCCGAGGGGCGTGTCGTGGTGCGGGTGCTGGACGCGGGCGCGGACAAGCCGCTCGACTTCCTGACGCCGGCCGACGAGCCGAACCCGGCACTCGGCGTGCGGGGTCTGCGGACTCTGCTGGATCATCCGGACGTCCTGCGTACCCAGCTGACGGCGCTCGCGAAGGCCGCGGAGGGGTTGCCGGTCTACCTTGAGGTCATGGCCCCGATGGTCGCGGACCGCACCGATGCCCGGGCCTTCGCGGACGCGTGCCGGGAGGCTGGGCTGCGGGCGAAGGTCGGCGCGATGGTCGAGATCCCGTCGGCCGCGCTGCGGGCGCGCTCGATCCTTCAGGAGGTCGAGTTCCTGTCGCTGGGGACGAACGACCTGGCGCAGTACACGTTCGCCGCCGACCGACAGGTGGGCGCGGTCTCCCGTCTCCAGGATCCGTGGCAGCCGGCGCTGCTCGACCTGGTGGCGCTGTCCGCCGAGGCGGCGAAGGCCGAGGGCAAGAGCTGTGGCGTGTGCGGTGAGGCGGCGTCCGACCCGCTGCTCGCGTGTGTGCTGGCCGGTCTGGGCGTCACCTCTCTTTCGATGGGCGCGGCGTCGATTCCCTATGTCCGGGCCACGCTGGCGAAGTACACGCTGGCGCAGTGCGAGCGGGCCGCTGCGGCGGCGCGGGCCTCGGACAGCGCCGAGGACGCGCGCAGCGCGGCGCAGGCGGTGTTGTCGGGCGAGTGAGCCGGGCAGGTCCGGCCGATGACTGCCCGGGCGGGGCGCTCCACTGCGGTGGGGCGCCCCGCCCGCTTTTCAGTGGTGGTGTCCTTGTGCGGGTTTTACCTCTCCCAGGTCGGGTGGCTCGCAGTAGTCGACGTTGGATTCGGGGGAGATGAGGTCGCCGGAGTCGACGTCGGTGCAGTAGGCGTCGAAGACCTCTCCCGCGGTGAGGGGTTCGAGTCCGTATGCGCGCAGGCGCCAGCCGTAGACGCGGTCGGGGTCGCCCGGTGAGCTGGCGCGGATGACGAGTCCTCCGGGGCTTTCGGTGGCCAGGCCGAGGGCGAGGACCGTGGTGAACTCGAGGGCTTCGGTCTCGTCCAGTTTCACGGCGCCGCCGGTGTCGGCGACGTGGAGGGCTGCGAGGAGGGTTTCTGGCGGGCCGGTGACGCTGCACACGAGGTGCCGGTTGCCGGCTGGAGCCGTGTCGAGGATGCGGACGAGGAGGTCGGAGGCCCGGGCGAAGGCGGCGCGTCCGAGGTCTTCGCCGCAGGAGGCGCAGGCGCCCAGACGGGCGAGGAGTGTGGTCGCGTACTCCCAGGTGGCCTGTCGCACGGCCTCGTCGACGAGGGCCGGGAGGAGGTCTGACAGAGGCTGGCCCTCGTAGGGAAGGGTCGGGCCTGTGATCGCGAGTCGTGCCGTGAAGCGTGTGCGGCTCGACGGGTTGTCCGGATCAAGGCCTTTTTGCGTGCAGAATTCGGCGTACTCCTCGGGGTCGAAGAGGGCCACCGTGGTGTGACTGCCTTCCATGGCTCGTGTCCTGAGGAGGCCTTCCACATGCTTGAGGTAGGCGGCGTGGTCGTGGAAGGTGAAGCTGCGATAGCGCCGCATGACCCGGAAGTCGTGCTCGTCGGTGAGCAGGCCGATGGTGCCGGCGATTTCGCGGCGCAGGACACGCCGCAAGGTCCGGCTGTCGGTGTGCGTCATTGTTCCCCCTGTGCACGGTCGATCAATGCTCACTCACAGTAACTGGGGGCACTGACAACAGAGGGCGGGCAGGGCGCTCGCGGCTCCGAGTGTGGATAAAAAAAGCGCAGGTCAGCGGCTAGGAGTGCGTCGCCAGTCATGGTTACGACGAGTGGTCGCAGGGTGGTGTCGGTCAGGCGCGTTTGCGGGCCAGGTCCTCGTAGAAGCTCAGCAGGTCGAGGTTGTCGATGGAGCCCGGGTTGACCGCCTTCTCCAGTGGGGTGCCCTGGAGGAGGCGTTTGACCGGGACCTCGATGCGTTTGCCGGTGAGGGTGTGGGGGACGCCGGGTACTTCGATGATCTCGTCGGGGACGTGGCGCGGTGACAGTTGTTCGCGGATGGTCTGCTTGATGCGGTTCAGCAGGGCCTCGTCGAGGACGGCTCCGGGGGCCAGGTGCACGAAGAGGGGCATCCAGTAGCCGCCGTCGGGCTGTTCGATGCCGATGACGAGGGATTCCCTGATCTCGGGGAGGCGTTCCACGGCCTCGTAGATGTCGGCGGATCCCATGCGTACGCCCTGGCGGTTGAGCGTGGAGTCGGAGCGGCCGTGGATGACGACGGATCCGCGCGAGGTGACGGTGATCCAGTCGCCGTGTCGCCAGACGCCGGGGTACGTGTCGAAGTAGCTGTCGTGGTAGCGGCTGCCGTCGGGGTCGTTCCAGAAGTGGATGGGCATCGACGGCATGGGGTTGGTGACCACGAGTTCGCCGACCTCGTCGATCAGGGGGGTGCCGCTCGGGTCCCAGGACTGGAGGTCGGTGCCGAGGCAGGGGGCCTGGAGTTCGCCGACGTGGACCGGGAGGGTCGGTACGGCTCCGGCGAAGCAGGAGCACACGTCCGTGCCGCCGCTGACGGAGGCGATCCACAGGTCGTCGCGGACCTCGTCGTGAAGCCAGCGGAAGCCGTCGGGCGGCAGGGGCGAGCCGGTGGTGGCGACGCACTGGACAGCGGAGAGGTCGAAGTCGCGTGAGGGGTGCACGCCCGCCTTGCGGCAGGCCATGACGTAGGCGGCCGAGGTGCCGTAGAGGGTGGCCCTGGTGCGTTCGGCGATGCGCCACTGGGCGCCGGTGTCCGGGTAGCCGGGGCTGCCGTCGTAGAGGACGATCGTGGTGCCGGTGAGCAGGCCGGAGACGAGGAAGTTCCACATCATCCAGCCGGTCGACGTGTACCAGAAGAAGCGGTCCTCGGGGCCCAGGTCGCAGTGCAGGCCGATTTGCTTGAGGTGCTCGACCAGGATGCCGCCCTGGGACTGGACGATGGCCTTGGGCAGGCCGGTCGTGCCGGAGGAGTAGAGCACCCACAGGGGATGGTCGAAGGGCACCTGCTCGAAGACGGGGGTCGTGTCGGCGGAGGTGAGGGCCGACCAGTCCAGGGCGCCCTCGGGTGCATCGGTGCCGAGGAGGGGGATGTGGACGACGGCGCGCAGGGTGGGCAGTTCGCGGCGCAGTTCGGCGACGATCTCGCGGCGGTCGTGCTCCTTGCCGCCGTAGCGGTAGCCGTCGACGGTGAACAGCACGACGGGTTCGACCTGCTGGAAGCGGTCGAGGACGCTGCGGGCGCCGAAGTCGGGCGCGCAGGACGTCCAGACGGCGCCCACGGCGGCTGTGGCGAGGAGGGCGATCACGGCCTGCGGGACGTTGGGGAGATAGCCGCTGACGCGGTCTCCGGGGCGTACTCCGAGGGCGCGCAGTTCGGCGGCCAGGGAGCCGACCTGGCGGCGCAGCTCGGCCCAGGTGACGGGGCGTGGTTCGTGTGTCTCGTCGACGTGCAGGAGGGCCGGTTCGTCAGCGCGGGTGCCGGTCGCGCGCAGGGCGTGTTCGGCGTAGTTGAGGGTCGCCCCGGGGAACCACTGGGCGCCGGGCATCGCACGGTCGCCGAGCACGCGCGCGTAGGGCGTCGAGAAACGGACGTCGAACCACTCCGTGAGGGCTTTCCAGAAGGTGTCCAGCTCGTCGACGGACCAGCGCTGGAGGGCCGCGTAGCCGCCCTCGGCGGGGGCGCCGTGGTGCTGGGCTGCCCAGGCCTGGAACCTCGTGATCCGGGCTCGGGCGATGCGCTCGGGGTCTGGCTGCCACAGCGGCTGAGGACTATCGGTCGACATGGTCGGCTCCCGGACTGTGCGCGTCGTGTGCGTCCTCCGCGCACGGGCTGGGGTGTGCGCGTGACGCGGCTGGCACGGACAATGCCATGTGATCGACTTCGACACCAGGGTGCGCCCCACATAGTCCGTGTCGTGAAGATGTGGTCCCGGCACGGATGAACGGCAGTTGAACGACACGCGCGCGTGAGGCGGTCAGTGGCAGGGTGAGCAGCATGAACGGTCGTGACCTGGTGCGTTCGGTGAAAGCGGTGGGTTCTGTGGGCGCGGCGCAGGGTGTGCGTACCGTACGAGCAGCGTGGCGCAGGCGGCGGGCCGACGCCACCGGGCTGCCGGCGCGGGGGGCGGAGCGTGCGCGGGTGCCCGGGGCCGTGCAGGCGGTGGAGCCGGGGCCGGGGGGCGGTGTCGTCCGGTTCAGCCGGTCGGAGCTGCGGATTCTCGTCGCCGTGAGCGGAGCGGTCTTCTGGGGCTGGGACGGGGCGGAGCCCGAGCCGTCGTACGCGTTGGCCGGCCGGTGTCCGGAGGCGGATCCCCGGGCGGTGCTGGAGCCGGACAAGGACGGCGGCTGGCGGGTGGTGGCCGAGCGGGTGACGGTCGTCGTGTCGCGGCATGGCGCGGTGGAGGTGCGCACCCCCGGTGGCGTGACGCTGCGCCGTGATCTGCCGCCGCGGTGGTGGGAGCCGGTCGGTGGCGGCCCGGCGCGGTGGATGCAGCGGTCGGAGGTGGCTGCCGACGCACGGTTCTTCGGGCTCGGTGGTCGTTCTTCGGGTCCTCGGCTGCCGGACGGAACGTACCGGCTGTGGAACACAGACCCCGGTCACGCCTTCGCGCCCGGGGACGACCCGCTGTACCTCACGATGCCGGTGCAGATGGTGGTCTCCGACGGCGGTACGCATGTGGTGTTCCACGACAGTTCGTGGGACGGCACGGTGACGCTGCGGGAGGGCGAGGAGGGCGCTGGTTCCGGGCATGACCGAGTGGGGACGAGCGAGCTGCGGATGGACGGCGGTCCCCTGCGCTGCTGGGTGATGGCGGGCACTCCCGCGCGCGTGCTGCTCGCCTGGGCCTCACTGACCGGCGCGCCCGCGCTGCCGCCCGCGTGGGCGCTCGGGCACCACCACGCGCGGTGGGGGTTCGGCAGCGAGCAGGAGGTGCGGCGGATCGTCGCGGGTTACCTGGAGCACGGTCTGCCGCTCGACGCCGTGCATCTGGACATCGACCATTTCGACGCGCATCAGGTGTTCACCGTCGACGAGGACCGCTTTCCGAAGCTGCCTGTTCTGGCCGAGGAACTTCGGCGGGACGGCATCCGGCTGGTGTCGATCGTCGACCCGGCCGTGAAGGCCCTGCCCGGCAATGCGGTGTACGACGGCGGGACGGCCGAGGACGCGTTCGTGCGGGATGCCTCGGGGCGGGTCGTGCGCGGTGTCGTGTGGCCCGGGGAGGCGGTGTTTCCCGATTTCACGCACGCGCGCGTGCGTGAGTGGTGGGGCGGTCTCTACGAGGAGCGGCTCGCGCAGGGATTCTCGGGTTTCTGGCACGACATGAACGAGCCCACGTCGTTCGCCGCCTTCGGGGAGTCGACGCTGCCGCGTTCGGCGCGGCACTCCTTGGAGGGTCGGGGCGGCGACCATCGCGAGGCGCACAACGTGTACGCGCTGTGCATGGCCAGGGCGGCCTTCGAAGCGCTGCGGAAACTCGATCCCCGGGAGCGGCCGTTCCTGTTCTCCCGCTCCGGGTGGGCCGGCCTGCAGCGCTACGGCGGGACGTGGTCGGGTGACGTGGCCACCGGCTGGCCGGGACTGCGGGCGTCCTTGGCACTGGTGATGGGGCTCGGTCTGTGCGGCGTGCCGTACTCGGGGCCGGACATCGGGGGCTTCGACGGTGATCCCTCGCCCGAGCTGTTCCTGCGGTGGTTCCAGCTGGGCGCGTACCTGCCGCTGTTCCGTACGCACGCGAGTCTGCGTGCGGGCCGCAGGGAGCCGTGGGAGTTCGGTGCCGAGGTGCTGGAGCACGCGCGCGTGGCGCTCGTCGAACGGCGGCGGCTGTTGCCGTACTTCATGACGCTGGCGCATCTGGCGCGGCGTACTGGGGCGCCCTATGTGCGGCCTGTGTGGTGGGCGGCGCCGGAGGAGCGGGTGTTGCGTGACTGCGGGGACGCCTTCCTGCTGGGCGACAGCCTGCTGGTGGCGCCGGTGCTCGACCCCGGCGCGGACCGGCGTGCCGTGCAGCTGCCGCGGGGACGCTGGTACGACACGGTGACGGAGCAGGCGTACGAGGGGCCGGCGCAGGTGCTCGTCGACGCGCCGCTGTCCCGGATCCCGGTGTTCGCACGCGCGGGTGCGGTGCTTCCCGTACGCGGGGAGGACGGCGGGCTGGAGCTGGAGGTGTGGGCGCCCGCCCCGGGACGGACCGGGGGCGGGCTGGTCGTACCGGACGGGGGCGAGGGGTGGGACGAGCCGGAGATCGAGCGCTACACCGCTCGGTGGATGGGCTCGCGGGTGGTCGTCGAGCGGGAGGGCGAGGACGGCGGGAGTGTGCCGCCCCACCCGGTGCGCGTCCGCGGTGCCGGGGAGCGCCGAGCTCAGATGTAGCGGCCCTCGAACCAGGCCCGTACGGCCACGGTGTGCAGGGGGAAGGCAAGTTCCTCCGCCCTGCGCAGGAGGTGCCAGCCCTCCGTCTCGTCCGTGGCGGCGGAGGGCGGCAGGCCCTCGACTGGGCGTTCCGGGAGGAGGCCGAACAGCAGCAGGTGTCCGTCGGGCGAGCTCATCGCGTCGACGAGGCGTACGTCGCGGACGGCCGCGTCGATGCCGGTTTCCTCCTTGAGTTCGCGTACGACGGCGTGCCGCCAGTCCTCCCGGTCGTCGATGTAGCCACCGGGCAGGGCCGTGCCCCCGCGCGCGGGAGTGACGGTCCGGGTGATGACGACCAGGGCGGTGCCCTTGGTGTCGTACACGGGCTGGAGGGCCACCGCGACCGGGAGTGGATTGCGGTAGGCCACGCTGCCGCACACCGGGCAGGTGCGGGGCCAGCCGGAGACGCCCTCTCCGTAGGGCGCGCCGCAGCTCGAACAGTGGGAGTCCGGCGCGGAGTTGGAACTGGAGTGCTGAGTTTCGGACACGCGGCGGACTGTAGCCGATCAGGGAGAGGGCGTCTCGGGCGGGCGGCTCAGTGAGCGCTGGTGAGCGACTTCCTGGACACGGGGAAGTCGAAGTAGGTGTCCGGGTAGGGCTCGGGCTTGTAGGTGTAGTGCCACCACTCCTCTGCCAGGTTCACGAAGCCGAGGCCCTCCAAGGTGCTCATGAGCAGCAGCCGGTTGGCGCGCTGCTCGCCCTGGACGCGGGGGTCGAGGGTGTGCGAGAGGGTGTCGAAGCAGTCGAAGCCGGTCCCCATGTCGACGGAGTTGTCGGGGAACCGCTCGCCCTTGGGGGCGAAGCACGGCACGAGGGGCTCTCCGGGACGGTACGGCCGGGTCGGTTTCGCCGGCAGTTTTACGAGGGTGACGTCAAGGGTCGAGCCGCGGCTGTGGCCTGACTTCTCGGCGATGTAGCCGTCGGTGAACAGCCGGGTCTTGTCGACGTTCGGGTAGAACTCGTCCTTCATGGTCTGGTCGTCGAGGTCCTCGGCCCAGCGGACGAAGTGGTCCACGGCGCGCTGCGGCCGGTAGCAGTCGTACACCTTGAGTGAGTAGCCCTGGCGCAGCAACTTCGTCTGGGCCCTGTGGAGGGCTTGGGCGGCGGGCCGGGTGAGGACGCAGATCGGCTGGGCGTAGCCGTCGATGCGCTCGCCGACGAAGTTGTGCGGGGTGAAGTAGCGCATCTCCTGGATGATCGTCGGGTCCACGCTGCTCAGGGCCACGAAGTCCTTGGGCGCATGGGGCCCGGCCTCGGCCTGGGCGGTGGCGGTGGGAGCGGTGGCTGCCAGCACGGCGGCGAGGGCCGCGATCAGGCCGCGTGCCACGGTGGTGAGTCGTGTCATGGCTTCTGCGTCTACCAGGAGACGGTCCCACCGGGGAAGGGATGCCGAAATCCGGGAGGCCGTGGCAGACTTCTGACGTTCCGTCAGATTCGGTCTGCGGGGAGGCGCTGTGTCGCGTGTACGAACGCCGGTGGTCGTGGGGTTGTTCGCCGGGGAAGGCAAGGATTTCCGGCTGCTCGGCACGCGTTGCGCGGCGTGCGCCTCGGTCTTCTTCCCCCGCGAGGACCACCAATGCCGCAACCCGGCCTGCGCGGGCGGAGAGTTGACGGAGGTCCCGCTGTCGAGGCGTGGCCGCGTCTGGTCGTACACCGACAGTCGGTATCGGCCGCCGTCACCCTACGTGAGCGACCCGGAACTTTCGTGGGAACCGTGCGCGTTGATCGCTGTGGAGCTGGAGGCCGAGCGGCTCGTGGTGCTGGGACAGGCGGCTCCCGGCGTCACCGTCGCCGACCTGACGGTGGGCATGGAGGTGGAGGTCGTGCCCGGCGTCCTCCACGAGGACGCGGAAACGACCTGGGCGACATGGCACTGGCGACCGGCGGGGGTGAAGGCATGACAGGTGAGGTGGCGGTGCTGGGCGTTGGCATGCACCCGTGGGGCAAGTGGGGACGGAACTTCGTCGAGTACGGCGTCGCAGCCGCCCGCGCGGCGCTCACCGACGCCGGGCTGGACTGGCGGGACATCGGCTCGATCATCGGTGCGGACACCGTCCGTGGCGGCTATCCCGGCTATGTCGCCGGAGCGACGTTCGCGAAAGCACTGGGCTGGCAGGGGGCCCGGGTCACGAGCGTGTACGCCGCGTGCGCGTCCGGGGCGCAGGCCATGGACGCCGCGCGGGCCCAGATCCTCTCCGGGCTCGCGGAGGTGGTGCTGGTAGTGGGAGCCGATGCCGCTCCCAAGGGATTCTTCCGCCCTGCGGGCGGGGACCGGCCCGACGATCCCGACTGGCTGCGATTCCGGATTCTCGGGGCGACCAACCCTGTGTACTTCGGGTTGTACGCCCGCAGGCGCATGGCCGTGCACGGCGATACGCCGGGCGACTTCGCACAGGTGAAGGTGAAGAACGCGGCGATGGGCGCGCTGAACCCCCATGCGCGCTACCGCCGGCCTGTCACCGCCGAGGAGGTGGCCGCCTCCCCCGTCGTCGCCGATCCGCTGCGGCTGCTCGACATCTGCGCGACGTCCGACGGCGGCGCGGCGGTGGTGCTCTCCAGCATGGAGTTCGCGCGGCGGCACGGCCATGCCGACCCGGTGCGGATCCGGTCCGTGGCCACGGTGACGCCGCGGTATCCGAACACGGTGCTGGACCTGCCGGACATCGCCACGGACTCCGCGGCGGCGGTCGGTCCGCCCGCCGAGACGTTCCGGGTGTCCATCGCGCGGGCGGCCTACGAGGAGGCGGGGATCGGGCCGGAGGACCTGTCGCTGGCCGAGGTCTACGACCTGTCCACGGCGCTCGAGTTGCAGTGGTACGAGGACTTGGGGCTGTGCGGTGAGGGCGAGGGCGTGAAGCTGCTGCGCGACGGGGCGACGGCTCTGGGCGGGCGAATACCGGTGAATGCCAGCGGCGGACTGGCCTCCTTCGGCGAGGCGGTTCCGGCGCAGGCGATAGCCCAGGTGTGCGAGCTGGCCTGGCAGTTGCGGGGCGAGGCCGGGGACCGGCAGGTCGCGGGAGCGCGTGTGGGCATCAGCGCGAATCAGGGGTTGTTCGGGCATGGATCGGCGGTGATCGCGGTGCGGTGAGGGTGGTGTGGTGAGCGCAGTGTGGTGAGTGGCGAGGTCCGGATGCGGCTCGAAGCGGTGTCGGGCACGGCATGGGGGGGGGGGCGGTGCCGGGCGTACCCGTGTGGTGCCGGGACGTGGACGCACAGCTGTGGTGCCCGGACCTGGACGAGGCCGGGGACCGGCAGGTCGCGGGAGCGCGTGTGGGCATCAGCGCGAATCGCTGCACGGCGCCGTGCGCGAGGCGGGACGGCTTCCCTGGGAGGTGACGATCGACGTCTGTCCGCCGTATACGCGAGTGCCGCAGCGGGCACTGCTGGAGTCGGTGTCCAGGCTGCGCGGGCAGGGGTTCCGGAACTGCGCGGACGGTGTCGGGGACGGGGAGGTGCCCTTGCGGCTCCCTCCAGTGCGCGGCGGCGCCGGCGGCCGGGGCTCAGCTGGCACACGGCGAGCTGTTCGCCCCGCCGGCCCGGCTGCCCGCCGCCGACGTCTTCGTCCCGCCCCGCTCCCCCCGCTGAGGTGGCCGCACCACGGTCGGGACCGTCGGTGCGGGAGTTCGTGCGGTCCGCCGCACTGCTGCCCACCACGGCGTCCGCGGGGCAGGCGCGGGCGCTGCCGACCGGGTCACCCGATGTGTCCGGGGCGCTGCTCGTGGACACCGCCGGAGTGCCGGTCCGGTCCCTGCACCGGTCCCGCTTCCTGTTGTCGATGTCGGGACTCTATGGGCACGCCCTCTACTCCGACCTGCCTGCGGCCAAGCTCGGTGACCCACCGCGGACGGTGGGCATCGACGCCACCGCCCTCAGGCAGGTACTGGACGTCGTGGCGGTCGGCGAGCGGGATCGTACGTCGGACGATGTGGCCGTCGTGGACGAGTACGGGCGGTGCGTGGGAGTCGTACGGCTCGCGGACCTCGTGCGCGCATGGGCCGAGACACGGGTGGAGGAAGCGGTGGGGCTCAATCCGCTGACGCGTCTGCCGGCTCGGACGCGATCATCGGCGAGGTGGACCGGCGGGTCGCGTCCGGGCGGGCGTTCGCGCTGAGCTGGCTGGACATTTGACCACGTCAAGCAGGTCAACGACGGGGTCGGGTTCGCGGCGGGCGACGAGCTGATCCGGGCGGTGGGACGTGCGCTGCGGCAGGCCGCGACGGAGAGCACCCGCGTGGGACACATCGGCGGCGACGACTTCCTCGTGCTCGCCGAACCGGAGGGCCTCGATCCGCTGGCCGACTCCGTGCTGGACGCTCCCTGGGGCGCGGGCGGACGGCCGGTCATGCTGTCGCTCGCCACAGTGCCGTGCAGGCCAGGCAGTGTGACCGACCACCGGCATGCGGCGGCTTGCCTGGCGCCCCTGAAGAAGGCGGCGAAGGCGTTGCAGGGGGCCAGTTGGGTGCCGGGCCGCGCGGGCTCGCCCGGACGTGAGCACCGCCGCGGCGGTGAGACGACGTCGGCAGCGGCGCGGTGTGGGGCCCTTAGGGGCATCCGGTGGCAGGGCTCGGTCGATACGTGAGGTGGTGGCCCGTCCGGGGCGGGCGCCTGGGCACGGCCCCCACCAGGGCCCGGCAGGCGGCCAGGAGCGGGGCGCTGCTCGTCCGGTTGAGGGACCGCCTGGTCAGGTGGATGCTGGTGGCTAGCAAGCAAGGAGTCAGGTGCGGCTGGGCGATCGCCTACGGCGGGGTCCAGCGGAGGCCGGACGACACCACCAGCATGGCCTCGCGCGGCTCAGCGGAGTCCGCGCAGGCCCCCGACCAGATCTGAACAATGACCCGACCGGGCGCCGCCAGGGCCGTGCAACCGGCCACCCGACCCAGCAGGCCCGGCCGTCGCCACCAGGCCGTCGACCGTTGCGGTCGGCGACCTTGACGCCCCCTGGGCGCCGGTGAACACTTCCGGTGTCAGCCGACATCGCCGTACATACTCGGCGTATCCGGCATGCGGCGCGCGGGCGGGTCGACGCCAAGGGCCTTTGTCCCACGGGCGATTCGGCTGCGATCGGCACGCTCGTCACGGCGGCCGGGCGGGGCGCGGGATCACTGCCTTCGGCTGAGCAGCCATGGGAAACGCACTCCGCACATGAGGTTCGGGGCGGATCGTCCCGGGGCCTCGGCCTAGGAGCCGCCATGAGCAATGTGGACATCTTCGTCGGCGAGATCGTCGGCACGGCGGGCGCGTACACCGCCGCCCCGCTGTCGGGGCCGACCTCCCGGTCGGTGGTCCCCTCGGCTCCGCGAACAACCCCGCACCTGAGCGGGGCCGCGCATCGTGCGCCAGTTCCTCCCGATCCCGGACAAGGGAACGTCCGACTGGGGGTACGCCTGGATCCCGTGGCAGGGCCTCCCCGGCAGGGCCTGCGGCCGGCGGAATTCTCGGGGCCCTCATCTACAACACAGCCTTCTGACCAAGCGATCAAGAGGTAGTAGCCATGACGGACAACTCCGAGAAGTACGTAGCAGCGATCGACCAGGGCACCACCTCCAGCCGCTGCATCGTCTTCGACCAGAACGGTGCCATCGTCGCCGTGGACCAGCGGGAGCACCGCCAGATCTTCCCCAAGCCCGGGTGGGTGGAGCACGACGCGACCGAGATCTGGTCCAAGGTGCAGGCGGTGGTCGCCGGTGCGCTCGCCAAAGCCGGGCTGCGCGCCGACCAGCTGAGCGCGATGGGCATCACCAACCAGCGCGAGACAACCCTCCTGTGGGACCGCGTGACGGGGAAGCCGGTGCACAACGCCGTCGTGTGGCAGGACACGCGGACGGCGCAGCTGTGCAACCAGCTGGGCGGCTCGGAAGGACAGGACCGTTTCCGCGAGCAGACGGGTCTGCCGCTGGCCACCTACTTCTCCGGACCCAAGGCGGCCTGGCTGCTCGACAACGTGCCCGACCTCCGGGCCCGGGCCGAACGCGGCGAGATCGCCTTCGGCACCATGGACTCCTGGCTGATCTGGAACCTCACCGGCGGCACGGACGGCGGGCAGCACGTCACCGACGTGACCAACGCGGGGCGCACCATGCTGATGAACCTGGAGACCCTGCAATGGGACTCCTCGATCTGTTCGGCGATGAACATCCCCGAAGCCATGCTGCCGGAGATCCGGTCCTCCGCCGAGGTGTACGGCACCGCCGTCGGCCAGCTAGCCGGCGTGCCCGTGGCCTCCGCGCTGGGCGACCAGCAGGCCGCGGTGTTCGGCCAGGCCTGCTACGACGTCGGCACCGCGAAGAACACGTACGGCACGGGCAGCTTCCTGCTGCTCAACACCGGCAACCGCCCGGTGTCGTCGAAGAGCGGCCTGCTGACGACGATGGGATACAAGATCGGCAGCGAGGCGCCGATCTACTGTCTGGAGGGGTCGATAGCCATAACGGGCGCGCTGGTCCAGTGGTTCCGCGACCAGCTCGGCATCATCCGTACCGCCGACGAGATCGAGCCCCTCGCGGCGAGCGTGGAGGACAACGGCGGCGCGTACATCGTGCCGGCGTTCTCGGGTCTGTTCGCGCCGTACTGGCGCTCCGACGCGCGGGGCGTGGTCACCGGGCTGACCCGGTACGTCACGAAGGCGCATCTCGCACGCGCGGTGCTGGAGGCGACGAGCTGGCAGACGCGCGAGGTCGTGGACGCCATGTACCAGGACTCCGGGGTGCACATCACCACCCTGAAGGTCGACGGCGGCATGACGAAGAACAACCTCCTCATGCAGCACCAGGCGGACGTGCTCGACGTGCCGGTGGTGCGGCCCAAGGTCTCCGAGACGACCTGTCTGGGCGCCGCGTACGCGGCCGGTCTGGCCACGGGTGTGTGGAACGACCTGGACGAGCTCAAGGCGCACTGGCAGAAGGACGTCGAGTGGACACCGTCCATGGACGCGTCGGTGCGGGACCGCGAGCACCGCAACTGGCGCAAGGCCGTGGAGAGGAGCTTCGGCTGGGAGGAGGACGCCGACAGCTAGCCACGCGCGCGTGCGGGGTCGTTCCCGGACGGTGGACCGTACCCCTGTCGGCGGGGGTACGGTCCGCGCCGGCCGGTCGGCCGAGCGTCAGGTGGTCACCGTCTGGCGGCGGTCGGCCGCGTACGCCATGGCGTGCTGGACGACGCCGATGAGCGCTTCCTTGACCGACTCGCGGTCACGGGCGTCGCACATCATGAGCGGTACGCCGTCATCGAGGTCGAGTGCCTGGCGCACGTCCTCGACCGGGTAGCGCGGGGCGCCCTCGAAGCAGTTGACGCCGACGAGGAACGGTATCGAGCGCCGCTCGAAGTAGTCGACGGCGGCGAAGGAGTCCTCCAGGCGGCGCGTGTCGGCGAGCACGATGGCTCCGAGAGCGCCCTCGGAGAGCTCGTCCCACATGAACCAGAACCGCTCCTGGCCGGGCGTGCCGAAAAGGTACAGCACCAGGTCCTCACGGAGCGTGATGCGGCCGAAGTCCATGGCCACGGTCGTGGTGTGCTTGCCTTCCACGCCGCTGGTGTCGTCGATCGGCCGCCCGGCCTCGGTGAGCAGCTCCTCGGTGCGCAGCGGCCGGATCTCGCTGACCGCGCCGACCAGCGTGGTCTTGCCCACGCCGAAACCGCCGGCCACCAGGATCTTGAGCGTGACGGGCTCGACCGGAGGCTTGCCGCGCTCAGAACGCCCGAAGATCATCGATCTCTTCTCCTGCTTGATGGGGGTCGGGCGACGGCGGGCCGTAGCCTCCGCCGCCTGGGGTTTCGATCACGAGTACGGCGCCGGTGACGACGTCAGCGGAATCGCTGCCGCCGAGTTCGGTCACGGTGCCGTCGGGGTGTTCCACCCGGTTGGCACCGAGAGCGCCCGGCTCGCCGCCCGCCATACCGTACGGGGGAACGCGGCGGTGCTGGGACAGTGTGGAGACGGTCATGGGCTCCAGGAACCGGATGCGACGCACGGCGCCGTCGCCGCCGCGCCACCGGCCGGCTCCGCCGCTGCCGCGCCGGACCGCGAACTCCTCGAGGCGCACGGGCAGTCGCCACTCCAGGACTTCGGGGTCGGTGAGGCGGGAGTTGGTCATGTGTGTCTGGACGACGGGGGCGCCGGGGAAACCGTCGCCCGCGCCGGAGCCGGAGGCGACGGTCTCGTAGTACTGGTGGCGTTCGTTCCCGAAGGTGATGTTGTTCATGGTCCCGGAGCCCTCTGCCTGGACGGCGAGTGCCGCGTAGAGGGCACCGGTGATGGCCTGGGACGTCTCCACGTTGCCGGCGACGACGGCGGCCGACGGCTCGGGTGAGAGCAGGGAACCGGGAGGCACGACGATGTCCAGGGGTCGCAGGCAGCCGTCGTTGAGGGGGATGTCGTCGGCGACGAGCGTGCGGAAGACGTACAGGACGGCCGCGTTGACGACCGAGAAGGGGGCGTTGAAGTTGGTGGGCAGTTGCGCCGAGGTGCCGGTGAAGTCGATGGTCGCGGCTCGGTTCTCGCGGTCCACGCGCACGCTGACGCGGATGACGGCGCCCGAATCGGTCTCATAGGCGTAGTCGCCGTCGTCGAGGGCGTCGATGACCCGGCGTACGGCCTCTTCCGCGTTGTCCTGGACGTGCCTCATGTAGGCCTGGACGACGTCGAGACCGAAGTCCTCGATCATGCGGCCGACCTCGTCGACGCCCTTCTGGTTGGCGGCGATCTGGGCGCGCAGGTCGGCGAGGTTGGTCTTCGGGTTGCGCGAGGGGTACGGCGCCCCGGTGAGGAGGCGGAGGGTCTCCTCCTCGCGGAAGCGGCCGTTCTCGGCGAGCAGCCAGTTGTCGAAGAGGACGCCCTCCTCGTCGATGGTGCGGCTGTTCGCGGGCATGGAGCCGGGGGCGATGCCGCCGATCTCGGCGTGGTGGCCGCGGGAGGCGACGTAGAACAGGATCTCCGGGTCACCCTCCGTGTCGGTCGACGGTGCGGTGTCGAAGACCGGGGTGATCACGGTGACGTCGGGCAGATGGGTGCCGCCGTGGTACGGGTCGTTGATGGCGTAGGTGTCGCCCGGGCGCATGCCGGAGCCCCGCCGCCGGATGACCTCCTTGACGCTCGTGCCCATCGAGCCCAGGTGGACGGGGATGTGCGGGGCGTTGGCCACGAGGTTTCCGTCCGGGTCGAAGAGCGCGCAGGAGAAGTCCAGGCGCTCCTTGATGTTGACGGACTGGGCCGTGGATTCGAGACGGGCGCCCATCTGTTCCGCGATGGACATGAACAGGTTGTTGAAGACCTCAAGCAGAACCGGGTCGACTTTTGTATCGAGTTCGGAACTCTCCGTAATCGCGGCGCGTTCCATGACCAGATGCCCGTCGTCGGTCGCCGCGGCCCGCCAGCCGTCGTCGACGACGGTCGTCGCGCCGGCCTCGGTGATGATCGCGGGTCCGGTGACGGTGTCGCCGGGGGGAAGGTCCTCGCGGCGGTGGAGGGGTACGTCGCGCCAGGCTCCGCCCGTGTGGAGGCGGACGGACCGCGGCGCCGCGGGGCTGCCGTCGGCGGTGGCTTCGTAGGGAGCGAGAGCGGAGAGATCGGGGGGTTCGGTGATGCCAGTGGCCTCTACGGAGAGGGCTTCGACGACGATCGGGCGGTCGAGCGTGAAGGAGTACGTGGCGCGATGACGTTCTTCGAAGGCGTGCCGCATGGCGCGGGGCTCGGTCAGCTCGACGGTGAGGGTGGTGTCGGTGCCGTCGTAGCGGAGCTGCGCGCGGCGGGTGATCTCGATGTGCTCCTCGGGGACGTCCTCGGCGAGGAGTTCGGCGCGGGCCGCGGCTTCCAGGTCTTCGGCGGTCTTGAGGACGCCGGGCATGGAGGCGGCTTCCAGAGGTGCCTCGACGGACTGTTCGCGCATGGCGGTGGTGTCGGCGAGTCCGATGCCGAGTGCGGAGAGGACACCGGCCATGGGCGGCACGAGGACGGTGCGGATGCCGAGCGAGTCGGCGACCAGGCAGGCGTGCTGGCCGCCGGCGCCGCCGAAGGTGGTGAGGGCGTAGCGGGTGACGTCATGGCCCTTCTGGACCGAGATCCGCTTCACGGCGGACGCGATGTTGGCGACGGCGATCTGCAGGTAGCCCTCGGCGACCTGTTCGGGGGTGCGGTCGTCGCCGGTCTGCTCGCGGATCTCGCGCGCGAGGGCGGTGAAGCGGTCCCGGACGAGCGCGTCGTCGAGGGGCTCGTCGCCGTTCGCGCCGAACACCTTCGGGAAGTGGGCGGGCTGGATGCGGCCGAGCATGACGTTGGCGTCGGTGACGGCGAGCGGGCCGCCGCCGCGGTAGCAGGCCGGCCCCGGATCCGCTCCCGCCGAGTCAGGCCCTACGCGGTAGCGGGAGCCGTCGAAGTGCAGGACCGAGCCGCCGCCGGCGGCGACGGTGTGGATGTCGAGCATCGGAGCGCGCAGCCGGACACCGGCGATCCGGCTGGTGAAGACGCGTTCGTACTCGCCCGCGAAGTGGGAGACGTCGGTGGAGGTGCCGCCCATGTCGAAGCCGATGACGCGGTCGAAGCCGGCGAGCTGCGACATGCGGGCCATGCCGACGATGCCGCCGGCCGGCCCGGACAGGATGGCGTCCTTGCCGCGGAACTGCCCGGCCTCGGTGAGACCGCCGTTGGACTGCATGAACATCAGCCGTACGCCGTCCAGGGCGTCGGCGACGTGCCGGACGTAGCGGCGCAGGACGGGCGAGAGATAGGCGTCGACGACAGCGGTGTCCCCGCGGGGGACGAGTTTCATCAGGGGGCTGGCCTCGCTGGACAACGAGATCTGCGGGAAGCCGATGCCGGCGGCGAGTTCCCCTACGGCCTGTTCGTGGGCGGGGTGGAGGTGGCTGTGCATGCAGACCACGGCGACGGCCCGGATCCCGTCGTCGTACGCCTCCTGGAGGGGCCCGGCGAGGGTGTCCAGGTCGGGCGCGCGCAGGACGGTGCCGTCGGCGGCGATGCGCTCGTCGACCTCGACGACCCGTTCGTACAGCAGCTCGGGCAGTTCGATGCGGCGGGCGAAGATGCTCGGGCGGTTCTGGTAGGCGATGCGCAGGGCGTCGCGGAAGCCGCGGGTGACGACCAGCAGGGTGCGTTCGCCCTTGCGCTCCAGGAGGGCGTTGGTGGCGACCGTCGTGCCCATGCGCACGGCGTCCACGGGGTCGGCGGAGCCGGCCAGCAGGGAGCGGACGCCCTCGACGGCCGCGTCGGCGTAGCGGGCCGGCCTGTCCGACAGCAGCTTGTGCGTGAGCAGCCGGCCGTCCGGGCGACGCGCGACGATGTCGGTGAAAGTGCCGCCCCGGTCGACCCAGAACTGCCAGCCTGTCACGTCAGTACCCCGCTTCCGCGCTGCTCACAGCGCCCGGAGGCCGTTGATCACGTCCCGCAGAATACTCTCGTCCGGCAGTTCGGCAGGGGGTACGGGCCGGTTCACATGGACGAATTCCGCGTCCACGAGATCTCCGACGAGGACCCGTACCACCCCGATCGGCAGGTCGAGTTCCGCTGCGAGTTCGGCGACCGACTGCGGGACGTCACGGCACAGTTCGACGATGTCCACATGCTCCGGAGAGAGCATGTGGTCCGCTTCCGGGTCGTCCGCGTGCGGTTCCGTCACCACGACCGCGATCAGGTCCAGGCGGTGCTGGCCCTGGCTGCTGGTGCGGCCGCGTGTCATGGCGTACGGACGGACGACCGGCCCGGCCTCGTCGTCGAACCAGTGGCTTCTTCCCTGACCGTCAGCGCTCATGTCATCCCACTACCCGCCTGCGGGCAGATCGGTGCGCGGAGCGGCACCCAGATGCACGCCCACCCGCTTCACCAGGAGCGTCATCTCGTAGGCGACCTGGCCGACGTCCGAATCGGCGTCCGAGAGGACGGCGAGGCAGCTGCCGTCGCCGGCGGCCGTCACGAACAGGAAGGCGTCGTCGAGCTCGACGACCGTCTGTCGGACGTTTCCGGCCTCGAAGTGGCGTCCCACGCCCTTGGCGAGGCTGTGGAACCCGGAGGCGACGGCGGCCAGGTGCTCGCTGTCCTCCCTGGTCAGGTCCCTGGACACCCCGGTCGGCAAGCCGTCACCGGAGAGCACGAGGGCCTTGCGGATGCTCGCGACGCGGTCCACCAGGTCGTCGAGGAGCCAGTTCAGCTCCCCCTTGTTGGCTGCGGTGTGGCCGGTGGCCTTCGGTGCGGTCATCGACCGTCCCCCTCTGTCGTTCCTTGTCGTGCTGTGCCGCTGTGGGCGGCGTCGCCCGCTGAGTTCTCCTCGCGGCCGCGCTGCCAGCCCCGCTGGAGCGAGGCCATACGGCTGCGTACTTCGTCGGCGTCGCGCTCGACGGGCTCGGCTCTGTCCTCCCTGCGCGGCTCGGACCCCCGCTTCAGCTGCGGTGCCAGGTTGGCCTGGCGGACGCGCCGGGGCAGTGGCGCGGTGCCGGAGCGAGGCTCGTTCGGTGCGGCCCCGGGGCCCTGCCCCCGCCGTCCGGTGCCGGGAGTGGAGCCGGTCTCCTGGGGCGTGGCACCGGAGCCGGTCACCGTGCGCGCGGGCCCGCCGGCGGGCTCGGGCCCGGGGCCCGGCAGGGGATCGAAGCCGTCTTGGCCGCTCGACGCGATCTCCGCGCGGCGTGTCCGCGTGGGGAGCGTGGGCGGCTCCGGCCCGGTGCCGGACGAGGCCGGTGAGGTCGTGCGGTCGTCGTTCCGGCCGGCCGCGCCGATGCCACGGCGGCCGGACTCCGCTCCCCGGCGGCGGGCCGGCAGGGGCGGCGGTGCGTCCGGCTGGGTCTCGCCTCGCCCGCTGTCGGTCGAGGAGCCTTCGGTGCGGCGGCGCACCGGAAGCGCGGACGCGGGCTCCGGGCCGGACCGGCCGGTGACCCCACCGCTCACGGAGTCGTCGCCCCGGCGGCGCGAAGGGAGCGGGGAGGCGCCGCCCGGCTCCGCTCGGCCGGTGCCCGTGGTGGTCTCCTCCTCCGGCTTCCCCCGCCGGGGGCGCTGCTCGGTGACCGGGCGCCCGTGCGAGCTGACCAGCTTCGGGGTGTGGCGGCGCGGCAACTGGACGGGGGCGCTCGGGTCGTCGTCGGTGGCGGTCCGGTCGTGGGCGCTGGGGGTATCGGCTGCCTGGCGCGGATCGGGGCGGCGGCCTGCGGCCTCGTCCTGGGCGCGCGTGAGGGGCCGGGGGCGGAACAGGGTGCCGTGTTCGCTGTCCTCGTCATCGAGCGCGCCGGGGAAGTCGCCGATGGCATCCAGGTCGACGGGGGCCTCCAGCTCCACCGGTCCGTCCAGGAGGGAGGCCGGCAGGCCGGGCCGCTGCGCGGGCCCCTGGGACAGCGCGGCTCGGCGGCCGCCCTGCGGCTCGCCCTCCTTGGCCAGCTGGGGGCGGTCGAGCCGGAAGCCGATGCCGTTCGTGTCCGGGACGTCGTCCGTCAGCAGGGCGTCCGGGATGAAGACGACAGCGGTCGTGCCGCCGTACGGGGAAGGCTGCAAGGAGACGCGGACGTTCTGTCGCTGGGCGAGACGGCTGACCACGAACAGGCCGAGCCGGTCGGTGTCGGACAGCTCGAACTCCGGGGTCTCGGCGAGCCGGAGGTTGGCGTCCAGGAGCGCTTCGGCGGCCATGCCGAGGCCTCGGTCGTGGATCTCCAGGGTGAAGCCGTTGGCGACCCGCTCGCCCAGGACCTGGACGGCGGTGTGCGGCGGCGAGAAGACGGTGGCGTTCTCCAGGAGTTCCGCCACGAGATGGGTGATGTCGGCGACGGCCGGACCGGTGACGGCGATCCGCGGAAGGCGGCGGACCTCGATGCGCTCGTAGTCCTCGACCTCGGCGACGGCGGCGCGTACGACGTCCATGAGCTGGACGGGCTTGCGCCACTGCCGGGAGGGTGCGGCGCCGGAGAGGATCACGAGGCCCTCCGCGTGCCGGCGCATGCGGGTCGTCAGGTGGTCGAGACGGAACAGGTCGGCGAGTTCCTCGGTGTCCTCGGTCCGGCGCTCCATGGCGTCGAGCAGGGTGAGCTGCTTGTGGAGCAGGACCTGGCTGCGGCGCGCGAGGTTGACGAAGACCTCGGAGACGCCGGCGCGGAGCTCGGCCTGCTTGACCGCGGCTTCGACGGCGGCGCGCTGGAGGGTGTTGAGGGCCTGGCCGACCTCGCCCATCTCGTTCTTGTCGTACTCCAGGCGCGGGACCTCGGTCTCGACGTCGACCTGCTCGCCCGCCGAGAGGCGGCGCATCACGCTGGGCAGCCGCACTCCGGACGCCTCGTGCGCCTCCAGACGCAGCTGCCGCAGGTCGCGGATGAGGGTGCGGCCGACGCGCACCGAGAGGAAGAGGGAGACCAGGAGAGCGAGCAGACCGAGCACGCCGGCGATGACCGCCTTGGCGATGACGCCCATCGCCACCGGTTCGACGCGGTCCTGATAGCGGTCGTTGGCCTGGTCGTTGAGCGTGCCGAGTTCGTCGAGCACGTTGCCGGCGGCGCTGTCCCAGCTCTTGGCGGTGACGCCGCGCGGTGTTCCGTCGGCGGAGGAGACGGCCGCTTCCTCGGCCACGCGCAGGGGAGCGGTGGAGGCGTTCTTCCAGAAGCTCTCGTAGCGGTCGCGTTCCGAGACGGGCAGCAGCGCGAGGCTGGTGTCGTACATCAGGGTGCGCTGCGCCACGAGGTCGGAGATGTCCCGCTCTTCGGAGCGGGAGATCTCGCCGACGATCAGGGCGGAGCCGAGGAGGGCGTCCTCGCGGGAGAGCAGTTCGCGGGCGCGGGCGAGATTGACCAGCGCGCGGTACTGCTTGTCCAGTTCCACGTTGTCGACGACGTGGAGGTCGGCGAGCAGGACGTAACAGGGGTCGACCAGCCGGTTGTAGAGGTCGAGGGCCTGGGAGCGGTTGACGGTGCCGTCCTCGACGCTGCGGCGCAGCGACTCGATGCCGTCGAAGGCGTCCAGGACCGCGGTCAGCCGCTCGTCGGTGTCGGCTCCCATCGCGTCGCGCACGTCCGGATTCCGGGCGTTCTCCCGGATGCCGCCGACGGCTTCGTCGGTGGCGTTCCGGCTGCGCCGGAGCGCGGCGAGCCCGTCGGAGGCACGGGGGTCGGCGAGGTAGACCAGGGTCTGGCGGCGTTCCTCCTGGAGGACACGGACGGTGTCCTCGATGGGATAGCCGATCTTCTCCACCACGGACGACACGTTGAACAGGTCGCCCGCCTCACGTCCCGTGAGCACCGTGGCGAAGGCCCAGATCGCGGTCAGGGACACCAGCGGCACGAGAAGCAGCGCCACGATCTTCCGGCGGATGGACTTCCCGCGAAAGCGCATGGCCTCCCCCAGCTCGGGCCCCCGGTCCACCGGGGGTACACATGTGCGTCAACAAACGGCGCGAGCCTACTACCGACGCCCAGGGAACTCGAAGGCCGGTCCGGAAGGTGAACTTCCGCGCCAGCTACGAGGCATGTGGAGTTGTCCGGGCATTGCGGGAGTTGTCTCCCCGAAACCGAGGGCGGCCGCGCGGGCCAAGGCCGGTGGACGGTCTGGGCGGTTGGCTGAAATTTTTCGGTTTCTGGGAATCTTCTTGGGGGCGTTGTTCGTCCTTCTCTACGGGAAATGGGGGCGGAATCGGCAACAGGAGCCGCATCCGGCATCCGGGCGGCGTAAAACAGCGCAAGCCGGGCAGCCACTGGGAAGCACGGGTCTTCGGATGCGAGCGAGCAGTCTGCTGGCGGTGGGGAGTGACACAGTGATGGGCACGGCGGAGCGGCGCGGTGCGCCCAGGGCGGGTGGGGTGCATGTGACAGCGCATCAGGATGCCGAGGCGACCGACCGCGGCAATCGGGCTGGCGACGCGGACAGTACGGCTCGGGAGGCGAGGGCTCCGGCTCAGGGGGTGGGCCGTGCGGTGCGCGAGCAGCAGCGCTACCGGCCCCTGTGGGTCGAGGAGCCGGCGCGGCGGCGCCGGCTGCCGGATCCGGTGCGAACGGCCGCCGTGCGGTCGGTGCTCCTCATCGCTCTGACGCTGATTCAGGCCATGGTGGCCTTCCTGTGCACGCTGGCCGGGTCCTGGCTGGCGTTCCCGATGGTGATCAGCAGCGTGGTCAGCACGATCGCGGCGACCTGGGGAGCGCTCGACGTGTGGGTGACGCGTCAGGTCTGGAACCAGCGCAACGGCGTGGTGTCCGTACCGAGCAGCACGGCCCGGGCCCTGCGCCGCGAGCGCCGCCGGGCCCGACGGCAGGCGCGCGCGGCGGAGCGGGCGCAGGAGCGGATACGCCGGCGGGGCGGGGCCGGGCAGTTGTCCCACTCGTAGGTGGACGGGTAGTTGGCCCGCTGGTGAGTGACGGCGGAAAAAGCGGTTTCACGTGTGTCTGACCACGGGCAGCAGCCCGACCGTTGTGGCCGGTCGCGCCGTTTCCCGTGCCCCTAAGGCGTCGTGGACGCGGGGCGTTTGTACATCCTGGTCGCCGTGATCTCGCTGTGTACCGCCTCCCCGGCCTGGGGCTGCTGCGGCAGTCCCGGTCGGAGGTGTTCCTCGACGCTGATGTACTTGAGGCCGGCCCTCAGGTCGGCGTCGTTGCGCATGCGAATGACCAGGGGGAATTCGGCGAGCGCCGTGGTGTCGAACAGGCCGGTGGTGTAGAGGAGCTGGACGCCCAGGGCGTCCGACACCGCCCGCTGGAGCTCCAGCAGATACGTGGCGTTGGCGCGGCCGATGGGGTTGTCCAGGAACAGCGTGCCGGCGTGCCGGTGTTTGTCGCGGCCCCGGTCGTTCGAGCGCAGCGCGGCCATCGTGCAGTACAGGGCGATCGCGGCGGTGAGGAGCTGGCCGCCGGAGAAGACGTCGCCCATCTGCCCGACGGGGACGCGCTCGGCGCGCAGCACCGCGTCGGGCTTGAGGATCTCGACGGCGACGCCCTTGGGCTGGAGGGCCGCGGCGACGCCCCGCAGCAGCAGGGACATGCCGTCACGCCGCAGGTCGGAGTTCTTCTTGACGGCAGCGCGGGTCGCCTCGTCGATGACCTCGCCCAACCGCTCGGTGAGCGTGGCCTGGTCTGGCTCCTCGAAGCGGATGCGCAGGAACTCCTGTCCCGACCACTCGCCGAGGCCCTCCGGAAGGCGGGAGAGGCGCTGGGCGGAGCGCAGGGTGGCCAGGGCCGACTCGACGAGGCCGCGCAGGCGGTCCACGATCGAGTCGCGGTTGCGCTCCAGCTGCTCCAGCTCGTCGGTCAGGACCCGGAGCCGGGGCGCGAAGGCGTCGGCCCACTTCTGGGCGTGTTCGGGCAGTGCGGAGGCGGGCAGTTCGCGGATCTGCTGCCGTGCCGGGGTGCGGACCTGCTCGTAGCGCGTGGAGTTGGCGTGCCGGACGAGGATGTCGCTGGCCTCGCGGACGGCGGCCTCCGCGGCGGACAGGTCGGCGGCGCAGCCGCGCAGGGAGCGGCGGGCTTCGGCGGCGGACTGCCGTGCCTCCTCCGGGCTGCCGGGGTACGGCTCGGTCTCTTCCTGTTCCTCGTCCGTGGGGTGCTCCCGCAGCAGGTCGCGGAGCATGGCGGCGATCTCGTCGAAGCCACTCGCCGCGTCCTCGGCGGCGCGGTGGGCGTCGAGGAGTTCGGCGTGCGCCTCGCGTGCCTGGTGCAGCGCCTCGGTGTGGGAGGCGAGTTCGGCCGTGGCGGTGCGCAGCAGGGCCTGCGCGTGCTCGGCGTCGCGCGGCTGGAGGTCCTCGGGGAGGTCGGTGTGGGCCTCGCCGTCCTCGGGCGCGTGCCGTTCGGCCTCGCCGCGCAGCCGCCCGAGTTGCTCGCTCGCGCTCGACATACGGGTCTCCAGGAGCTGCACCAGCTCCTCGGCACGGGCGGCGGCGGCCTGGCGGCTGGGTCCGTCGGAGCCGTCGGGGGATTCGAGGAGTTGCTCCGCGCGCGTGCGGACCTTGTTGCTCAGCCGGTCCAGCTCCGCGCGGGCCGCGCTCTCGTCGCTCTCCGCGCGGGCCTGCTCGGCCCGCAGGTCGGCGCCGACGCCGACCTGCTCGTACAGCTGCGACGCCGCCCTGTAGGCCTCGCGCAGGGCGGGCAGGGAGGCCTTCGGGGTCCGGGCGTCGTCCTCGGGTACGTCGTCGGGGGCGCCGGCGATCTCGGAGCGCTCGGCGCGCAGCGCCCGGGCGGTGCGGCGGGCGTCGTCGGCGGCGCGTTGGGCGGCCCTCCGGTCCTCGTCGGCGGCCCGGGCCCGCTCCAGGCAGGCCTGGGCGGCTGCCTCGGACTCGGCCGCCTCGTCGGCCAGTTCGCGCAGCTTGACCTGCCAGCCGGCCCGCTCGCGCAGCCGGAAGGCGAGACCGGCGAGGGCGTCGGCGGAGCGGCGGGCCCTCTGGGCGGCCTCCTGCCGCTCGTCCCGGACGCGCGCGGCCTCGGCGGCGGCCTCGTCGGCCTCGGCCCGCACCGTGCGTGCCTCGGCCAGTTCGGCTTCCGACTCCTCGGCGAACGCGCGGGTGTCGTGTGCCGTCTGCGCCAGTTCGGCGAGCCGGCCGGCCGGGCAGCCGGTGCGCCAGGAGGCGAGCCGGGCGGCCAGTTCGCGGTCCTTGCCGAGCCGGGCGGCGAGTGTGCGGATCTCCTCGTCGCGCTCGGTGGCCCGGGCGCGCAGCGCCTGCCGCTCCTCGTCGGCGGCGTGCTCATCGTGCATGGCCGGGTTCGGCGGGACGAGGAACACGTCACCGCTGTCGGTGTCCGGGGCGGGCGTCGGGGCGAGCAGGGCGGCGGCCGTGCCGACCGCCACGGCGGAACGGGGCAGCAGTGCCGCGTCGCCGAGCGCCTCACGCGCGCGTGCGTGGGAGTCCGGGTCGGTGATGATCACGCCGTCGACCAGTTCGGGCCGGGCGGCCAGCACGCGCGCGTGGTCGGCCGGGTCGACGGCTTGCGCGAGGTAGCGCCAGCCGGGCAGGGCGGGGATGCCGTGCTCGCCGAGGAACTCGACCGTGGCCAGCACGTCCGGGCCGGGCGGCAGCAGCCCGCCGTCACCCAGCGCGCCGAGGATCCGGGAGTCGTCGGCGGCGGCCGTACGCAGGTCGAACAGCTGGCGTTCGGCGGAGCTGACGGCGTCGTCGAGCAGTTCGCGCAGGTCGTCGGCGAAGCGGTCGAGCTCCTCGGGGCTGAGCCCCTGCTCGCCGGACGCCGGCCGGGTGGCCGGCTCGCTGTCCGTGCCGTGGCGGGGCTGCGGGATGCCCGGGCGGTTCTCGGGGGTCAGGCTGAGCAGTTCCGCCAGCCGCTCCTCCCCCGCCAGGGCCTCGGCGGTGCGGCGCTCTGCCTCGTACGACCGCTCGGCGGCCGTCGCCGCGTCCGCCGCGCGGGCCGCGGTCAGTTCCGCGCGGGACTCGGCGGCGGCGGCCTCGCGCGCGTGCTCGGTGGCCCGGTGGGAGGCCTCGCGTGCCGTGTCCCAGGCCGCGACAGCGGTCTTCTCGGCGTCGCTGGCGGCGAGGGCCGCGCGGGCCGGGTCGGCGTCGGGCGCGCTGTCGTCGAGCCAGCCGGCCCGTACCGCCTCGGCGGTCTCCTGCTCGACCTCGGCGAGGCGCTGCTTGAGGTGGCCGACCTCGCTGCGGGCCCGCTGCGCCTGCGTGGCGGCGGCGGTGGAGTCCCGGTAGGCGGCGTCGCTGACCTCCTGGAGGGCGGCGGAGCGCTCCTCCTCCTCGTTGGCGTGGTTCTCGGCGTTCTCCGCGGCCGCGTGCAGGGCCCGTACGAGGTCCACGGCCGCCTTGGAGCGGGCGGCCAGGGCCGGAGCGGCGTCGCGCTCCGCCTCCTGGATCGCGGCGGACACACGGGCGACGCGGTCGGCGGCTGCGCGGTGCCGCAGTACGGCCTCGGCGGCCTGCCACGCCGAGTACAGCGTGCGGGCGTCGGCGAGTTCGCGCTTCTGCGCGGCGGCGGACTTCTCGGCCGCGGCGAGGGCCAGCGAGGCGTGCCGGTAGGCCAGTTCGGCGGAGATCAGGGCGCTGCGCTCGCGGGCCGCCTCGGCGTGCGTGACGGCGTACGCGGCGGCGGTGACCCGCTGGGCCAGGTCGGCGGCCCGGGCGCGCTCCCGCACACCGCGCGCGGACAGTCTGCGCGCCAGGGTCCGGGTACGGCGCTCGGCTCCGGCGTGGACGTCACGAGCGCGGGAGCGGGCCTCGGCGGCCTCGACGATCCGCCCGAGCAGGTCGACGGACCCGGCGGTGAAGTCGCGTTCGGCGATCAGCTCGGCGCGCCGGCCCAGCTTGTTGCCGAAGCCGCTGACCAAGTCGGCCAGCCCGTCGGTGTCGCGGGTGTCGGTGACGGCGCGCAGCAGCAGGTCGGTGAAGTCGGCGTCCTTCTTGACCGCGAAGAGGCCGGCGGCCTCTCCCTCGTCGGCGTTCATCTCGCGCTGGTAGCGGAAGAGTTCGGGGTCGAGTCCGAGATCGCCGAGGTGCTCGATCCAGCGGTCGTGGATCTCCTCCCAGTGCACCTCCAGGTGCGGGTACGTCTTGCCCGCCTCCATGAGGGCGTCGCGGAAGCCCTTCATGGTGCGACGCCGGCCGCGCGCGCCCGACTGGCCCTCGACGGGCGCCCGTACGGCGGTGGACTCGGCCACGGGGAGGTTGTCGAGGCTCAGTCCGGGCCCGGGCCGGAAGGAGTACCAGGCCTCGGCGAACTTGCGCGGGTCGTTGGAGACCTGGCGCCCGCGCCACTCGCTGACCTTGCCGACGACGACGCACTCGCCGGTCAGCACGTGCTGCCACTCCAGCGCGACATGGCCGCAGTCGTCGGCGAGCAGGAACTTGCGCAGTACACCGGAGCTGGCGCCGCCGAGTGTGTTGCGGTGCCCCGGCAGCATCACGGAGAAGATCAGCTTGAGCAGCACCGACTTGCCGCCGCCGTTCTCCAGGAAGAGCACGCCCGCGGGCGCGGGCCGGCGCGGCGGGCCGACGGGCTCCTCCTCGAAGAACTCCGCCTGGGTGGGCGCGGGGTCGGGCACGGGCTCGCCCACGCCGCGCAGGTCAAGCACGGTGTCGGCGTAGCGCGCACCGGCGGGCCCGATGGAGTAGAGGCGGACCCGGGACAGCTCGTACATGGCGGACTCTCGTAAGGCTTCGTGAGGTGGGGGTTCGGCAGGAGTGGCGGGGAGTTCAGGAGGAGTGGAACGGCAGCCCGGCGTCGGCGACCAGGTCCAGGTCGTCGCCCTCCTCGGGGGGCAGCAGGGTCGGTGTGCCGTCGGTGACCGGGACGACGCCCAGCTCCAGCAGCTCGGCGAGGGCGGCGCTGCCGGCCATGTCGCGGACCTGGAGCTGGTAGCGGGCGGTCGTGCGGTACGTGCCGCCGTTGTCGTCGCCGGTGCGCTGGAGGAAACCGGATTCGGTGAGGAACGCGACGGCCTTGGCGACGATGCCGGTGGTGGAACCGGCGAGCCGGCGCGCGTCCTTGGTGGCCCCGGTCGAGCTGCGCCGCACCCAGATCCGCCAGGCGGCCTCCAGGCCGGGCGCGTCGGTGGCCGGGTCGGTGTTCTCGCCCTGTTCGGCGGCGCGCTCCTCCAGGCGGCGGCAGGCCTGGCGGACGAAGGCGTCGACGCCGTTGACCGTGACGCGGCCGATGTAGCCGTCGTCGGCGAGGTCCTCGGGGCGCGGGAACGCCATGGCGGCGACGGCGAGATGGGCGAGCCCGTGCAGGAACCGGTCGCCGCCGTCGGCGGACGTACGACGCGCGTAGTCGCCCATGCGGACGGCGAACACCGAGTCCTCGGCGGCGGTCACGGCCATGCCCGCGCGCGGGGACACCTCCAGCACGATCAGCCCCAGCCCGGTCGCCACGGCGTCGGCGAGCCGCGCGAAGGGCGGGTCCTCCCGGTAGCGCCGCAGCAGGTCCGCGTACTCCTGGTCGCGCGCGGGCTGGAGCTTGGGCTGCAGCCCGAAGGACACGAGCCGAGCCGCGTCGGCGGCGTCGGCGGGAGTGACGGCTGCCGGGGCCGTCGGGGCCGGGGCTTCCGGCTCACTCCACTCGACATGCTCGCTCACGGTCGGGACTCCTTGTGCCACTCGTACTGACTCATGCTGCTTCCGTCCGGTCCGCCGCCATCCCCGCCGCGTCCAGCAGCGCGGTACCGACGATCAGATCCGCCCCGCCGAACTCCGGGTCGTCGAGCTCGGTCCCGTCGTCCACGGCGAACAGCAGCTTCTGCTCGCCCTGGCGATAGGCCGTACCGACCGGCGGACTCGCGGCGTGCACCGCCAACAGGGCCACCAGATAGGGCAGCTCGGGGTCCTGCCGCCGGGCCTCGGCCAGCAGCCCGGACAAGCGGCGCGGCGCGTCCGCCGGCAGGTCGAGCAGCTCCTGCGCGGCCGCCATCTGCTCCTCGCTGAACCGGCTGTCGTCGGGTGTGGCGATGAGGTCCGGCTCGGGCATCTCCGCACCCAGGTGCTCCCGCTCCACCGGCGGCGTCAGCAGGATGTCGACCAGGTCCCCGACCCGGACGGACACGGGCGTGCGCAGCCCTGTGCCGTGCCCGAAGAACGCGTCCGTGACCCGCACGGCCCGCTCCAGCGGCAGCGGCAGGACGGGCGAGACGAGGTGCCCGTAGAGGTCGATCCCCGAGGTGGCGGCCGGTGCGGCGAAGGCCTGCCGGTCCTGCTCGGCGCGGAACAGCGGTCCGGCTTCCAGCAGCCGGGACTGCAACTGCGTGTGCCGCCGGATGCAGTCCTTGACGATGTCGACGAGCTCGGCGGCGCGGCGCTTGTGCTCGGGCTCCTCGGATTCGTCGCGCGCCTTGCGGATGTTCGTGAGGATCGCGTTCTCGTGGCGGTAGCGGTCGGCCACGTGCTCCAGGGCTTCGGCGATCATGTCGGGCACGGTGGTGAGCCAGTCCACCGCGCGCACATTGCGCCGGGTGGCCTCCAGGGCGCGGCGCAGGGTCTCCGAGTACTGCACGGTGCGGTAGCGGGCCTGTTCGGCCGCGAGCTGGGCGTCGGCGAGCCGGCCGCGGCTGATCAGCACCTCCAGCTTGACCTCGGCGGCGATCTGCGCGCTGGTGACGTCCGTGTCGAGGGCGCCGACGAGGACGTTGACCGCCTCGTCCGTGGTGCGCAGGTAGACCGTGCCGCCCGGGCCCGGGACCTCCTCGATCAGCTTGAAGTCGTAGTCACGGCGCACATAGGTGCCGTCCGCCCCGAATGTGCCGTACACCGCGCGGAAGCCGCGGTCGACGCTGCCGACGTTGATCAGGTTCTCCAGGACCCAGCGGGCCACCCGCTCGTGCTCGGCGGCGGGCCGCCCCGGTGCCTGGGCGGCGATGCGCGGGACGAGGCGGGCGACGATCTGGTCGTGGTCCGCGCCCGTGTCGAAGTCCATGGTGAGGGTGACGAGGTCGATGGCCGCGAGGGCGACCTCCGCCATGCCGTACACCGAGTACTCACCGGCGAGGTTGGCCTTGCGCGCGTCGAGGTCGTGCAGCGGCGCGGTGCAGGCGAGCGCGCGCAGGCGCCGCGCCAGGCCCTCGTCGGCGGCCGGCCCCAAGGCGGGGCGCGGCCCCGCGCTGAGCTGGGGCGGAACGCTGTCCGTCGATGCAGGCGAAGTCACGGTGCACAGACTAGGTCCTGGGTCTGACAACGACCCAAACGACGCGGGTGGGCCTGGTCAGCCGTCCTCGCCGACCCGTCGCCGGTACACCTCGACGACCCGTTTCAGCGAGTCGTCGAGGTAACCGGCGAGCAGGCGCTCGGCCTTGTCCCGGTCCCCCGCCTGAAGGGCCTCAAGAATCATGACATTTCGTGCGATGTACGGCTCGTGCAACCGCCGCGGTTCGTCCACCACGTGGAAGGCGAGGCGCAGTTCGGCGAACACGCTCCGCATCAGCTCGTCGGTGCGCTCGCTCGCCGCGAGGGCGACCAGCTCCCGGTGGAAGTGGATGTTGGCCGTACCCACTCCTTTCCAGTCACCTTCCCGAGCCGCCTGCTGCCCCTCCTCCACCGCACCGGCGAGCCCGTCGAGACGGTAGGGCGGCTCGCCGAGACCTCGCACGACGGCGCACTCGACGAGCCTGCGGGTGCGGTAGATGTCCTCGACGTCCTCGACGGTCAGGACCCGGACGAACACGCCGCGGTTCAACTCGTGGACGAGCAGGCGTTCGTGCGTGAGCAGCCGGAACGCCTCGCGCAGCGTGTTGCGGGAGACGCCGAGCGCGCCGCCGATGCTGTCCTCCGACAGCCGGGTCCCGGGCGGGAAGTAGCCCTCGGCGATCCGGCTCCTGAGGATGTCCGAGACGCGCTCGGCGGTGCTGGTGCGCCCCAGAAGAGCCCGGTCGTCGGAAAGGTCCCTCAGCTGCTCTGCCATGCCGGAATTCAATCGCAGATCAGCAGAACGAACCAACATGGGTATTGAGGAATCGTTGAACGATCCTCTACGGTGCTGGGCACGGCTCGCTCCCGAAGCGGCCGGGCTCACTCCCAGAGCACCCCCACTGCTCAGTCCGAAGCACCCTCCGTCCCCCTCTTCGAGGTGCCCATGAGCACGACTCCTCCACAACAGGCCCTGACCGACGACACGCCCCCCGCGGCGACCGAACACACCGTCGGCGACGGGGCGTTCGGCTGGCTGCGCGCTCTGGGCCCGCGCGGCCGGCGCGCCTTCGCCGGTGCCTTCGGCGGCTATGCCCTGGACTCGTACGACTACTTCACCCTGCCGCTGAGCATGGTCGCGCTCTCCGCCTACTTCGGGCTGAGCAGCGGCCAGACCGGCCTCTTCACGACGGTCACCCTGGTGGTCTCCGCTGTCGGCGGCGCCCTCGCGGGCGTCCTCGCGGACCGCATCGGCCGCGTGAAGGCGCTGATGCTCACGGTGATCACCTACGCGGTCTTCACCGTCGCCTGCGGCTTCGCGCCCAACTACGAGACCCTGCTGGTCTTCCGCGCCCTCCAGGGCCTCGGTTTCGGAGGCGAATGGGCGGTCGGCGCGATCCTCGTCGCCGAGTACGCGAGCGCCAGGCACCGGGGGCGCACCCTCGGCGCCATCCAGAGCTCCTGGGCCGTGGGCTGGGGCCTCGCGGCGATCGTCTACACCGTGGTCTTCTCGGTGGCCGGTGACGACCTGGCCTGGCGCATCATGTTCTGGACCGGGGCGCTGCCCGCGCTGCTCGTCATCTGGGTGCGGCGCAGTGTGCACGACGCGCCCGAGGCCGCCGCCGCTCGTGAAAAGAGCACGGAGAAGGGCTCGTTCACAGCGATCTTCAAGCCCGGCCTGCTGCGGACGACGATCTTCGCCGGGCTGCTCTCGACCGGCGTCCAGGGCGGCTACTACACACTGGCCACCTGGGTGCCGACCTACCTCAAGTCCGAGCGCGACCTGTCGGTCGTCGGCACCGGCGGCTATCTGACGTTCCTGATATCGGGCGCCTTCATCGGCTATCTGACGGGCGGTTACCTCACCGACAAGCTGGGCCGGCGGCGCAACATCTGGCTCTTCGCCCTGCTCTCGGCGATCTGCATCCTGGCGTACGCGAACATCCCGAGCGGCGCCAACACCCTGCTCCTGGTGCTCGGTTTCCCGCTCGGGTTCTGCATGTCGGCGATCTTCAGCGGCTTCGGCTCCTACCTGAGCGAGCTGTACCCGACGGCGGTGCGCGGCACGGGGCAGGGCTTCACGTACAACACCGGGCGCGCGGTGGGTGCCGTCTTCCCGACGACGGTCGGGTTCCTCGCCGACAGCTGGGGCGTGGGCGGCGCGCTGGTCTTCGGGGCGATCGGCTACGGCATCGCGGCTCTGGCCCTGCTCGGGCTGCCGGAGACGCGTGGGAAGGAGCTCACATGAACCGCACGGGCACCGACACCGGGGACCGCCCTGTCGTCCTCGTCGACGAGCACGCGCGCGCGTGGAGCCCGAAAACGGCCCGCGCCCGCTTCCGGGAGGGTCTCACGGGCCCCACGGCCGGGGTCGCCGCGGGCCACACCCAGGTCAATCTGATCTCGGTGCCCGCCGACTGGGCCTACGACATGCTGCTGTTCTGCCAGCGCAATCCCAAGCCGTGCCCCGTCCTCGACGTCACCGACGCGGGAGCCTGGACCACGGTGCTCGCGCAGGGCGCGGACCTGCGCACCGACCTGCCGCGCTACCGGGTGTGGCGGGACGGCGAGCTGGTGGACGAACCGACGGACGTGCGCGCGTACTGGCGGGACGACCTGGTGTCGTTCCTGATCGGGTGCAGCTTCACCTTCGAGTGGGCGCTGAGCGAGGCGGGCGTGCCGATCCGCCACGTCGAGCAGGGCCGCAACGTCCCGATGTACGTCACCAGCCGGCAGTGCCGTCCGGCGGGGCGGCTGCACGGGCCGCTGGTGGTGTCCATGCGGCCGGTGCCGCCCCCGCATCTGGCGGCGGCGATCCGGGAGAGCAGTCTGCTGCCGGCGGTGCACGGCAGCCCCGTACACTGCGGCGATCCCTCGGGGCTCGGGATCGACGACCTCGGCCGCCCCGACTTCGGCGACCCGGTGGCCGCCGAGCCGGACGACATTCCGGTGTTCTGGGCCTGCGGTGTGACCCCGCAGGCGGCCGTGATGGCCTCCCGCCCGCCGTTCGCCCTCACCCACGCCCCCGGGCAGATGTTCCTCACCGACGCCCGCGACGAGCAGTACCGCGTGGCCTGACAGGAGACCGACTCGCCATGACCTCCATCGACCTCAACGCCGACCTCGGCGAGGGCTTCGGCCGCTGGCGGCTCACCGACGACGAACGGCTGCTGTCGGTCGTCACCAGCGCCAACGTGGCGTGCGGCTTCCACGCCGGGGACGCGGCCACCATGCGCCGGGTGTGCGAGCTGGCGGCCGAGCGCGGCGTCCGGATCGGCGCCCAGGTGTCCTACCGGGACCTGGCCGGGTTCGGGCGGCGCGCGATGGACGTGCCGCCCGCCGAGCTGGCGGCGGAGGTGGCCTACCAGATCGGCGCTCTGGAGGTCTTCGCCCGCGCGGCGGGTGCTCGTGTGGCCTACGTGAAACCGCACGGCGCGCTCTACAACCGGGTCGTGCACGACGAGGAGCAGGCCGGCGCGGTCGTCGACGGTGTGCTCCTCGCGGACGCCTCGTTGCCGGTGCTGGGCCTGCCCGGCTCACGCCTGCTGGAGCTGGCCGGGAAGGCCGGACTGCCCATCGTCACCGAGGCGTTCGCGGACCGGGCGTACACCGACGCGGGCACGCTCGTGCCGCGCACCCTGGAGGGCGCCGTGGTCACCGACCCCGACACCGTCGTGGAACGCTCGCTCGGCCTGGCCCGCTCCGGCGAGGTCGTCTCCCACTCGGGTACCCGGATCGAGGTACGCGCGCGGTCCCTGTGCCTGCACGGTGACACGCCCGGCGCGGTGGAGCTGGCCCGCCGGGTGCGGGAGCTGCTGGAGTCGTCGGGCGTGCGCGTGGAGGCCTTCGCATGAAGGTCCTGCCGGTCGGCGAGGACGCCCTGCTCGTCGAGGTCTCCTCGGGTGAGGAAGCCCAGGCCCTGCACGCCGAGCTGCTGCGCCGCCGCGCGGAGGGCGCGCTGTCGGCCCGCGAGATCGTGCCCGCGGCCCGCACGGTCCTCCTCGACGGCCTCGACGCCCCCGCCCGGGTGGCCGCCGAACTGACCGCCGCCAAACTGCCGCCCACTCCCCCACGCGCGCGTGCCGTGGTCGAGATCCCTGTGCGCTACGACGGCCCGGACCTGGCCGACGTCGCCGCGCACTGGGGCGTGCCGGAGCGGGAGGTCGCCCGCCTCCACTCGGGGACGGAGTTCCGGGTCGCCTTCTGCGGCTTCGCCCCCGGCTTCGGCTACCTCACCGGCCTGCCGCCGCGCTACGACGTCCCGCGCCGGGCCACCCCGCGCACGGCCGTGCCGGCCGGTTCGGTGGCGCTGGCGGGCCCGTACACGGGCGTGTACCCGCGCTCGTCGCCGGGCGGCTGGCAGCTGATCGGCACGACGGACGTCGTCCTGTGGGACCACGCGCGCGTGCCGGCCGCGCTGTTGTCGCCGGGCACGCGCGT
The DNA here is from genome assembly GCF_042958445.1 of Streptomyces sp. NPDC007991. Classification (NCBI taxonomy): domain Bacteria; kingdom Bacillati; phylum Actinomycetota; class Actinomycetes; order Kitasatosporales; family Streptomycetaceae; genus Streptomyces; species Streptomyces sp. NPDC007991. Next base: position 36,273 of record NZ_JBIBJD010000017.1, read on the forward strand.
GCGGTTCGTCCCCGTCGAACCGGTGGGGCACCCGTGACCGACCGCGCGCTCGCCGTCGTCCGGGCCGGCGCCCTGACCACCGTGCAGGACCTGGGGCGCCCCGGGCACGCCCACCTCGGGGTGCCACGCTCCGGGGCGCTGGACCGGCCCGCGGCGGACCTCGTCAACCGGCTGACGGGCAACCCGCCCACGGCGGCCGTGCTGGAGACGACCGTCAACGGCTGCACCGTACGCCCCCGTTCCACCGTCACCGTGGCCGTGGCGGGCGCGCCCTGCCGGGTCACGATGGACGGACGGCCCGTCGCCTGGGGTGCGCCGGTGCGCGTGCCCGCCGGGGCGCTGCTCGACGTCGGGCCCGCTGTGTCGGGCCTGCGCAGCTACGTGGGCGTCTGCGGGGGCATCGCCGTCGAGCCGGTGCTCGGCAGCCGCTCGACCGACCTGCTGTCGGGGCTCGGGCCGCCCCCTCTGACGGACGGCACGGTGCTGCCCCTGGGCCGGCCGACGGGCATGCACGCGCACGTGGACGTCGCCCCGCAGCCTGCGCCACCGGCCGAGCTGGTCCTGCGGGTGACACTCGGACCGCGCGACGGCTGGTTCACGCCGGAGGCCGTACGGACCTTCGTCTCACGTCCCTACCGGGTGTCCCCCGCGAGCAACCGCATCGGGCTGCGCACGGAGGGGGCCGCCCTGGAGCGGGCCCGACTCGGGGAACTTCCCAGCGAGGGCATGGTGCTGGGCGCGGTCCAGGTCCCGCCCGACGGCAGGCCGGTGGTGTTCCTCGCCGACCACCCGACCACCGGGGGCTACCCGGTGATCGCGGTGGTCCGCGCCGCCGACCTGCCGGCCGCCGCCCAGGCCGTTCCGGGCACGCCGGTCCGCTTCACGGCCGTACGGCGCCGCTGAAACGGCGGACCCACGCCGTATCGCCTCCGCGCCGTCAGGCCGGGTCCGGCTGGTCCGCCACCGAACCTGTCAGGCCGCCTCCGGCTGGTCCGCCACCGACAGGGCGGCCAGCGCGGCGGACACGGCCGCGGAGGCCCGCAGATCGAGCCGGGCGCTCGTGCCGCTGGCGCGGTGCCGGAGTTCGTCGGCGGCGAGGGTCAGGAGCTGGGGCAGCAGGTCGGTGCACCGGCGGGCCACCCAGCCGGTGCCCGCCGTGGCCAGCCACCGCAGGCTCGCCGCCCTGGTCGGGGCGGGGAACTCGGGCTCGGGCGAGGGCGCGGGTCCCGTCGCGAGGCCGTGTTCCGCGAGCAGCGCGTGGAAGCGCAGGGCGAGTTGCCGGTGCCCGCGTTCTCCGGGGTGCAGCCGGTCCGCGCTCCACAGGGCACGGTCGGTGATCCAGTCGCCCTCGCAGGCGTGCAGGTGCAGCGCGTCGTACCGCTCGGACAGGGCGTGCACCACCGTGTTCACGGCTCGCTGCCGCCGGGCCAGCGGGTTGGCGAGGGCACCCGGCAGACCGAGCATCGCGCCCGGATCGGGCAGACAGGCCGTGAGCAGGACCGCGCCCTGCTCGGTGCAGGCCGCGTACACCTCGTCGAGCCGGGCGGCCACGGCCTGGATGTCGAAGGTGCAGCGCAGGGTGTCGTTGACGCCGATGACGACGGACACGAGGTGGGGCTTCAGCTCCAGCGCGGCGGACATCTGCCGCTCCAGGACGTCCCGGGTCTGCGATCCGCTCACCGCGAGGTTGGTGAACCCGACCGGCTCCTCGGCGAGCCCGTCCGCGAGCAGCGCGGCCCAGCCGCGCCACGCCCCGTCGCCGACGGGATCCCCCACGCCCTCGGTGAGCGAGTCCCCCAGGGCCACGAACCTCACAGGCCCCTCGAACCGCGGGGGTCTCATGCCACGCCCCCGGGCACGAAGGGCGGAACCGGACGCACAGGGACAGCCGCGTCATGCGCGGCGAGGAACGCGTCGACCGCCGCGTCCCACCCGAAGCACTCCGCACGCGCGCGTGCCCGCTCGCGCCGGTCCGTCTCCCGGCGTTCCAGCAGCAGGTCCACGGCGTCCGCGAAGGCCTCACCGTGGTCCCCCGCGACGGCCCCGGCGGAGCCGATCACCTCCGACAGCGCGGACGACGCGCTCGCCACCACGGGCGTGCCGCACGCCATGGCCTCCAGCGCGGCGAGCCCGAACGTCTCGGCGGGTCCCGGCGCCAGGGCCACGTCGGCCGACGCCTGGAGCGCGCCGAGCAGCCCGCGGTCAAAGACGTGCCCGAGGAAGGTGACCGGCAGGCCGCTCTCACGCGCCCGCTGTTCGAGCCGGCCGCGCAGCGGCCCGTCCCCGGCCACCACCAGCACCGCCCGGCGCCCGCGCCGCCGCAGCGACTCCAGGGCGTCCAGCGCCGTGCCGGGCCGCTTCTCCACGGACAGCCGCGAGCACATCACCAGCAGCGTCTCGTCCACGCGCGCGTGCCGTGCCCGCAGCTCCGGGTCACGCAGCGCGGGGTGCCGCTGCGCCAGGTCGACGCCCAGCGGAGCGCGGACGACGTTGCGTGCCCCGATCCGCACGAACTCCCGCTCGGCGAACTCGGTGGTGCACACCACGCGCGCGTACGTGTGGGCCGTACGGACGTTGAGGGCGTCGGCGGCACGCCGGGCGGCCCCCTCGGACAGACCCCAGGTGCGCAGCACCCCGTCGGCGGTCTCGTGGGAGACCATCACGGCCGGGATCCGGGCGCGCCGCGCCCACTTGCCGGTCCACCTGAGGGTCGTACGGTCGGACACCTCCAGCCGGTCCGGCGCGAGTTGCTCCAGGAGCCGGGCCACCCTCCGCTTGTCGGTGAGCACGCGGTAGCCGCCAGTGCCGGGCAGCAGCGGCCCGGGGAGCGTGATCACCCGGCCCTGCTCGGTCTCCCGGTCGCTCATCCGCTCGCCGGGGACCACGAGGACGGGTTCGTGCCCCGCCGCCTTGAAGCCCTTGCCGAGTTCGCGCAGGGCGGTGCGCAGACCGCCGGACGCGGGCGCGACGAAGTTGGCGAGCCGCACGATCCGAAGCGACTGACGGCTGCGGCTGCCGTCACCCGGACGCGAGGCGCTCATGCCGCCACCGCCGTCCTGCGCCCGGCGAGCACGTGCGCGTAGTGCCCGATCAGCTGGTCCCCGACGGCCGCCCAGGTGCGGCCCTCCACGGTGGCGCGCCCTGCGGCGCCGAATGCGGCCCGCAGTCCGGCGTCGGCGGCCAGGGCCCGTACCGCGTCCCGTACGGCACTCACGTCGCGCGGCGGCACCAGCAGGCCCGTGCGCCCGTGGGCGACCAGGTCCAGCGGCCCGCCCGCGGCGGGTGCCACGACCGGCAGGCCGCTGGCCATGGCCTCCTGCACCGTCTGGCAGAACGTCTCGAAGGGGCCCGTGTGCACGAAGGCGTCCAGCGAGGCGAAGACCCGGGCCAGCTCGTCACCGGTACGGCGGCCGAGGAAGACCGCGCCGGGCAGCGCCTGTTCCAGGCCGGGCCGGCTCGGGCCGTCGCCGACGACCACGACCCGGACGCCCTCCAGGCCGCAGGCCCCGGCGAGGAGTTCGACCTGCTTCTCGGGGGCGAGCCGGCCGACGTAGCCGACGATCAGCTCACCGTTCGGGGCGAGTTCGCGACGCAGGGCCTCGTCGCGGCGGTCGGGCCGGAAACGTTCGGTGTCGACGCCGCGCGGCCACAGCCCGACTCGGGGCACTCCGTGCGCCGTGAGGTCGCGCAGGGCCGCGCTGGACGGGGCGAGGGTGAGGTCGGCGGCGCCGTGCACGGAGCGGATGCGCCGCCAGGCGGCGGCTTCCCCGGCACCCATGTACGTACGGGCGTAGCCCGCCAGGTCGGTCTGGTAGACGGCGACGGCGGGGACGCCGAGGCGGGCGGCGCCGGCCATGCCGCGCACGCCGAGGACGAAGGGGCTGGCGAGGTGGACGACATCGGCGCGGTGCTCGACGAGGGTGGCGGCCAGGCGGCGGCTGGGGAGGGCGACGCGGACCTGGGGGTAGCCGGGGAGCGGGAGGGAGGGGATGTGGACGACGGGGCACGGCGCGTCGGCGTCGGGCTTGCTTCCGGGCGCGGGGGCCGGGGCGACGACGACGGGGGCGTGACCGCGATCGACGAGGTGCCGGGCGGTCTGGAGCGCGCAGTGGGCCACGCCGTTCACATCGGGGGGAAAGGATTCGGTCACGATGACGACACGCATACCGGTGTTGTCGCCGTGCCGGACGTGGCCGCGTCAACGTGGATCTTTCCAGGCGGGGAACGTCCCATGAGCGTTCTGAGGCGCACCCGCGCAGGTCAGGCCGCGTCCATGCGCCCCTGACCCGCGGGTCATCCGGCGTTCACCCGGGCGGCCTGATTCCGCCCTGGCGTTCTTGCACAAAAGGGGTGTCACGCGCTCACCGGGAGGCGGTCACACAGCGGTCTCCTCGGGACCGATCCGGCTGCGGACGGCCGTCTGGACCTCGGCTTCCTCGGCCGGGTCGGCGGCGAGCCGGCGCAGTCGCTCGACGACGCGGGCGTCTCCGGTCTCGGCGTGCCGGGCGGCGATCTCCCGGGTGGTCTCCTCGCAGTCCCACAAGCACTCGACGGCGAAGCCGGTGGCGAAGGAGGGGTCGGTGGCGGCGAGGGCACGGGCGGCCCGGCCGCGCAGATGGGAGGAGGCGGTCTCGCGGTAGATGTGGCGGAGCACGGGTGCGGCGCAGGCGATGCCGAGCCGTCCGGTGCCGTCGACCAGGGTCCACAGGGTCGGTGCGTCGGGGCCGTCGCCCCGTACGGCTTCGCGCAGCGCCGTGAGGACCAGGTCGCGGTCCTGCGCCCCGCCCCGGCAGGCGAGGACGCGTCCGGCGGCGGCGCCCAGCGCGTCCGGCCGACGGGCCCAGCCGCGCGCCTGGTGCACGGCGGCGAGCGAGCGCATGCGTTCGAAGGCGTCGACGGCGGCGTCGGCGACGACCGTCGAGCCGGTGGCCACGGCGCTCTCGATCAGGCCGAAGGCGTCGGGATCGTTGCCGTCGGCGAGATAGCGCAGGGCGGTGCACCGGGCTCCGTCGCCGCCGTCCTTCGCCGCCTGGATGATCTCGGCCCGGTCTTCGGGCCCGGCCACGGCGGTGAGACAGCGGGCGGCCGGGACATGCAGTGCGGCGCCCCGTTCGAGGCCTTGCTGGGCCCATTCGAAGACGGCCTGCACACTCCACCCGGGGCGGGGGCCGGCCGGCCGCATCTGCCGCTGCCAGCGATCGAAACAGCCCGTCTCGTGGGCGGCACGCACGCGTGTGGCGATGGATTCGCGCGGATCCTCGGCCCACAGGCGCCACGGCCGGGGTTCGAAGGCGTCCCGGACGGTCACGGCCAGTTCGGCGTCGCCCTCCGGATCGGCCGGGAACCGCGCGAGGACGGGTGCGGCGAGGGCCCGCAGGCCCGCGTCGTCGTCCCTGAGGGCCAGTTCGTCGAGGGCCCAGGCCCAGTTGGAGCCGTGGGCGGCGTATCTGCGCAGCAGTTCGAGCGCGTCCCGCCTGCCGTAGGAGGCGAGGTGCCCGAGGACGGCGAGGGCGAGCCCGGTGCGTGACTCGTCGGCGTCGAGGACGTCCTCGGCACCGAAGAGGTGGGCCTCGATCTCGTCCAGTTCGCCGTTCAGGTCGAGGAAGAGCCGGGCGTAGTAGAGGGAGCGGTTCTCCACCTGCCAGTCGTGGCGAGGATCGCGCAGCACGCAGTGGTTCAGCGCCTCGAGCGCCTCGGGGCGCGGGGCGGTGAGCGCGTGCAGTGTGCCGTCGCCGCGGCCCCGCTGGAGCAGGCCGAGCAGCGTACCGCTGGGCGCTATGACCGGTTCGAACATGGGAAACAGCCTCACATCAAGCGTCGACGCAACCGGGGACGTGTACTACCTGGCCGCGCGACAACACGTCGGAGTGCCCGCCGTTTCCTGCTTGCTGTAGACCATCTTCCTCTGCCTCTCGTCGGTGGCCCTTGCGGACCGGGTCACGGTCCGCGCGGTGCGGCAACATCTGCCCAGCCATCACGTCCGTGAACCACGTCGTCATGATGACTCGGCAGTTCCATCTGCCGCGACCGAAATTTCGGCGGCCCTGTACCGCCTCCCCCGTTTTCGTCGTCGTTCCAGGTCAGACTGGTCGGCTCAGCGCTCGCCGAACAGTTCGAGCAATTCCGTCCGGCCGAACATCCGGGCGGTGTCGACCGCCGAGGGGGTACCTGCGGACGGGTCGGCGCCGCCCTCCAGGAGGGCCCTGACGACGTCCGTCTCGCCCTTGAAGGCCGCCCCCGCGAGCGGGGTCTGGCCTCGGTCGTTCACCCGGTCGGCCTCGGCGCCGCGGGCGAGCAGCGCGCGTACCGCCTCGCAGTGGCCGTGGTAGGCGGCGAGCATCACGAGCGAGTCACCGCGGTCGTTGGTGAGGTTGGCCGGGACACCCGCGTCGACGTACGCCACGAGCGCCTCCGTCTGTCCCCGCCGGGCCAGATCGAAGATCTTGGTCGCCAGCTCCACGACCTCGGGGTCGGGGACTTCGATCATCGGCCGGACCGCCTCTCGCACGTCTCGTCGGGTGCGTACGCCTGCGAGCGGTGCAGCCGTACGAGTGAATCGCCAGAGTACTGGCTCGCGCGGCACATGACCCGATGTGCCCGAGGTAAAGATCACCACAGACCTCACCGAGCGCGACAGCCCAGCGTGACCGGGCCGGGGACCACTCCGTCAACCGGGGGAAATAGTCCGAATTTCACCCAGTTGCACCTTTTATCGTATGGATACATCCTGTGAGCCTGGAAGTACTCAGGGTGACTGTCCCCGCGAATCAGGAGAACTCAAATGATCCTCTCCATCTCAGGCGTGGTCCTGCTCGGCATCGTCGTCTTCATCTTCTTCCGCAAGGACGGCCTGAAGGCGTCGCACGCGGTGGTGGCGATGTTGTTCGGCTTCTACCTGGCGAGCACGGCCATCGCCCCGAGCATCAAGGCGGGCGGCGAGAGCCTGGCGAGCCTCCTCGGCGGAATCAAGTTCTGACGGCCCCGCTCCCGGTACGCATCCCGCCCGTACGCACTCCCTGGAGGCAGCAGTGGCCCGGCGCCCCCTCCCCCGCATTCTGAGCAACGGCAGCGCACAGCTCGCCCGGAGCCGGGAGCTGGCCCGGACGGCCGCCGACAGCGCCACCGACGTCCTCCACCCGCTGATCACGATCATGCGCGGTCTGCGCCGACTGGCAGCGGCCGGGCGGCGCAGATGGACGGAGACCCCCAAGGAGAGACGGGGGGCGCTGCTGTTCCTGGTCGCCTCCGTGCTCCTGGTCGTGGCGCTGCTGCCGTACGGACCGCTGTGCGCCGCCGTCACCCTGATGGCGACGGCGGCCTGGAAAGGCCGGGACCGCGCCCCGGCGGCATCCGACGGGCCTGACGAGTCGCAGACAGAACGCCTCAAGGCGCTCTACGAGGCCCTGGTGCCGTACTTCTCCGCCGCCGAGGACCCCGAGCCGCTGTACGCCCACGGCGGTGCGTGGGACAAGGCCTTCCCCACCTACGCGTTCGACGGCGCCGGCCGGATCTCGCACCTGGTGGTCCGCTACCCGGCGTACTTCACCGACGGCGAGGCCGAGGCCCGCACCCGGATCGAGCACCTGCTCGCCGCCAAGTCGGGCCGGGGCCGCGAATACCACTTCACGTGGGACGAGGAGGGCAATCAGTTGACGGTCAGCGTGCTCGTGCCGCTGCCCGTCGACATCGCCGCCCAGCGTTTCGTCACCACCCCCGGCGAGACGGTCCTCGGCTTCACCGACCCGACCGAGGTCCGGCGCACGCTCCCCCTCACCTACGGCACGCAGCAGCGGGACGTGCCCCCGGTCGTCTGGCGCACTGGCCTGCGTTCGACCGAGCCCCATCTGCTCGCCCTCGGCCAGCCCGGCAGCGGCACCTCGACCCTGCTGCGGTCCATCGCCCTCCAGGCCCTCCAGCACGGCGACGTGGTGATCGTCGACGGCGGCGGCACCGGCGAATACGCCTGCCTGACCGGCCGGGACGGCGTCCTGGCCGTCGAGTGCGGGCTCACCGGGGCGCTGGCCAGCCTGGAGTGGGCCGCGACCGAGACCGAGCGCCGCCTCATCGCCGCCAACCGCGCCCACCAGGCGGGGCACCCGCCGCCCGACGACACCAAGCGCCCCCTGTGGATCCTCCTGGACCGCCCGACGGCCTTCACCCACCTGGCCGCCGCCGACGACCGCGAGGATCCCCAGTCCCTCCTCCAGATCCCCCTGCGGCACGGCCGCCCGGCGAACGTGACGGTGGTGGTGGCCGACCAGCTTGACTGCGCCGACACCCTCACCGACGCCGTACGGCAGCACACCCGCGCGCGCGTGGTCCTCGGCCGGGCGACGGCCGCCCAGATCGAGTCCGTCCTGGGCGCGCCCCCGCACACCACGCCCGTCGACCAGGTCCCGCCGGGCCGCGGCTACGCCCGCCTGGGCACGGGCCCGGTCCACCGCCTCCAGGTACCGGCCACACCCAACCCCTACGACGACGCGACGTCCGACGCCCTCTGCCAGGCGGTGCTGGACCTCCTGCCGCCCCGCACGACACCGGCGGACGGGGAGACGGTGCCCGACCCGGATCCGTCGCAGGGGGAACCGGAGCTGATCGAACCGGAGCCGGCGGAAGCGGAGCCGGCGGAATCCGAGCCCGTACCGGCACTGACGGAACCGGGGGAACCGGCGGAACGAAAGCCGGTCCCCGTACTGACCAAATCCACGAAGACGCCCTAGCGGGGATCGGCCCTACGCCACGAACGTCCGCGGCGACTCGCCGGCCCCCACACCCCCGTCCTCCACGATCCGCGCCGCCGCAGCCAGCCGCACGGCCGCCTCCTCGGCCACCGCACCCCCCACGGTGAACGGCAACCGCACATACCCCTCGAACGCCCCGTCCACCCCGAACCGCGGCCCGGACGGCACCCGCACGCCCACGCGCTCCCCCGCCTCCGCGAGCCGCGATCCGGACAGACCGCCGGTCCGCACCCACAGCGTCAGGCCGCCCCGAGGCACCTCGAACTCCCAGGCGGGCAACTCCCGCCGCACCGCCGCTACGATCTCGTCCCGGTTCTCCCGTGCCTGCTCCCGCCGCACCTCCACGGCCTGCTCCCAGCCCCCCGTGCCGAACAGCCAGTTCACGGCCAGCTGCTCCAGCACCGGCGTACCGAGATCCGCGTACGCCCGCGCCGCGACCAGGCTGCGGATCACGTCCGGCGCGGCCCGCACCCACCCGATGCGCATCCCGGCCCAGAAGGCCTTGCTCGCCGACCCCACCGTGATCACCGTCGACCCGGCGGGATCGAAGGCGCACACCGCCCGCGGCATCCGCACGTCCGGGTCGAGCCACAGTTCGCTCATCGTCTCGTCGGCGATCAGCACGGTTCCCGCGGACCTGGCCGCGTCGACCAGCCGCCGCCGCTGGTCCTCGTCGGCGAGCGCACCGGTCGGGTTGTGGAAGTCGGCGACGACGTAGGCGATCCGGGGCGCGGCGTCCCGCAGGACCTGGCGCCAGCGGTCCATGTCCCAGCCCGCGAGCCCCTCGGCCATCGCGACGGGTACGAGCCGGGCCCCGGCCTCCCGCATCAGCTGAAGGATGTTGGCGTACGAGGGCGACTCGACGGCGATGCGCTCGCCCCGCCCGGCGAAGAGGTGGCAGATCGCGTCGATCGCGCCCATCGCCCCGGTCGTCACCATGATCTGCTCGGGCATGGTCGGGATCCCGCGCGCGGTGTAGCGCTCGGCGATCATGGACCGCAGCGCGGGCAGCCCGGCGGGATAGTCGCCGTGCGTGTGCGCGTAGGGCGGGAGTTCCTCCAGCGCGCCCTGCACGGCCCGGGTGAGCCACGGCTCCGGGGCCGGAAGCGCGGCACAGCCCAGGTCGATCATCGAGCCGAGGGCCTCCGGCGGCAGGGGTTCCAGCCCGCGCGCCGGCAGCGGGTTCCCGGCCGGCACGGCGGTCCAACTGCCCGCCCCGCGCCGGGACTCCAGGAACCCCTCGCTGCGCAGCGCCTCGTACGCGGCGGCGACCGTCGTACGGCTGACGGACAGGGAGAGCGCGAGTTCCCGCTCGGCGGGCAGCCGGGCGGCCACCGGGACCCGCCCTTCGAGCACCAGCAGGCGGATGCCGTCGGCGAGCGCGCGGTAGGCGGGCGGCCGGCGTGTGCCGGGCCCTGCCGGGCGGTCCTGCTGGGAGTTGAGCAGCCGCGCGAGCTGAGCCGCACCCACGGCCGAGGTCCACTGCGCCATGAGAATCAGTCCACCTTCCCCGGATTGGCCATGGATGGGCTCTCCATCCAAGCCACAGGGTGTCATGCATCAGTCCACTACCACCAGGGGGGCACTTCATGTCCACGCAGCGGCGGCTCGCCCGGCGTCTGACGCAGCTCTACGTCGGTCTCGCTCTGTACGGCGCGAGTTCGGCGCTGCTCGTCAGGTCGGGCCTCGGACTGGAGCCGTGGAACGTCCTGCACCAAGGCCTCGCCGAGCGGACCGGTCTGTCCATCGGCGTCGTGCTGACCCTCGTGGGCGCCGCGGTGCTGCTCGCGTGGATCCCGCTGCGGCAGCGGCCGGGCCTCGGCACGATCTCCAACGTGCTGGTCATCGGCATGGCGATGGACGCCACGCTGGCCCTGGTGCCCGACGCGCACGGCTGGGTGCTCCGGGTCGGCCTGCTGGCGGCGGGGATCGTCCTGAACGGCGCGGCGACCGGCCTGTACATCGCGGCGCGTTTCGGCCCGGGCCCGCGCGACGGCCTGATGACGGGGCTCCACCAGCTCACGGGCGTCTCGATCCGCCTGGTGCGCACGGGCATCGAGCTCACGGTCGTGGCGACCGGCTTCGCGCTGGGCGGCACCGTGGGGGTCGGCACCCTCCTGTACGCGGTGGCGATCGGCCCGCTCGCCCAGCTCTTCCTGCGCGTGTTCGCCGTTCCCGCGGCATCCGGCGGCAGCACGGTCGTTGCCACCGGTCAACCCCGAGGAGCGATACTGCGTCCGTGACCCCGCGGATACGCCATCCCTACCTCGACCATCCCGGCCCGATCGCCTTCGCCCACCGGGGCGGGGCCGCGGACGGCCTGGAGAACACCGTGCGGCAGTTCCGGCGGGCCGTCGAGACGGGCTACCGGTACATCGAGACCGATGTCCACGCCACCCGGGACGGCGCGGTCGTCGCCTTCCACGACGCGACCCTGGACCGGGTGACGGACGGCGCGGGGCGGATCGCCGACCTGCCCTGGCAGGAGGTGCGCCACGCGCGCGTGGCGGGCGGGGAACCGGTGCCGCTCTTCGAGGAACTGCTGGAGACGTTCCCGGACGTCCGCTGGAACGTCGACGTCAAGGCCGAGGCAGCCCTGCTGCCCTTCCTCGACCTGGTCGGCCGGACGAACTCCTGGGACCGGATCTGCCTCGGCTCGTTCTCCGAGGCCCGCGTGGTGCGCGCCCAGCGGCTGGCCGGCCCGCGCCTGGCCACCTCGTACGGCACCCGGGGTGTGCTCAATCTGCGGCTGCGGTCCTGGGGGCTGCCGGCCGCGGTGCGCCGCTCGGCGGTCGCCGCCCAGGTACCCGAGATCCAGTCCGGCATCCAGGTCGTGGACCACCGTTTCCTGCGCGCCGCCCACGCGCGCGGGCTCCAGGTGCACGTGTGGACCGTCAACGACCCGGAGAGCATGCACCGGCTTCTGGACCTCGGCGTGGATGGCATCATGACCGATCACATCGACACGTTGCGCAAGGTCATGGAGGACCGCGGCGTCTGGGTCTGAGACCCCGGGCCGGTCACCTCCGCGCGTTCACGGGGAGGCGAGGGCAGGGGTGGGCACCGACACCGCGCGTCCGGATGCGGCCGACGGCGCCGCGGGACTGAGACGCGAGCAGCGCGGCTGGTACTTCTACGACTGGGCGTGCTCCGTCTATTCGACGAGCGTGCTGACCGTGTTCCTGGGCCCCTATCTGACGTCGGTCGCCGAGTCGGCGGCCGATGCCGACGGGTACGTCCACCCGCTCGGGATCCCGGTGCGCGCCGGGTCCTTCTTCGCGTACTCGGTGTCGCTGTCGGTGATCGTGGCCGTGCTGGTGATGCCCCTGGTGGGGGCTGCCGCCGACCGCACCGGCCGCAAGAAGCCCCTCCTCGCCACCGCCGCCTACCTGGGTGCCACGGCCACGACGGCGATGTTCTTCCTGGACGGCGAGCGCTATCTGCTCGGCGGTGTGCTCCTGATCGTCGCGAACGCCGCGCAGTCCGTGGCGATGATGCTCTACAACTCCTATCTGCCGCAGATCGCCCCGCCCGCGCAGCGGGACGCGGTCTCCTCCCGCGGCTGGGCCTTCGGCTACGCGGCGGGCTCGCTGGTCCTCGTCGTCAACCTGGTCCTCTACACCGGGCACGACAGCTTCGGTGTCTCCGAGAGCACGGCGGTCCGCATCTGCCTGGCCTCGGCCGGCCTGTGGTGGGGCGCGTTCTCCCTCATCCCGCTGACCCGGCTGCGCGATCGCAGGACCGCCGCACGGGAAGCGGCCCTTCCCGGCTTCCGGCAGCTCGCGGCGACCGTCCGCGACATGCGCCGGCACCCGCTGACCCTCGCTTTCCTGCTCGCGTACCTCGTCTACAACGACGGCATCCAGACGGTGATCTCCCAGGCCTCGGTCTACGGCTCCGAGGAACTCGGCCTCGGGCAGTCCACCCTGATCGGCGCGGTGCTGCTGGTGCAGGTGCTGGCGGTGGCGGGCGCGCTGACGATGGGCCGGCTGGCCCGGACGTACGGGGCCAAGCGCACGATCCTCGGCTCGCTGGTGGCCTGGACGGTGACGCTGGGGGCCGGGTTCTTCCTGCCGGCCGGGGCACCGGCGTGGTTCTTCGCCCTGGCCGCCGGCATCGGCCTGGTCCTCGGCGGCAGTCAGGCCCTGTCCCGGTCCCTGTTCTCCCATCTCGTCCCGCCCGGCAAGGAGGCCGAATACTTCTCCGCGTACGAGATGAGCGACCGCGGAATGAGCTGGCTCGGGCCGCTGCTGTTCGGGCTCACCTACCAGCTGACCGGGAGTTACCGGGACGCGATCATCTCGCTGGTGGGCTTCTTCGTCATCGGGTTCGCCCTGCTCGCGCGGGTTCCGGTGCGGCGTGCGATCGAAGAAGCGGGGAATCCGGTTCCTGACAGGATTTAGCACTCGACGCGAAAGGGCTGTAGTGTACGCGTTTGGCCTGCCAGGCGTACCGTTACTGCGCGTCAAAGATGCCGAAACGCTGGGTTACATCTGCTAGCAGATGTGACAAACCGGGCGCTGGTGGGTACAACAAGGGCGGCTACGACGGCGACGCATGACCCGGAACGGGACTCGGAACGGGAATCTTTACCGCCGACCGGACGTTGACCGGATGACGACGACAGCGACACCTGTCCTGTGGGCGACAAGCCCGGGAGGCACGATTCATGAGTGAGCGAGCTCTTCGCGGCACGCGCCTCGTGGTGACCAGCTACGAGACGGACCGCGGCATCGACCTGGCCCCGCGCCAGGCCGTGGAGTACGCATGCGAGAAGGGGCACCGGTTTGAGATGCCCTTCTCGGTCGAGGCGGAGATCCCGCCGGAGTGGGAGTGCAAGGTCTGCGGGGCCCAGGCACTCCTCGTGGACGGCGATGGCCCTGAAGAGAAGAAGGCCAAGCCCGCGCGTACGCATTGGGACATGCTGATGGAGCGGCGCACCCGTGAGGAACTCGAAGAGGTCCTCGAGGAGCGCCTGGCGGTTCTGCGCTCCGGGGCGATGAACATCGCGATTCATCCCCGAGACAGCCGCAAGTCGGCGTAAGTCCCTCCGGGGCCTGGCCGAAAGTTACAGCGCGTCAAGTACCGCGGGCGCCGTACGTGAAGTACGGCGCCCGCGGTTTTTGTCATGGGGTCTTTCAGTGCGTCAGCGGCGGGCGCGGCTCCCGCGGTGCGTCGCTCCGGTCGTCCCTGATGACCTCGCCCTGGACGACCTTGCCGTCGGGGCGGTGCATACGGGCCTGCTGGAAGGCGCCGCCCAGAGTGCCCGGGTCGGCCTCGCGGAGCTTGCGCTCGAAGGTGCGCTCCGCCGTGCGGCTCACGGCCTTCTGTATCGGGGGCAGCAACAGGAGCAGCCCCACCGCGTCCGACACCAGGCCGGGGATCATCAGCAGCAGCCCGCCCAGCATCATCAGGCCGTTGCCCTCGCTGTTCGGCCGGGCCGCCGCGGGCATCACGCCGCTCTGCTGCTGTTGCAGCGCCTCGGAGAGCTTGCGGAAGGCCCGCCGGCCCGCCCGCTTGATGACGATCGAGCCGAGGACGAACCCCGCCACCAGGACGAGGAACACCACGAGCCCGCTCGACGCCCCCGCGACCACGATGAGCAGCCAGATCTCCAGGACGAGCCACGCGGCGAGCCCCAGCGGCAGGTACGTACGCAGCCGGGAGCGCCGGGGCCGGGCGGGGTTACCGGGGGTCTGAGCGCCAGTCGTCATGCCTCCAGTGTGCCTGGGCCCGGCTCAGCACGGGATAAGGCCCCGATCAGGTGTTTCTGTGAGCGGCAGGCGAGAAGAGGGCGCGGGGCATCCGCTACGGCTTCGACGGCTTGCCGCCGCGCCCCATGACCTTGCCGACCCGCTCCCCCACACCCCACGCCGTGACCCGCCACAGCGCCTCGACGAGGATGTCGCGGCTCATCTTGGAGTCGCCGAGTTCGCGCTCGACGAAGGTGATGGGCACCTCCACGACGTGGTAGCCGGCCTTGACCGCGCGGCGGGCGAGGTCGACCTGGAAGCAGTAGCCCTGGGAGGCGACCTCGTCGAGGCCGAGCCCCTCCAGCGTCTCCCGGCGGAAGGCGCGGTAGCCGCCGGTGATGTCGCGCAGCGGCAGGTCGAGCGCCAGCCGGGAGTAGAGGCTGCCGCCCCGGGAGATCACCTCGCGGGACTTCGGCCAGTTCACCACCCGGCCGCCGGGTACCCAGCGGGAGCCGAGCACCAGGTCGGCGCCCTTCAGGGCGGTGAGCAGACGGGGCAGTTCCTCGGGCTGGTGGGAGCCGTCGGCGTCCATCTCGACCAGCACGCCGTAGTCGTGCTCCAGGCCCCAGCGGAAACCCGCGAGGTAGGCGGCGCCCAGGCCCTCCTTGCCCTTGCGGTGCAGCACGTGGACGTGGTCGTCGTCGACGGTCAACTCGTCGGCCAGCTTGCCGGTGCCGTCCGGGCTGTTGTCGTCGGCCACGAGGACGTGCGCCCCGGGGACGGCCTCGCGCACCCGGCCGACGATGCTCTTGATGTTCTCCGCCTCGTTGTAGGTCGGGATGATCACCAAGGCCGTGCCGAGCGGGCCGAACTTCCTCCCCTGGGCTCCTGCCGCGAGGGTTCCGTCGCCGTCGTTCACTGATGCCCCTTCATGTCCGTACGCAGGGGTCCACCATAGTGGGCCCGGCCTGCACTGACGTGACAGGACGTTCGAATGGTGGTGTCGAATCCGCAAGACGTGGGTAAGAGTGTGCCTCCGGGTGTGAGCCTACGGCGGATGCGTACGGCGGATGGGGGCCCGGCGCCCTTCGGGCCGGCCTGGGATCCGCCGGCTGCGGATCGACCGAAAGCCGTTGTCTACTGAGCGCCCGGGCCCCACCCGGGGTCACACCTCCCCGACCCGCCGGAACGTTCCCTCGGCGCCGCGCCGGCCTGAGCCTGGCTCCCAGTGGCGGTGCCCCGGTGCGGCACACCGTCCCTGACCCGGCGGCACTACGGCGAGTGGGCTGACGTTCCCCGGTCGGGCGTCCGGTGGTGGACCCGGCCGAACCTACCGGCCTCCTGCGGCGACCTGTCAACAGTGGTTTGACCTGCGCATCGTCCGGTAAAGGCCTGGTCAACGCGGAGGATGCGCAGGTCGCGCCCCGGGGGCGCGGCGCACGATCGCGTGCGCGCCACCCCCGTAGATCACTCGCCCGGCCGTACGAACACCGTGTGTCCGCCCACCACGGTGCGCAGGCAGACGGGCAGGTCGCGGCCCGGGGTCAGGTCGGGCAGTCCCGGGGTGCCGGAGCGGGGATCGGTCGACCAGCGGGCGAGACGGTCGTCCGGGGCCTGGACCACGAGTTCGCCGGTGCGCCACACCGCGTAGTCGGCGGGTGCGCCCGGCGCCAGGACTCCCGCGTCGTCCCGTCCGACGGCCCGCCAGCCCCCGCGCGTGTGCGCCGTGAACGCGGCGCGCACGGAGACACGGTGCTCCGGCGTGCGGTGGAAGGCGGCGGCACGCACCGTGCCCCAGGGATCGAGGGGCGTGACGGGGCTGTCGGAGCCGAAGGCGAGCGGCACACCGGCGCGCAGGAGCGCCGCGAAGGGGTTCAGCGTACGGGCCCGCTCAGTCCCCAGCCGCTGCGCGTACATGCCGTCCTCGCCGCCCCACAGGGCGTCGAAGGCGGGCTGGACGGAGGCGGTGAGACCGAGCTCGGCGATGGCCGCTACGGTCTCGGGCGTGAGCATCTCGGCGTGCTCGATCCGGTGGCGGGCGGCCCGGACGCGGGCGAGGCCGAGCTTCTCGGCGGCGGCGCGCACCCCCTCGGCCACGGAGTCCACCGCGGCGTCGCCGATGGCGTGGAAGCCCGCCTGGAGGCCCGCCTCGGTACAGGCCACGACGTGGGCGGCGACGGCGGCGGCGTCCAGATAGGCCCGGCCGGTGTGGCCGGCGTCGGCGTACGGCTGGTGCACGCAGGCCGTGTGCGAGCCGATGGAGCCGTCGGCGAACAGGTCGCCCGCGGCGCCGGCGGCGCCCAGGTGCCGGGCCTTGGCGACGTCCGCCTCGGCCCAGTAGCCGACGACGCGCGGACCGGGCTCGTCGGCGGCGAGCCGCAGCAGACCGGTGAAGTCGTCCTCGGAGGAGATCTCCGGGCCGCCGCACTCGTGGAGCGTGCCGATGCCGAGCGATGCGGCGTGCGCGAGGGCGGCGCGCTGGGCGTCGGTGCGCTGCCGGGGCGTCACGGCCGCGAACGCGGCGGCGCGGACGGCGTGGTGGGCGTCGGCCGTGAGCGGTCCGTCCGCGCGCGGGACGCCCGGGACCATGTCGAGCAGGGCGGTGGTGGCGACCGCCGAATGGACGTCGATCCGGCTGAGGTAGAGGGGCCGGTGGCCGGTGGCCTCGTCGAGTTCGGCACGCGTCGGGGGACGTCCGCCGGGCCAGCGGGCGGTGTCCCAGCCGTGCCCGAGCAGCACACGGTCGTGCGGGCGGGCGGCGGCGAAGTCCCGTACGAGGGCCAGTGCGGCCTCCAGGGAGGGGGCGGCGGACAGGTCGAGGCCGGTGAGCGCGAGGCCGGTGGCGGTGGTGTGCACATGGGCGTCCGTGAACGCCGGGGTGACCAGGGCCCCGTCCAGGTCGATCACCTCGTCGACCCCGTCGGCGAAGGCGTCGGCGGCACCCTCCGAACCGACCCAGGCGACCTGTCCCCGCTCCACGACCATCGCGGTCGCGAACGGATCGGCGGGGCTGTGAACCTCTCCGCGACGGAGCAGGACGGTCTTCGGCGGGGCACTGGACTCACTCATGAGGACCAGTCTCGCGCCTCGCTCCGGCCGCTTCCGAACAGGGGTGACCCACAGCGGCCGGACAGGGAGCCCCGGCGATCAGATCCGTGGCGGGCGGGCCTCGTACGGCGTGGACAGCACCACCGTCGTCCGTGTGGACACGCCCGCCAACGAGCGCACCCGCGCGAGCAGTTCCTCCAGTTCGTGCGGCGTGGCGACCCGCACCTTGAGGATGTAGTTCTCATCGCCCGCGACGCTGTGGCACGCCTCGATCTCGGGCACGTCCGCGAGGCGGTCGGCGATGTCGTCGGGCGCGCTGGGGTCGAAGGGCTTGACGGAGATGAACGCGGTCATGGGCAGACCGACGGCCTCCGGGTCGACGACCGCGGCATAGCCGCGGATGACGCCACGCTGTTCCAGCCGGCGCACCCGCTGGTGCACGGCCGACGTGGACAGGCCCGTGGCCTTGCCCAGGTCGGTGTAGCTCATCCGCCCGTCCTTGACGAGCAGCTGCACGATCTGTCGGTCCAGCTCCTCCATGGCGCAAGAACCTACAGTGCGGTTGATCTCCTCCGATACCTGAGCGGCTCGGGCCATGCCCGGTTCGTGATCTCTCCGGCGGGGGACGGTCAGCCGTACGGGGGGACAAACCCGCCGCAGCGGGCACCTGCGTGCGGCATGTGACGAACGCCACAGGGCTCGAACAGTCTCCGTAATGTTCTCGTGATTACCGCCGAGGGCGGACGGGAAGTGCTTGCTGTGGTCGAGGCCGCAGTGCCTGTTACGGCCCAGCCCGAGGGGGAGTACCCAATGCAGAGTCTTAAGCGCCCAGGTCGCACCGCACCCAAGCGGCAGCAGCTCGTCGTCGAGCCCGAGCCGGAGGGCGTCGAACCCGACACCTTCGACGACGAACTCGACGCCTACGACACGTTCGAGATGTACCGGGTCGTCTGCCCGGACTGCGCACAACCAATCGCCCTCCTGGCGGACGAGGAGGTCCTGCCGGAGCACGCGCTGTGCGCCTCGCCGTGGAACCCGTTCGGACTCACGGTCTGTGCCGGAACCGGCCGCAGGGCCGCTGACGCCCGCTCCGCGGACGAGTCCGTCGACCCTCAGGAGCAGGACACCGCCCTGCTGTTGACGCTCCCTCAGGGGCTCGACTGGCGGACCCAGCCCTTCTCGCATGTCGGCGGCCCGGGCTCACGCCCCATCAGGGTCCCCGTCATGCGCCGCCAAGCGGCCTGAGCGCGGCCCTCTTCGCGCGCTCGCTCCACCCCAGTGACTGCCCCGCACCACGGCTCGCAGTCCGCCGTGGTGCGGGATCAGTGCGTCAAGAATTTGTTGAACTCGCCTGAACGCACGCCCGATTCCGCCCCGGGGTGACCTGTCCGGGCCCTTGCGCGTTGCCCTCGTATGACCCCCATCTCCTCAGCGACCGGGCGTCAACGCCTCCTGCACGTCCCGCCACCCGCAGAATCGGTTCGGCCCGTCGCGCCGCGCTATCAGGACCCGCCGATCTACCGTGACCTGATGCGGGCCTGGGCCGAGCGCGGCCGCACCCTCCCGGGCCGGCACGACCCGGAGTGGATGCGGCTCGCGGCGCCCTGGCGGGGCCTGGACCAGTTCAGCGTCCCCCTGGACCCACGAGATGGCGGGCGATGACCATCCGCTGGATCTGGTTGGTGCCCTCGACGATCTGGAGCACCTTCGCCTCGCGCATGTAGCGCTCCGCCGGGAAGTCCGCGGTGTAGCCGTAGCCGCCGAGGATCTGCACGGCGTCGGTGGTGACCCGCATCGCCGTGTCCGTGCAGTGCAGCTTGGCCATGGCCGCCTGCGCGGCGAACGGCCGGCCCGCGTCCCGCAGGCGCGCCGCCGCCAGGTAGAGCGCCCGGCCCGCCTCGATCTGCGTCGCCATGTCGGCGAGCATGAAGCGCAGCCCCTGGAAGTCGGCGATCGGTTTGCCGAACTGGCGCCTCTCGGTCGCGTACGCCAGCGCCTCGTCGAGCGCCGCCTGTGCCACGCCGATCGCGCACGCCGCGATGCCGAGCCGCCCCGAGTCGAGCGCGGACAGGGCGATCGCAAGACCCTGCCCCTCCTCGCCGATGCGCCGGTCGTCGGTGACCCGTACTCCGTCGAAGTGGACCTGGGCGGTGGGCGAGCCCTTCAGGCCCATCTTCTTCTCGGGCGGCGCGGCGCTCAGCCCCGGCGCGTCGCCGGGGACCAGGAACGCGGTGATCCCGCGCGGGCCCTCCTCGCCGGTGCGCGCCATGACCGTGTAGAAGTCGGCGATCCCGCCGTGCGTGATCCAGGCCTTGGTGCCGGTGATCACCCAGGCGTCACCGTCGCGCACCGCCCTGGTGCGCAGGGCGGCCGCGTCCGAGCCGGAGTGCGGTTCGGAGAGGCAGTAGGCGCCGAGCATGCCGCCGCCGAGCATCGCCGGCAGGTGCTCGACCTGCTGCTCCTTGGTGCCGGAGGCGGCGAGCGCGTAGGAGGCCAGGGAGTGCACGCTGACGCCGAGGCCGACCGTGAGCCGGACCGCGGCGAGCTCTTCCAGGACCTGGAGGTAGACCTCGTAGGGCTGGTCGCCGCCCCCGTACTCGGAGTCGTACGGCAGGCCGAGCAGGCCGGAGCGCGAAAGCAGGGTGAACAGCTCGCGCGGGAAGCGGCCGGCGTCCTCCTCCTCGGCCGCCTTCGGGACGATCTCCTGCTGCGCGATGTCGCGGACGAGCGAGATCAGGTCCCGGGCCTCCTCCGTGGGCAGTTGCCGGTCCACCGGCTGCGGGGCGCGGTCGGGCATGGCGACGCTCTCCTCCCTGTCGGGCACTGGCGGACGGGCCCGTGGGTGAGGGCGGTGCCGCCGGGTCGTTCTGGTGCCTGGCCGATGCTTGCAGTCCCGGGTCTCGGAAGCTGCTGACCAGCGGCTCTGCGCTGTGAGTATGCCCGATCGGAGGCATCACGTCACCAGTTAACGACCGCTTACTTCAAGAAATACCCGAGCGCGCCCCGAGGGGTGAAATTGGTCCGAACCATTGACCGGACTGGTCTAGTCCTCTTACTGTTTCGCTCCACAGATTCACCGCGTTCATGCCAATCGGCACGCGTCCCCTCCCCCCGAGGAGTCATCGGATGCACACACCCCACCGCTCCCGTTTCCGGGCCATCGTGTCCGCGGCCTGCTGCGCCCTCCTCGGCGCCGGTCTGCTGGCCGGCGCGGGTTCCTCCGCCACCGCGGCGACCTCGGCTCAGGAGGCCGCCGCCGGCACCAAGGCCGCCGCCGGCACCAAGGCGGCCGGCTCCAGGGTCATCGGGTACTTCACCGAATGGGGCACCTACGACCGCAAGTACTACGTCAAGAACATCGAGACGTCCGGCTCGGCGGCCCGGCTCACGCACATCAACTACGCCTTCGGCAACGTCACCGGCGGCAGGTGCGCGATGGGCGACGCCTACGCCGCCACCGACCGGGCCTACACCGCCGCCGAGTCCGTCGACGGCAAGGCCGACACCTGGGACCAGCCCCTGCGCGGCACCTTCAACCAGCTGCGCGAGCTGAAGCGGAAGCACCCCGGCCTCAAGGTGCTGTGGTCCTTCGGCGGCTGGACCTGGTCGGGCGGCTTCGGCGAGGCCGCGAAGAACCCGGCCGCCTTCGCCCGGTCCTGCTACGACCTGGTCGAGAACTCCCGGTGGGCCGACGTCTTCGACGGCATCGACATCGACTGGGAGTACCCGAACTCCTGCGGCGCCACCTGCGACACCAGCGGCCAGGCGGCCTTCAGGAACCTGATGCGGGCGCTGCGCACCACGTTCGGCCCGAAGAACCTGGTCACCGCGGCGATCACCGCCGACGCCACCCCGGGCGGCAAGATCGACGCGGCGGACTACGCGGGCGCCGCCCCGTACGTCGACTGGTACAACCCGATGACGTACGACTACTTCGGCGCCTGGGACGCCGCCGGACCGACGGCCCCGCACTCCCCGCTGACCTCGTACTCCGGCATACCGAAGGCGGACAACCACAGCTCGGCGACCATCGCGAAGCTCAAGGGCCTCGGCATCCCCGCCTCGAAGCTGCTGCTCGGCATCGGCTTCTACGGCCGCGGCTGGACCGGCGTCACCCAGGCCGCCCCCGGCGGCGCCGCGACCGGCCCGGCGGCGGGCACGTACGAGCAGGGCATCGACGACTACAAGGTGCTCAAGACCAAGTGCCCGGCGACGGGGACGGTGGCCGGCACGGCGTACGCCAAGTGCGGGAGCGACTGGTGGAGTTACGACACCCCGGCGACCATCGCGACCAAGATGACCTACAAGAACCAGCAGGGACTGGGCGGCACGTTCTTCTGGGAGCTGAGCGGCGACACGGCGAACGGCGAGCTGATCAAGGCCATCAAGTAGGCCTGGCGGCGGGGGCGGAGGGACCGTGACGGATCCCTCCGCCCCCGCTCATGCGCCCTGGCGGACGGCCTGCGGAACCGGGTAGGCGGGGTCGAGGTCCTCGATCGCGCGCAGGGCGCCGCCGAGCCCCCTCACCAGCAGCTCGCACATGGTCTCGCGGGGCAGTTCGGGGCGGTCGATCCATTCGAGGGTGGTGCCCTCGACACCGCACACCCAGGCGAGCAGGCCCATACGCGCCAGCGGAGTGATGTCGGCGCGGCCGTACGCCCCCTCGGCGATGGTGGCGACGATGGCCTCGCGCACGCCGTCACGGATGGCGTGCACCTCGGTGTCGAAGCCGACGCCGCCGCTGACGATGGTGCGGTACGCGGCCTGATTGTGCTCGGCGTATCGCAGATAGCGGTCGATGGTGCGCTGAACGCGGTCGACCGGGGGCAGTTCGTGTCCGCTCGCCGCAAGGGTGACCAGGTCGGCGACCGAGTCCTGGATGATGGCCAGGTAGTAGCCGCGCTTGGACTGGAAGTAGTAGTAGATCAGCCCCTTGGCGACGTGCGCCTGCCGGGCGATGTCGTCCATCGACAGGGCGTCGTAGGACGTGTCGGCGAACAACCTCCGCCCGATCGCGATGAGTTCGGCACGGCGCGCCAGCGAGCGCTCGGTACCGCGGGCTCTGGGACGCGTGGCAGGCTGTTGACTGATATTCAATTTCGACCCTGGTTCCAACGGGCGGCGGCGGGACATCCGCAGTATGGCAGGCCGGAGAGCAGGGGCGTGGGTCAGGTCACAGCACGCCGCGCCGGGTCACAGCGGCCCGCGTCGGCTCACAGCAATCCGAGCTGGGTCACGAGCATCGCGACGACCACGACGAGGGTCCAGCCCGCCACCTGCTCGATGATCTTCGGGCCGTCGTCCTGGGGACCACCGGTGCGGACGCCGGCTGCGGTGACTGAGTGCGCGGTCATGGGTTCTCGCTGATTCGTGATGCGGACGGACTTCCCCCACGGGTCAGTCCACTTTGAGGGACATCCACTTTGCCATCGGGAGCGGCTTTCGCGGCCGAGAGCTTGGTCACAGGCGCACGCCCACGGCGGTCAGCGCCTTGCGCTGGGCCTCGGTCGGGCGGGCCGGGAAGTACAGGTAGCAGACGCCGCCGGTGCCGGAGACGACCTTGCCGGAGGCGTTGTACCGCTTGGTCCGCAGCCAGATGTTCTCCCATTCGCGCCGCCGGTAGACGCGTCGCACGGCCTCGTTGGTCTCCGAGAAGGGATCGTTGGCGATCACGTCGCCCCCGGCGGTGAAGCCGATGACGGTCATCAGGTGCCCGGCGGTGCCGTACCCGGCGCCCGTCAGCTCCTCCTTCAGGAAGGACTGGGAGGTGATGACCGGGATGCCCGCCGCGATGAGCCTCTCCAGGTCGGTGAGCGAGCCGAGCCGGGTGACCACGGCCTGGAGGTCCTTGAACGTGGCCGCGTAGGCGG
Organism: Streptomyces sp. NPDC007991; assembly: GCF_042958445.1. Classification (NCBI taxonomy): domain Bacteria; kingdom Bacillati; phylum Actinomycetota; class Actinomycetes; order Kitasatosporales; family Streptomycetaceae; genus Streptomyces; species Streptomyces sp. NPDC007991. Next base: position 59,625 of record NZ_JBIBJD010000017.1, read on the forward strand.
CGTTGAAGGGCCAGTTGCCGCAGCCGGCGTACTGGTGGTCGTAGGTGAAGCGGGCCGCGTGGCACACCTGGGGATCGGCGTACGACGGATCCACCCAGGCCAGCTGCTCGGGGGTGAGCCGGCCACCCCAGTACTCGATGACCATCTGGGAGGAGGTCGGGCTGCACCAGGCCTCGCCGCCGTTGTCGTACTCGGGGTACTGGCCCTTGTGGATCTCCTGCGAGTACCGCGGGACGGCCAGCTCCCCGGCGAAGCCGGGCACGGACGCCGGGACGGTGAAGCGGTCGGGTACGTCGGAGCCCATCGCACCGAGCCGCCACACGGTGGGCGTGGCCTTGGTGCCGGGCTTGCGGAAGAGGGTGAGGCGCAGCCGGTACGAGGCGAGGCGCAGGCCCGTCGACGGATCGTCGATCGCCAGGGTGTCGGTCCAGACGGTGCTCTTGCCGTCGCTCTGGTCGTCGACCGAGGTGCGCCGGATGTCCTGGTCGCCGGCCGCCCAGCGGCCCATCACGTACCAGGGAGTGCCGGTGCCGTCGGTGTAGGTGGCCTTGATCTCCGCCTGGAGCCAGGTGCCGGCCGGGGTGTGCGCGTTCCAGGAGACGATCGCCTCCGTCGCGGGGACGGCGAGCCGGTGGGCCGGGGACGTCCAGGTGCCGTACTCCCAGCGGGCGGTGGTGCCGGTGTGCGGGTCCGTGTAGCCGGTGGTTCCGGCGGGCTTCGCGATCACCACGCCCGGGCGGGCGCCCGCGACGGCGCGGGTGCCATGGGCGGTGCCGCCGCGCCAGTCGCCGTACGAGGTCCAGGCCCGGTTGTCCACGGCCCGGGCCGGGACCGCGCGGGCGGGCTCCGCGGTGTCGGTCGTCATGGGCTCCTCGGTGTCGGCGGCCGCCGGGCCCGCGCCTGCCGTGACGGCGGCGGCGACCGCGGCGGCCAGGACGGCTCTGCGGGACGGCTGTTCGGCTCTGTGCATGGCGGGGACCCCCGGAAGTCGGAGTCGGACAGGGGCGAGGCAGGTCCGTTGCACGGTCGGTCGCACACGCGTGGACGCCCCATGGGGGCAGCACACATGTATGCGCCACATAGGAGCACAGCCCGCCGGGTCCCGCCAGCACTTCGGCCCGCGCCACGCCCACCAATATTGGCGTCGACCACTGGCAGGCGCCGCCGGACAGCGTCGTTAGAGTGCTGGACGAGATGAATCCGCCCTTCCGCCCCGCACCGGGACCCGCCGTCCGCGACCTGGCCTCCCGGATCCGCCGCCTTCCACCCTCCTGCGGCCCGGTCCGTCTCGTCGGCGTCGACGGGCACGCCGGCTCCGGAAAGACCACGTTCGCCGGGCAGTTGGCCGCGGCGCTGGGCAGCGCGCCGGTGCTGCGCCTCGACGACATCGCCACCCACGACGAACTGTTCGACTGGACCGGACGCCTGCTGGACCAGGTGATCGAGCCCCTGGCCCAGGGCCGGACCGCGCACTGCGCCCCCTACGACTGGCGAGCCCGCCGCTTCGGTACGCCGCGCCCCCTGCCGCCCGCCCCGGTCGTCCTCGTGGAGGGCGTCGGCGCGGGGCGCCGGGCGCTGCGGCCCCGGCTGGCCCTGCTGCTGTGGATGGAGTTGCCCCCTGAGGAGGCCTGGGCCCGGGGACGATCCCGGGACGGTGAGGAACAGCGGGAGTTCTGGGACACATGGGTACCGGCGGAACGCCGGCATTTCGCCGACGATCCCTCACGGCCGTTCGCCGACCTTCTGGTACTCCAGCGAGGGAAGGGGTATGAGGTGACTGCGGGACCTGCTGTGACTATTGGACCGGACCAGCCGCTCACGCACGGTGACGAACCGCCCGCAGTGTGCTGAACTTGTGAAGGGCCTTGCGGAACAAGTTGCCGGAGTGCTTCAACTCGGCTTGACCGGGGGCCCGTACAGGACTTACGTTCTCAATGTGCGGCCATTCACAGCCGCCCACAGACGCGAAGCCCCCGGTTGTTCCCCCGTGATCGGGGGCTTCGTTCTGTCTTCTTACCGTTTTCCGGGCGCCACGCGGCGCCGGATGCTCACCCTCGGTCACCGTGCGGGAGTGTGCCGCATCCGCTCCCACCTCGCCGAACGCCCTGTGCGGCACCCTACGGGGGCGCCGCCCGCGCAGGTACGATGCCCTCGTTGCGACCTACGGACGGTTGCTTCGCACACCTTGCAACTCCGGTCCGTGGCACAGCGGTTCGAGCAGGGCAGCCGACCGGGGGACGGCTCGTTGGCATACCGACGGGGGCACGGTTCGTGGGGGACGTGATGGACTTCGGCGCGCAGGGCCCGCAGGCCCCGGCCGACCTCGCCTGGCTGCGAGGCGTGGACGCCTACACCATGGGCGCCTATCCGCAGGCGGAGGAGGAGTTCCGCGCCGCCGTACGGATGGATTCCGGGATGGCCGACGCCTGGCTCGGGCTGCACGCGCTGCGCGTCGACACGGCGACCGCGCTGCTGAGGATGTTCCGCCACCGGGACCGCTTCGGCGAGCAGCGCACCCGCTACCGCCGCGCCCTCAACTCCTGGTACTGGCTGGGCTGGTGGGTACAGCCCGTGCTGGAGAGCCCCCGCGATCTGCTGCTCGCGCACGCCTCCCACTGGCTGGACGGCCGCCACGTCCCCGAGCTGGACCGCGCCCTCGCCGGGCTGCCGCCGGTGGACACCGACGCCCAGGTCCGCTTCCTGCACGCCTGCCGCGCCTATCTGGTCAAGGACTGGGAGCAGCTGGTCCGCCACACCGACCCGCTCCTCGACGATCCCATGCTCGGCATCGAGGCCGGCCTGTTCGGCGGCATGGCCCGGGTCCGCCTGGAGATGTACGGGCAGGCCGAACCCCTGCTGTCCGCCGCGCTGATGCGCTGCCGCAGCGAGCAGCCCCAGCGCAAGGAACTGCGCTACTGGCTGGCCCGGGCGCACGAGGGCACCGGCCGCAGCGCCGCCGCGCTCCCCCTGTACCGGGCCGTGCACCGCGTCGACCCGGCCTTCATGGACACCGCGGCCCGGCTCGCCGCCATAGCCGAGGGCGACGGCTACGACGAGTCCACCGACCTCGCGGCCCTCACCCTCACGGGCGCCGGCCAGGACGCCGTGGACGGACCGGACGGATACGACCCGCTCCTCGGCGCCGAGGGCCGTGACCTGAGACTGCCCGACGCCGAACCGCCCGCCTCCGCTCCCCTGCCGCCGGCGACCGACCCCGCGGTGCGCTCGCGGACCGGCCCGGCGCCGTCGCTGCCCGCGGGGCCCACCGACCCCGTGTTACTCGAGGAGGCGCTCGCCGAGCTTGAGCGCATGGTGGGTCTGGAGCCGGTGAAACGCCAGGTCAAGGCGTTGTCGGCGCAGCTGAACATGGCCCGGCTGCGGGCCGGGCAGGGCCTGCCGGTCCAGCCGCCGAAACGCCACTTCGTCTTCTCCGGCCCCTCGGGCACCGGCAAGACCACCGTCGCCCGCATCCTCGGCCGCGTCTTCTACGCCCTCGGCCTGCTCGGCGGCGACCATCTCGTGGAGGCGCAGCGTGCCGACCTGGTCGGCGAGTACCTCGGGCAGACCGCCGTGAAGGCGAACGAACTGATCGACTCGGCGCTGGGCGGCGTGCTCTTCGTCGACGAGGCGTACTCGCTGTCCAACTCGGGCTACGGCAAGGGGGACGCGTACGGCGACGAGGCGCTCCAGGTGCTGCTGAAGCGGGCGGAGGACAACCGCGACCATCTGGTGGTGATCCTGGCCGGCTACCCCGAGGGCATGGACCGCCTCCTCGCCGCCAACCCCGGGCTGTCCTCGCGCTTCACCACCCGCGTCGACTTCCCCTCCTACCGGCCCCTCGAACTCACCGAGATCGGCAAGGTGCTCGCCGCGGAGAACGGCGACCTGTGGGACGAGGAGGCCCTCGACGAGCTGCGGTCGATCGCCGGGCACGTGGTGGACCAGGGGTGGATCGACGAGCTGGGCAACGGGCGGTTCCTGCGGACGCTGTACGAGAAGAGCTGCGCGTACCGGGATCTGCGGTTGTCCGTCTGTCCCGGGGCGCTGGGCAGGGAGGACCTGGCGACGTTGCGGTTGCCGGATCTGATGCAGGCGTATGGAGAGGTGCTGTCCGGGCGGGGGCCGCAGGATCCGCCCGGACTGTGAGGTGACTGGCGTCGCGCTTGAGGCCGGGTGGGGCCGCAGCCCGGCGGAGCGGGGTGCCGCTGTGCCCACCCGTGCCGCCCTGGGGGCAGCTCCCAGGCCCTTGAGGCACCGGGGAGGCACGATGGCCCGCAGCTCAGGCGGCTACGTCGCCAGTACCTCCTCGCCCGACCTCGGCTCGGTCAGCCTCACCTCCCGCACCTCCCGGTGCGCGGGATCCCGCACCTCCCCCACCAGCAGCTCCAGCACGTCCTCCAGCGCGACCAGCCCGAGCACCTTCCCCGACCCGTCGGTCACCTGGGCCAGATGCGTGGCCGCCCGCCGCATCACCGTCAACGCGTCGTCCAACGGCAGCTCGGACCGCAGCGTCGTCATGGAGCGCCACAACTGCTGCGGTACGGCCCGGTCCGAGTGCTCCAGGTCGAGGACGTCCTTGACGTGCAGGTAGCCCATGAACGCACCGTTCTCCGCGACGACCGGGAACCTGGAGTACCCCGTGCGGGCGGTGAGCTCGACGATGCGGCCGGGGGTGACCGACGGGCTGACCGTCACCAGCGACTCGCGCTTGAGCAGGACGTCCGTCACCGGGCGGGAGCCCAGCTCCAGGGCGTCCTCCAGGCTTTCGGCCTCGTCGGGGTCGAGCAGACCGGCCTGGCCGGCGTCCTCCACGAGCCGGTTGAGCTGCTCACTGGTGAAGACGGCCTCGACCTCGTCCCTGGGCTCGACGTGGAAGAGCCGCAGGATGCCCTGGGAGACGGCGCCGAGCGCGGCGGTGATCGGCTTGCAGAAGCGGGCGAACCAGACCAGGCCGGGGCTGAGCCACAGCGCGGCCTTCTCGGGGGCCGCCATCGCCAGGTTCTTCGGGACCATCTCGCCGATGACGAGGTGGAAGAAGACCACGGCGGCGAGGGCGATGACGTAGGTGAGCGGATGGATGACGCCCTGCGGCAGGTGGACCCACTCGAAGACCGGCTCCAGGAGGTGCGCGACGGTCGGCTCGGCGACCGCCCCGAGGGTCAGGGAGCAGATCGTGATGCCGAACTGGGCCGCCGCCATCATCTGCGGCAGCCGCTCCAAGCCGTAGAGGACCTGGCGGGAACGGGCCGTGCCGAGGGGTTCGATCTGGCTGCGCCGTACGGAGACGAGCGCGAACTCGGCGCCGACGAAGAAGCCGTTGAGAAGTACCAGGAGTGCGGCGAAGGTCAGTTGGAGCAGGCTCATCGGGCGGCCTCCGTCACGGTGACAGGTGCCGTCCTGACCAGGCGGACCCGCTCGGCGCGGTAATGGCCGACCTGGCGTACCGACAGCCGCCAGCCGGGCAGTTCCGCCCTGTCGCCGACGGCCGGGATACGGCCCAGCAGGTCGGCGATCAATCCCGCGACGGTCTCGTACGGGCCTTCGGGCACGTCGAGGCCTATGCGCTGCAGGATGTCGACCCGGCAGCTGCCGTCGACGTCCCAGGCGGGCCTGCCGTCCTCCGGCGGCGCGGAGGCCAGCTCGGGCAGGTCGTGTCCGTCGTGCTCGTCGCGGACCTCGCCGACGATCTCCTCGACGATGTCCTCCAGCGTGACGACACCGGCCGTGCCGCCGTACTCGTCGACGACGACCGCGATGGGCTGCTCGCTGCGCAGACGGGCCAGCAGCGGCCGGACGGGCAGGGTCTCGGGGACGAGCAGCGCCGGGCGGGCGATGCGGCCGGCGGGGGTGCGCAGCCGGTCGCGCACGGGCACGGCCAGGGCGTCCTTGAGGTGGACCATCCCGACGACCTCGTCGATCCGCTCCCGGTAGACGGGGAAGCGGGACAGGCCGGTGGCGCGGGTCAGGTTGACCACGTCCTCGGCGGTGGCCGAGGACTGCAGGGCGCTGACCTTCACGCGCGGCGTCATCACGTGCTGTGCGGTCAGCTCGCCCAGCGACAGGGTCCTCACGAAGAGGTCGGCCGTGTCCTGCTCCAGGGCGCCGGCCCGGGCCGAGTGGCGGGCGAGGGAGACGAGCTCACCGGGGGTGCGGGCGGAGGCCAGCTCCTCGGCGGGCTCGATGCCCAGGGCGCGCACGAGCCGGTTCGCGACGGCGTTGAGGCCGGCGATGACCGGCCGGAACAGAGTTGCGAAGACGTGCTGCGGGCCGGCGACGAAGCGCGCGACCTGGAGCGGCCTGGACACCGCCCAGTTCTTGGGCAGGAGCTCGCCGATCACCATCTGTACGGCGGAGGCCAGCAGCATGCCGACGACGACCGTGACGCCGGAGACGGCTCCCTCGGGGACGCCGATCGCGGTGAAGGGGCCGCGCAGCAGCTCGGCGAGCGCCGGTTCGGCGAGCATGCCGACGACGAGGGAGGTGATGGTGATGCCCAGCTGGGTGCCGGAGAGCTGGAAGGACAGCTCCTTGAGCGACTCGACGACGCGGTGGGCGCGCCGGTCGCCCTCGGCGGCGGCCTTCTCGGCTTCCGGCCGCTCGACCGTCACGAGTCCGAACTCGGCCGCCACGAAGAATCCGTTGGCCAGAATCAGCAGGAACGCGGCTGCCAGAAGCAGCAGGGGGATGGTCATGATGCCGCCGCCTCCACACGGTCGCGGACACGGTCCGCGCTATGTCGGCAGGGGGCGGCGCAGGTACTGCAGGACGATCCGTCCATCGCCGGAGGGGGTCACTCCTCGGTTAGCAGGAGCCCCGGGCGCACCGGGCGGGGCGACAGGGGCGAAGGCGCATCCGTTCGCGCCTCCGCCAACAGATTAATCAAGACACGGCCCGGTGCGGCAGTGGCGGCCACCCGGAGGATCCCCCGAGTCAGCCCTGAGGCCGATCGGGGTCCGCCACGGAACGGGCCTCGGCGAGCGCCCGCAGGGCCCGGGCGTCGGCGATCGCGCGCTGCCGGGCGATGCCCGGCTGGATGCCCAGAGCGGGCAGGCTGGTGCCGTCGCTGAGGTTGAGGAACACCCAGGGGTCGCCGGGCCGGAGGGTCACCTGAAGGATCTCGGCCCATTCCAGCCGTCGCTTGTTCGTGAGGTTGACCACAGTGACGCCGGACTCGTCGGCGACGACCTTGGGCCGCGCCAGCAGAAGCAGCACCGCGTCCAGCAGCAGCGCCGTGACGATGAAGCTGAGGCGCTCGGCGGGGCTGAGCTGCTTGAGCAACAGGGCGACGGCCGTGATCACCACGAGGATCGCGACGGCGGCGCCGAGCAGCACCGCGCGGGTGCTGCCCGGCCGGAAGGTGACGGGCAGGGTGGGCAGCTCGGACATCGGTGCGCGCCCCTCACAGACGGCAGGCGTGGATGGCCGTGGTCAGGATGGCCCGGGCGCCGATGTCGTACAGGTCGTCCATGATCCGCTGCGCTTCCTTGGCCGGGACCATCGCGCGGACGGCGACCCAGCCCTCGTTGTGCAGCGGGGACACGGTCGGCGATTCCAGGCCGGGCGTGAGGGCGACGGCCTTCTCCAGCTGCTCGACGCGGCAGTCGTAGTCCATCATCACGTACGTCCGGGCGACCAGGACGCCCTGCAGGCGGCGCAGGAACTGCTGCACCTTGGGGTCGTCGCCGTCCGCGCCGGTGCGTCGGATGACCACGGCCTCGGACTGCATGATCGGATCGCCGACGACCTCCAGGCCCGCGTTGCGCAGCGAGGTGCCGGTCTCGACGACGTCCGCGATGACCTGGGCGACGCCGAGCTGGATGGCGGTCTCGACGGCGCCGTCGAGGTGGACGACGGAGGCGTCGATGCCGTGCTCGGCGAGGTGGGCCGCGACGATGCCCTCGTAGGAGGTGGCGACGGTCTTGCCCGTCAGGTCCGCCAGCCCGCTGATGGTGCCGGGCTTGCCGGCGTAGCGGAACGTGGAGCGGGCGAAGCCGAGGGCGAGGATCTCCTCGGCGTCGGCGCCGGAGTCGATGAGCAGGTCCCGGCCGGTGAGGCCGATGTCCAGCTGGCCGGAGGCGACGTAGATCGCGATGTCGCGGGGGCGGAGGTAGAAGAACTCGACCTCGTTGGTCGGGTCGACGATCCGCAGCTCCTTGGACTCCCGGCGCTGCTGGTAGCCGGCCTCATGCAGCATCTCCGCCGCAGGGCCTGACAGGGAACCCTTGTTGGGGACGGCGATGCGCAGCATGAGGTCGGCTTCCTTTGCGTGGGTGTGGTGCGGGGGACGGGGCGGCTTACAGGTGGGCGTAGACGTCGTCGAGGGAGATGCCGCGGGCGACCATCATCACCTGGACGTGGTACAGCAGCTGCGAGATCTCCTCGGCGGCCGCCTCCTTGCCCTCGTGCTCGGCGGCCATCCAGACCTCGGCGGCCTCTTCGACGACCTTCTTGCCGATGGCGTGGACGCCCTTCTCGACCAGTTCTGCGGTGCGGGAAGTGGCGGGGTCGCCGTGGGCGGCCTTGTGCTGGAGCTCGGTGAAGAGCTCCTCGAACGTCTTCTTGGACATGGTGACGCTCAGCCTATGCCACAGGTGCCGTTCGTCAGCGCCAGGGTTCGGATACTGAGCGGAGGGTGGCCGCGGTCGCCACCGCCGCCGTCACCGCTTCGTGTCCCTTGTCCTCCCGGGAGCCCTCCAGTCCGGCGCGGTCCAGGGCCTGTTCCTCCGTGTCGCAGGTCAGCACGCCGAAGCCGACGGGGACGCCGGTGTCGACGGAGACCTGGGTGAGGCCCTGGGTCACGCCCTGGCACACGTACTCGAAGTGGGGGGTGCCGCCGCGGATGACGACGCCGAGGGCGACGATCGCGTCGTAGCCGCGGCCCGCGAGGACCTTGGCGACGACCGGGAGCTCCCAGCTGCCGGGGACCCTGAGGAGGGTCGGCTCGTCGATTCCGAGGTCGTGCAGGGCGCGCAGGGCGCCGTCGACCAGACCGTCCATCACCTTCTCGTGCCACTGCGCCGCGATGACGGCGACCCTGAGGTCACCCACATTGCGTACGGACAGCTCCGGTGCACCCTTGCCGCTCACGTCTCTCCCTTTGTGCTCTGTTACTGGTTGCCGCAGGCCGGCACGGTGGTCGTGTCCAGCCAGGGCAGGTCGTGGCCCATCCGGTCCCGCTTGGTGCGCAGGTAGCGGAGGTTGTGCTCGCCGGCGCTCACGGGCATCGGTACACGCGCCTTCACCACGATGCCGTGGCGGGCGAGCGCGTCGGTCTTGTCGGGGTTGTTGGTCAGCAGGCGCACACCGCGCACGCCGAGGTCGGCGAGGATCCGGGCTCCGGCCGCGTAGTCGCGGGCGTCGGCGGGCAGGCCGAGTTCCAGGTTGGCGTCGAGGGTGTCGCGGCCGCGCTCCTGGAGTTCGTAGGCGCGCAGCTTGGACATCAGGCCGATGCCGCGGCCCTCGTGTCCGCGCAGGTAGACCACGACTCCCCGGCCCTCGGCCTGGATACGGGCCAGCGAGGCGTCCAGTTGGGGGCCGCAGTCGCAGCGGGCGGAGCCGAAGACATCGCCGGTGAGGCATTCGGAGTGGACGCGGACGAGGACGTCCTGACCGTCGCCGATCTCGCCGTGCACCAGGGCGACGTGCTCGACGCCGTCGACGGTGGAGCGGTAGCCGTAGGCCGTGAAGGTGCCGTGGGCGGTGGGCAGTTGGGTCCTGGCCTCGCGGCGGACGGTGGGTTCGCTGCCGCGGCGGTAGGCGATGAGGTCCTCGATGGAGATGATCGTCAGGCCGTGCTTGCGGGCGAAGGGGATCAGCTCGGGCAGGCGCAGCATCGTGCCGTCCTCACCGGCGATCTCGACGATCGCGCCGGCCGGGCGCAGGCCCGCGAGGCGGGCGAGGTCGACGGCGGCCTCGGTGTGGCCGTTGCGCGCCAGGACACCGCCGGGCCGGGCGCGCAGCGGGAAGATGTGGCCGGGGCGGACGAAGTCGTCGGGCTGGGCGGTGCCGTCGGCGAGCAGTTGGAGGGTGGTGGCGCGGTCGGCGGCCGAGATGCCGGTGCCCACGCCGTGCGCGGCGGAGGCGTCGACGGAGACCGTGAACGCGGTCTTCATCGACTCGGTGTTGTCCTCGACCATCTGCGGCAGGCGCAGCCGGTCGAGTTCGTCGCCCTCCATGGGGGCGCAGATCAGGCCGCGGCACTCGCTCATCATGAAGGCGACGATCTCGGGGGTCGCCTTCTCGGCGGCGATGACGAGGTCGCCCTCGTTCTCCCGGTCCTCGTCGTCGACGACCACGACCGGGCGGCCGGCCGCGATGTCGGCGATGGCCTGCTCGACCGGGTCGAGCGTGAGGTCCTCGAAGCCGTCGGTGCCGTACAGGATCGGTGCCGTGCTCATGCCGGCGCTCCTTCCAGGGTGGGCTGTGCTGCCGCGCGCGAGCGCAGCCACCAGTCGCGCAGGCCCCACAGGACGAGCGCGCCGTAGATGACGTAGACGAAGCCGGAGAAGGCGAAGCCGTTGGCGAAGTTCAGCGGGACGCCGACCAGGTCGACCAGCAGCCAGGCGAACCAGAACTCGACCATGCCGCGGGCCTGGGCGTACATCGCGACGATCGTGCCGACGAAGATGTACGCGTCCGGCCAGGGGTCCCAGGACAGGGTCGGGAAGGCCGTGAACAGGCCGCCGACCGCGAGGGTGCCGAGGGCGGCGGCGCCGGCCAGCACCCCGCGCTCGCGCCAGGTGGCGAACCGTACGGCGATGGAGCCGTCCTGGGCCTGCCGTCGGCCGCGGTTCCACTGCCAGAAGCCGTACGTGGCGACGAGCATCACGACGACCTGCTTGCCGGCGCTGCCGGAGAGGTGGGCGGTGGCGAAGGCGGCGAAGAGGATCAGGCCGGAGACGAACTGGGCGGGCCAGGTCCACAGCGAGCGGCGCCAGCCGAAGGCGAGGCCGATCAGACCGATCACGTTGCCGATCATGTCCGACCACTTGATGTGCTGGCCGAAGAGCGTGAACGCCTCGGAGTTGAGCCAGTTCACTCGGCCGCCCCCCGCACACGGTCGCCCAGCATCCGCTCGACGTACTTGGCGATGACGTCCACCTCGAGGTTGACCGGGTCGCCGGGCTGCTTGTGGCCGAGTGTGGTCAGGTCGAGGGTGGTGGGGATGAGGCTGACGGTGAAGTAGTCGGGGCCCGCGTCGACGACGGTGAGGCTGATGCCGTCGACGGTGATGGAGCCCTTCTCGACGACGTACCGGGTGAGGTCCGCGGGGAGGGAGATCTTCACGATCTCCCAGTTCTCGGAGGGCTTGCGCTCCAGGATCTCGCCCGTGCCGTCCACATGGCCCTGCACGATGTGCCCGCCGAGGCGCTCGCCGACGGCCATGGGGCGTTCGAGGTTGACGCGGGAGCCTGCCTTGAGCGCACCGAGGCTGGAGCGGTTGAGGGTCTCCGCCATCACGTCGGCGGTGAACTCGTCGCCCTCGTGGTCGACAACCGTGAGGCAGACGCCGTTGACGGCGATGGAATCGCCGTGTTTCGCGCCCTGGGTGACGACGGGGCCTCGCAGGCGGAAGCGACAGGCGTCGTCGAGGGTCTCGACGGCGGTGACCTCGCCCAGCTCTTCGACGATTCCGGTGAACACTTCCCGGGTCCTCCTGCCTCTTCGGGCACGGACTCCGGGGCTGTCGATGACGACAGATCTACGAGCGAGAACACCGGGAACGACGCCGGACGGAGTCCGCCCGGAGGACGGACTTCTTCGGCGGCGCGCATGGATGCCCGCTCGCCGCGCACTGCCTCCCATCCGGACTTTAACCGTCGGTCCAGGAATTTCACCTGGTCAACCGGCCGCTGGAGGCGACCGGGTCGCGGACTGTAACCGCCGGTTCGGACTTTCACCGACCCCGGAGTGCGCTGCTACTGATACATGGCTAGTGTGCCACGCCTGATCGAGGTCCAGACGGGCGAGTGGTGTGGGGTGCCTCACAGAACGTGTCGCCTCCCTTCCCGAGCGCGACAGGGCGACGCAACTCCCTGCGCGCCCAGCCTTGTTCGGCCCTTCGCCTTGGTACACACCTATTGACGCTGTGGTCTAGTCCTTTCTAGGGTCGTGCGCATCCCGCGCGGACCGGCCCGGCGGCGGTGACGACGGCCCTTGCCCGCCGTCGGGCCTTCCCGCCCGCAGGGCCGGGCGCGTATGTCACATCCGGCAAGGGCTGTTCGGTCTTATCCGGAGAGCGGCGCTCCGTCCGGGAGCGCCGGACGTCCGAAGGGACTGAACAGCATGACCACCATCCTGGTGACCGGCGGCACCGGAACGCTCGGCCGGCTCGTCGCCGAGCGGCTGAAGGCGGACGGGCACGACGTCCGGGTGCTCAGCCGGCACACCCAGCCGTACGCGGTCGACCTGCGGGAGGGCGGTGACGCGCTCGACGCGGCCGTCGCCGGTGCCGACACGATCGTGCACTGCGCGTCGTCGCCCAAGGGCGATGAGCGGGCGGCGGCGAACCTGATCAGGGCGGCGCGCGGGGCCGGGGTGCGGCACCTCGTCTACATCTCCATCGTCGGCGTCGACCGGGTGCCGTTCCGCTACTACAAGAGCAAGCTCGCGGTGGAGAGGCTGGTCGAGGAGTCGGGGCTCGACTGGACCGTGCTGCGGGCGACGCAGTTCCACGACCTGCTCGTCATGCTGTTCCAGGGGCTGTCGAAGCTGCCGGTCCTGTTCCTGCCGGCCGGTGTCCGGGACCAGCCGGTGGAGGTGGCCGAGGTCGCCGACCGGCTGGCCGGGCTCGCGGCGGGGGCGCCGGCGGGGCGGGTCGAGGACATGGGCGGGCCGCGGGTGCGGACGATCGAGTCCCTGGCCCGCGCGTATCTGAAGGCGACCGGGCGGCGCCGGGCGGTGGTGAACGTACCGCTGTGGGGCGCGGCGTACCGGGGCTTCCGCAACGGTGGTCACCTGACGCCGCGGCGGGCGACCGGCACGGGCACGTTCGAGGAGTACCTGGAGCGGCGGTACGGGGGCGAGCAGGCGCGGGCGGGCAGCGGGCGGTCCAGGGCATGAGCCCCGGAACGGCCTACCAGCGCTGAACCGGCCGCTGCCCTGGTGTGAAGAGTTCCTCCTGGGCGCGGTCGCGGGCCGTCAGGAGGGCACCGCGCAGGACCGCGCCGCCGCCGAGAGCGGTCGTCCGTACCTCCGTGGGCAGGGGGGTCATCCGGGCGATGCGCTCCCGCACACGGGCGGCGAGTTCGTCACCGCCCGCTCGGCCGACCTCGCCGCCGAGCACCACGCAACCGGGGTCCAGGATCGCGACGACGGAGGCGACGCCGACGGCGAGCCGGTCGGCGAGAGCGTCGAGGAAGCGGGCAGCGGGGACGGCGCCCGGGGGCGCGGACGCCTCGCTCCCGCTCACGGCGCGGAACTCCTCGCCGTCGCTCGCGGGGGGCACCTGGAGCACTCGCTGCTGGTGCGACTCCTGCACCTGACGCACCGCCGAGCGCACCAGACCCACCGCCGACCGCACCACCCCCACCACCGACGGCTCCTGCCCCGGCTCCGCCGGAACCCCGCACCGCGCCGCGAGGTCCACGACCGCGCCCGACGAGGCCAGCGAGTGGAAGCCGCCCTCGCAGTCCGTCGAGGACGGCAGCGCGGCCGGGCCCGGGACCGGGAGGAAGCCGATCTCGCCGGTGCCGCCGGAGGCGCCGCGCCGCAGCGCGCCGTCGAGGACCACCGCCGCGCCCGTCCCGTGGCCGAGCCACAGCAGGACGAAGGTGTCCCGGTCCCGGGCCGCCCCGTCACGCTGCTCCGCGAGCGCCGCGAGGTTGGTCTCGTTCTCCACGCTCACCCGGGCCTCGGGCAGCCGCTCCTGGAGGGTGGCGACGAGCCGGCGGTGCCACTCGGGCAACCCGGAGGAGTCGCGGAGTTCGCCGCTGGCCGGGTCGATCAGACCGGGCGCTCCGATCCCGACGGTGTGCAGCCGGTCGGCGCCGGCCTCCTTCACCACCCGTTCGACCAGTGCGACCGCCTGCTCCACGGCGGGGCCCGTCCCCATGTCGCCGCCGATGGGCACCGATTCCTCGGCCAGCACCCGTCCCACCAGGTCCGCGACGGCCACGGCGACGCCCTCGGTGCGTACGTCCAGCGCGGCGAGGTGCGCCCGGTCGGCGACGATGCCGTACACCTTGGCGTTGGGGCCGCGCCGCTGCTCCCCCGCCTCTCCGACGACCGCGATCAGCCCGGCGGCGGTGAGGCGTTCGACGAGGTCGGCGACCGTCGGCCGGGACAGGCCGGTCAGTTGCTTCAACTGCCCTGCCGTCAGCGGGCCCTCCTGCTGGAGCAGACGCAGGGCGAGCCGGTCGTTGATGGCCCGGGCGGTGCTCGGGGATGCGGGCATGCCGGGATCCTTCCAGAACACGGGGGTGCGCACCGCCGGATGCTCCGGTCGGCCGGTCGTCCCCTTATCTATCAGGCAGGGTTCCTGATAGTTTACGCGCGCCAGCGCTCGACATCGCGTGCTCACGGGCGCCGACGCGGAGAAGACCAGAAGAGGGCGGGGGCCGGAGAATGAGCAACGTGGTCTACGAAGAGCGCGAGGTGAAGCGGTCGCGGTACGCCGTGGCCGCCGTCTTCGCCGTACACGGCGCCGTGACCGGCTCGTTCGCCACCCGCGTGCCGTGGATCCAGGACCACGCGGGCGTCAGTGCCGGTCAGTTGGGGATCGCGCTCGCCTTCCCCGCGCTCGGCGCGTCCGTCGCGATGCCGCTCGCCGGCAGCGTCAGCCACCGTTTCGGCGCCCGCAACGCGCTGCGCGGACTGATCGCCCTGTGGACGCTGTCGCTGGTCCTGCCGTCCCTCGCCCCGAACCTGCTCACGCTCTGCCTGGCCCTGTTCACCTACGGCGCCACGGCGGGCATGGCGGACGTGGCGATGAACGCGCTGGGCGTCGAGGTCGAGAACCGCCTCGGCCGGTCGATCATGTCCGGACTGCACGGCATGTGGAGCGCGGGCGCCCTGGTCGGCTCGGCGGCCGGCACGCTCGCAGCGCACCTCGGTTCGGACGCCCGGCTGCACCACGTCCTGGCCGCCGCGGTCCTCACCCTCGTCGGCGTGCTGTCCTGCCAGTGGGTGCTCGACCTCCAGCCCGCCGAGGACGAGGAGCCGCCGCCGCGCTTCGCGCTGCCGCCCCGCTCAGCGCTGCTCATCGGCGCGATCGGCTTCTGCGCGGTGTTCGCCGAGGGCGCGAGCCTGGACTGGTCGGCGGTCTATCTGCGCGAGCAGTTGGAGACCTCGGCCGGTCTCGCGGCGGCCTGCACGACGGGCTTCACGCTCACCATGGCCATCGCCCGGATCGCCGGTGACAGGGTCGTGGACCGCTTCGGTGCCGTGCGGACCGTGCGGGCGAGCGGGGTGTTCGCCGTGCTCGGCGGGCTGCTGATCGTGGTGGCGGAGCACCCGGCGGTGGCGATGAGCGGATTCGCGCTGATGGGGCTGGGCATCGCGGTCGTCGTACCGCTGTGCTTCGCGGCGGCGGGCCGCAGCGGCTCCAACCCGAGCCTGGCCATCGCGGGCGTCGCGACCATCACGTACACCTCGGGTCTGATCGCGCCGAGCGCGATCGGCATGCTGGCGCAGGCGACCAGTCTGATGGTGTCGTTCGCTCTGGTGACGCTGCTGTCCTGCGGGCTGGTGGCGTTCGCGCGTGTGCTGCGCCCCGGCGACCGGGCCACGATCAGCCGGCCGGACGCGGCGGTCCCCGACCCGCGCCCCTGAACGGGCGTCCGACCGCCCTGGGTCATCACCACCACCGACGCACCCCGACAATGGTCCGGAACTCGCACGCACGACGAAAGCGACACCGCACCATGGATCTCGGCGTCCGCTGGAAACTGCACGGCGGCGACGGACGCACTCCGGCGCCCGGCGCCGTGGTCCGCCCCGACGAGCGGCTCTCCTGGCCCCGCACGGCCGGGCTCGGTGCCCAGCACGTGGTGGCCATGTTCGGGGCGTCCTTCGTGGCCCCGGTCCTGATGGGCCTGGACCCCAACCTCGCGATCATGATGTCGGGCGTCGCGACCGTCGTGTTCCTGCTCGCCACCCGGGGCCGCGTACCCAGTTATCTGGGCTGCTCGCTGTCCTTCGTCGGCGTGGCGGCGGTCATCCGGGCGCAGGGCGGCAGCAGCGCCACGGTCACCGGCGCGGTGTTCGTCGTCGGCGCCGCGCTGTTCCTGGTGGGGCTCGCCGTGCGGCGGTTCGGGGCGCGGATCATCCACGCCGCGATGCCGCCGGTCGTGACCGGCGCGGTGGTGATGCTGATCGGCTTCAACCTGGCGCCGGTGACGGCCTCGACGTACTGGCCGCAGGACCAGTGGACGGCGCTGCTGGTGATGCTGTTCACCGGGCTGGCGGTCGTCTGCCTGCGCGGTTTCTGGTCCCGGATCGCGATCTTCCTCGGGCTGTTGTTCGGGTACGGCATCTCGTGGGTCTTCGACCTGGTCTTCGGCAAGATCCACTCGGTGGACGCCAGTGGCAAGCTGACCGAGCACTGGCGGCTGGACCTCTCCGGCGTGGCCAAGGCCGACTGGATCGGGCTGCCGACGCTGCACGCCCCGTCGTTCGAGTGGTCGGCGATCCTGGTCGCCCTGCCGGTCGTCATCGCGCTGGTCGCGGAGAACGCCGGGCACGTCAAGGCGGTCGGCGAGATGACCGGCGACCCGCTGGACGACAAGCTCGGAACGGCGATCGCGGCCGACGGCGTCGGCTCCATGCTGTCCACCGCGGTCGGCGGCCCGCCCAACACCACGTACTCCGAGAACATCGGCGTGATGGCCGCGACCCGCGTCTACTCCACGGCCGCCTACTGGGCCGCCGCCGGCTTCGCCCTGCTCTTCGGCGTCTGCCCGAAGTTCGGCGCGGTCGTCGCCGCGATCCCGGGCGGCGTGCTCGGCGGCATCACCGTCATCCTGTACGGCATGATCGGCCTGCTCGGCGCGCAGATCTGGCTCAACGCCGGGGTGGACCTGCGCAATCCGCTGAACCTGGTCCCGGCGGCGGCCGGCATCATCATCGGCGTCGGCAACGTCTCCATGAAGATCACGGACACCTTCTCGCTGAGCGGCATCGCGCTCGGCACGCTCGTCGTCATCACCGGCTACCACGCGCTGCGGGCCTTCGCCCCGCCCCACCTGAAAACGCGGGCGCCGCTGCTGGACGAGGGCACCAGCTCCTACGACGAGGCCAAGTCGTAGGCGTACGACGCGGTGAACGTCCCGGGCCTGCCCTTGCAGCCGTCCGACTCCCCCGGCAGCTTGACCCACAGATAGGCGTCGATCCGCTCCTCGCCGGTGCTGAGGGTCGGGGTCCGGCCGAGCTTGCGGCCCGCCGGGTCGCACCACATGCCGTCGGGCGGGGCGCCGTTTCCGTTGCGGCTGGTGTCGATGACGGCGCCCAGGCCCGCCGGACCGCCCAGCGCGTCGAGGACCCGCCGGTCGTAGGCGACCTCGTCGGCCGTGGTGTGGAAGTTGGAGACGTTGCTGAAGATCCCGTCGGAGGAGGCGGGCGAGGCGGCACCGGCCTGGCGCAGCCACGCCGCCTGTGTGCCGGGCGCGTGCCAGCCCGAGTGCCCCGCGTCGAAGTACACCCGAGCCCGCGGGTTGGCCGCCTTCAGGACGCGCCCGGCCCGGGCCAGCGAGGCGAAGCGGTCCGCGCGCTCAGCGGGTGACAGGCACTCGGCCTGGGCGACCGAGTCCGGCTCCAGGACGACGATGACCTCGCCGGAGCCCAGTCCGTCGGCGAACCGGTCGATCCACGCGTCGTAGGCGTCCAGGTCGGGCGCCCCGCCCTGGGAGTGACCGCCGCAGTCCCGGCCGGGGATCGCGTACGGCACGAGGACGGGCACCCGGTCCAGTGCGGCACCGCCCGACGTCACCGCGGCGACCCGGGCGGCGAGCGTGTCCGGGGCGTAGTCGGCGAACCAGACGGCGGCCGGCTGGTCGGCGATGCGGGAGGCGATGACCGCCTGGCGGGGATCGCCGGCGTGGGCCCGGACCCAGTCGAGCACCTGGGAGTCTGGGTGACGGTAGAGCCGGGCGCTCACGGGGGCGGTCCGCTGCCTCCTCTCGGGGGCTCTCGACGGCGACGGCGTGGGGCTCGGTGGCACGGGCGCGGCGGTGACGGGCGCCGGGGAATCCGACCCGGTCACCGACGGGGACGCCGACGGCAGGGCCGGCAGGGGCGCCAGTCGGGGCGACGCGGACACCGCCGGGCGCTGGGCCTGGTCCGTGCCGCGCCGGTCGTCGAACGCGGACAGCACCCCGGCGACCGCCCCGGCCGCGACCACGACGCAGGCCGCCACGACCATCGCGCCACGCCGGACGGCGCGCCTGCGCCCGGCCCTGCGGGCGGCCAGGCGCTGGGTGCGTAAGCCTGACACGGTGCCGGTCCCCCTCCCCCTGCGGCGGGCGGCGTTCCCCCGTTTCGGGGAAGCGCCGGGCCTGCCGGTCCTCCCGGCAGCCTAGAGCTGGGACTCTGCCCGCATGCCGCGATGCGAACAAGTCCCCCCAGCCGTGGACACTCCGGTCGACGGGGTCATCTCCCGTATGCGCGCCCTCGACGCGACGCTGCACCCCCGGGACGGGGTGGCCGTCTTCAACCGCGTCTACCTCGCCGTGACGGAAGCGGTGGACCGGCACGTCGACATCGGGCGGTTCGCGGACCCGCACGCCGCGATCACGCTGGACGTACGGTTCGCGCAGCGGTACCTGGATGCCGTCGAGGCGGTGGCCGGCGAGCGCCGCCCGCCGGCCTGCTGGCGGCCCCTGTTCCAGTTCCGGCGCCATCCCGGGGTACGTCCGCTGCAGTTCGCGCTCGCGGGCATCAACGCGCACATCGGGCACGATCTCGCGCTGGCGGTCGTGGACACCTGCCGTACGCTCGACTGCGCACCCGCCGAGTTGGAGGACGAGTTCGACGCGGTGGGCGATCTCCTCGTCTCGCTGGAGGAGCGCATCCGCGAAGATCTGATGCCGGGCCCCGACCTCCTCCAGATCGCCGACCCGCTGACCCATCTGCTCGGCTCCTGGAGCCTGGAGCGCGCCCGCGACGCCACCTGGACGGCGGCCCGGGCGCTGTGGGCGCTGCGCCAACTCCCCGATGTCGCCGAGGAGTTCACCGAACGCCTGGACACGGCGGTGGGCTTCGCGGGGCGCATGCTGCTCACGCCCCTGCCCGAACCGCGGCTCCCGTCCCGCTAGTCCTCGGGCAGCTCGACCGGTGCGATCTCGTCGTAGACGTCGCCGGGCCCCGGGTTGGCAGGGTCGGTCGTGCCGCCGAAGTGGTGCATGACGCCCCAGACCGCGTTGAGGGCGGTCTGGACGGCGCCCTCGGCCCAGCCGGCCGTCCAGGAGATGTCGTCGCCGGCGAGGAAGATGCCGCGCTTGTCCGCGGGCAGCCGGTCCTGCATGAAGTGCGTGAACAGGCGCCGCTGGTAGCGGTAGTGGCCGGGCAGGTTGGCCTTGAACGCGCCCATGAAGTAGGGCTCGTTCTCCCAGGAGACGGTCACCGGGTTGCCGATGATGTGCTTGCGGATGTCCACCTTGGGATAGATCTCGCCGAGCGACTTCAGCATGACCTCCATCCGCTCGTTCGCCGACAGCGGCAGCCACTTGAGGCTGTCGTCGCACCAGGTGTACGAGAGGCAGATGACGGCGGGCTGGTCCGGGCCGTTGTCGAGGAGGTAGGTCCCGCGCGTCATGCGGTCGGTGAGCGTCATCGACATGACGTCCCGCCCGGTCTCCTCGTCCTTGTCGAGCCAGAACGGCCGGTCGACCGGGACGAAGAGCTTCGAGGACTCCATGTAGTGCGTGCGCTCGATCGCCGTCCAGTGGTCGATCGGGAAGAGCGAGTCGTCGCAGTCGATCTTCGACAGCAGCATCCAGGACTGGGCGGTGAAGATCGCCGCCGGGTAGGTGCGGATGTCGCCGTGCGCGTCGGTCACCGTGATGCGGTTGCCGGCGGTGCGGTGCAGCCGGGTGACGGCCGGGCGGGGCGCACGGTGGTCGTGGAGGCTCGCGAGGGAGGTCCCGTAGGGCCAATGGACGATCTTCTCCGGCTCGCGCTCCCACAGGCGCAGCGGCAGTTGCTGGGAGCCGCCGACGATGCCGCGGTGGTGGTCGTCGGCCTCGGTGTAGACGACGCGAAGGATCTCCAGGATGGAGTTGGGGAAGTCGGTGTCCCAGCCGCCCGTGCCGAAGCCGACCTGGCCGAAGATCTCGCGGTGCCGGAACGACCTGAACGCCTCGGAGTCGCAGAGGAAGCCGTAGAACGTCTGGTTGTCGAGCTTCTCGACGAGCCGGGACCAGATCTCGCGGATGCGCGGGACGTCCCGCTCGCGCAGCGCCCGGTTCATGTCGGAGAAGTCGGCGCCCTCCTCCAGGCACCGGTTCCAGGCCTCGGCGACGTCCCGGTAGACCTGGGGCAGGTCGGCGATCGTCTCGGCGTAGTGCGACTCGCCCTTGAGGTCGACGACGGTCGAGGGGGTGGCCTCCGCCAGGGGGTTGGGGAAGGGCCGCGTCCGAAGGCCGACGAGGTCGATGTAGTGCTGGAGGGCGGTGGAGGACGGCGGGAAGCGCATCGCGCCCATCTCGGCCGTGAGGGAGTCGTCGCAGCCGTCGAAGCCGACCGTGCGCAGCCGCCCGCCGATCCGGTCGGCCTCGTAGACGACCGGCTTGAGGCCCATCTTCATCAGCTCGTACGCGGCGACGATGCCGGACAGGCCACCGCCGATGACCGCGACCTCCGTGCCGTGCTCGGTCGCGGGTATCTGCCCGAGACCCGCCGGGTGGGCGAGGAAGTCGTCGTAGGCGTACGGGAAGTCCGGGCCGAACATGGTGATCGGCGGCTGCTGCGCGTCTGCGTGCTCGACGGCGTTGGGCACGGTGGACGTCATGGGGTGCGGACTCCTTGCACAGATACGAACAGGCGTGGAACGGGGTGGAAGCGGGTGTCAGACGAGCGGCCCGTACAGGCCGGGGCGCCGGTCCCGCAGATACGGGTTGGCCCCGCGCGACGCGGCGAGGAGGACGGGGTCGACGTCGGCGAGGACGAGCTCCTCGGCGCGCCCGGCCCGGGTCCGGGCGACCCCGTCGGGTCCGGCCAGCGTGGACAGCCCCACGAACTCGAACTCGCCCTCGTGGCCTGCCCGGTTGACGTACGCGACGTACATCTGGTTCTCGAAGGCACGCACCGGGATCATCGACTCGGCGACGAACTGGAACGGATGCATCTGCGCGGTCGGGACGACCAGCAGGTCGGTGCCGGCGAGGGCGTGGGCGCGGACGTTCTCCGGGAACTCGACGTCGTAGCAGATCAGGATCCCGACGCGCAGACCGTCGAGCTCCGTCTGGACGACCGCTTGGTTCCCGGGCGTGAAGTGGTCGCGCTCGAAGCAGCCGAAGAGGTGGGTCTTGCGGTAGTTGGCGAGACGGGTGCCGTCGGCCGAGACCAGCTGGGCGGAGTTGAACACGGTCTCGCCGGCCCGCTCGGGGTAGCCGTAGGCGATCGCCAGTCCGTGCCGGGTCGCGGTCTCGGCGATGGCGTCCGCGCACGTGCCGTCGGCGGGCTCGGCGAGCCGGCCGATGTCGTCGCCGATCGCGTACCCGGTCAGGAACATCTCCGGCGCGACCAGCAGCCCGGCGCCCGCGGCGGCGGCCCGGCCTGCCGCCTCGTCGAGGACCTTGAGGTTCTCGGCGGTGGAGCCGGGTCGGCCGGAGCTCTGGAGCAGGGCGGTGCGCATGCGTGTTCCTCACCGGTACGCGGGGATTTCGGGGGGCCTGATAGACGGTACGGTCGGCGGCTCGGGCCGGACAAGGAGCAGCCGTTGCGCGTCCGTGAGCGGATCATTGCGTCCGGCGCCGCGTCCGCGGCGATTCGTTGCGGGCCCTGAGCGGTCCTCCCCTGGGCGCATGCCCGGACCGCCTGTCCCCGCCGGGCGGCGGAGGCCGGGTCCCGTCCCGGGTGCGATGTGGCCCGGGCGCCGGGCCGGGACAGTGGTGAGCGTCCAGTCGACGTGCGTCACCTGCGGAAAGGACCGCCATGAACCGCCGTACGAGGACCGCCTTACTCGGCTCCGCGCTGCTGCTCACCGTCGCCGCCGCGGTCGGCTCCGCCGGAGCGTCCGCCCACCACGGAAGCGGGCGTGAGGCCGCCGCGCTCACCGGCAAGGCCAAGCTGTACCGCTCGGCCGGAGACGACATCACCTTCTCCTTCGACGCGCACCTGGCCGCGAAGGACACGGCCGACCCGATGAAGGCCACCGGCACCTTCGAGTGGAGCCACTACCTCAACGGCGAGGGCGGCTGGGCGAAGGCGAGGGTCGACTGCCTGGTCACCGGTGGCGAGGTGGCCGTCGTCTCCGGGGTCGTCACCGACACGGACCTGCCCGGCGCGAAGGGCACGCGGGTCGGCATCACCGTGCACGACCTCGGCCGCCACGACCGGCTCGGTTACAGCTGGGCGACGACCGAGGACCTCGGTTCCGAAGGACCTGCCCACGTGCGTGGGCTCCGCCCCCTTCGAGAAGGTCGCGAAGGGGACGGGCGACTTCACCGTCGTGCCCTGGCAGCCCGAGCTCTGACCAGCGCCAGGGCCGTCACCAGGTAGGGCACCGCCAGCACCGCGAAGACGCCGCCGTGCGCCATGTCCGTGCCGAGCAGCGCGTACACGCCGAACGTGGCGACCGTGACCAGCTCGGTGCCCAGACTCGCCACGGAGGTGAGTGTGGCGCGGCGGGACTCGTCGATGCGGTGCTGGAGTCGGACGTCGGCCAGCACCTCGGCCAGCTGGAATCCGGCGAAGGCGAGGCTCACGAGAGCGATACCGGCCAGTGAGCGGGACAGGCCGCCGGCGGCCAGGGCGAGGGCGGCGCCCGCGAGCAGGGCCGCGAGCCCGCCCGTGCCGAGGCGTTCGGCCGGTCCCGCCAGGAGGCTGCCGACGGTGACGCCCGCCCAGATCAGCATGATCAGGTAGGGCACCGTCGCCTCCGCGACGCCGATCTCCCGGACCATCAGCGGGGTGTACTCGTCGAGCGCGCCCCACACCGCGGCCACGGCCGGGACCAGCAGCAGGGCGCCGCGCACGGAACGGTCCCCGCGGACCTCGGCGAGTCCGGTCCGCAGCGTCGTCGCCCAGCCGGCGTCGGCGGTCTCGGGGCGCACCCGGTGCTCGGGGAACCGGGTCGCGGTGAGGGCGGTCAGCACACAGGCCAGGAAGCTGGCGGCGCCGACGGCCGCGTAGCCGCCCTCGGCGAAGACGGGCCCCGCGAAGCCGAGGGAGGCCACGGTGCCCGCCAGCCGCGCGGCCCGGGCCCGCCCCATGACCCGCGCGTAGCGGTGGGCGGCGCCGAGGTGGTCCAGCTCGTCGTAGACGAGGGCCTCCAGGGCTCCGGAGCCGAGCGCTCCGCCCGCGCCCCACAGGACGAAGCCGGCCGCGAAGGCCCCGTACGACGGGACCGACACCCACAGCGCGAATCCGGCGGCGGTGAGCAGCGGGCCGATCCACAGCAGCCGGCGGCGCGACACGGCGTCGGCCCAGGCACCGGAGGGCACTTCGAGTACCACCCCGGTGATCGACCACAGGGCGAAGAGGGAGGAGATCTGCCAGAGCGACAGGCCGGTGTCGGCGAACAGCAGCGCGTACACCGGGTAGAGCAGGACGAAGTCGTCAAGGAACGCGTAGCCGTACAGCGTGCGCGTCAGCCGCCGGACGCCGGTGGCGGGCACGCGTGCGGGTGAGAGTGTCATGAGGCCTTCCCGTAAGGACCGATCGGACGCCGGAGATACGGCGGCCGAGGCGGTCCTCGGGAGGCGCTGCTGGTGGATCAATGTCGCCAGGTCATGACACCGATGCTAGGCCCTGTCGTCGCATTCCCGTCCGCCCGGAGCACAGCGAGATTCCCAGGAGGGCGTCCTCCGCCGGGAGGAGGGCGGGCGCCGCCCGTCTCCGCCGTGCGGCGAGGGATGTCCGCCCGCCGGAGGAGGCCCCGCACGGCCGGGCGCGCGAGACTGGCCGGGCAAGCCGAACCCGACCGGTCGGCGAAGGGGGTCTCCATGGACGCCGCCGCACTGCTCTCCCTGCCGTACGTCGACGAGCACACGACGGTCGTCGGGGCGGACGCCGAGGTCGTGTGGGGCGCGCTCGGCGCGGTTCTGGAACGCTCCTTCGGAAGTGGCCGAGCGGTCATGTACGCACGTCTGGTCGGTTGCGCCGACCGCACGGCCTCCGGGCCCCATCCCTTGCAGGAGGGCTCGACGATTCCCGGTTTCCGGGTGGCTTCCGCGGTTCCGGGGGCGGAGCTCGTCCTGGTCGGGCGCCACCACTTCTCGACGTACGCCCTGCTCTTCCACCTGGACGAGGCCGCCCCAGGACGCACTCGGCTGCGTGCCGAGACCCGGGCGAGGTTCCCCGGCCCGGCCGGCGCCCTCTACGGACGTCTCCTCATGACCACGGGCGGCCACGCACTCGGCGTTCGGCGCCTGTTGACGGAGGTGCGCAGGGCCGGCGACACCTAGTGCCGTGACCGTGAAGGTTCGCCGGGTCGGCGGTGGGAGCGGTTGGCGGGCAGTACCAACTCGGTGCGCTACCGGCGGGCGATGATGCTGCTGGCGTCCTCCGACGGAAACCGCGTCTCGGTGATCACGCAGTCGGTCCAGGCCGACCAGGACACTGTGCGGGACGTGATCCGTCGGTTCAACGAGATCGGGCCGGCCTGCCTGGACCCTCGGTGGGCGGGAGGCCGTCCCCGCCTGCTCAAGCCTGACGACGAGGACTTCGCCGTGGCGACGGCCACCACCCGCCCGACCAAGCTCGGCCAGCCCTTCACCCGCTGGTCCATCCGTAAACTCGCCGCCTGCCTGCGGAAAGTGCACAGCCGCGTGATCAGGATCGGACGTGAGGCGTTACGGTGCCTGCTCGCCCGTCGCGGGGTCACCTTCCAGCGGACCAAGACGTGGAAGGAGTCGCCCGACCCGCAGCGCTCGGGATCCGGCCCACCGCCGGATCGTGCTGGGCCGAGCAGGGTCGGCCCCAGCGGCATCCCGCGGCCTACCACCGCGCCCACGGGGTGCGCTACTTCCACGGCTGCTACTCGTTCGGCGACGACACTCCGTGGGGCGTCAACCACTGGAAGAAGGGCGCCGCGAACACCCTGGCCGCGCTGAGGTCGATCCGCGCGGCCCGCCCGGACGGCGCCCCGATCTACGTGATTCTGGACAACCTGTCCGCCCACAAGGGCGACACCATCAGGGCGCTGGGCGAAGAAAAACCCCGCACCGCTACCTGCGCTGGCGCAACGCCAACGCCCGCCACCCCGACGTACTCGCCGCCCAGCGCAAGGAGCGTGGCCGCGTCCGCAGCGAGAAGGGCGTCCGCTGGGGCGGACGCCCCCTCGTAGCCTGACCAGACCCGGCGCTACGGCCGGTTGATTTCGCCGTGACCGCTCAATTGTTTGGGCCTACTGCCGCGCCGTCTACCTGCTGCGACTCCACCGCCCTCCCCCGCACCAAGACGGCAAGAGTGCTGCGCGCTTCACGCCGCAGCGTGCGGCGCCGAGCAAAGGTCGCAGTCAGAGCGAGGACCGAGACCGTGCCCCCGTAGAACACAGCGGCAATCGTGGAGAGGAGCCCGATCGTCATCGGGCACGCACCTTTCTTCCCCCGTTCGGCCGCCCGGCTCACAGCCCGGGGCGGGCGTTGATGCGTTTCCCCTCCACCATACGCGCGCCGTCAACTCCCCCTGTTTTCAAGGTCGTCGCTGTTTGAAAAGCTACCTATGACTACGGCCGCGTATTGCCTCTCGCTGTCCACTTTGCCACTTACGTCGGCCCCTGACCGACCCGGCGAACCTTCACGGTCACGGCACTAGGTCGGCGAACCCGACGAGAAGCGCCGCAGCAGCGGCGACAGCACGAGTACGGACTTGGTCCGCTCGACGAACGGCTCCCCGGCGATCCGCTCCAGGACCCGTTCGAAGTGCCGCATGTCGGAGGCGAAGACCTGGGCGATCGCGTCCGCGTCGCCGGTGACGGTGGACGCGGCCACGACCTCCTGGTAGCGCTCCAGGCCCCGCTGGATGGTCTCCGGGGAGGTGTTGCCCCGGCAGTAGATCTCGACGAACCCCTCGGTCTGCCAGCCGAGGGCGCCCGGGTCGACCCGTACGGTGAAGCCGGTGATGGCTCCGGTGGCCCGCAGCCGGTCCACGCGCCGTTTCACGGCGGGCGCCGACAGGCCGACGATGTGGCCGATGTCGGCGTAGGAGCGGCGGGCGTCCTCGGCGAGGGCGTGCACGATGCGTTCGTCGAGATCGTTCAGCACAGTGGGTCGGTCACTTTTCGGATGGTACGAGTCGGGAACGGCGATAGCCGTACAGGAAGTAGAACATGAGCCCGGCGGCCATCCAGACACCGAAGACGACCCAGGTCACGGTCGACAGGCTGCCCATCATCCAGAGGCAGAGGGCGAAGCCCAGCGCGGGCAGGACCGGGGAGAACGGCACCCGGAAGGTGCGGGGCATGTCCGGCCGGGTCCGGCGCAGCACCACGACGGCCACGTTGACCAGGGCGAAGGCGAACAGGGTGCCGATGCTGGTGGCGTCGGCGAGCTGCCCGAGCGGGATCGCGGCGGCCAGCACACCGCAGAACAGGGAGACGATCAGGGTGTTGGCGCGGGGCGTGCCGGTCTTCGGGTGGACCTTGGCGAACACCTTCGGCACGAGACCGTCGCGGGACATGGCGAACAGGATGCGGGTCTGGCCGTAGAGCACGGTCAGCACCACGCTCGCGATGGCGATGACGGCGCAGAAGGCCAGCAGCGTGCCCCAGAAGGTCTGCCCGGTGACCTCGCGCATGATCTGGGCGAGGGCGGCCTCGGAGTCGGTGAAGTCCTTCCAGGGCTTGGCGCCCACCGCGACGGCGGCGACGAGGACGTACAGCGCCGTGACGATGACCAGCGACAGCATGATCGCGCGCGGCAGGTCGCGCTGGGCGTTCTTGGCCTCCTCGCCGGCGGTGGAGGCGGCGTCGAAGCCGATGTAGGAGAAGAACAGCGTCGCCCCGGCGGCGCTGACGCCCGCCATGCCCAGCGGCATGAAGTTCTCGTAGTTGCCGGAGCGGAAGCCCTGGACGCCGATGGCGCAGAACAGCACCAGCGCGGCGATCTTCACGATGACCATGACGGTGTTGGCGCGGGCGGACTCGCGGGCGCCGCCCAGCAGGAACGCCATCGCGAGCAGGACGACGATCAGCGCCGGCAGGTTGAACACGCCGCCGTCGCCGGGCGGGGCGGACAGGGCGGCCGGGAGGGTGACGCCGATGGTCCCGTCGAGCAGTTCGTTGAGGTACTCGCCCCAGCCGACCGCGACGGCGGCAACGGACACGCCGTACTCCAGGACCAGGCACCAGCCGCATATCCAGGCGATCAGTTCGCCCATCGTTGCGTACGCATACGAGTACGAGGAGCCGGAGACGGGGATGGTGCCCGCCAGCTCGGCGTAGGACAGGGCCGAGAACAGGGCGGTCAGTCCGGCGATGACGAAGGAGACCGTGACGGCCGGTCCCGCCTTGGGGACGGCCTCGCCGAGCACGACGAAGATGCCGGTGCCGAGGGTGGCACCGATGCTGATCATGGTGAGCTGCCACAGGCCGAGGGAGCGCCGCAGCGAGCCTCCCTCGCCCTGGCCACCCTCCGCGACCAGGTTCTCCACCGGTTTGCGACGCATGAGGCGCGCGCCGACGCCCGGGGACGGCGGGGCGGTCTGACTACTGCTGTGCGGGGGTGCGCCTTGGTCGAGCACGCGCTGACTCCTTCGTCACTGCCGGTCTTGGGCGGCGGGGACCGGCAGCGCCCCGCCCGACAGCCGGGACCCACCGAGCGGGGTCCCCGCCACGCCACGTACGAGGCGACAGCCTACGAGCAGCGGCGTTGCCCGTGTAATGCAGCAACCTTGCGCGTGCCCGCAAGATCATTGCGTTCCTCGCGACGGGCCGGAGGTTCGTTGCACATCGGCGTTCGTCCGTTGCACAGGACTTGCCCGGACCAGCTCTTTCACCAGGAACGTGAGCTCCTCGACACACTCACGCGTGACGCCGTCGTGGCCCTGGTAGGACCAGCGGCCGTGGTAGGGGACGAGGGGCACATAGCCGAGCCGGGCGTAGAGGGCGGCGGCGCGCGGGTTGTCGTCGGCGACGCCGAGGCCGATGGCCGTGCGGCCGCGCTCCCGGGCGCGTTCCTCGGCGGCCCGGACCAGGGCGCTGCCGATGCCGCGCGAGCGCAGCGTCGGGGGCCACACGGCCAGCGCGTTGATCTCCGGGCATCCGGGCCGTGCAGCCCGTACGGCCGCGTCGTCGCAGCCGCCCCAGCGCAGCTCCGTGTGCCCCACGGGCCGTCCGCCGAGCCAGGCGACGAGGTACGTGCTCGTGCCCTGCTCCTGACGCTCGAAGCGGCGCGCGTGGAACGAGGTGGCGCCCGGGGAGCCGATGTACTGGTCGAGCAGGGGCACGTCGGCGGCCCGGCAGACGGTGATCTCCATGCCGTACGACGGTAGGGCCCCCGCACGCACGAGGCCCCCGATTTTTCGCCGGGGGCCTGGGACGAGGGTGTGCGGGCCGTCAGCTCCAGCTGGCGTGCAGCGGCTTGCCCTCGGCGTAGCCGGCTGCGCTCTGGATGCCGACGATGGCCTTTTCGGCGAACTCCTCCAGGGAGGCGGCCCCGGCGTACGTGCAGGAGGAGCGGATGCCCGCGATGATCGAGTCGATCAGGTCCTCGACGCCGGGGCGGGCCGGGTCGAGGAACATCCGGGAGGTGGAGATGCCCTCCTCGAACAGCGCCTTGCGGGCCCGGTCGTACGCCGACTCCTCCGATGTGCGGTTGCGCACGGCACGGGCGGAGGCCATGCCGAAGGACTCCTTGTAGGCGCGTCCCTGGGCGTCGTGCTGGAGGTCGCCCGGGGACTCGTAGGTGCCCGCGAACCAGGAGCCGACCATCACGTTGGACGCACCGGCGGCGAGGGCCATGGCCACGTCGCGTGGGTGGCGGATCCCGCCGTCGGCCCACACGTGCTTGCCGTACTTCCTGGCCTCGGCGGCGCACTCCAGGACGGCGGAGAACTGCGGCCGGCCGACGCCGGTCATCATGCGCGTGGTGCACATGGCGCCGGGTCCGACACCGACCTTGACGATGTCCGCGCCCGCCTCGATCAGGTCGCGCACGCCCGCGGCGGCCACCACGTTGCCCGCGACGATCGGCACCTGGGGGTCGAGGTCGCGGACCAGCTTCAGGGCGCTGATCATCGACTCCTGGTGGCCGTGCGCGGTGTCGATGACGAGCGCGTCGACGCCCGCGTCCAGCAGTTGCTTGGCCTTGCCCGCGACGTCGCCGTTGATGCCGACGGCGGCGGCGATCCGCAGCCGCCCCCGCGCGTCCGTGGCCGGCGTGTAGAGCGTGGCGCGCAGGGCGCCCTTGCGGGTGAGGATGCCGGCGAGCGTGCCGTCCTTGTGGACCGCGGGGGCGTAGCGGCGGTTGGCGTGGTCGAGGGTGTCGAAGGCCTCGCCCGGGTCCATGTCCGCGTCGATGAGCAGCAGGTCCCGGGACATCACCTCGCCCAGCTGTGTGAAGCGGTCCACGCCGGACAGATCCGAGTCGGTGACCACACCGACCGGCCGGTGGTTGTCGTCGACGACGACTCCGGCGTTGTGTGCGCGCTTGGGCAGCAGCGCCAGCGCGTCCGCGACCGTCTGGTGGGGCACCAGCATGATCGGCGTGTCCAGGACCAGATGGCGGCTCTTCACCCAGGAGACGACGTCCGTGACCACGTCGATCGGGATGTCCTGGGGTATGACGACGAGGCCGCCGCGACGGGCCACGGTCTCGGCCATGCGGCGCCCGGCGATGGCGGTCATGTTGGCGACGACGAGCGGGATGGTGGTGCCCGTGCCGTCCGGAGAGCTGAGGTCGACCGCCTGCCGCGAGCCCACCGAGGAGCGGCTCGGCACCATGAAGACGTCGTCGTACGTCAGGTCGTACCCGGGCTGAATGTCATTGAGGAAACGCACGTGCCGCACATCCCAGTCGATCAGAGGTGACCCCCGGACCGGCCGGCCAGGGGGAAAAGAGCACGTACTTCATTCTCCCATGACGGGCCCGCGGACCACCCCCAGCAGATCATCCAGGCTGGTCAGGGCCTCGTTCGGAGGATGCTCCAAGCCCGAGGGTCACGAAGAGACCCGGGCCCCGGTCCGTCGCCTCGGCGAAGATCTCCTCCGCGACCTGCCACTCCTCGGGCCGCTTCTCGGCGTACGCCCGCCAGCCCCGGACGACGACCAGCAGCCCCCGCTCCTTCGACCCCTCGGGCCACAGGCCGGGGTCGGCCAGGCAGTCGGCGAGGGCGTCCCAGTTGCGGCCGAACCACTCGGGCAGGGCCAGGTCACGGGCGCAGCGGTCCATGAGGCCCGCCTTGTCCGTGACCCCGTCGAGGTCCAGCACGAGCACGATCCGGCCGGCCGGGTCGTCCGGCACTCCCTGCGACTGGCTGACCATGTATCAGACTCCGTCCGGGTCGGTCCTGTTGAGCGCGGGCTTGGGTGCCGGGCCCGCCGTCATCAGATAGTCAGCGGCCGAGGTGTCCGTCACCAGGCTGGTGACGAGCCCGGACCGCAGCACCGCGTCGATCGCGGGCCCCTTGCGCTGCCCGCCGGCGATCGCGACGACCTCGGGGATACGGCGGAGCTGGTCGGCCTTGACGGTGATGCACCGCTCGCCCAGGTCCCGGCCGACCCGGCGGCCCTCGGAGTCGAAGAGGTGCGCGGACATCTCGGCGGCGACGCCGAGGGAGGCGTAGTGCGCGCGCTCCTCGTCACTGAGCATGTCGTGCACCGTGGAGATGCCCGGCTCCCAGGAGCCGATGGAGACACAGGCGACGGTGACCTTGTCGAAGTGCTCGAAGGCCCGGGCGATCCCCGTCTGGTTGCGCAGTGCCGTGGCCGTGGCCGCGTCGGGCAGCAGCATCGGCGCGTAGATGGGGTGCGCGTCGCCGCCGGACACCTGGGCGGCACGGCGTACCGCCTCGACCGAGCCGCGCTCGGCGGTCCCGGCGTCGTACACGCCCGTCAGCTGCACCACCGTGCACGGCGGCAGCCGGTCGAGCGCCGCCGCCATGTGGATGGTGGAGCGGCCCCAGGCCAGGCCCAGCACATCACCTTCGTTGACCAGTTCGCCGAGCAGGTCGGCGGCCACCTCTCCCAGGTTCTCGGGGTCGGGCGACTCCTCGGCATCGGCCGGGGACTCGACCACGACGGCGTGCCTGAGGCCGTAGCGGGCGCGGAGCGCGTCCGAGCGCTCGGCGTCCAGCTCCGCAGGCACACGGATCTCGATACGCACGAGATCCCGTTCGAGGGCGGTCTCCAGGACCCGGGCCACCTTGAAGCGGCTGACGCCGAACTCCTCCGCGATCTGGATCTTGGACTTGCCCTCGAGGTAGAAGCGGCGGGCCATGGCCGCCGCCTGCACCAGCTCAGCGGGTCCCATCCGCATGGCTGACCGGCCCGCCGACATACCCGACACGGCGATCTCCTCACTGCTGTTCACACTCTGGATTCGCCGTTCATCCTTGCAGATCCGGCGCGGATGATCAGCCCTGATGAGAGCCGTTCACTTTGCTGTGGCTCAGTGGTCGCAGGCCCAGGAGGCCTTGGCGGTCGCCGCCTCCGCCTGCGTGCGTAGTGCACGTACCGCCTCTGCCGGGTCGTTTGCCCCGTAGACCGCCGATCCGGCCACGAAGACGTCGGCTCCGGCGTCCGCGCACCGCTCGATCGTGGAAGCGGACACTCCGCCGTCGACCTGGAGCCAGAGCTCCAGACCGTGCTTGCTGATCAGCTCGCGAGTGCGGCGAATCTTCGGAAGCATGATGTCAAGGAAGGCCTGTCCCCCGAAGCCCGGTTCGACCGTCATGATCAGCAGCATGTCGAGCTCGGGGAGCAGGTCCTCGTACGGCTCGATCGGGGTCGCGGGCTTCAGCGCCATGGAGGCGCGGGCGCCCTTGGCACGGATCTCCCGGGCGAGCCGGACCGGGGCGGCGGCCGCCTCGACATGGAAGGTGACGGAACCGGCCCCCGCCTCGACGTACTGGGGCGCCCACCGATCGGGGGCCTCGATCATCAGATGGCAGTCCAGCGGTGTGTCCGTCGCACGGGCTAGCGACTCTACGACCGGCACGCCGAGCGTGAGGTTGGGGACGAAATGGTTGTCCATGACGTCGACGTGGAGCCAGTCGGCTCCCTCCACGGCCTTCGCCTCGTCCGCGAGGCGGGCGAAATCGGCGGACAGGATGCTGGGGTTGATCTGCGCGGCCATGTCCTAAGACTGCCATGCCCTCCAGGGGGCGTGGGCATCGGTCCCGGGTCGCAGAGGGGGTTGCCGTGAAACAGGGCGTTGCCCATCTCGTCTGCGGGCGGCGGGCCAAGTGGCTGGTGCTGGGGTTGTGGGTGGTGGTGCTGTTCGCGACGGCGCCGCTCGCGATGAAGCTCACCGACGCGCAGGACAACGACGCGTCGTCCTGGCTGCCGGGGTCCGCGGAGTCGACGCAGGTGCTGGAGATCTCCGAGGACTTCCGGCCGGAGCAGATCCCCGCGGTGGTGATCTACGCCCGGGACGGTGGGCTGACGGCGCGGGACCGGGCGGAGATCGCCCGGGACGTGCGGCAGCTGAAGGAGCTGACCGACCACGGCATCCGAGGTGCGCAGACCCGGGGGCCGGTGTTCGACCGGCAGACGGATCCGCGGGCGGCTCAGGTGTTCGTGCCGATCACGATGAACGAGAAGGGCTGGGAGCGGATCGCGCCCGCCGTCGACTCCATCCGGGACGACGTCGGCAAGGGCGGCGGCGGCCTGGCCGTGCACATCACAGGCCCGGGCGGCACATCGGCGGACTTCGCGAAGGCCTTCGAGGGCATCGACTCGACGCTGCTGTTCGCCGCGATGACCGTCGTCATCGTCATGCTGCTCATCACCTACCGCAGCCTGACCCTGCTGCTGGTCCCCCTGGTCTCGGTGGTCTGTGCGCTGTTCACCGCCCAGGCGCTGATCTACCTGCTGGCCGAGCACGCGGGGCTGACGGTGAACGGCCAGAGCGCCGGCATCCTCACGGTGCTGGTCTTCGGCGCGGGGACGGACTACGCCCTGTTGCTGGTCGCCCGCTACCGGGAGGAGCTGCGCCGGCACGAGGACCGGCACGAGGCGATGGCCCTGGCGCTGCACCGCGCGGGCCCCGCCGTGCTGGCCTCCGGCGCGACGGTCGTGCTGAGCATGCTGGTGCTGCTGGCCGCCGAGATGAACTCGACCAGCGGCCTGGGCCCGGTCGCCGCGATCGGCGTCGCCGTCGCCCTGCTGGCGATGATGACCCTGTTCCCGGCGCTGCTGGTGATCGTCGGACGGTGGATCTTCTGGCCGGCGATCCCGCACTACGGCACACCCGACCCGACCGAGCACGGCATCTGGGCGCGCGCGGGCCGCCGTATCGCCCGCCGGCCGCGTACGACCTGGGCCGTCACGGCACTGGTCCTGGCGGTCTGTTCACTGGGCCTGATCCAGCTGCGCGCGGAGGGCATCGGCAACGCGGACGCGTTCACCGGGAAACCGGACTCGGTCACCGGCCAGGAGGTGTCGGCGCGCTACTTCCCGGCCGGCAGCGGAGATCCGCTGGTCATCGTGAGCAACCAGGCGCAGGCCGTGCGGGTGGGCCGCGCGGTCGCCGCGACACCGGGCGTCGTGCCGCAGTCCCTCGGGCTGCCGCCCGGCACGAAACCGGTCTTCGAGGGCAAGGTCCTCTTCGAGGCGACCATGACCGCCCCCGCGGACAGCGAGGCGGCCAAGCAGACGGTGGAGCGGGTCCGGGACGCCGTGCACGCGGTGCCGGACGCCGACGCCCAGGTGGGTGGCGGTACGGCGGCCCTGCTGGACATGGACGAGGCGACCACGCACGACAACGTGCTGATCATCCCACTGGTGCTGGCGGTCGTCCTGCTGATCCTGTGCGCCCTGCTGCGCGCCCTGATCGCCCCGCTGCTGCTGATCGGGACGGTGATCCTGTCGTTCACGGCGGCCCTCGGCATCAGCGCGCTGGCGTTCCGGTACGTCTTCGACTACGCCGGCGAGGCGACCGACTTCCCGCTGTTCGTCTTCGTGTTCCTGGTCGCCCTGGGCATCGACTACAACATCTTCCTGACCACCCGCATCCGCGAGGAGGCGGCCCGCCAGGGCACCAGACCGGGCGTGGTCACGGGTCTCGCCGCCACCGGCGCGGTCATCACCTCCGCCGGCCTGGTGCTGGCCGGCACCTTCGCCGCCCTCGGCACCCTCCCGATGGTCGCCTTCGCCGAGATCGGCTTCGCGGTCGCCCTCGGCGTCCTCATCGACACGTTCATCGTGCGCTCGGTCCTGGTGACGTCGCTGTTCCTGGACGTCGGCCCGAAGGTGTGGTGGCCGCACCGGCTGGCCGGGGAGGACGGCGGTGCTGCGGACCGGAAGAACGTCGGAGCGGGGGTCAGCCGGTCCGGCGGATGAGCGCCAGGTACATCGCGTCCGTCCCGTGCAGATGCGGCCAGAGCTGCACGTCGGGCCCTTCCCCGAGGTCCGGTACGCCGGGCAGCAGCGGCCGGGCGTCGAGAAGCTCGGTGTCCGGGTGCTGCTTGAGGACGTCGCCGACGACGGCCCTGGTCTCGGCGAGGTGCGGCGAGCAGGTCGCGTAGCCGACGACGCCGCCGACCCGCACCGACTCCAGAGCGGTGCGCAGCAGGCCGCGCTGCAACGGCGCGAACCCCTCCAGGTCCTCCGGCCGGCGCCGCCAGCGCGCCTCGGGACGGCGCCGCAGAGCCCCGAGCCCGGTGCACGGCACGTCGACCAGCACGCGGTCGAAACTGCCGGGCCGCCACGCCGGACGCGTCCCGTCCGCGGCGATCACCTGGTACGGCCCGGGGTTGCCCTCCAGCGCCCTGGCCACGAGCCCGGCACGATGGGTCTGCTTCTCCGAGGCGACGAGCAGCGCGCCCCGCTGGGCCGCGAGGGCACCGAGCAGCGCGGCCTTGCCGCCGGGCCCCGCACACCCGTCCAGCCACCGCCGGTCGGGCCCGTCCAGCGGCGCGGCCGCCAGGGCGAGCGCCACGAGCTGGCTGCCCTCGTCCTGCACGCCCGCGCGTCCGTCCCGCACGGCCGCGACGGCGCCCGGCTCACCGCCCTCGGTCAGCCGCACGGCATACGGCGACCAGTGGCCCGGCACGGCGGCGTCCTCTTCGAGCAGTTCCTCGGCGGTGGCCCGCCCGGGCCGCGCGACCAGAGTCACCTCGGGCCGCTCGTTGTCGGCGCGCAGCAGGTCCTCGATGCCGGCGCGACCGCCGCCGAGGGAGTCCCACAGCGCCGAGACGACCCACCGCGGATGCGAGTGGACGACGGCGAGATGGTCCTCGGGGTCGTCGTCGTAGGGCGGCGCGACCCGCTCCAGCCAGCCCTCCAGATCGTGCTGGGCGACCTTCCGCAGCACCGCGTTGACGAACTTGGCGCGCCCGTCGCCGAGCACGACCCGGGCGAGTTCGACGGTGGCGGACACGGCCGCGTGCGTCGGGATCCGCGTCCCGAGCAGCTGGTGCGCGCCGAGGCTGAGCACGTCCAGCACCGGCGGGTCGACCTCCCGCAGCGGCCGGTCCACGCAGGCCGACAGGACCGCGTCGTACGTCCCCTGCCGCCGCAGCGTGCCGTACACCAGCTCGGTGGCGAGCGCCGCGTCACGGGCGTCGAACGTCTCGGGTCCCTCCTTCTCCCGCGCCTTGCGCAGCAGGGGCGGGAGAACGAGGTTGGCGTAGGCGTCCCGCTCGTCCACGGCCCTCAGCGCCTCGAAGGCGAGGATGCGGACGGGGTCCTTCCTGGGCCGCCGGTAGGGCTTGGCGGACGTACGGGGCCGACGGGGCTGGTCGCTCACGAAAAAGGTGCTCCGGGTGTGAGAAGAAGTGCGCCGTCCAGCCTACGCCGCCCCGGACGTGCCGCCGTGTCAGCCCCCGAGCCGCTCGCCCTCGGCGATCCGCACCCCGCGTGCCCAGTCCGCCGCGCGCATCGGCTTCTTGCCCTGGGCCTGCACCCACACCAGCTCGACGGCGTACGAGCCGGTGCCGACGTACACGTTGTTCTTCCCGGCGGAGATCTGCCCCGGGGCGAGGTCCGTCCGGTCCGGCACGGGGGCGACCTGGATGAGCTTGAGCCGCTCACCGCGGAACGTGGTCCAGGCGCCGGGCGCGGGAGTGCAGCCCCGCACCATCCGGTCGACGCGCAGCGCGGGCGCGCTCCAGTCGATGTGGGCGTCCTCGACGTTGACCTTCGGGGCCAGGCTGATCCCCTCGGCCGGCTGCGGTACGGCCTTCACCGTGCCGTCCTCGATCCCGTCCATGGTCGCCGCGAGCAGCCCGGCACCGGCGAAGGCCAGCCGCGTCAGCAGATCCCCGCTCGTGTCGGTGGGCCGGATCTCCTCGGTGACCGTCCCGTACACCGGCCCGGAGTCGAGCCCCTCCTCGATCAGGAAGGTGGAAGCCCCGGTGATCTCGTCCCCGGCCATGATGGCGTGCTGCACGGGCGCGGCACCGCGCCAGGCCGGCAGCAGGGAGAAGTGCAGATTGACCCAGCCGTGCGCGGGGACGTCGAGGGCGACCCGGGGCAGCAGCGCGCCGTAGGCGACGACGGGACAGCAGTCCGGGCCGATCTCCCGCAGCCGCTCCAGGAACTCGGGGTCCTTCGGCTTCGCGGGCTTCAGCACCTCGATCCCGGCCTCCTCGGCCCGCTCGGCGACGGGCGACGCGACGAGCCTGCGCCCCCGCCCGGCCGGCGCGTCGGGCCGCGTGACGACAGCGGCCACCTCGTGCCGCTCGGAGGCGAGGAGAGCGTCCAGAGCGGGGACGGCGACCTCGGGTGTACCGGCGAAGACGAGCTTCATGGGGTGGTGGGGGCCTCTCGGGTGGGGACGACGACGGGCGACGCCCAAGTCTATGAGCCGGACGCGGAAAGCCGCCGACGGCGCCCGGCCACCCACGGGAGAGCCGGGCCACGGCGGAGAGTTACCGGTGGTGCGCGGGTGGGAGACAGAGGCCGAACGCCGAGGCGCACACCCCGCGCAAACGGGCGCACGAATATGCCCCCACGCCCCCACACCGTGACCCGCGGAGCGAATCCGCGTTGGTCAAGACAGAGTTGACCACACCGGGCCGCGATCGCGGCCTCTTCCTTTCAACGCCGGTTCGAGAGGCTTGTTCATGGCCGACCACGCAACCCACGACGCCCAGGCTCGGGCCAGCCTGCACTTGCTGGTGCGGGACATCGAGCGGGTCCGCCGGCAGGTGGACGCACTGCGCACACTCACCGCCCAGCTGGGCAATGTCTACCGCCCGCGCCGCTCCGGCCCCTCCACGGGCTTCGTCGTCTACGGACGAGCCCCCGCACCGACGGTACGTCTCGCCCAGGAGCTGCGGGACAGTGTCGAGACCCTGGTGACGGCGGCCGTGGACTTCGACCGCTCACTCGGCTTCTCGTGGGACGCGGTGGGCTCCGCGCTCGGAGTCACCAAACAGGCGGTCCACCGCCGGTACGGCGCACGCCGGGCCGCGGCCCAGCCGGCCGCGGCCGAGGCGGAGCGCACACCGGAGCCGTCGGGCTCCCGCACGGTCAGTGTGAACACCGGCCTCCCCACGGTCCCGACGGTCCCCGCGGCCCGCTCCATGCCCACCCAGCCGACGGCGGGCAGCCCGGCCCTGCGCGACGAGGCGAGGCCGACGGCCTTCCCCGGCCCGCGCAACGGCTGAGTCGCACCCCGCCCCGCCAGGCCGCTGCCCTCCCGATACGTCCGGGAGAGCGGCGGCCTTGTACACGGAACGCACAGCGGCAGGGGCTCGGGCAAGGACCGCAGCCACCGCCCCGCCCCACCGGCTCACCCGATATCAGCCGGATCGATCCGCACCCACACAGGCTCCGCACTCCCCCGGGCCATCCGCGCGGCCTGCGCCGCCTTCAGCGCGGCGGCCAGCGCGGCGCCCTTCCCCGGCGGCACCCTGACCAACGCCCGCTCCCACTGCTCCCCGGGCGGCGGCGCCCCCGCCCGCCGCGGTCGCCCCGCCGCGGGGACGGGCAACGGCACCGGCCCCAGCACCTCGGCCTGCGGCGGCAGTTCGGCGGCACGGAGGAACCCGGCCACCTCCTGGGCCGGCCCCGACACGGCCGCCATCCGCGACACCGGCGGAAACCCCAGCTCGGCCCGCTCGGCGAGTTCCCGCACCGCATGGCCGACGGGGTCCCACCGTACGAGCGCCTGGACGGGCCGCAGCGTCGGCTCGGCCACGACCACCACCGTGCCGCCGGCCGGCTGTGGCCGGACGAGCGAGCCGGCCGCGATCCACCGCCGCAACGCGTCCTCCCCGGCCCGCAGGTCGGGCCGCCCGAGCATGGCCCACCCGTCCAGCAGCAGCGCGGCCGCGTACCCGCCCTCGGCGACGGGCTCGGCCCCCGGCGTACTCACGACCAGCGCGGGCGCCCCCGGCACCGTGTCGAGCACGTGTTCACGACCCGAGGTCCGCACCGGAACGGCGGGGAAGGCCCGGCCGAGTTCCTCGGCGGTCCGCCGGGCGCCCACCACCGACGCGCGCAGCCGGAAGGCGCCGCACTCCGGGCAGTGCCAGCCGCTCTCCTCACGGCCGCACCACCCGCAGCACAACGCACCGCCGTCCCGCGTCTCCAGCGGGCCGGAGCAGTGCCGGCAGCGCGCGGGCGCCCGGCAGCCGGCGCACGCCATGCGTGGCACGTATCCCCGCCGGGGCACCTGCACGAGCACCGGGCCGTGCCGCAGGCCCTCCCTGACGACCTGCCAGGCGAGGGTCGGCAGCCGGGCGGCCCGGGCGGCCTCGTCCCGTGCGAGGTCCCCGTCCCCGACGGTGCGGACGAGCGGGGCGGTGGCGCGCACCTGGTCACGCCCGGCGACCAGCGGGCGCGCCCATCCGCTCTCGACGAGCTGCGCGGCCTCCACCGTGCAGCCCCAGCTGCCCAGCAGGAAGCCGCACTTGTCCTGGGCGGCCCGCAGCAGCAGCACCTCACGCGCGTGGGGCTGCGGGGCGTGCTGCTCGCTGTGGCTGTCGTCCCCGTCGTCCCAGATGGCGACCAGCCCGAGGTCCTGGACGGGTGCGAACATCGCGGCACGGGTCCCGATCACGGCCCGGACGGAGCCCCGCCGGACCGCGAGCCACTGCGCGTACCGCTTCTCGGGCCCCGCGTCGGCGGTGAGCACCGCGTGCCGCCCCTCCCCCAGCAGGGCGGTCAGGGCGGCGTCGACCCGCGCGACCGCCCGCCCGTCGGGCAGGACCACGAGCGCCCCGCGGCCGGAGGCCAGCGTCGCCCCCACGGCCCGGGCCAGCTCCTGGCTCCACTCCGGGCCGGGCAGCGTGTTCCACACGGCCCGTGGCGCACCGCCCGAGGCCAGCGACTCCAGGAAGGCCGGCCCCTGCTCGTACCGCTGCCAGGAACCCGGCTCGGGCGCCGGGGGCGGCGGCAGCGGTGCGGGCGAGGGGCGCTGCTCGGCCCGGGCGTTGCGCGGCGGCACCGCGAGTTGCAGGACGTCGGCGAGGCTGCCCGCGTACCGGTCGGCGACCGCCCGGGCCAGCCCCAGCAGTTCCTCGCTCAGGACCCGCTCGGGCGACACGACCTGGGCGAGGGCGGCCAGCGGCCCGGAGTAGTCGGACTCGGCCAGCCGCTCGACGAGGAATCCGTCGATCAGTCCGCCGCCCTCGCGCCGCCCGTCCCGCACCCGGTGCCGCCCGGCCCCGAACCGCACCCGCACCCGCACGCCCGGCTGGGCCTGCTCGTCCAGCTCCTCGGGCACCGCGTAGTCGAAGTACCGGTCGAGATGGAGCACGCCCTTGTCGACGAGCACCCGCGCGACGGGCCGGTCCTTGGCGAGCGCGGCCCCCCGCCAGGTCCGCGGCTTGGCGCGGGGTGTCTTGGCCTTGCGCACACTCTCCCGGATGAGCGCGAGCTGCTCGGGCGGCGCACCCTCCGCGCCACCGTCCGCCTGTTCGTTCTCGCTGCTCACGCTTGCATTCTTACCAAACGCCACTGACATCCGGCGGGTCCCGAGTACCCCGCCGCCCGCGCTCCGGACGCACACCGCACGCA
The DNA here is from genome assembly GCF_042958445.1 of Streptomyces sp. NPDC007991. Lineage (NCBI taxonomy): Bacteria > Bacillati > Actinomycetota > Actinomycetes > Kitasatosporales > Streptomycetaceae > Streptomyces > Streptomyces sp. NPDC007991. Next base: position 99,853 of record NZ_JBIBJD010000017.1, read on the forward strand.
CGACGAGGCCCGGCGCCCCGAAGGGTGCCGGGCCTCGCGAGGTGCCGCGACGGCGGCGGGCCCGCGCGGGCCCGCCGTCGTGCCGGGACTTACAGACCCACGGCCTTGCGCAGCGCGTCCACGCGGTCCGTCCGCTCCCAGGTGAACTCGGGAAGCTCGCGGCCGAAGTGGCCGTAGGCCGCCGTCTGGGAGTAGATCGGGCGGAGCAGGTCGAGGTCGCGGATGATGGCGGCCGGGCGAAGGTCGAAGACGTCGTCGATCGCCTTCTCGATCTTCTCCGTGTCGACCTTGGCGGTGCCGAAGGTCTCGACGAACAGTCCGACCGGCTCGGCCTTGCCGATGGCGTACGCCACCTGGACCTCGCAGCGGGTCGCGAGACCCGCTGCGACCACGTTCTTGGCGACCCAGCGCATCGCGTACGCCGCGGAGCGGTCGACCTTGGACGGGTCCTTGCCGGAGAAGGCGCCGCCGCCGTGGCGGGCCATGCCTCCGTAGGTGTCGATGATGATCTTGCGGCCGGTCAGGCCGGCGTCACCCATGGGTCCGCCGATCTCGAAGCGGCCGGTGGGGTTGACCAGGAGGCGGTAGTCCTCCGTGTCGATCTTGATGCCCTCGTCGAGCAGCGCCTTGAGCTCCGGGTCGACGACGAACTCCTTGATGTCCGGAGCCAGGAGCGAGTCCAGGTCGATGTCGGAGGCGTGCTGCGAGGAGACCACGACGGTGTCCAGACGGACCGCCTTGTCGCCGTCGTACTCGATGGTGACCTGCGTCTTGCCGTCCGGGCGCAGGTAGGGGATCGTGCCGTTCTTGCGGACGTCGGACAGGCGCTTCGACAGGCGGTGGGCCAGGAAGATCGGCAGCGGCATCAGCGTCGGCGTCTCGTCCGTCGCGTAGCCGAACATCAGGCCCTGGTCGCCCGCGCCCTGCTTGTCGAGCTCGTCCTCGTCGCCCTCGACACGGGACTCGTACGCCGTGTCCACGCCCTGGGCGATGTCCGGGGACTGCGCGCCGATCGACACCGAGACACCGCAGGAGGCGCCGTCGAAGCCCTTCTTGGAGGAGTCGTAGCCGATTTCGAGGATCTTGCTCCGGACCAGCGTCGCGATGTCCGCGTACGTCTTGGTGGTGACCTCACCGGCCACATGCACCAGGCCGGTCGTGATCAAGGTCTCGACGGCGACCCGGGAGGTCGGGTCCTCGCGGAGCAGCGCGTCGAGAATGGTGTCGCTGATCTGGTCAGCGATCTTGTCGGGGTGACCCTCGGTCACGGACTCCGAGGTGAACAGACGACGGGACACAACGCTCCCTGGGGTTGCAGCGGCTGCTGGCTGATCATTGGCGGACGGCGGGGGCTGCACCCGGCGCCGTCCGTGGAACAGTTTATCGGTCACGCTTCGGCCACGGCCCTCCTGTCTCGCCACTCGGAAGTGCTGTGACCTGCGGCACAGGCATTCTGCCCAATGCCGAGCCGCGTTGGCCAGAGGCGCCACGCCCCGATCGGCCGGGTTTCACGGTGTCGCAGGGTGACTGAAACATCAGCGGAGGCGCTCGACCACCAGGTCCCATACGGTTTCGGCCAGGGCTTCCTTGGGGCCGTGGGGCACCGCGGTCTCACTGCCGTCGGTGCCGAGGACGACGGCCTCGTTCTCCTCGGAACCGAAGGTTCTGCTCTCCCCGACCTCGTTCACCACCAGCAGATCACAGCCCTTGCGCTTCAGTTTCGCGCGGCCGTTGGCGAGCACGTCGTCGGTCTCCGCCGCGAAGCCGACGATCACCTGTCCGGGGCGGGCGCGCGCGGCGGAGATCTCCGCGAGGATGTCCGGATTCCGTACCAGGGTGATCGGCTCCGGCTCCCGGTCGTCCTTCTTCTTGATCTTCCCGGCCGCGTAGGCCGCCGGGCGGAAGTCCGCCACCGCCGCCGCCATGACCACCGCGTCGGCGTCGGCGGAGGCCCGCAGCACCGCCTCGCGCAGCTGCACGGCGGTGCCCACGGGCACGACGTCCACGCCGGCCGGGTCGGGCAGGGCGCTGTTGGCCGCGATCAGCGTGACGCGGGCGCCACGGGCCGCCGCGGTGCGGGCGAGGGCGTAGCCCTGCTTGCCGGAGGAGCGGTTGCCGAGGAACCGGACGGGGTCCAGGGGCTCGCGGGTGCCGCCGGCACTGACCACGACATGCCGGCCCTTCAGGTCGGGCTCGGTCACTCCGCGGGCCAGCACCCGGCGGCAGACCTCGAAGATCTCGCCGGGGTCGGGCAGCCGGCCCTTGCCGGTGTCGACGCCGGTGAGGCGGCCCACGGCCGGTTCGATGACGAGTGCGCCGCGGCGGCGCAGCGTCGCCACGTTCTCCCGGGTGGCCGGGTGCTCCCACATCTCCATGTGCATGGCGGGGGCGAAGACGACCGGGCAGCGGGCGGTGAGCAGGGTGTTGGTGAGCAGGTCGTCGGCGAGGCCGTGGGCCGCCCTGGCGAGCAGGTCGGCGGTGGCGGGGGCGACGACGACCAGGTCGGCGTGCTGCCCGATGCGGACGTGCGGGACCTCGTGCACCTCGTCCCACACCTCGGTGGAGACCGGGTTTCCGGAGAGGGCGGACCACGTGGCGGCGCCGACGAAGTGCAACGCGGAGGCGGTGGGCACCACGCGCACGTCATGGCCCGACTCCGTCAGCCGCCGCAGCAGCTCACAGGCCTTGTACGCGGCGATGCCGCCGCTGACCCCCAGCACGACCTTCGGCTTGTCCACGTCTCTCCCCGTCTCTCCCCGGACCTCGGCGACCGGCCCACCGTACGACTCCATGACACACCACAGGCCCGGCAGTCGGCCTGCCGGGCCTGTGGAAAAGTCAGCGTCACGCTGTAAACAGCACTTACTGCGCCGGGCCCTCGACGGCCTCGGACGTCAGCAGCCCCGCGTTGATCTCGCGAAGGGCGATCGAGAGCGGCTTCTCGTGGACGTGGGTGTCGACGAGAGGACCGACGTACTCGAGGAGACCCTCGCCGAGCTGCGAGTAGTACGCGTTGATCTGGCGGGCCCGCTTGGCCGCGTAGATCACGAGGCTGTACTTCGAGTCGGTGGCCTCGAGGAGCTCGTCGATCGGCGGGTTGATGATGCCCTCGGGCGCGGAGATGGAAGAGGACACGCTCTACCTTCCGATGGATGGGAAAGATTCTGTCGGGATGATCAGCGAGACCCGGAAACGATCAGCGATGGTCACACCACGTCCATCAAGGCTAGCAGCTCGCGAGCCACGTCCTCGACGGAGGTGTTGACCAGGGTCGTATCGAACTCGGGCTCGGCGGCCAGTTCGATCTTCGCCGCGGCGAGCCGGCGCTCGATGACCTCGGGCGGTTCGGTGCCCCGCCCGGTGAGTCTGCGCACCAGCTCCTCCCAGGAGGGGGGAGCCAGGAACACCAGCTGGGCCTCGGGCATCGACTCCCGGACCAGCCGGGCGCCCTGGAGGTCGATCTCGAGGAGTACGGGCTCGCCCTTCTCCAGGCGCTCCTGTACGGCCGCACGCGGTGTGCCGTAGCGGTTGCCCGCGAACTCGGCCCACTCCAGCAGTTCGCCGTTGGCGATCAGCTTGTCCATCTCGTCGTCGGTGACGAAGAAGTAGTGGACTCCGGGCTTCTCGCCGGGGCGGGGCTTGCGGGTCGTCGCCGACACCGAGAGCCAGACCTCGGGATGTTCCTTGCGCATATGGGCGACGACCGTGCTCTTGCCGACCCCGGAGGGGCCGGAGAGCACGGTCAGCCGCGGACGTACGTCCGGGGGCACGGGGGTGGTCCCCCGGGGTGTTGCAGCCATGCAGCGATTATCCAGCAAACCCGGAGTGCCCGGGACTCGCTCCCCCGGACTTCCCGGTTCAGGAACCGGTGCTGCCGAACTCACGCTCGAGGGAGGCGATCTGGTTGGAACCGAGACCCCGCACGCGGCGGCTCTCGGAGATACCGAGTCGCTCCATGATCTGCTTGGCGCGGACCTTGCCCACGCCCGGCAGGGACTCGAGGAGGGCGGAGACCTTCATCTTGCCGATGACGTCGTTCTCCTGGCCCTGCTTGATGACCTCGTGAAGAGAGGCGCCGGAGTGCTTGAGTCGATTCTTGACCTCGGCCCGCTCCCGGCGAGCCGCGGCGGCCTTTTCGAGCGCGGCTGCGCGCTGTTCAGGGGTAAGGGGCGGAAGAGCCACGCCTACGTCACCTCGGATGTCGAACTGTCGGATACGGACCGGTGAGGAACCTAGTCGCCCCACACCTGGGGAGCCACGAGCAACACGCTTGCCCGTTCACTCTCGTCGGAGACTAGCGGGCAAGTCCGCCAGAGTCAGCGAGAACAGCGGAAAAGTCCTGGTCAGCCTTCATCTGAACGGACATTTAGGACATACTGCCCCGGATTTGAGGATGTATTCAGACTCAAGCGCGCTTCGGACCACTCATCGGAGGACTCCGGAAGAGGCCAGGAGGCGGTCAGGAGGAGGTCAGGCGGACGTCACGGCGTGCCGGATCTCCTCCGCGAAGCGTTCCGCGGCGTCACGCAGCGCGACCGCGTCGGGACCGTGGCGCAGCACTCCCCGGCTGACGTTCGGCACGACGTTGCGCACCGCCGCACCGAAGACCTGGGGAAGATCGGCCGGCGTCGCCCCCTGGGCGCCGATGCCGGGCGCGAGGAGCGGGCCGTTGATGTCCAGGTCGTACGACGACAGATCGCCGAGGGTGGCGCCGACGACGGCGCCGAAGGAGCCCAGGGGCTCCTCCCCCGCGTTCTCGGCGGCCAGGTGCGCGAGCATGGTCGCTCCGACGTTCCGGCCGTCGGAGCGCACGGCGTGCTGGACCTCGCCGCCCTCCGGGTTGGAGGTCAGGGCCAGCACGAACAGCCCGGCGCCGTTCTCCCGGGCCAGCGCGACGGCCGGGCTCAGCGAGCCGTAGCCCAGGTAGGGCGAGACGGTCAGCGCGTCGGAGAACAGCGGGGCGTCCTTGTGCAGGAAGGACTCGGCGTACGCGGCCATCGTCGAGCCGATGTCGCCGCGCTTGGCGTCCATCACGACCAGCGCGCCCGCCGCCCGCGCCTCGGCCACCGACTTCTCCAGGACGGCGAGGCCGCGCGAGCCGAACCGCTCGAAGAACGCGCTCTGCGGCTTGAGCACGGCGACCCGGTCGGCCACCGCCTCCACGACCGTGCGGCTGAACCGCTCCAGGCCCGTCACGTCGTCGTCGAGGCCCCACTCCGCGAGCAGGGAGGCGTGCGGGTCGATGCCGACGCAGAGCGGGCCGCGCTCGTCCATGGCACGGCGCAGCCGGACGCCGAAGGGTTCGAGACCACTCATGCCGTCTTCCTCACGTCGGCGCCCACCGCGTCGGCGAGCGTGGCGTACGGGCTCGTGCGCAGGCGCGCGGCGAGCCCCTTGTGAAGGGCGCGGGCGTAGAAGGGCCCCTCGTAGATGAAGGCGCTGTACCCCTGGACCAGCGTGGCACCGGCCAGGATGCGCTGCCAGGCGTCCTCGGCGTTCTCGACGCCGCCGACGCCCACCAGGGTGATCCGGTCGCCCACGCGCGCGTAGAGGCGGCGCAGGACCTCCAGGGAGCGTTCCTTCAGGGGTGCGCCGGACAGGCCGCCGGTCTCCTTGACCAGGGCGGGGTCGGACCTCAGGCCGAGTCCCTCGCGCGCGATGGTGGTGTTCGTGGCGATGATGCCGTCCAGGCCGAGTTCCACGGCGAGGTCGGCGACGGCGTCGATGTCGTCGTCGGCGAGGTCCGGCGCGATCTTGACCAGGAGCGGGACGCGCCGCGCGGCCACCGCGCGGTCGGCGGCCTCGCGTACGGCGCTCAGCAGGGGGCGCAGCGCCTGTGCGGCCTGGAGGTTGCGCAGGCCGGGGGTGTTCGGGGAGGAGACGTTGACCACGAGGTAGTCGGCGTAGGGCGCGAGCCGCTCGGCGGACTTCACGTAGTCCGCGACGGCCTCCTGTTCGGGTACGACCTTGGTCTTGCCGATGTTGACGCCGACGACGGTCTTGAAGACGGGCGTCCGGGAGGCCAGACGGGCGGCGACGCGGAGCGAGCCGTCGTTGTTGAAGCCCATGCGGTTGATCAGCGCCCGGTCCTTGACCAGGCGGAACAGCCGCTGCTTGGGGTTGCCGGGCTGTGGTTCGCCGGTGACCGTGCCGATCTCGACGTGGTCGAAGCCGAGCATCGCCATGCCGTCGATGCCGACCGCGTTCTTGTCGAAGCCCGCGGCGAGCCCGAAGGGGCCGTGCATGCGCAGCCCGAAGGCCTCCGTGCGCAGTTCCTTGTGGCGGGGCGCGAGGGCGGCCGCGAGGAAGGTGCGCAGCACGGGCACGCGGGCGGCCACGCGGATCCAGCGGAAGGCGAGGTGGTGGGCCTGCTCCGGGTCCATCCGCTTGAAGAGCAGACTGAAGAAGATCTTGTACATGGTGTCCTCACGAAGACATGGGCGTCCTCACGAAGAGGGGGACACCGTTGCCGGTGTCCCCCTCTTCGGCTGCTAGTCGCGGGCCGCGGTCAGGTGTTCCGCGTGTTCCTGGAGCGAGCGGACGCCCACGTCGCCGCGGTTGAGGGCGTCGATGCCCTGCACCGCCGCCGCGAGCGCCTGGACCGTCGTCAGGCAGGGCACGGAGCGTGCCACGGCCGCCGTGCGGATGTCGTAGCCGTCGAGGCGGCCACCGGTGCCGTACGGGGTGTTGACGATGAGGTCGACCTCGCCGTCGTGGATGAGCTGGACGATGGTCTTCTCGCCGTTCGGGCCGGTGCCCTCGGACTGCTTGCGCACGATGGTGGCGTTGATGCCGTTGCGCTTGAGAACCTCGGCTGTGCCGGAGGTGGCGAGCAGCTCGAAGCCGTGCGCGACCAGCTCTCGGGCCGGGAAGATCATCGAGCGCTTGTCGCGGTTGGCGACCGAGATGAAGGCGCGTCCCTTCGTGGGCAGCGGGCCGTAGGCGCCCGCCTGCGACTTGGCGTACGCCGTGCCGAAGACGGAGTCGATGCCCATGACCTCGCCGGTGGAGCGCATCTCCGGGCCGAGGACCGTGTCGACGCCGCGGCCGTGGATGTCGCGGAAGCGCGACCACGGCATGACGGCCTCCTTCACGGAGATCGGCGCGTCGAACGGCAGCTCGCCGCCGTCGCCGCCGGCCGGCAGCAGGCCCTCGGCGCGCAGCTCGGCGATGGTCGCGCCGAGCGAGATGCGGGCGGCGGCCTTCGCCAGCGGCACCGCGGTCGCCTTGGAGGTGAAGGGGACGGTGCGGGAGGCGCGCGGGTTGGCCTCCAGGACGTAGAGGATGTCGCCCGCCAGCGCGAACTGGATGTTGATCAGGCCGCGCACCCCGACGCCCTTCGCGATGCCCTCCGTGGAGGCGCGCAGGCGCTTGATGTCGAAGCCGCCGAGCGTGATCGGGGGCAGGGCGCACGCCGAGTCGCCGGAGTGGATGCCGGCCTCCTCGATGTGCTCCATGACGCCGCCGAGGTACAGCTCCTGACCGTCGTAGAGCGCGTCGACGTCGATCTCGATCGCGTCGTCCAGGAACCGGTCGACCAGGACCGGACGGGACGGGCTGATCTCCGTCGACTCGGCGATGTACGCCTCCAGGCGCGTCTCGTCGTAGACGATCTCCATGCCGCGCCCGCCGAGGACGTACGAGGGGCGCACCAGGACCGGGTAGCCGATCTCGTCGGCGATGGCCTTGGCCTCGGCGAAGGTGGTGGCGGTGCCGTGCTTGGGGGCCGGGAGGCCGGCCTCCTTCAGGACCCGGCCGAAGGCGCCCCGGTCCTCGGCGGCGTGGATGGCCTCCGGGGGCGTGCCGACGATCGGCACGCCGTTGTCCTTCAGCGCCTGCGACAGGCCCAGCGGGGTCTGGCCGCCGAGTTGGACGACGACACCCGCGACCGGGCCGGCCTGCTGCTCGGCGTGGACGATCTCCAGCACGTCTTCCAGCGTCAGCGGCTCGAAGTACAGGCGGTCGGAGGTGTCGTAGTCCGTGGAGACGGTCTCGGGGTTGCAGTTGACCATCACCGTCTCGTAGCCCGCGTCGCTCAGCGCGAAGGAGGCGTGGACGCAGGAGTAGTCGAACTCGATGCCCTGCCCGATGCGGTTCGGGCCGGAGCCCAGGATGATGACGGCCGGCTTCTCGCGGGGCGCGACCTCGGTCTCCTCGTCGTAGGAGGAGTAGAAGTACGGCGTCTTCGCGGCGAACTCGGCGGCGCAGGTGTCGACCGTCTTGTAGACCGGGCGGACGCCGAGCGCGTGCCGGACCTCGCGGACGACGTCCTCGCGCAGGCCTCGGATCTCGCCGATCTGCGTGTCGGAGAAGCCGTGCCGCTTGGCCTCGGCGAGGAGGTCGGGGGTGAGCTCGGGCGCCTCGGCCAGCTCGTCCGCGATCTCCTTGATCAGGAAGAGCTGATCGACGAACCAGGGGTCGATCTTCGTGTACGCGAAGACCTCCTCGGGCGTGGCGCCCGCGCGGATGGCCTGCATGACCGTGTTGATCCGGCCGTCGGTGGGGCGCACCGCCTCGCGGAGCAGCTCGTCCTTGTCGCCGGGGTCGCCGACGAAGGTGAACTGGCTGCCCTTCTTCTCCAGCGAGCGCAGGGCCTTCTGGAAGGCCTCGGTGAAGTTGCGGCCGATGGCCATGGCCTCGCCGACCGACTTCATGGTGGTGGTGAGGGTGGAGTCCGCGCTCGGGAACTTCTCGAAGGCGAAGCGCGGGGCCTTGACGACCACGTAGTCGAGCGTGGGCTCGAAGGAGGCGGGGGTCTCCTGCGTGATGTCGTTCGGGATCTCGTCCAGCGTGTAGCCGACGGCGAGCTTGGCGGCGATCTTGGCGATCGGGAAGCCGGTGGCCTTGGAGGCGAGCGCCGAGGAACGCGACACACGCGGGTTCATCTCGATGACGATGACCCGGCCGTCCTCGGGGTTCACCGCGAACTGGATGTTGCAGCCGCCGGTGTCGACGCCGACTTCGCGGATGACGGCGATGCCGATGTCCCGCAGGGTCTGGTACTCGCGGTCGGTGAGCGTCATCGCCGGGGCGACGGTGATCGAGTCACCGGTGTGCACGCCCATCGGGTCGAAGTTCTCGATGGAGCAGACGACCACGACGTTGTCGTGCTTGTCGCGCATCAGCTCCAGCTCGTACTCCTTCCAGCCGAGGATGGACTCCTCCAGGAGCACCTCGGTGGTCGGCGAGAGCGTGAGGCCGGTGCCCGCGATGCGGCGCAGCTCCTCCTCGTCGTGGGCGAAGCCGGAGCCGGCGCCGCCCATGGTGAAGGACGGGCGGACGACGACCGGGTAGCCGCCGAGCTCCTCGACGCCCCTGAGGACGTCGTCCATGGAGTGGCAGATGTAGGACCGGGCGGACTCGCCGTGGCCGATCTTCTTGCGGACCTCCTCCACGACCTCCTTGAACTGGTCGCGGTCCTCGCCCTTGTGGATGGCCTCGACGTTGGCGCCGATCAGCTCGACGCCGTACTTGTCGAGCGTCCCCGCCTCGTGCAGCGAGATCGCGGTGTTGAGGGCCGTCTGGCCGCCCAGGGTGGGCAGCAGCGCGTCCGGGCGCTCCTTGGCGATGATCTTCTCGACGAACTCGGGGGTGATGGGCTCGACGTAGGTGGCGTCGGCGATCTCCGGGTCGGTCATGATCGTCGCCGGGTTGGAGTTCACCAGGACGACCCTGAGGCCCTCGGCCTTCAGGACGCGGCACGCCTGCGTGCCGGAGTAGTCGAACTCGGCGGCCTGGCCGATGACGATCGGGCCGGAGCCGATGACCAGGACGGACTGGATATCGGTGCGCTTAGGCACGCTGGCCCTCCATCAGGGAAACGAAGCGGTCGAACAGGTAGGCGGCGTCGTGCGGGCCGGCTGCCGCTTCGGGGTGGTACTGGACGCTGAAGGCGGGGCGGTCGAGGAGCTGGAGCCCCTCCACCACGTTGTCGTTCAGGCAGACGTGGGACACCTCGGCGCGGCCGAAGGGGGTCTCGGAGACCTTCTCCAGCGGGGCGTCGACGGCGAAGCCGTGGTTGTGCGCGGTGACCTCGACCTTGCCGGTCGTGCGGTCCTGCACGGGCTGGTTGATGCCGCGGTGGCCGTACTTCAGCTTGTAGGTGCCGAAGCCGAGCGCGCGTCCCAGGATCTGGTTGCCGAAGCAGATGCCGAACAGCGGGGTGCCGCGCTCCAGGACGCCCCGCATCACGGAGACGGGGTGGTCGGCGGTGGCGGGGTCGCCGGGGCCGTTGGAGAAGAAGACGCCGTCCGGGTTCACCGCGTAGACGTCCTCGACGGTCGCGGTCGCCGGGAGCACGTGCACCTCGATGCCGCGCTCGGCCATGCGGTGCGGGGTCATGCCCTTGATGCCGAGGTCGACGGCGGCGACGGTGAACTTCTTCTCGCCGATCGCCGGGACGACGTACGGCTCGGTGGTGGCGACCTCGGCGGAGAGGTTCGCGCCCTTCATCTGCGGGGCTTCCCGCACGCGCGCGAGGAGTGCGCTGTCGTCCCGGACGGCATCGCCGCTGAAGATGCCCACGCGCATCGCGCCGCGCTCACGCAGGTGGCGGGTGAGGGCGCGGGTGTCGATGCCGGAGATGCCGACGACGCCCTGCGCCGCCAGCTCCTCGTCCAGCGAGCGCCGCGAGCGCCAGTTGGACGGCACGCGCGCGGGGTCGCGCACGACGTACCCGGAGACCCAGATGCGCTTGGACTCGGGGTCCTCGTCATTGACGCCGGTGTTGCCGACGTGCGGGGCGGTCATCACCACGACCTGGCGGTGGTAAGAGGGGTCGGTGAGGGTCTCCTGGTAGCCGGTCATGCCGGTGGAGAACACCGCTTCGCCGAAGGTCTCCCCCACGGCCCCGTAGGCACGGCCGCGGAAGACCCGGCCGTCCTCCAGGACGAGTACGGCGGGAGTTCTGGCGGCTCCCCTGGTGGAGGTGGTCATCGTTCGGCGCCTTCCCTGCTGTTCGTTTCGATCATGGAGTTGATGGTGTCGGCCCACGCGTTGTGCTCGGCCGCGTGGTCGGAGCGGAAGCCGGAGTCGATCAGCCGGTCGCCGTGCTCCCAGGTGACGACGAGCAGGCCGCCCTCGGTGAGCACCTTGCCGGCGATGCCCTTGTCGAGCCGGGCCTCGCGCAGCTGTGCGGCCGGGACGAAGAAGTCGCTCGCCCCCGGGCGTACGACGTCCAGTCCGGCGTCCGTCAGCGTCAGCTCGGCGCGGCTGCGGGTGCCCAGGCCGTGCGCGACGATGCGGTCGAGCCACTGCCCGGCGGTGGTGGAGCCGTGGTAGCGGCCGCTCATCGTCAGGCGCTCCGGGCCCGTCTCGTCCGGGGTGACGGGCAGCTCGGGCAGGTCGCCCTGGAGCGTGCCGCGCCACTTCCAGCCCTCGCGCATCAGCCAGTAGACGAGCGCGACGAAGAGGGCCAGGCCGACGACCCAGCCGATGCGGGCGGCCCAGTCGGTCACTTGCGCCGATTCCTTCTCGGCGGCCAGCAGCAGTACAGGTGTCACGTGAGCTTCCCGTCGACGAGCGTGGCCTTGCCCCGCAGCCACGTGTGCGTCACACGGCCCGGCAGCTCACGCCCCTCGTAGGGGGTGTTGCGGCTGCGCGAGGCGAAGCCCGCGGGTTCCACGAGCCCACGGTATGCCGTGTCGACGAGGGTGAGGTTGGCGGGCTCACCTGCCGAGACGGGACGGCCGTGGCCCGTGGCCTGTCCGATCTGCGCGGGCTTGACGGACATCCGGTCGGCGACGCCGGCCCAGTCCAGCAGGCCCGTGTCGACCATGGTCTCCTGCACCACTGACAACGCGGTCTCCAGGCCCACCATGCCCATGGCGGCCGCGGCCCACTCGCAGTCCTTGTCCTCGTGGGGGTGCGGGGCGTGGTCGGTGGCGACGATGTCGATCGTGCCGTCGGCGAGCGCCTCGCGCAGGGCCATCACGTCGCGCTCGGTGCGCAGCGGCGGGTTGACCTTGTAGACGGGGTTGTACGTGCGGACCAGCTCGTCGGTGAGGAGCAGGTGGTGCGGGGTGACCTCGGCGGTGACGGCGATGCCGCGGGACTTGGCCCAGCGGACGATCTCGACGGACCCGGCGGTCGACAGGTGGCAGATGTGGACGCGGGAGCCGACGTGGTCGGCGAGCAGGACATCCCGGGCGATGATCGATTCTTCGGCCACCGCGGGCCAGCCCCCAAGGCCCAGCTCGGCGGAGACGACGCCCTCGTTCATCTCGGCGCCCTCGGTCAGCCGCGGCTCCTGCGCGTGCTGCGCGACGACACCGCCGAAGGCCTTCACGTACTCCAGGGCGCGGCGCATGATCACGGCGTCGTGGACGCACTTGCCGTCGTCGGAGAAGACGGTGACCCCGGCGGCCGACTCGTACATGGCGCCCAGCTCGGCGAGCTTGCGGCCCTCCAGTCCGACGGTGACGGCACCGATGGGCTGGACGTCGCAGTAGCCGTGCTCCTTGCCGAGCCGCCAGACCTGCTCGACGACACCGGCGGTGTCGGCGACCGGGAAGGTGTTGGCCATGGCGAAGACGGTGGTGTAGCCGCCGGAGGCCGCGGCGCGCGTACCGGTGAGGACGGTCTCGGAGTCCTCGCGGCCCGGCTCACGCAGATGCGTGTGCAGGTCGACCAGGCCCGGCAGGAGCACCTTGCCCTCGGCCTCGACGACCTCGGCGCCCTCGGCGCTGAGACCGGCGCCCACCTCGGCGATGGTCCCGCCGTCGATCAGCACGTCCTGCGGCTCGCCGCCCAGCACCTTCGCACCACGGATCAGGATCTTGCTCATCGGTCTTACTTCTCCTCGGTACGGGTCTGGGTGACGGCGGGTTCGTTCCCGCCCAGCAGCAGGTACAGGACGGCCATCCGGATGGAGACTCCGTTCGCCACCTGCTCGACGACGGTGCAGCGGTCGGAGTCGGCGACCTCGGCGGTGATCTCCATGCCGCGGACCATCGGGCCGGGGTGCATCACGACGGCGTGCTCGGGCATCCGCGCCATGCGGTCGCCGTCGAGGCCGTAGCGCCGGGAGTACTCGCGCTCGGTCGGGAAGAAGGCGGCGTTCATGCGCTCGCGCTGCACGCGCAGCATCATCACCGCGTCGGACTTGGGCAGCGTGCTGTCGAGGTCGTACGACACCTCGCAGGGCCAGGTCTCGATGCCGACCGGCAGCAGGGTCGGCGGGGCGACGAGGGTGACCTCGGCGCCGAGGGTGTGCAGCAGGTCGACGTTGGAGCGGGCGACCCGGCTGTGCAGGACGTCGCCGACGATCGTGATGCGCTTGCCGGCGAGGTCCTGGCCGATGCCGGCGTCCGGGCCGATCAGGCGGCGGCGCATGGTGAAGGCGTCCAGCAGGGCCTGGGTGGGGTGCTGGTGGGTGCCGTCGCCGGCGTTGACGACGACCGCGTCGATCCAGCCGGAGTTCGCCAGCCGGTACGGGGCTCCCGAGGAGCCGTGCCGGATGACCACGGCGTCGACGCCCATGGCCTCCAGCGTCTGGGCGGTGTCCTTCAGGGACTCGCCCTTGGAGACGCTCGAACCCTTGGCGGAGAAGTTGATGACGTCCGCGGAGAGCCGCTTCTCGGCGGCCTCGAAGGAGATCCGGGTCCGGGTGGAGTCCTCGAAGAAGAGGTTCACGATCGTGCGGCCGCGCAGGGTCGGCAGCTTCTTGATCGGCCGGTCGGCGACCCGGGCCATCTCCTCGGCGGTGTCGAGGATCAGGACGGCGTCGTCGCGGGTGAGGTCGGCGGCCGAGATGAGATGACGCTGCATCTGTCAGGCTCCGTAAGGCAGTTCAAACAGGAGAAAGGGGGCAGACGGGTGCGCGAGCGGGCACTGAGCCGGCATACGACAGCGGCGTACGCCTGGAGCGCTACTGGGCGGTCTGCTTGGCACCGAGCAGCACGGTGTCGCGACCGTCCTCCTCGGCGAGCTGGACCTTGACCGTCTCCCGCAACGACGTGGGGAGGTTCTTGCCGACGTAGTCGGCGCGGATGGGCAGTTCGCGGTGACCGCGGTCGACGAGGACGGCGAGCTGCACCGCGCGCGGGCGCCCGATGTCGTTCAGGGCGTCGAGGGCGGCGCGGATGGTGCGGCCGGAGAAGAGGACGTCGTCGACGAGGACGACCAGCTTGCCGTCGATGCCGTCACCGGGGATCTCGGTGCGGGCCAGCGCACGCGGCGGGTGCATGCGCAGGTCGTCGCGGTACATGGTGATGTCGAGCGAGCCGCACGGAACCTTGCGCTCGGTGATCTGCTCGAGCTTGTCGGCGATCCGCCGGGCGAGGAAGACGCCCCGGGTCGGAATGCCGAGGAGCACCACGTCGTCGGCGCCTTTCGCGCGTTCGACGATCTCGTGGGCGATGCGGGTCAGTACCCGTGCGATGTCGGGCCCTTCGAGAACGGGCCGGGCATCGGACTGCGAGTCGTGCGTGTCCATACGAAACGGACCTCCTTCTCCGCCTCACGGGACGGACCTTAAAGGACGTCGGGATTGCGCCATCCACGGTAGCAGGCCCTCACCCTCACTCGGACGGCCCCCTCGGATCACCCGCTCGGCCCAACCGGGTGCCGATACCACGGAAGAGCCGGTGCGGACCATTCGGCTTGACGCGGCAGAGTAACGCTGCGTAACCTCACAGTGAGTTACCAGCCGCGCGGCCTGGCACCCACGCCAGACGCGTCGACACAGTGCCGGGGAGCTATATGTCCAGCGAATACGCCAAACAGCTCGGGGCCAAGCTCCGGGCGATCCGCACCCAGCAGGGCCTTTCCCTCCACGGTGTCGAGGAGAAGTCCCAGGGACGCTGGAAGGCGGTCGTGGTCGGTTCGTACGAGCGCGGCGACCGTGCCGTGACCGTACAGCGCCTTGCCGAGCTGGCGGACTTCTACGGCGTTCCGGTGCAGGAACTGCTCCCGGGCACGACCCCGGGCGGCGCCGCCGAGCCGCCGCCGAAGCTGGTCCTGGACCTGGAGCGGCTGGCCACGGTGCCGGCCGAGAAGGCGGGCCCCCTTCAGCGCTACGCGGCCACGATCCAGTCGCAGCGCGGTGACTACAACGGCAAGGTGCTCTCGATCCGCCAGGACGACCTGCGCACACTCGCCGTCATCTACGACCAGTCGCCCTCGGTCCTCACCGAGCAGCTGATCAGCTGGGGCGTCCTGGACGCGGACGCGCGCCGCGCGGTGGCGACCCACGAGGAGGGCTGACCGCCCCCGGGAGCAGCCGAGGGATCAGCAGAAACGTGCCGCCGGGGTGGGCGCAACCCGAACGGGTTTGGGCCCCCCCGCCCCCGTGTGTGGGGCGGGGCCCCCCCCGCCCGGGGAACCCCGCGGGCCCGCGGCCCTCACCCAGCGGGGGGCC
>NZ_JBIBJD010000017.1:115220-147005 GCF_042958445.1 Streptomyces sp. NPDC007991
GGGGGGGGTGGGGGGCGCGTCCGCGGGCGGGGGGGGGGCCCCCCCGGCGGTGGGCCCCCCCCCCCGGGTCGCCGCGGGGGTTCCCCAATAACGGGCCCGGGGGGGGGGCCAAACCGTACGGGTTTGGGCCCACCCCGGCGCCGTTGTGTGGGCCTGGCCCCCCACGGCAGGGGAACGCCGGAGGGCCCGCGGCAGTCACGCTGCTGCGGGCCCTCCGGCGTTCTGTCTGTCTCTCAGACCTCGTCGTCTCAGACTTCGTCGTCTCAGACCTCGTCGCGGCGGAGCGAGGGCTTGAGCTCCTTCAGCCGTCCGAGCAGGCCGTTCACGAACGAGGGCGACTCGTCCGTGGAGAACTCCTTCGCCAGCTGCACCATCTCGTCGAGGACGACGGCGTCCGGGGTCGCGTCGACCCAGATCAGCTCATAGGCGCCGAGCCGCAGGATGTTGCGGTCGACGACCGGCATCCGGTCGAGCGTCCAGCCGACCGAGTACTGGGCGATGAGCTCGTCGATGCGCTTCGCGTGCTGCGCGTAGCCCTCGACCAGCTCCATCGTGTACTCGCTCACCGGCGGCTGCCGGGTGTCGGCCCGGGAGAGCCGGACCCAGTCGGCGAGGACCGTGAGGACCTCGGCGCCGCGCTGGTCGCCCTCGAAGAGGATCTGGAAGGCGCGCTTGCGGGCCGTGTTGCGGGCAGCCACGGTTAGCTGTTCACCCGGCCGAGGTAGTCGCTCGTGCGGGTGTCGACCTTGATCTTCTCACCGGTGGTGATGAAGAGCGGGACCTGGATCTGGTGGCCGGTCTCCAGCGTGGCGGGCTTGGTGCCGCCGGTGGAGCGGTCGCCCTGCACGCCCGGCTCGGTCTCCTGGACGGTCAGCTCGACGGCGGCCGGCAGCTCGACGAAGAGCACCTCGCCCTCGTGCTGGGCGACCGTGGCCGTGAAGCCCTCGACGAGGAAGTTGGCGGCGTCGCCGACGGCCTTGCGCTCGACCATGAGCTGGTCGTAGGTCTCCATGTCCATGAAGACGAAGTACTCGCCGTCCATGTAGGAGAACTGCATGTCGCGCTTGTCGACGGTGGCCGTTTCGACCTTGACGCCGGCGTTGAAGGTCTTGTCGACGACCTTGCCGGAGAGCACGTTCTTGAGCTTGGTGCGCACGAAGGCCGGGCCCTTGCCGGGCTTGACGTGCTGGAACTCGACGACGGACCAGAGCTGGCCGCCTTCGAGCTTGAGCACCATGCCGTTCTTGAGGTCGTTCGTGGAAGCCACGGTTGCGGAATCTCCTGGACTGACGTACGACCCCGGGGCACGCACCTGCCTACAGGGCGAGCAGCTCCTTGGTCGTGATGGTGAGTAGCTCGGGTCCGCCATCCGCCTCTGGGCGGACGACGAGCGTGTCATCGATCCGGACACCACCCCGGCCCGGGAGGTGGACCCCAGGCTCGACGGTGACCGGCACGCAAGCGTCCAGTTTACCCATGGCCGCGGGACTCAATTGAGGGTCCTCGTCGATTTCGAGCCCGACCCCGTGTCCGGTGAGAACCGTGAGGCCCTCCGTGTACCCCGCGGAGTCCAGGACCTGGCGGGCGGCACGGTCGACGTCCCGGCAGGCGGCGCCGGGTACCAGGCTCTCACGTCCGGCCCGCTGCGCCGAAAAGACCAGGTCGTACAGCTCGATCTGCCAGTCCGCGGGGGCGGTGCCGATGACGAAGGTGCGGCCGATCTCGCAGCGGTAGCCACGGTACGTCGCGCCGAGGCAGACCGAGAGGAAGTCGCCCTCCTCGACGCGCCGGTCGGTGGGCCGGTGGCCGGGCCGTCCGGCGTTCGGCCCCGTGCCGACGGAGGTGGGGAAGGCCGGACCGTCGGCCCCATGATCCACGAGGCGTCGTTCGACCTCCAGGGCGAGATGGCGCTCCGTCCGCCCGACGAGGATGGACTCCAGAAGTTCGCCGAGAGCCTGGTCGGCGATCTCGGCGCCGATGCGGAGACAGGAGATCTCCTCCTCGTCCTTGACGACCCTGAGCTGCTCGACGGCACCGCCGAGGTTGGCCAGGCGCAGCCGGGGGGCGACCGAGCCGAGGGCGCGGTGCCGGGCCACGGTGAGGTGGTGCTCCTCCACGGCGAGGGAGTCGGCGCCCTGGCGCGCGGCGAGGCCGGCGGCCGCGACGGCCGGATCGCCGCCGCCGGCACCGGGCAGGTTCTGTACGCGCAGGGTCTCGTCGGGGCGCTCCTGCGGGGGGCGGTCGGCTGTCGGTCCGGCACAGACCAGGAGGTCGTGCTCCTCGGTCCTGCCCAGCAGGAGAACGGCTCCGTGCGGGGCGGCTCCCGCGAGATAGCGCACATTGGCGGGGCGGGAGACCAGCGCCGCCGCGCTGCCGCCCGCGTTGCAATATTCCCTCAGACGCGTCCGGCGGGCCGCGTACACCTCTGACATGACCCGAGCCTACGAGCGGCGGGAGGATGCCGCCGGTCGGGAGGGCCGAGTGGGGGTTGCCCGCGGGCCTCCGCCTTCTCGACGCCGGTGGGTCGAGGCCGCGCCGGGGGGGTGTCCGTCCACGGAACGGCGCGATGGGCCTGCGAACCGACTGACCGTCCGCTGACGCGCCAACCGCTGCGGGCGGACACCCCCCGACACGGCCCCTTCGCGCCGTGCGCGGGTGCGGGCGCATCTCGCCGTGCTGCGGGCAGTCGTGCCTCCCCCAGCGCCTTAAGGGCCCCTGGGAGGTGCTCCCAGGGCGGCACCCGTCCCACCGAGAGCGGCACCCCGCAGCCCCGGGCTGCGGACCCACCCGGCCTCAGCGGCAACGCCCAGGACACCTCAAACGCCGGGTCACCACTGCGGCGGACTCGCGATGGACCTGGCCAGTACATCGTCCAGCACCCGCGCCGTCTCCGGCACATCCAGCTGGGAGTTGTCGATGATCGGCAGACCGGACCCGTACCACCCGGCCATCCGCCCATGGATACGGGCGACCTCCTCGTCCGACAGCCGCCGATTGCCCGTGCGCTCCGCGTTGCGTTCCAGGACGATGTCCAGCCCGGGCAGGAGGACGACCGGCAGCAGCCCCGGCCCGACGTGCCGTTTCCAGCCGCCGAGGCCGACCACGGGCCGGTCGGGAAAGACCGCGTCGTCGAGGATGCAGGAGATGCCGTTGGCCAGGAAGTTCCGCGCGGCGAAACCGCACGTGCGGCGGGCGAGACGGTACTGCGCCTCGGAATTGTCGTTCCACCCGGACTGCGGGTCGGCGAAACCCGAGCGGACCCACTCGCGGACGTCGTCGAGGCTGATGTGCGCCGTGGGGACCCGGCGATGGTCCGCCCAGTACTTGGCGACGCTGGTCTTCCCGGCCCCGGCGGGCCCGATCAGCAGCACGGCGAGCGTCGTACCGGCCGGGTCGGGGACCGCCGTCGCGGGCGGCGCGCTGGGCATGGCGACCGGACCGCCGGGCGGCAGCGGCACATGGCCGGTGGTGTCCGCCGCCGGGAGAACGGAGGCCTGCGGCGGGGGCCCGCCCGGCCCGGGCGGGGGCAGGGGATAGCCGGGTGCCGGGGGCGGCGGGGGCACGGGCGCGGGGCCCTGGTGCTGGGGGCCCGGGTGGTGTGCGGCCGGCGACCAGCCGACGGCCGGTCCGTGCCCCGGCTGGTGGGGCGGCGGCAGCGGAGAACCCACTGCGTGCTGCATCCGGTGCCACTCCGTCTCGTACAGGCGATGGGCGCTGAACAGCGGGGGCGGAACCCGCTGCTACCGAACGGTACCGCCACCGGCCAGTGTTGTGTGAACGGCCGGGGGCGGTCCGAAGTGCCCGGCCCGTAAGGCCATTTCGGGCGGAAGGCGCGCCTGGGTACTTACTGTCCGACTTCGCCGTACGCGGCGAGCAGCACGGCCGGGTCGGGTCCCTCCAGAACCGTCGGCTTGGCCAGACCGTCGAGGACGATGAAGCGCAGCAGATCGCCGCGGGACTTCTTGTCGACCTTCATGGTCTCCAGCAACTTGGGCCACTGGTCGTGCCGGTAGTGCAGCGGCAGCCCGACGGCTTCGAGGACGGTGCGGTGGCGGTCGGCGGTGGCGTCGTCCAGCCGCCCGGCGAGACGGCCCAGTTCGGCGGCGAAGTGCATGCCCACCGAGACCGCGGCGCCGTGCCGCCACTTGTAGCGCTCGTTCTTCTCGATCGCGTGGCCGAGCGTGTGGCCGTAGTTGAGGATCTCGCGCAGGCCCGACTCCTTCAGGTCGGACGACACCACGTCGGCCTTGACCCGGATGGAGCGCTCGATGAGCTCGGCGGTGTGCGGACCGGCCGGGGTGCGGGCGCCCTCGGGGTTGGTCTCGATCAGGTCGAGGATCACCGGGTCGGCGATGAAGCCGGCCTTGATGACCTCCGCGAGTCCGGAGACGTAGTCGTTGACCGGAAGGGAGTCCAGCGCGGCCAGGTCGCAGAGCACACCGGCGGGCGGGTGGAAGGCACCGACCAGGTTCTTGCCCTCGGCGGTGTTGATGCCGGTCTTGCCGCCGACGGCCGCGTCGACCATGGCGAGAACGGTGGTCGGGATCGCGATCCAGCGCACGCCGCGCAGCCAGGTGGCGGCCACGAACCCGGCCAGGTCCGTCGTCGCGCCGCCGCCGACGCCGACGATGACGTCCGTGCGCGTGAACCCGGACTGGCCCAGCGCCTTCCAGCAGTAGGCGGCGACCTCGGCGGTCTTGGCCTCCTCGGCGTTGGGCACCTGGATGGCGACCGCCTCGTAGCCCTGCCCGGCCAGATCGGCGCGCAGGGCGTCACCGGTCTCGGCCAGTGCCTCGGGGTGG
The DNA here is from genome assembly GCF_042958445.1 of Streptomyces sp. NPDC007991. Taxonomy (NCBI): domain Bacteria; kingdom Bacillati; phylum Actinomycetota; class Actinomycetes; order Kitasatosporales; family Streptomycetaceae; genus Streptomyces; species Streptomyces sp. NPDC007991. The sequence goes on from NZ_JBIBJD010000017.1 coordinate 120,023, forward strand.
ACGATCGCGACCCGCTTGGCCTTGCCGCCGATCAACCCGGGCAGCTCGCCGAGGAGTTGCCGGCCCACGAGGACCTCGTAGGGCTCGGTGCCCGCCGTGCCGCCGACCTGGATCCGCGTCACTGCCTCACTCATGCTTCCTTCAACTCCAGTGCGTCCAGGGCGGCTTCGGTGACCTCTTCGGGCGTGCGGCCGTCGGTGGACACGACGGCCGTGGCGACCTCTTCGTACAGGTGCCGGCGGGCCTCCATCAGCTCGCGCCACTGCTTGCGCGGGTTGATGGCGAGCAGCGGCCGGGCCGCGTTGAGGCCGGTGCGCTTGACCGCCTCATCGACGTCCATCGACAGGTAGACCACACGCTGCCCGGCGAGCAGCGCGCGCGTCTCCGGGTCGAGGACGGCCCCGCCGCCCAGTGCCAGCACACCGTCGTGCCCGGCCAGTGCCTCGCGCACGGCCTGCTTCTCGATCGCGCGGAAGGCGGGCTCGCCCTCCTCGACGAAGATCTCGGCGATCGTCCGGCCCTGCGCGGCGACGATGTCGTCGTCGGTGTCCCGGTAGCCGGTCCCGAGCCGCTCGGCGAGCAGCTGCCCGACGGTGGACTTGCCCACGCCCATCGGGCCGACCAGCACGATCAGCGGGCTCATCGGATGGCCAGGTTGTCGAGGTAGGACCGCACGTTGCGGCGGGTCTCGGCCACGCTGTCGCCGCCGAACTTCTCCGCGACCGCGTCCGCGAGGACGAGGGCGACCATCGCCTCGGCGACGATGCCGGCGGCCGGGACCGCGCACACGTCGGAACGCTGGTGGTGGGCGGCCGTGGCCTCGCCGGTGACGACGTCGACCGTCTTCAGCGCCCGCGGCACGGTCGCGATCGGCTTCATCGCCGCCCGGACGCGCAGCAGCTCACCGGTGGACAGCCCGCCCTCGGTGCCGCCGGAGCGGCCGGAGGTGCGCGTGATGCCCTCGTCGGTCGCGACGATCTCGTCGTGCGCCCTGGATCCGGGGACGCGGGCCAGGCCGAAGCCGTCCCCGACCTCGACGCCCTTGATCGCCTGGATGCCCATCAGGGCGGCGGCCAGGCGGGCGTCCAGGCGGCGGTCCCAGTGCACATGCGAACCGAGGCCGACCGGCACCTCGTAGGCCAGCACCTCGACCACGCCGCCCAGGGTGTCGCCGTCCTTGTGGGCCTGGTCGATCTCGGCGACCATCGCCTTCGACGCGTCGGCGTCCAGGCAGCGCACCGGGTCCGCGTCCAGCTTCTCCACGTCCGCCGGCGTCGGGTACACGCCGTACGGTGCCTTGGCGGCCGCGAGCTCGACCACGTGGGAGACGATCTCGATGCCGGTCGTCTCCTTGAGGTACGACCGGGCCACCGCGCCGAGGGCGACCCGGGCGGCGGTCTCCCGCGCGGAGGCACGCTCCAGGATCGGACGGGCCTCGTCGAAGCCGTACTTCTGCATTCCCGCGAGGTCGGCGTGGCCGGGGCGGGGACGGGTCAGCGGGGCGTTGCGGGCGAGGCCGTCGAGGATCTCCGGGTCGACCGGGTCGGCGGCCATGACCTGTTCCCACTTGGGCCACTCGGTGTTGCCCACCATGATCGCGACCGGGGAGCCGAGGGTGAGGCCGTGCCGGACGCCGCCGAGGAAGGTGATCTCGTCCCGCTCGAACTTCATGCGGGCCCCGCGCCCATAGCCCAGGCGCCGCCTCGCGAGATGGTCCGCCACCATGTCGGTGGTGATCGGCACGCCGGCGGGAAGGCCCTCCAGCGTCGCGACGAGTGCGGGACCGTGGGACTCACCCGCGGTCAGCCAGCGCAACCTGCTCAACGGTGCTCCTCAGTATTCGCGGCGTACTTACTGCCCAGCGTACGCATCTCATCGCGTACGGCGACGGCCCGACCGGGTGCGCGGCCCCGGTCCGCCACCTACGATCCTGCCATGTCCGGAGCGTGGGCCCGGCTGCCGGTCCATCAGGCGGACGAGACCGGGCCGCCGGTCTCGCGCTGCGGCGCGTAGGCGCCCAGGAAGTCCGCGCCGCTCTGTGCTTGCGCGGTCTGCGTCTGCTGCGGTGCCCAGGCGCCCGGATGGTCGGCTCCGCTGCCCTGCTGCTGCGTCTGCCGCGGTGCGTACTCCCCCAGGTAGTCCGCTCCGCGTCCCTGTCCGTACTGGGCCGCCGCGTGGACGGGCCGGCCGCTGCGCACGGCCCGCCGGTAGGCGATCTTGCGCTTGATCTTGACCGCCCAGGACGCGAGGACCGCGAGCACGATCAGGGCGAGCACCGTGATCTGTACCCAGTCGGGCAGGAATCCCAGCAGGGACTCGAATATCTGGGACTTGACGGACGCCTGAGGCATGCCGGTGGACATGGTCGGTTCTCCCCTCCCCTTGTTCCGCCCCCTGCGGAACGAGAGCGGATCCTATCGGGCCGCGAGAGCGCGTTCGCCCGCTTTTCGCATGGCGTCCAGCGGGGCCGGGGCTCGTCCCGTCATCTGCTCGACCTGCAGCACGGCCTGGTGCACCAGCAGGTCGAGGCCGCTGACGACGGCGCCGCCGTACCCCGACCAGCGGGCGGCGAGGTCGGTCGGCCAGGGGTCGTAGAGCACGTCGAACAGGGCCGCCGGGCGCTCCGGGACGGATCGGGCGAGGGCGTCCGTGACACCCGCCGGCGTGGTGCTGATCACCAGCGGGGCGTGCAGGGCCTGCTCGGCGTCCGCCCAGTCGGCGATGCGCACCGAGACCTCCAGCCGTTCGGCCCACTGCCGCATCTCGGCGGCCCGGGCCTCGCTGCGCACATACACGGCGATCTCGCCCGGGCAGACCCGGGACAGCGCGGCCAGTGCGGACGAGGCGGTGGCGCCCGCGCCCAGGATCGCGGCGGCCTCGACCTTGTCGATGCCGTGCTCGCGCAAAGCCGCGACCATGCCGGGGACGTCGGTGTTGTCGCCGGTCCGGCGGCCGTCCTCGGTGAGGACGACCGTGTTGACCGCGTCGACCAAGGCCGCGGTCTCGCTGATCCCGTCGAGCAGCGGGATCACGGCCCGCTTCAGCGGCATGGTCAGCGAGAGCCCCGCCCATTCGGGACCGAGCGTCTCGAAGAATCCCGGCAGCGCGGCCTCGTCGACCTCGAAACGGTCGTACGTCCAGCCGGTCAGCCCCAACTCCTGGTACGCCGCGCGGTGCAGGACCGGGGAGAGCGAGTGGGCGATCGGGGAGCCGAGAACGGCGGCTCGGCGTGGTGCGGCCATCAATTCTTCCTCAGTCGTTCCGCGATGAGTTGTTCCGAGGTCAGTTGTTCCGCGAGGCGTTGAACTTGTCGACCAGTTTCTGGTGCTCTGCGTTGGTCTTGGTGAACTCGCTGGTCTTGCCGTCCAGCGAGATGAAGTAGTACCAGCCGTCCTTCGTCGGGTTCAGAGCGCCCTTGAGGGCCGCCTCGCCCGGATTGTCGATCGGTCCGGGCGGCAGGCCCCTGTGGAAGTACGTGTTGTACGGGTTGTCGTAGTTCCGCAGCTCGCTCAGGCTCAGATCGATCTTGCTCTGGTTCTTGATGTAGTTGTAGGTGGAGTCGAACTCCAGCATGCCGTTGGTCTGCGGATTCCCCGGCTTCATACGGTTGTAGACGACCTCGGCCATCTTGCGGAAGTCGTCGTGGCTCGTGCCCTCGGCCTGAGCCAGGCTCGCGACCGTGAGCAACTGCCAGGGGTCTTCGAGCCCGAGGCTCTTGGCCTTCTTCTCCACACCGAGCTTCTTGTAGGACTGGGTGGCCCGGGTCACCATCTGCTTCAGCACGTCCTCGGGCTTCTGCCCCTTGGCGATGCCGTAGCTGGAGGGGTAGAGGAACCCTTCCAGCGGGTCCTTGACGTCCTTGTGGTTCAGCGCCCAGTCGGGCAGGCCCAGCTTCTTCCAGTCCTTCTTGGCGACCGCGGCGGTCGTGCCGTCCTTGACCTCCAGCCGCTTGTCGATGAGCCGGTAGATGTCGGCGTTGCGCTTGCCCTCGGCGATGATCAGGTTGTCGCGGCTCTCCGGGCTGAGCATCAGTTCGACCGCACTGTCGGCCGACATTTGCTTTTGCAGCGTGTACACGCCGTCCTGGATGGTCCTGCCCTCGGGGTTGGCGGCCTGTGCCGAGACGAAGGCGTCGACGCTCTTGACGACGCCGGCGGACTTCAGCACCCGGCCGATCGTGTAACCGTCCGCGCCCTGCGGGATCTCGACGGACACCTGCTGCCCATTGCCGTCCCCAGCGTAGTCGGGGGCATCGCCGAAACGATCCTGGAAGAACTGGTAGCCGAAGTAGCTGACGCCCGCCAGGCCGCCGCCGAGAACCAGCACGACCACCAGGCAGGCCGTTCCGCTGCGGCGCTTCTTGGGCTTGCCGCCGCGTCCCCGCTGGTCGTCGCGCCGGCGGCGGTCGCCCGGCTCGTCGGCGTCGTCATCGTCGTCGCCGCCCGCGAAGAAGGCGTGCTCCCCCTGGTCGGGGCCGGGGTCCCAGTCGGTCTCCGGATCCGGCTCGGCCCGCCGCCGGCCGGGCGGCGCCGGTGGCGGATAGGCGTCGGGCGTGCCGTAGTAGTCGGACTGACCCTGGTCGTACCCACCGGTTTGCTGACCGTACGGGTCGGCGGGGTCGCCGGGATAGGAGACCTGCTGGTGCCCGCCGGTGGCCCAGCCGCCGTTGTCGTACTGCTGCTGGTGGTACCCGGGGTCCTGTGCGTATCCCTGGTCCTGCTGGTGCCCCTGATTGTCCTGCCCCGGGTACTGCTGATGCCCGTGGGCCTGTGCCGCGTAAGTCTGCTGGTCGTAGGGGTACTGCTGCTGCGCCTGACCGTATCCGGCCTGCTCACCGGTGCCCCAGTCGCCGTACTGCGGCTGCTGCGGCTGCTCTGGATAGTGCTGTGGCTGGCCGCCGTAGGGAGGCTGCTGACCCTGGTGGGCCTGCTCTCCTCCCCATCCGCCGTCCCCGTACAACGGGTCCTCCGGATGCCACGGTTCGGAGCCTTGGCCCCGGCCATACTCAGTCATCGATCCCCTAGAGCCGCGAGGCGGCGGTTACGCGGCTTCCGGCTCGGCTCCCGTCCCGCCTCTTGCTGTGCGGTGGCTGTTCGAATGCCGCCGCATCGCGCGGAACGTTACCGTATCGCGATCAGATGACCACTTCGACGCCTTCTCCGGGTGCTTTACCTGACGTCCGTTCGGATTCGAGGGCCTGTTGCAGGATGATCACCGCTGCCGCCTGGTCGATGACGGACCTGCCCTTCTTGGACTTCACGCCCGAAGCGCGCAGTCCCTGACTGGCCGTCACCGTCGTCATGCGTTCGTCCACGAGTCTCACCGGAACCGGGGAGATCATGCGCGCCAGTTCCTCTGCGAAGCCCCGGACCTTGACCGCGGCCGGGCCCTCGCCTCCCTTGAGGGAGCGCGGCAGACCGACCACGACCTCGATGGGCTCGTACTCCTCGACGAGTTGCTTCAACCGCCGGTGAGCTGCGGGGATGTCTCGCCCCGGGACCGTCTCCACCGGCGTGGCGAGGATCCCGTCGGGGTCGCACGAGGCGACCCCGATCCGGGCGTCCCCGACGTCGATGGCGAGTCGACGTCCTCTGCGCATCTTTTCGGACCCGTTTCTTACGTGTCTTACTTGGCCGTCTCGGCGACCAGACGCTCGACGGCGTCCACGGCATCACCGATCGCGGCCGGGTTCTGACCGCCGCCCTGGGCGACGTCCGGCTTGCCGCCACCGCCGCCGCCGAGGGTCTTGGCGGCCGTCCGGACCAGGTCACCGGCCTTCAGGCCGCGCTCGCGGGCGGCCTCGTTGGTGGCGATGACCGTCAGCGGCTTGCCGTTCGCCACCGTGAACAGGGCGACCACGGCGGCCCGTCCGCCCTGAATGCGTCCGCGCACGTCGAGCACGAGCTTGCGCAGGTCGTCGGCGGTCGTGCCGTCCGGGACCTGACCGGTCACGACAGCAACACCGCGGACGTCCTTGGCGGACTCGGCGAGACCGGCGGCGGCCTGCAGGACCTTCTCGGCGCGGAACTTCTCGATCTCCTTCTCGGCGTCCTTCAGCTTGCCGAGCATGGCGGAGACCTTCTCCGGGAGCTCCTCCGGGCGGCCCTTGATCAGCTCCTGGAGCTGGGCGACGACCGTGTGCTCCCGGGCGAGGAAGTTGTAGGCGTCGACGCCGACCAGGGCCTCGATACGGCGGACGCCGGAGCCGATGGAGGACTCGCCGAGCAGCTTCACCAGGCCCAGCTGGGCGGTGTTGTGCACGTGCGTGCCGCCGCACAGCTCCTTGGAGAAGTCGCCGATGGTCACGACGCGCACACGCTCGCCGTACTTCTCGCCGAACTCGGCGATGGCGCCCTGCTTCTTGGCCTCGTCGATGCCCATGACATCGGCGCGGACGTCCAGGTCGCGGGCGAGCACCTCGTTGATCTTCTGCTCCACGTCGGTCATCACGGCCGTCGGAACGGCGGCCGGGGAACCGAAGTCGAAGCGGAAGCGGCCGGGCTGGTTCTCGGAACCGGCCTGGGCGGCCGTCGGACCGAGGGCGTCGCGCAGGGCCTGGTGGGTGAGGTGCGTGGCCGAGTGGGCACGGGCGATGGCCTTGCGGCGGCGGTCGTCGATGGCGGCGTGGGCCTTGGCACCGACGGTGACCTCGCCGACCTGGACGACGCCCTTGTGGACGTAGACACCCGGGACCGGCTTCTGGCAGTCGCGGACCTCGATGACGGCACCCGTGTCGACCTTGATACGGCCGGTGTCGCCGATCTGGCCGCCGCCCTCGGCGTAGAAGGGCGTGCGGTCGAGGACGATCTCGACCTCGTCGCCCTCGGTGGCGGCCGGGGAGGAGGCGCCGTCGACGAGGATGCCGACGATCGTGGACTCGCTGTCAGTGTCGGTGTAGCCGATGAAGTCGGTGGCACCGGCCTGGTCGGCGATCTCGCGGTAGGCGCCGACACCGGCGTGGCCGGTCTTCTTGGCCTGGGCGTCGGCCTTGGCGCGCTCCCGCTGCTCCTTCATCAGGCGGCGGAAGCCGTCCTCGTCCACGGACAGGCCCTGCTCGGCGGCCATCTCCAGGGTGAGGTCGATCGGGAAGCCCCAGGTGTCGTGGAGCAGGAAGGCCTTGTCGCCGGGCAGGACGGTGGAGCCGGCGGCCTTGGTGTCGGTGACGGCGGTGTCGAGGATGTTGGTGCCGGCCTTCAGCGTCTTGAGGAAGGCGTTCTCCTCGGCGAGGGCGACCTTCTCGATACGCTCGCGGTCGGTGATGAGCTCGGGGTACTGCTGGCCCATCATGCCGATCACGGTGTCGATCAGGTCCTTGACGACCGGGCCGGTGGCACCGAGCAGGCGCATGTTGCGGATGGCGCGGCGCATGATGCGGCGCAGCACATAGCCGCGGCCCTCGTTGCCGGGGGTGACGCCGTCGCCGATGAGCATGACGGACGTGCGCATGTGGTCCGTGACCACGCGCAGGGAGACATCCGAGTCGTGGGCGTCGCCGTAGCGGACGCCGGTCAGCTCGGTGGCCTTGTCGATGACGGCCATCGAGGTGTCGATCTCGTACATGTTCCGCACGCCCTGCAGAATCATGGCGAGGCGCTCAAGGCCGAGGCCGGTGTCGATGTTCTGGCTCGGCAGGTCACCGAGGATCGGGTAGTCCTTGCCCGGACCCTCGCCCCGCTCGTACTGCATGAAGACGAGGTTCCAGATCTCCACGTACCGCTCGTCGTTGACGGCGGGGCCGCCCTCGACGCCGAACTCGGGGCCGCGGTCGTAGTTGATCTCGGAGCAGGGACCGCAGGGGCCGGGGACGCCCATGTCCCAGTAGTTGTCCTTCTTGCCCAGGCGCTGGATGCGCTCCTTCGGCACGCCGACGACCTCGTGCCAGATGCGCTCGGCCTCGTCGTCGTCCTTGTAGACGGTGATCCACAGGCGCTCGGGGTCGAGGCCGTAACCGCCCTTGTCCTGGGAGCTGGTGAGCAGCTCCCAGGCCAGCTGGATGGCGCCTTCCTTGAAGTAGTCGCCGAAGGAGAAGTTGCCGCACATCTGGAAGAACGTGCCGTGCCGGGTGGTCTTGCCGACCTCTTCGATGTCCGGCGTGCGCACGCACTTCTGCACGCTGGTGGCGCGGGCGAAGGGCGGCTTGACCTCACCCAGGAAGTAGGGCTTGAAGGGCACCATGCCGGCCGGGACGAGGAGCAGAGTCGGGTCGTCCGCGATGAGCGACGCCGAAGGGACGACGGTGTGACCGCGCTCCTCGAAGAAGCTCAACCAGCGGCGGCGAATCTCAGCCGACTCCATCAGTGGTCCTCATTCCGGTTGTACGAATTCTTCTTGTACGCGTACGACGTGCTGTCGATGACGTACGTCTTCGGCTCTGTGCGGTTCTCGATGGCGGCGTGCCGCCTGGGGGCCGGGAGTTCCGGGTCGACGGAGGCGTTGATCCCGAGCGCGTCGCCCAGTTCGGCCTCCCGCTGGGCCATGTTGTCGCGGACGTCGAGCGCGAAGTCGACCGCGCGGTCCTTGAGCCGGTGGCCCGCCTCGAGCGCCTTGTTGCCCGCGGTTCTGGCGAGGCTCTCGGGCGTCAGCTGCTTCAGCTTCCGGTTGACCTTGGTGGTGGCCCACACTCCGGCGGCGACGCCGGTGGTGAACCAGAACGTACGGCGGAACATCGCTGGCTCTCAGTCCCTCTTCCCTCGGGCGCTGCGCCGAGAGACCGTGCGGCCCACGATCACGGTACGCCTCGACGCCTTGCCTGGCACGTCCTCCTTGCGGCCGCCGAGGGCCCGGCGCACGCCGTAGCCGAAGGCGGCGACCTTGACCAGGGGGCCGCCGAAGGTGGAGGCGACGGTGGTCGACAGCGCGGAGGCGTTCGACGTGACCTCCTGGACGTCGGAGGCGATCGAGTCGACCCGGTCGATCTGGGTCTGCGCGGAGCGCACCGCCGCGGAGGCGTCGGCCAGCAGCGGGACGGCCTGATCCGTCACATCCGCCACGAGCTTGGTGGTCGCCCTGAGCGTCTGGGCCAGCCTCGCCAGCGCGACGGCGAGGAAGGAGACCAGGATCGCCCAGAAGACGGCCACCAGGATTCCGGCAACCTCTCCACCGGACACTGTGTGCACCCGCTCCCTGAAAAACGTGCCTGAACATCGAAAAAGTCGTGCGACGAGCCTATCGCGCCGGGGATGCGGCTCCGTACCGGATTACCGCCCGGGGACGGCGGATTCGCGAAAGCCCGCCGCCTCGCCCGCCCGGTGGGGCGGGGAGACGACGGGCTGGGGTACCGCGTGCCTGCCGTGGATCAGCGGGCGTAGTACTCGACGACGAGCTGCTCGTCGCAGATCACCGGGATCTCCTTGCGGTTCGGCTCGCGGTCCAGGCGGAACGCCAGGGCCTTGAGGTTCACCTGGAGGTAGCGCGGGGTCTCGCCGTCGGGGGCGAAGCCACCCTCACGGGCGATCGTGAAGAGGGTCTTCTCCTTGGAGCGCTCGCGGACCTGCACCACGTCGTCCGGGCGGACACGGAAGGAGGGCTTGTCGACCTTCTTGCCGTTGACCGCGATGTGGCCGTGGACGACCATCTGGCGGGCCTGGTAGATCGTGCGGGCGATGCCCGAACGCAGGACCAGGGCGTCGAGACGGCGCTCCAGCTCGATGATCAGGGCCTCACCGGTCTTGCCCTGGACCTTGGAGGCACGCTCGTAGGCGCGGACGAGCTGGCGCTCGGACACGTCGTACTGCGCGCGCAGGCGCTGCTTCTCGAGCAGACGGACCTTGTAGTCCGAGTTCTGCTTGCGGCCGCGGCCGTGCTCACCGGGCGGGTACGGACGGGCCTCGAAGTACTTGACGGCCTTCGGGGTGAGCGCGATGCCGAGGGCACGCGACTTCTTGACCTTGGGGCGGGACTGGTTCGCCACTGTTTCTCGTTTCCTAGTGTCGGCTTGTCAGGGTTGTGGGAGGTCGCATCCGCAGCCGGGGAAACCCTCCTCGTCCCTGCCGGACGGGGTGGGCAGCCGCTCCCCTGGTCTGGGCACATACGTGCAGCACGCGAGTGGCCCACCGGCCGGTCCCGTCCTGCGACGGGGGGTGGTGGGCTGCCCGCGACACCGTTCGACGGTGCGCGACGCTCCTGGAGCCGGTCTCCCGGGGGGACCGGGCTCCGGCCGACTGTCCCGTTCTGACTGCACGGGACGCGGCACTCCGGACGAGTTTACAGGGTGCTCAGGACCGCTTTCGACCGAGGTTCTTCCGGGTCCACTCGACCGCGTCCGCGTAGCGGGCCTCCGCGCCGTGCCGGGTCGGCTCGTAGTACTCGCGGTCCTTGAGGGCGTCCGGGGCGTACTGCTGGGCGGCGATGCCCTCGGGCAGGTCGTGCGGGTACACGTAGCCCTGGCCGTGGCCGAGTTTGGTGGCGCCCTTGTAGTGGCTGTCGCGCAGATGCGCGGGCACGGGACCGGCCAGTCCCTTGCGTACGTCCTCCAGCGCGGCGCCGATCGCGGTGGTCGCGGCGTTGGACTTGGGGGCCAGGGCCAGGGCGATGGTGGCGTGGCTGAGGGTGAGGGCGGCCTCCGGGAAGCCGATCATGGCGACGGCCTGGGCGGCGGCGACCGCGATGGGCAGCGCGTTCGGATCGGCGAGGCCGATGTCCTCGCTGGCGGAGATCATCAGGCGCCGGGCGATGAAGCGGGGGTCCTCGCCGGCTTCGATCATCCGGGCCAGGTAGTGCAGGGCGGCGTCGACGTCGGAGCCGCGGATGGACTTGATCAGGGCGCTCGCCACGTCGTAGTGCTGGTCGCCGTCGCGGTCGTACTTCACGGCCGCCCGGTCGACCGTCTCCTCCAGGGTGGTCAGGCCGATCTCCGTCTCCCCCTTGTCGAGGGCGGCTCCGGCGGCGGCCTCCAGGGCGGTCAGGGCGCGGCGGGCGTCGCCGCCGGCGATGCGCAGGAGGTGGCTCTCGGTCTCCCCGGGGAGGGCGACGGCGCCCTTGAGGCCGCGCTCGTCGGTCAGGGCCCGCTGGACGAGGCCCTTGATGTCGTCGTCCGTGAGCGGTTCGAGGGTGAGCAGCAGGGAGCGGGACAGCAGGGGCGAGATCACCGAGAAGTACGGGTTCTCCGTCGTCGCCGCGATCAGTGTCACCCAGCGGTTCTCGACGGCCGGGAGCAGGGAGTCCTGCTGGGCCTTGCTGAAGCGGTGGATCTCGTCGAGGAAGAGGACGGTCTCCTTGCCGAAGCCGCCGGAGGCGCGGCGGGCGCCGTCGATGACCGCGCGGACCTCCTTGACGCCCGCGGTGATCGCCGACAGTTCGACGAAGCGGGCGTTGGTGGCCTTGGAGACGACGTACGCCAGGGTGGTCTTGCCGGTGCCGGGCGGACCCCAGAGGATCACCGAGGAGGGGCCGGCCGGGCCGGAGGCGCCCTCGCCGACCAGTCTGCGCAGGGGGGAGCCCGGCTTCAGCAGATGCCGCTGGCCGACGACCTCGTCGAGGGTGCGCGGGCGCATCCGCACCGCCAGGGGGCTGCTGGACGGCTCCTTCTCCTGGCGTTCTTCTGCTGCGGCGGTGAACAGGTCGGGCTCCACGTCAGAAACCCTAAATCACGGCACTGACAATGCCGCCGGGCCCCGGTGCTCCCGGCACGGGCCCTAGCTCAGCCAGAAGTCCCACCAGCGGGTCAGGACCAGCATGCCGATGATGCCGATGTGCAGCACGGGCATGACCCAGGTGAACTCGCCGAAGAAGCTCCTGAGCCAGGCCGGGGCGGGCAGGAAGCCCTTGCGGATGTTGAACGACGTGACGTACCAGAACATGAGGATCGTCGCGACCCAGGCCAGGGAGCACCACAGGCACAGCGCGTTGATCCGGTACAGGGACTGGAACATCAGCCAGGCGCAGAAGACGACACCGAACAGGCAGCCGGCGTTGAAGGTGAGCCAGTACCAGCGCGGGAAGCGGGCGCGGGCGAGCAGGCTCATGCCGACGCCGATGACGATGCCGTAGCAGACGAGGCCGAGCATCGGGTTCGGGAAACCGAAGACGGCGGCCTGCTTGCTCTCCATGACGCTGCCGCAGGAGACGACGGGGTTGAGGCTGCACCCGGGGGTGAAGGTCCTGCCCTCGACCTTGGCTTCGAGGATCTTGAACTTGTCGATCGTGATGACCCACGAGGCGAGCAGCCCGGCCGCGCCGGTGATCACCAGCAGCAGGGCGAGGGCCCGGCTGCCGCCCTCGGTGCGGCGCGCGATCTCGGCGCGCTCCGACTCGGGCTCCATGGAGACGTCCTTGACTGTCGTCTTGCTCATCACGCCGATTCCGTCGCTAGAGGCCTGACCAACTTCGGGCAGTGTCATTCTGCCGCACGCGGGCGTCTGTCCACCGTTCAGTGGACATGAGGATGTCCGCACGGTCGTCCCCGAGGGGTGCGTTCCGGCCGACGCTCGTCGCATGACAGCACACGGGTACGACCTCGCCGTCCAGGTGCGGGGGCTGCGCAAGAGGTACGGGGACGTGACCGCCGTCGACGGCATCGATCTGGCCATCCGCCGGGGCGAGGTGTTCGGCCTGCTCGGGCCCAACGGCGCCGGCAAGAGCACCACGGTGGAGATCCTCCAGGGCAACCGGGACCGGGACGCGGGCGAGGTGTCCGTGCTCGGGTCGGATCCGGCGACCGGCACGCGCGCGTGGCGCTCTCGTGTCGGAATCGTCTGGCAGGACGAATCGGCGCCCGCGGAGTTGACGGTCCGGGAGACGGTGCGGCACTTCGCCGGCTACTACCCCCGGCCGAAGAACCCGGAGGAAGTCATCGGCCTGGTGGGACTCGAGGCGAAGGCGGACAGCCGGATCAAGGCGCTGTCGGGTGGCCAGCGCCGGCGTCTGGACGTGGCGCTCGGCGTGATCGGCGGGCCGGACCTGCTGCTTCTGGACGAGCCGACCACCGGGTTCGATCCGGCGGCCCGGCGGCAGTTCTGGTCGCTGATCCGCGCCCTGGCCGACGACGGCACGACCATCCTGCTGACCACGCACTACCTGGAGGAGGCGGAGGCCCTCGCGCACCGGCTGGCCGTCGCCGCGAAGGGCCGGATCGTCGCCGAGGGCGAGCCCGGGGCGTTGCGGGAGCGGTTCGGCAGCGAGAGCCTCGTCGAGTGGACCGAGCCGGACGGCACCCCGCGCGGAGAGCGCACGTCCACGCCGACCAGGACGATCGCAGGGCTCATGCAGCGCTTCGACGGTGAGATCCCGGGGCTGGCTGTGAGCCGGGCCACGCTGGAGGACGTCTACCTCCGGCTGACCGGACAGCGGCAGGAGGACGCGCGATGACCACGACCGCCGTACGGGAGCGCGGTGCGATCGGCGTCGGGGGGCTGCCCGGCGCCTGGGGCCTGGGGCTGCGGCGGGGCGCCCTGGAGATCAGGCAGTTCTTCCGGCAGCGCGACCAGGTGGTGTTCACGTTCGCCTTCCCGGTCGTCTTCCTGTTCCTGTTCGCGTCGATCTTCCGGGCCGACGTGGCGGGCGCGGGCATCACCGCTTCGCAGCTCTACGTCCCGGCGATGATGGCCGCGGGCATCATGTCGACGAGTTTCCAGGCGCTCGGCATCTCGATCGCCGTGGAGCGGGAGGAGAAGGTGCTGCGCCGGCTGCGGGGTACGCCGATGCCGCCGACGGCGTACTTCCTGGGAAAGATCTGGCTTGTTCTGTTCACCGGTCTGCTGGAGACGGTGACCCTGCTCGTCGTCGGCACGACCGTCTACGACGTGAACCTGCCGTCCGGCACGGGCCGTTGGTTCGACCTGGCGTGGATCTTCGTGCTGGGTATCACGGCCTGTGCCCTGCTCGGCATCGCGATCAGCGCGGTACCGAAGTCCGCGAACAGCGCGAGTTCCGTGGTCGTGCTGCCCTTCCTGGTGCTCCAGTTCATCTCCGGGGTGTACATCGCCATCGGCACCATCCCGGACTGGATGCTGACCGTCGGTGCGTTGTTCCCGCTGAAGTGGATGTGCCAGGGGCTGCGCGGGGTGTTCCTGCCGGAGTCGGCGCAGGTGCTGGAGCAGGCGGGGAGTTGGGAGATGGGGCGCGTGGCCCTGGTGCTCGCGGCATGGTGCGCCGGAGGATTGGTGCTGTGTCTGCTGACGTTCCGCTGGAAGGACCGGCGCACCGGATGAGCGATGCCGCGAGCGCCTACCACTGGGAGCGCTCGTTCCGGCTCTGGGACACGTACTTCGCGCTGATCTGGGTCGCCACGGTGGCCTACGTGCTCGCCGCGGAGCAACTCGGCTGGCAGCTGCGCGCGGTCGCGGCGGCGCTGCTCGTGCCACTCGTCCCGCTGCACATCGTGGCCGGGCGGCGTCTGATCCGGGGCGATCCGCCGGACCAGCGGCAGGCGATCGGTTATCTGGCGGCGGCGCTGGCGCTGTTCCTGCCGTCGGCGGTGCTCGCCGGCGAAACGCGGGTGCTGACCTTCGCGTTGATCCCGCAGTGCTTCATGACGCTGCGGCTGCGGTCGGCGCTGGTGGCGGTGGCCGTGATGAACGTCGTGCCCGTGGCCGGCTGGGCGTTGCTGTGGTGGCCCGGTGCCCGGGAACTGGCGTTCGACGTGCTGTTCTCCGTGGTCACCCTGGTGTTCTCGGTGGCCACCGGCGTCTGGATCATCCGGATCATCGAGCAGAGCCAGGAGCGGGCGGAGTTGATCGCGGAGCTGGACGCGAGCCGGCACGAGATCGGCCGGCTGTCCGAGGCGCACGGGGCGCTGGCCGAGCGGGAGCGACTGGCCCGGGAGATCCACGACACGCTCGCGCAGGGGTTCACCAGTGTGGTGATGCTCATCCAGGCGGTCGAGGCGGAGCTGGAGCACGACCTGCCCGAGGCGCGGCGTCATCTGCGGCTGATGGACGAGACGGCCCGGCAGAACCTCGCCGAGGCCCGGGCGCTGGTCGCCGGGGGCGCGCCGGCCGACCTGGACGGTGCCTGCCTGCCGGACGCGCTGGGCCGGCTCGCCGCGCGCCATGACGCCACGCTGGAGGTGACGGGCCCGGCCCGCATGCTGCCCGCCGGTCCCGAGGTGGTCGCCCTGCGCGCCTGCCAGGAAGCGTTGTCCAACGCCCGGAAGCACGCGGGGAGTTCGGCGGCGGTCCGGGTGTCGCTGGCGTACGCCGACGACATGCTGACCCTGTCCGTGCGGGACGACGGGCCCGGCTTCGACCCGGGTGCCGTGCGGGGTGGGTACGGTTTGGCGGGGCTGCGGGCCCGGGCCGTCGAAGTGGGCGGTTCCGCCGAGGTGCGCAGTGCGCCGGGCGACGGCACGGTGGTGACCGTCCGCCTTCCGGTCGTGAGGAGACAGACGCGGTGATCCGGATCGTCCTGGCCGACGACCATCCCGTCGTACGGGAGGGGCTGCGTGCGATGCTCAGTGCGGAGTCCGATCTGGAGGTCGTCGCCGACGCGTCCAGCGGGCCGCAGGCGGAGGCGCTGGCGGCTGAGTTGCGGCCCGACATCGTGCTGATGGATCTGCGGATGCCGGGGGGCGGGGGCGTGGACTCCATCGTGCGGATGACGCGGGCCGGGCTGCCGTGCCGGGTGGTCGTGCTGACGACGTACGAGACGGACCGGGACATTCTGCGGGCGGTGGAGGCCGGGGCGGCGGGCTATCTGCTGAAGGACCTGCCGCGTGCGGAACTGGCGGACGCCGTGCGGGCGGCGGCGCGCGGCGAGACGGTCCTGGCTCCGTCCGTCGCGGCCCGGCTGGTGGACCAGCTGCGCGCGAAGCCGGAGCGGCCGCGGCTGTCGGAACGCGAGACGGCTGTGCTGCGGCTGGTCGCCGAGGGCTGCACGAACGCGGAGATCGGGCGGCGGATGTTCATCGGGGAGTCGACGGTGAAGACGTATCTGCTGCGCGTCTTCGGCAAGTTGGGCGTGGACGACCGGACGGCGGCCGTCACGAGCGCGCTGCGGCACGGGCTGCTGGACTGAGGGTTCTCGCCCCCGCCGCCCCTACCCGTCCCATCCCCAGGGGCTCCGCCCCTTCGACCCCGCCAGGGGGCGGAGCCCCCCCCGGACCCCCGCGGGGGCTTCGCCCCCTGCACCCCCACCGGGGCTGCCGCCCCGGGCCCCATCGGCCTGAACGGCCTCGTCCTCAAACGCCGGACGGGCTGAGAGGGCGAGGCCGGGCAGGTGGGGGCGGTGGGTCAGCCCAGTCGTGCTTCCAGTTCTGCCACGATCTCGTTCACGCCGACCGCCGTCTGGTCGCCCGACTCCATGTCCTTGAGCTGGACGACGCCCTCGGCGAGGTCGCGTTCGCCGGCGACGATCGTGTAGCGGGCGCCGCTGCGGTTGGCGTTCTTCATCGCGCCCTTGAGGCCCTTGCCGCCGTAGGAGAAGTCGGCCGCGATGCCGTTCTTGCGCAGCTCCGTGACCTTGGCGAAAAGGACCCGGCGGGCCTCCTCCCCGAGCGGGACGGCGAACACGCTGGTGGTGGCGGGGAGTTCGAGCTGGACGCCTTCCGCCTCCAGCGCGAGGACCGTGCGGTCGACGCCGAGGGCCCAGCCGACGGACGGCAGGGCGGGGCCGCCGATCATCTCGGAGAGGCCGTCGTAGCGTCCGCCGCCGCCGACGGCGGACTGGGAGCCGAGGCCGTCGTGGACGAACTCGAACGTCGTGCGCGTGTAGTAGTCCAGGCCGCGCACCAGCTTCGGGTCGTCCTCGAAGGCGACGCCCGCCGCCGTGATCAGCTCGCGCACCTCCTCGTGGTACGCCTTGCAGGCGTCGCAGAGGTAGTCGCGCAGCAGCGGGGCGTCCCCCAGCTGCTTCTGCACCGACTCGCGCTTGTCGTCCAGGACGCGCAGCGGGTTGATCTCCGCCCGGCGCAGGGTGTCCTCGTCCAGGTCCAGGCCGCGCAGGAAGTCCTGCAGCGCCGTCCGGTACACCGGGCGGCACTCCTTGTCGCCCAGGCTGTTGAGCAGGATCCGGAAGTTGCTCAGGCCCAGCGAGCGGTACGCCTGGTCGGCCAGGATGATCAGCTCGGCGTCCAGCGCCGGGTCCTCAGCGCCGATCGCCTCGGCGCCGACCTGGGAGAAGTGGCGGTAGCGGCCCTTCTGGGGGCGCTCGTAGCGGTAGTACGAGCCGGAGTACCAGAGCTTGACGGGGAGGTTGCCCGCCTTGTGCAGGTTGGCCTCCAGCGCGGCCCGCAGGACGGAGGCCGTGCCTTCGGGGCGCAGGGCCAGCCTGTCGCCGCCCTTCGTCTCGAAGGCGTACATCTCCTTCGTCACGATGTCCGTCGACTCGCCGACACCGCGCGCGAAGAGTTCGACGTTCTCGAAGCCCGGCGTCTCGATGTAGCCGTAGCCGGAGTTGCGCAGCGGCGCGGCGATCGCCTCGCGGACCGCCAGGAACGTCGCGGAGTCCGGCGGGATCAGGTCGTAGGTGCCCTTGGGGGCCTTGAAGGTGCTCACGGAAGGTCTCGTCACATTCCTCGTCGGGGAGCCGGGGATGCTCCCTGGCCGGCCGCCACCTGCCGCAGATACGGGTTGGTGGCGCGCTCCTGGCCGATGGTGGTCTGGGGGCCGTGGCCGGACAGCACCACGGTCGAGTCGTCGAGCGGCAGGCACACGCGGGCCAGCGAATCGAGCATCTCGGCCATGTCACCGCCGGGCAGGTCGGTGCGTCCGATGGAGCCGGCGAACAGCAGGTCGCCCGAGAACAGGATCGGCGGGATGTCCGCCGCCTCGGGCATGCCGAAGGTCACCGACCCCTTGGTATGGCCGGGCGCGTGCGCGACGGACAGCTCCAGGCCCGCCAGCTCCAGCTTCGCCCCGTCGGCCAGCTCCTTGACGTCATCGGGCTCCCCCACGGTCAGCTCGCCCAGGAGCGGCATCCCGATGGAACGGCCGATTCCCTTCTCGGGGTCGTTCATCATGTACCGGTCGTCGGGGTGGATCCAGGCCGGCACGTCGTGCGCGCCGCACACCGGGACGACCGACGCCACGTGGTCGATGTGGCCGTGCGTGAGGACGACGGCGACGGGCTTGAGCCGATGCTTTCGGAGCGTTTCCCCGACGCCGTCGGCGGCCTGATGGCCGGGGTCGATGATCACGCACTCCTCACCGGCGGCGGGGGCGACGAGGTAGCAGTTCGTCCCCCAGGCCCCGGCGGGGAACCCGGCAATGAGCACGATCGTCCTTCGTTGTGTCGATACGGGCGGCTGCGGCTGCTGTCAGAGCCTACCGGCGCTGCCGATTTCTCAGCGAACCCATATACGGTACGGGGCACACGCAGGCGGTCGGCGCACAGGCCCCACGCGTACCGGTCGACGTATCAGACGCATGAGGAGAGAACCCGGTGGTCAGCCAGGAACAGCGGCGGCGTCAGCTCGCCCGTGAGAAGTACTTGCGGCAGCAGCAGCGGCGCACTGATGCGCGACGCAAGGCCCGTATCCGCAACTCCGTGATCGCCTCGGTCCTGGGCGTGGTCGTGGTGCTGTCCGTGTCGGTCTACCTGACCAAGCCGTTCGAGGACGACGGCAAGACGGAGAAGGCGAACGCGGAGGCCAGCCCGAGCGCCTCGCCCAGCAAGGCCCCGGACCCGTGCGAGAAGCCGGCCCCGGGCAAGGTCAAGTCGGAGACCTGGAAGAAGGAACCGGCGATGACCATCGACAAGTCGGCGAAGTACACGATGAAGCTGGACACGACCTGCGGCGAGATGGACATCGCGCTGAAGGCTTCGGCGGCGCCGCACACCGTCAACTCGTTCAACTTCCTTCTCGGCAAGGGCTACCTGGACCACAGCAAGTGCCACCGGCTCACCAACCAGGGCATCTACGTCCTGCAGTGCGGCGACCCGCAGGGCACCGGCATGGGCGGCCCCGGCTACACCATCCCGGACGAGAATCTGAAGGACAAGAGCCTCAAGGGCGGGGTGTATCCGGCGGGCACGGTCGCGATGGCGAACCAGTACAACGCCCAGACGAAGCAGGGCCGCAACAGCGGCGGCAGCCAGTTCTTCCTCGTCTACCAGGACAGTGAGCTGCCGCCCGACTACACACCGTTCGGAACGGTGTCCGAGGCGGGCATGAAGGTCCTCAAGAAAATCGCCGCCGCCGGAGCGCAGGCCCCCGACCCCCAGACGGGCAACACCGCGCCCAACGCGACGGTCGTGATCAACAAGGCCACGGTCGCGAAATCCTGACCCTCAACTGCGTAATTTCGGTCGCGCGGGATGCGGACAGGCCCCCCGCCGGTCGCCTATGTTGGCCGTGACGAAACTGTGGACGATGCCCGGGGGTGCTCAGGCCCCTCGCAGGCATCATGTGGAGGAGGCGCTGTGAGCAGCGACCCGTGGGGCCGCGTCGACGAGACGGGGACCGTGTACGTGCGTACGGCCGACGGCGAGCAGGTCGTCGGTTCCTGGCAGGCGGGCTCCCCTGAAGAGGCGCTGGCCTATTTCGAGCGCAAGTACGAGGGCCTGGTTGTCGAGATCGGCCTCCTCGAGAAGCGAGTGAAGACCACCGACCTGTCCGCGAAGGACGCCCAGGCGGCCATCGACCACATCCGGGAGCAGGTCGACGCGCACCACGCGGTGGGCGACCTGGAGGCCCTGCGGGTCCGGCTGGACAAGCTCACCGAGCTGGTGGAGGCGCGCCGCGAGGAGCGCAAGGCGCAGCGGGCGAAGCAGTCCGACGAGGCGCGCAAGGCCAAGGAGGCGCTGGTCGCCGAGGCGGAGGAGCTGTCGCAGTCCGACCAGTGGCGGGCGGCAGGTGAGCGGCTGCGGGCCCTGGTGGACACCTGGAAGGGCCTGCCGCGGCTGGACCGCAAGTCCGACGACGAGCTGTGGCACCGGTTCTCGCACGCGCGGTCGGCGTTCTCCAAGCGGCGCAAGCAGCACTTCGCGCAGCTGGACGCCCAGCGCGAGGAGGCGCGGCGGACCAAGGAGCGGCTGGTCGCCGAGGCCGAGGCGCTGTCGAACTCGACGGACTGGGGCGCGACGGCGGCGCGCTACCGCGAGCTGATGGCCGAGTGGAAGGCCGCCGGCCGGGCCCAGCGCGAGCACGAGGACGACCTGTGGAACCGCTTCCGCGGCGCCCAGGACGTCTTCTTCGCCGCGCGCAGCTCGGTGTTCGCCGAGCGGGACGCCGAGCAGGCGGAGAACCTGAAGCTCAAGGAGGAGCTGGCCGAGGAGGCCGAGAAGCTCCTGCCGATCACGGACCTGAAGGCGGCCCGGGCCGCGTTCCGTGCGATCAACGAGCGGTGGGAGGCCATCGGGCATGTGCCGCGTGACGCCCGGCCCAAGGTCGAGAGCCGGATGCACGCGGTCGAGCGGGCCCTCCAGGATGCCGAGGAGACCGAGTGGCGCCGGACGAACCCGGAGGCACGCGCGCGTGCCGAGGGGCTGACCGGCCAGCTCCAGGCCGCCGTGGACAAGCTGAGGGGCCAGATCGAGCAGGCCCGGGCGCAGGGCAACAACGCCCGGGCCGACAAGCTGGAGCGTGAGCTCGAGGGCCGTCAGGCGCTGCTGGACCAGGCACTGAAGGGTCTGCAGGAGTTCGGCGGCTGATCAGCCGACAGGAAAGGGGCCCCGTACCCGCCGTACGGGGCCCCTTTCGCGTGGTCGCTTTGCGCGTGGTCCCTTTGCGCTTGGTCGCTTTGCGCTTGGTCGCTTTGCGCTTGGTCGCCGCGAGCCGTTACGACCTGCTGCGCGCCGACGTCACCCGGTACACGTCGTAGACGCCCTCCACGCCCCGGACCGCCTTCAGCACATGGCCGAGATGCTTCGGGTCGCCCATCTCGAAGGTGAAGCGGGAGGTGGCGACGCGGTCGCGGGAGGTCTGGACGGCCGCGGAGAGGATGTTGACGTGCTGGTCGGACAGGACGCGGGTGACGTCCGAGAGGAGCCGGGAGCGGTCCAGGGCCTCGACCTGGATGGCGACCAGGAAGACGGAGGACTGGGTGGGCGCCCACTCGACGTCGAGGATGCGCTCGGGCTCGCGGGACAGCGAGTCGACGTTGACGCAGTCGGTGCGGTGAACCGATACGCCGCTGCCGCGCGTGACGAAGCCCATGATGGGGTCGCCGGGGACGGGCGTACAGCAGCGCGCCAGCTTGACCCACACGTCCTCGACGCCCTTGACGACGACGCCCGGGTCGGCGCTGGAGCGGCGCTTGCGGCTGCGTCCGCGGGCCGGCGGGATCGACTCGTCGATCTCCTCGGTGGCGGCCTCCTCGCCGCCGAGTGCCTGGACGAGTTTCTGCACGATGTTCTGCGCGGAGACATGGCCCTCGCCGATCGCCGCGTACAGCGCGGAGATGTCGGCGTAGCGCATCTCGTGGGCGAGGGTCACCAGGGAGTCGCCGGTCAGGATGCGCTGGATCGGCAGGTTCTGCTTGCGCATGGCGCGGACGATGGCGTCCTTGCCCTGCTCGATCGCCTCGTCGCGGCGCTCCTTGGAGAACCAGGCGCGGATCTTGTTGCGGGCGCGCGGTGACTTGACGAAGCCGAGCCAGTCGCGGGAGGGGCCGGCGCCGGGTGCCTTGGAGGTGAAGACCTCGACGAGGTCACCGTTGTCGAGGGTGGATTCCAGCGGGACCAGCCGGCCGTTGACCCGGGCGCCTATGGTGCGGTGGCCGACCTCGGTGTGGACCGCGTAGGCGAAGTCCACCGGAGTGGCACCCGCGGGGAGCGCTATGACGTCGCCCTTGGGGGTGAAGACGAAGACCTCGTTGCGGGAGAGGTCGAAGCGCAGCGACTCCAGGAACTCGCCGGGGTCCTCGGTCTCCTTCTGCCAGTCCAGCAGCTGCCGCAGCCACGCCATGTCGTTGATGGCGTCCTTGTCCTTGCCGGACGACTTGGGCGCGTCCGTGCGCACCTTGGAGGCGCCGGCGACGGCTTCCTGCTTGTACTTCCAGTGCGCGGCGATGCCGTACTCGGCGCGGCGGTGCATGTCGAACGTGCGGATCTGGAGTTCGACGGGCTTGCCGCCGGGGCCGATGACCGTGGTGTGCAGCGACTGGTACATGTTGAACTTGGGCATCGCGATGTAGTCCTTGAACCGGCCGGGGACCGGGTTCCATCGCGCGTGCACCGTGCCGAGGGCCGCGTAGCAGTCGCGGACGGTGTCCACCAGGACGCGGATGCCCACCAGGTCGTAGATCTCCGCGAAGTCCCGGCCGCGGACGATCATCTTCTGGTAGACGCTGTAGTAGTGCTTCGGGCGGCCGGTGACGGTCGCCTTGATGCGGGCCGCTCGCAGGTCCTGCTGGACCTCGTCGGTGACGATGGCGAGGTACTCGTCGCGCTTCGGGGCGCGCTCGGCGACCAGGCGGACGATCTCGTCGTACATCTTGGGGTAGAGGATCGCGAAGGCGAGGTCCTCCAGCTCCCACTTGATGGTGTTCATGCCCAGGCGGTGGGCGAGCGGCGCGTAGATCTCCAGGGTCTCGCGCGCCTTCTTCTCCTGCTTCTCGCGCTTGAGGTAGCGCATGGTGCGCATGTTGTGCAGGCGGTCGGCGAGCTTGATGACCAGGACGCGCGGGTCCTTGGCCATGGCGACGACCATCTTGCGCACGGTCTCGGCCTGCGCGGCCTCGCCGAACTTGACCTTGTCCAGCTTGGTGACGCCGTCGACGAGCAGGGTGACGACGTCACCGAAGTCACGGCGCAGGTCGTCCAGGCCGTACTCGGTGTCCTCGACCGTGTCGTGCAGCAGGCCCGCCATCAGGGTGGCCGGATCCATGCCCAGCTCGGCGAGGATGGTCGTCACCGCGAGGGGGTGCGTGATGTACGGGTCGCCGCTCTTGCGCTTCTGGCCGCGGTGCCAGCGCTCGGCGACCTGGTAGGCGCGCTCGATCTGGCGGAGCGTCGACGTCTCGATCTTCGGGTCGTTGCTGCGCACTATCCGCAGCAACGGCTCCAGCACCGGGTTGTACGGGTTCGCGCGCTGGACTCCGAGGCGGGCCAGTCGGGCGCGGACCCGGTTGGAGGAGCCGGTACGGGCGGGCTGACCGGAGGCCTGCCGCACGGGCGGGGCGGGCTTGGGGCGCGCCTGCTCGGCGGGCTTGTCGACCGGCGCCGACTGGGCGTGCTCGACCGGCCCGCGGGTGTCGTTCTTCGCGTGGGGCGCGTTCGGCGCGGGCTTGGCCGCGGCTGCCGAGGCGGACTCGGGCTTGGCGGCGGTCAGGTGCTGGGCCTCGTCTGGCAAGAGGGCTCCTCGTGCGCGATCCGGGTCCCCCGGTCAGGCTCCGGAGACCCCATGGTAGCCATCCTGGGCCCCAGGATCGCCTTCAGGCCAATGTGAGGACCGTCTACCCCTGAAACACGGGAGGCGGGCGCCGGATTCCTCCGGGCCCGCCTCCGCGGTGTCGCGCCGGTGTACGGCGGCTCTGCGGTGGGGTTCCTAGACCGTGAGCAGCGCCTCCAGCGGGGCGCCGTTCAGAGCCGGTGCCAGGCGGGCGCGGCCGCTGAGGAAACCGAGCTCCATGAGGACCGCGAGGCCCGCGACCCCGGCGCCGGCCCGGCGGATGAGCTGGACCGAGGCCTCGGCGGTGCCGCCGGTGGCGAGGACGTCGTCGACGATCAGGACGCGGTCGCCGGCGGTCAGGTCCTCGGCGTGCACCTCGATCTCCGCCGAGCCGTACTCCAGGTCGTAGGCCTGGCCGAGGGTGGCTCCGGGGAGCTTGCCCGCCTTGCGTACGGGGATGAAGCCGAGGCCGGCGCGGACGGCGACCGGGGCGCCGAGGATGAAGCCCCGGGCCTCCAGGCCGACGACCTTGGTGGCACCGGTGCGCTCGGCGATCTCGGCGAGGGCGTCGGTGAGCGCGGTGAATGCCGCCGGGTCCGCCAGGAGCGGGGTGATGTCCTTGAACATCACGCCCGGCTCCGGGTAGTCCGCCACGTCCCTGATGCGGCTGAGCAGCAACTCCCTGATGTCGGTCATCGGCGCTTCCCCGAGGGACGGCCACGGCCCCGGGTGCGGGACGCGGGCTGGTTGCGGGGGCCGACGACCGCGGGTGCGGAGTCCTCGGGCCCGTCGGACGACTCGTCGGCGCCCTGGGGCTCGGTCCCGGCCTGGGCGCCGGACTGGGCCCGCTTGGCGAGGACGCGCTTCCTGAGGGCCTTCATCTGCGGCTCGCGCTCCTTGAGGTCGGCGACGAGCGGCGTGGCGATGAAGATCGAGGAGTACGCACCGGCGGCGAGGCCGACGAACAGCGACAGCGAGATGTCGTTCAGCATGCCGGCGCCGAGGACACCGCCGCCGATGAACAGCAGGCCCGCGACCGGCAGCAGCGCGACCACCGTGGTGTTGATGGAGCGGACCAGGGTGCTGTTGATCGAGCGGTTGGCGATGTCGCTGTAGGTCCAGCGGGTCTGCTTGGTGATGTCCTTGGTCTGTTCCTTGAGGCTGTCGAAGACCACGACCGTGTCGTAGAGCGAGTAGCCGAGGATGGTCAGCAGACCGATCACCGTGCCCGGGGTGACCTCGAAGCCGACCAGGGCGTAGATGCCGACCGTGATGGTGATGTCGTGGATCAGGGCGACGAACGCGGCCAGCGCCATGCGCCACTCGAAGGCGATCGCCAGGTAGATCACCACGAGGACCATGAAGATTCCCAGGCCCTGCCAGGCCTTGTTCGCGATCTGCTCGCCCCAGCTCGGGCCGACCAGTTCGGCGTTGATCTGCTCCGAGTCGATCTTGAGGTCGTCGGCAAGCGCGCTCTTGATCTTGTTGGCCGCGCCGGTGTCGATGCCGGCGACCTGGATCCGCAGGCTGCCGTCGCCGAGCTTCTGGACGATCGCGTCGTGACCGGAGGCCTCTTCCGCGTACCTCTCCGCCTGGGACACCGAGGCGCTGGTGTTCTTCGGGGTGTTGAAGACGGCGCCACCCTGGAACTCGATGCCCATGTTCAGGCCCCGGACCGTCAGGCCGACGATGGCCGTGATGGTGATCAGGATGGACAGCCCGTACCAGATCTTGCGGTTCTTGACGAAGTCGTAGCCGACCTCGCCACGGTGCAGCCGGGCGCCGAGGGTGCCGAGTTTCGACATCTCAGGCCTCCTTGGGGTCGACGGGGGCGGCGGGACGGCGGGTGCGGCGCAGCGGTGGCTGCGCACCCAAGCTCTTCGGGTCGAGGCCGGACCACTTGTGGCCGTTCGCGAAGAACGGGCGGCGGGCCATCAGCGTCAGCAGCGGCTTGGTGAACAGGAACACGACCACCACGTCGAGCAGGGTGGTCAGGCCGAGCGTGAACGCGAAGCCCTGGACCTTGCCGACGGTGACGATGAAGAGCACCGCGGCGGCGAGGAACGACACGAAGTCGGAAACCAGAATGGTGCGCCGGGCACGCGGCCAGGCCCGCTCGACGGCGGGGCGCAGCGAGCGGCCCTCCCGGATCTCGTCGCGGACGCGTTCGAAGAAGACGATGAACGAGTCCGCGGTGATGCCGATCGCGACGATCGCACCACACACGGCCGGCAGGTTCAGCGCGAAGCCGATGGTCGGGCCGAGCAGGGCCATGAGCGTGTAGGTGAGCGCGGCGGACACCAGCAGCGAGAGGATCGCGATGAACGACAGGCCGCGGTAATAGGCCAGCAGGTAGATGACGACCAGCGCGAGACCGATCGCGCCCGCGATGAGGCCGGCCTGCAGTTGATCACCGCCCAGCGCGGCGGTCACGGTCGTCATGCTGTCCACCTTGAAGGTCAGCGGCAGCGCACCGTACGTCAGCATGTTGGCGAGTTCCTGGGCGGACTGCTGGTTGAAGTTGCCGGAGATCTCCGCGTTGCCGCCGGTCAGCGCCTGCCGCACGTACGGGTCGGAGACCACGTCGCCGTCGAGGACGATCGCGAACTGGTTCTGCGGCGACTGGTTCTTGGCCAGCTTGCCGGTGATGTCCGCGAACTTCTTGCCGCCCGCGTCGGTGAAGTCCATGGTGACCGTCCAGCCCGCACCGCTCTGGGTGTTCAGGACGGCCTTGGCCTTGTCGACGTCGGTGCCGTCGACCTCGGCGGGGCCGAGGACGTACTTCTGCCACTGCCCCTGCGAGTTCTTGCCGCAGGCCAGGGTGGGCTGGGAGGCCTTGACGCCGTCGCCCACGGCGGAGCGGGTCTTGGCGTTGGTGCAGTCGAGCTTGGCGTACTCCTCCTGGAGCTTGCTCGCGTCGGCGGCGGCGCCGCCGGACGCGGACGGGGAGGGGCTGGCCTTCGCCTTGTCGGAGGCGCTCGCCGACGGCGTCGCGTCGGCCTTCAGCGCGTCCGTGATCGCGCGGCCCTGCGTGGTGGGCGAGGCGGACGGGGAGGCGGAACCCTTGTCCGTGGCCTCGGGCTTGTCGGTGGCCTTGCCGGACGGCTTGTCCGACGGGCTTCCCGTGGGGCTCGGCGAGGGGGTGGCCGCGCCGGCGCCGCCGGAGACCTCCGTGGCGATGACCGGGCGGAAGTAGAGCTTGGCGGTGGTGCCGACCTGCTTGCGGGCCTGCTCGGAGTTCGTGCCCTTGGGGATGTTGACGACGATGTTGTCCCGGCCCTGCGTCTGGACCTCGGCCTCGGAGACGCCCAGACCATTGACACGGCGCTCCATGATGGAGACGGCGGTGTCCATGTTGGTCTTGTTGATCGCCGCTTCGTTGCCTGCCTCGGGGACCGCGCGGAGCGTGATGCTGGTGCCGCCGGCCAGGTCGATGCCGAGACGCGGGGTGGTGTGCCCCGAGGCGAACATCCCACCGGTGAGCGCCGCGATGGCGATCAGGATCAGGGCCAGCGAGCGCCCCGGCTTGCTCTGGGCGCTCGCGCTCCGGCCCTTTTTGGGTGTGGCCACCTTCTCGTACTCCCTCTCGGGCCGCCGCGCTCCGGATCGGCGGACGGGCGGCCATGACATGGTGTCGGGATTCCGTGCGAGCCGGTCGTGGGCCCGGGGGGGGGGGGGGGGGGGCCGCCCCCCCCCCCCCCCCCCCCAAAACCCCCCCCCCCCCCCCCCCGGGGGTGAGGGGGGAATGAACACGAAGCCCACCGCCCCGCGGCGGGG
>NZ_JBIBJD010000018.1:0-146213 GCF_042958445.1 Streptomyces sp. NPDC007991
GGCCCCCCCCCCCGGCGCGGGGGGGCCGTTGTGGTGTGGGGGGTTTGCCGGGGGGGGCCCCCCGCCGGCGCCCCCCCGGGGGGGGGGGGGCCCCCCCCCCCCCCCCCCCCCCACGCTGCAGATCACCGATCAGGAATCGGCGAGAGTGGTGTCGACTCCCGCGTAGGTCGCCCACAGCAGGCAGCACGCGTTGCTTCCGCCGCCGACGTTGTCGAGCTGGAAGAAGTAATCCGACTCCTGGGGCAGGCCGTAGTACTCGCCCCGGCTCGCGTAGGTCGTGCCGTTGAAGCAGTTGGTGAACGTCTTCTCACCGTAGAAGTCGTTGGCCGACAGCGCGTCGTAGTCCCACAGCTCGACCCCCGTGGTCTTGCTGCCGCCCTGCACGGAACAACCCTTGAAGATGATCTCCGTGTAGCTCTCGTCCGCCCAGTAGCGGGACTGGCCGTTGCTCCCGCCGCCGTCCGTCCACGAGTTGATGCTGCTCGACCAGTTGGCCCAGGCACCGGACGACAGCGCGAGGACGAAGGCCGACGCCATCGCGACCACGGCGGATACGCGCTTGGAGGATCTGCCCGACATGCGGGAACTCCGAATCTCCCACCCGATGCGGCCCCCCATGAGGCCTGTCCACACCAAGCGAGGCGTGGAAGCTATCGAACAGATGATCTTTGAGTCAATGTGATGTAAACATTCTGCGCCTCGCACCGCCGGTCCGGGCAGATCATGTGCAGGGTGTGGACGACCTGCAAGAAGGCGGTGATCCGGGTGGTCGAGCACCGCGGCAGCGAAGGCACCGTCAGGTTTCCCGGATGACATCGGCCCGCCCGAGGAGCGCCGATTCCTCTCACGAGAGCGATGCAAAGCCTTCTGACCTGTGGAAAGCGTCTCCCAGTGACCCTGGCACAGGAGGCGGAACGTACGGTCGGCACCGCGACGTCCTTTGCCGGTCCAGCGTCGCACTCGCAACGCCGGGCACACGCTGATCCGGCCCGGGCTGTGACGAGTGGCAGGTGGTCCAGACCTCCCTCCGCACCAGCTCCGGCGAGACCGACCGCAGCTTTTCGGTCTCTCCTGGTTTTGCAGGAACCTCAACCGCTGGTACGAGGATTGAGCCCTCAGAGCTTGAGGACATGGCGCGGAGGAGGCCGCCGAGCGGTCCACCAGGCCAAGTAGAGTGGGCAGCGCTGTGGGCCCGTACCCCAGCTGGCAAGAGGGCGCCGGTTTAGGTCCGGTGTGTCGTGGGTTCGAGTCCCACCGGGCTCATCACGAAGGGCGCACCACTCAGTGGGGCGCCCTTCTTCATGCCGTCAGCCGAGCAGTTCCCGCACCACCGGCACCAGCGCCCGAAACGCCTTCCCCCGATGGCTGATCGCGTTCTTCTCCTCCGGGGTCAGCTCCGCGCAGGTCCGGGCCTCGCCCTCCGGCTGGAGGATCGGGTCGTAGCCGAAGCCGTTCGTGCCGGTCGGTTCGTGGCGCAGGACTCCGCGCAGTCGGCCTTCCACCAACCGCTCCGTGCCGTCCGGCAGGGCCAGGGCCGCCGCGCAGGCGAAATGGGCGCCTCGGTGGTCGTCGGCGATGTCGGAGAGTTGGGCGAGGAGGAGGTCCAGGTTGGCCTTGTCGTCGCCGTGGCGGCCGGACCAGCGGGCGGAGAAGATGCCGGGGGCGCCGTTCAGAACGTCGACGCACAGGCCCGAGTCGTCGGCGACGGCCGGGAGGCCCGTCGCGCGGGCCAGGGCGTGGGCCTTCAGCAGCGCGTTCTCCGCGAAGGTGACGCCGGTTTCCTTGACGTCGGGGATGTCCGGGTAGGCGTCGGCACCGACGAGTTCGTGGGGCAGGCCGGCTTCGGCGAGGATCGCCCGGAGCTCGGTGATCTTTCCGGCGTTACGGGTGGCGAGGATCAAGCGCGTCATGGGCCCCAGTATTGCGGGAGCCGCGCCCCGTCAGGGGCGCGGGGAACCGCGCGACCGGCCACCACGGACCGCACCCACCCACCGGCACAACCCGGCAGACGAGTAGCCCGGCGCACCGTTACGGCGTGCAGACCTTGGTCAGTTCGCCGGCCGCGTCCGTGACCGGGCTGATGTCGGGCGTCTCGTCGCCGTTCTTGACCGCTGTACGGACGTTGCCGACGGCCTTGTTGAGGTCGTCGACGGCCTTGTTGACGTCGGCGTTGTCGGTCTTGTCGCCGATCTTGTCCAGGTTCTTGTCGATGGAGTCGAGGGACTCGTCGAGCTGCGTCGGGTCGTTCGCGGCGTTGTCCACGGCCTGCTGGAGTTCCGTGACGCTGTCGGCGATGGCGTCGGCGGTCTGGACGCAGTCCAGCGCCTTGTCGACGGCGGCGCAGCCGGTGGTGAGTCCGGCGGTCAGCGCGACGGCCGCCAGGGTGGCGGCGACGGCTGCGGTGCGGCGTCGGCGGCGGCTCGCGGCCATGGAACGGTCCCTCTCGTCGGTCGGGCCGGGCGGCCCGGGTGGCTGGCCGGACGCACAGCAATGAGCCGTGCGCCCGTACTCCTTCAGACGCGAGTGTGCTCGGCGCGGTTGCCCGTGCCGAGCACCTGTCTTGGCGCGCCCTTTACTTTTCGAGGACGGTATCAAGCGCGGTGCGCTGGTGGGCGGCGAGTTCCGTGCAGCCGGCGACGGCGAGGTCGAGGAGGGCGTTGAGCTCGTCGCGGGCGAAGGGTTCGGCCTCGGCGGTGCCCTGGACCTCGACGAAGCGGCCGTCGCCGGTGCAGACGACGTTCATGTCGGTGTCGGCCTTGACGTCCTCCTCGTAGCAGAGGTCGAGGAGGGGGACGCCGCCGACGATGCCGACGGAGACGGCGCTGACGGTGCCGGTCAGGGGCTGGCGGCCGGCCTTGATCAGCTTCTTGCGCTGGGCCCAGGCGACGGCGTCGGCCAGGGCGACGTAGGCGCCGGTGATGGCGGCGGTGCGGGTACCGCCGTCGGCCTGGAGGACGTCGCAGTCGAGGACGATGGTGTTCTCGCCGAGTGCCTTGTAGTCGATGACGGCGCGCAGCGAGCGGCCGATGAGGCGGCTGATCTCGTGGGTGCGGCCGCCGATGCGGCCCTTGACGGACTCGCGGTCGCCTCGGGTGTTGGTGGCGCGGGGCAGCATGGAGTACTCGGCGGTGACCCAGCCTTCGCCGCTGCCCTTGCGCCAGCGCGGGACGCCTTCGGTGACGGAGGCGGTGCAGAAGACCCTGGTGTCGCCGAAGGAGACGAGGACGGAGCCTTCGGCGTGCTTGCTCCAGCCGCGTTCGATGGTGATCGGGCGGAGTTGCTGGGGGGTGCGGCCGTCGATTCGAGACATGCCGCTGAGCCTATCCGTACATATGGAAGGGGCCCCTCCCGCGGTAGGAAGGGGCCTTCACGACGGACCTCCGGGGTCTGTCAGGGGGTGAAGCCCGGGATGATCCCCGCGCTTCACATCAGGTCTTCGATCTCCGCGGCGATGGGGTCGGCGTCCGTGCCGATGACGACCTGGATCGCGGTGCCCATCTTGACGACGCCGTGGGCGCCGGCGGCCTTCAGGGCGGTCTCGTCGACCTTGGCGGGGTCCACGACCTCGGTCCGCAGGCGGGTGATGCAGCCCTCGACCTCTTCGATGTTGTCGATGCCGCCGAGCCCGGCGACGATCTTCTCAGCCTTGGTGGCCATGTTCGCTCTCCCTGATCCGAACCGCTTTGTCGCAGTGACCCACAGTGGGCGCAACAGGTCTACACCACGAGTGTGCCTCCCGACAAAGGGACCGGGGACCGCGGTCCGCCGTAGTGGCATTCGTGGGTTCCACTCGTTCGGCCTACCGTGCTACAACTGGTCTACACCACTCACTGGTGGAGGTCGCGCGGCGGAGACCGCGCTCCCCTTTTGAGACGCCGCCGTCCCCCGTCGAACTCTTCCTGGGCGGCGCCGTGCCCCATGGAGGAAGTTCATGTCCACAGCCTCAGCCGCGCCCGCGAGCCCGAAGAAGGGGTCTGCGGTGATGGCGGTCCTGCAGCGTATCGGCCGCAGCCTCATGCTGCCCGTCGCCGTGCTGCCCGCCGCCGCGCTCCTGGTCCGCCTCGGCAACACCGACATGCTGGGGCGCGAGGCGTTCCCGGAGTTCATCACCAAGATCGCGGGCTTCATGTCCGCGGGCGGCAACGCGATCCTCGACAACATGCCGCTGCTGTTCGCCGTGGGCATCGCGATCGGCTTCGCGAAGAAGTCGGACGGCTCGACCGCACTGGCCGCCGTCGTCGGCTACCTGGTCTTCAAGAACGTGCTGGCCACGTTCACCGACCCGAACCTGCCCAAGGTGGCGACGGCGGTCGACGGCAAGGTCGTCATGACGGACGCGCCGGTGGACGCCAAGGTGCTCGGCGGTGTGGTGATGGGCCTCGTCGTCGCCCTGCTCTACCAGCGCTTCTACCGCACCAAGCTGCCCGACTGGGCGGGCTTCTTCGGCGGCCGCCGCCTGGTGCCGATCCTGTCGGCCTTCGCGGGCCTGGTCATCGGCATCGTCTTCGGCTACATATGGCCGGTCCTCGGCACGGCCCTGCACAACTTCGGCGAGTGGCTGGTGGGCTCCGGAGCCGTCGGCGCGGGCATCTTCGGTGTCGCCAACCGCGCGCTGATCCCGATCGGCATGCACCACCTGCTCAACTCCTTCCCCTGGTTCCAGGCCGGCACCTACGAGGGCAAGAGCGGTGACATCGCCCGGTTCCTGGCGGGCGACCCGAGCGCCGGACAGTTCATGACCGGCTTCTTCCCGATCATGATGTTCGCCCTGCCGGCCGCCTGCCTGGCCATCGTGCACTGCGCCCGGCCCGAGCGCCGCAAGGTCGTCGGCGGCATGATGATCTCCCTCGCTCTGACCTCGTTCGTGACGGGCGTCACCGAGCCGATCGAGTTCACCTTCATGTTCATCGCCCCGGTGCTGTACGCGATCCACGCCGTGCTCACCGGTGTCTCGATGGCGCTGACCTGGGCGCTGGGGATGAAGGACGGCTTCGGCTTCTCGGCCGGCGCGGTGGACTTCTTCCTGAACCTGGGCATCGCGACCAACCCGTGGGGCCTGGCCCTGGTGGGCCTGTGCTTCGCGGCGGTCTACTACGTGGTCTTCCGCTTCGCGATCACCAAGTTCAACCTGCCGACGCCGGGCCGCGAGTCCGACGAGGAACTCGCCGAGCTGCAGAAGGCCGAGGCGAAGTAGCCCGCGCCCCGAGCACGACGAGGCCCCGGAACCGCTTCGGTTCCGGGGCCTCGTCGTGCTCGGATGCTCAGAGTTCGTACGTCTGCCGGGGCGCCGCGAGGGCCACCGGGCCGTCGTAGGCCGCGCGGGCGTCGGCCAGGTTGGCCTGCGGGTCCGTCCACGGCGGGATGTGGGTGAGGACCAGGCGCCGGGCACCTGCCCGGGCCGCCGTCTGCCCCGCCTCACGGCCGTTGAGGTGCAGGTCGGGGATGTTCTCCTTGCCGTGCGTGAAGGCCGCCTCGCACAGGAACAGGTCGGCGTCCCGGGCGAGTTCGTCCAGGGCGGGGCTCACGCCGGTGTCGCCGGAGTACGTCAGGACCTTGCCGTCGTGTTCGACGCGGATGCCGTACGCCTCCACGGGGTGGGCCACCCGCTCGGTGTGCACCGTGAAGGGACCGATGTCGAAGGTGGACGGCTTGACCGTGTGGAAGTCGAAGACCTCGCTCATGGAGGAGGCGGTGGGGGTGTCCGCGTAGGCGGTGGTCAGCCGGTGTTCCGTGCCTTCCGGTCCGTAGACGGGGAGCGGATCGCAGCGGCCGCCGTCGTGGCGGTAGTAGCGCGCGACGAAGTACGCGCACATGTCGATGCAGTGGTCGGCGTGCAGATGGCTGAGGAAGATCGCGTCGAGGTCGTAGAGACCGCAGTGGCGCTGCAACTCGCCCAGGGCACCGTTGCCCATGTCGAGGAGCAGCCGGAAGCCGTCGGCCTCGACGAGGTAGCTCGAGCAGGCCGATTCCGCGGACGGGAATGACCCCGAGCAGCCGACGACGGTGAGCTTCATGAAGCAGAAACCTCCGCTGGCGGGATAAGTCTGAGAGGGGCGTCGGGGGTCGTGCGGTGCGTCGAGCGTAAGGCGCAAAACCTCCGGTCGCTCCTCCGCCAAGGGCTGTTGTGGGCGAACTCACCTGTGGTGTCACCGGTTCGGCTGGCAACGCCGGGGTGATCCTCGTGAGGGGGGCGCGGGGGGAGGGATGGCGCCGGTAACGTCTCAGTATGGACACGTCCTGGTGGCTGGCGCTCGCCGCGGTGGTACTGCTCGCGCTCGTCGCCACGCTCGTCGACGGCTGGGGGCGGCGGTCGTCGGCGCGGCGGGGCCGGACGGCGCCCGCGGCCGCAGCGGTGGCGGGGTTGCCGCAGCCGGCGGAGATCTGGTGGGCGGACGTCCCCTACGAGGACGAGGCGCGCACGAAGGACCGGCCTTGCCTGGTGCTGGCGGTGCGCGGGGAGCGGGCGACGGTCGCGAAGATCACCACCCGGTTCCGGCACGAGCGCACCGGTGTGATCCCTCTCCCCCCGGGCTCGGTGGGCGACTCCCAGGGCCGGGCGAGCTTCCTGGAGACGGACGAGTTGCGGGAGGTCCCGGTGTGGGGCTTCCGGCGACGGATCGGGGTGGTGGACCCGGCGTTGTGGGACCAGGTGCGGTATCTGGCCGGGTGACACGCACAAGGGCCGGAGTTCTCACTCCGGCCCTTCCTGGTCGTCTGCCGTCGGGTTACGCCCAGAGCTGGCCCTGGAGCGTTTTGATGGCCTCTTCGGTCGTGGTCGCCGTGTAGACGCCCGTCGACAGGTACTTCCAGCCGCCGTCGGCGACGACGAAGACGATGTCGGCCTGTTCGCCGGCCTTGACGGCCTTCTTGCCGACGCCGATCGCGGCGTGCAGCGCGGCACCCGTGGAGACACCGGCGAAGATGCCCTCCTGCTGGAGCAGTTCGCGGGTGCGGGTGACCGCGTCGGCCGAGCCGACCGAGAAGCGGCTGGTGAGGACCGACGCGTCGTACAGCTCGGGGACGAAGCCCTCGTCGAGGTTGCGCAGGCCGTAGACCAGGTCGTCGTAGCGCGGTTCGGCGGCGACGATCTGGACGTCCGGCTTGTGCTCGCGCAGGTAGCGGCCCACTCCCATGAGCGTGCCGGTGGTGCCGAGGCCCGCCACGAAGTGGGTGACGGAGGGCAGGTCCGCGAGGATCTCGGGGCCCGTCGTCGCGTAGTGGGCGCCCGCGTTGTCCGGGTTGCCGTACTGGTAGAGCATCACCCAGTCCGGGTGCTCGGCCGAGAGTTCCTTGGCGACGCGCACGGCGGTGTTGGAACCGCCCGCGGCCGGGGAGGAGATGATCTCGGCGCCCCACATGGCGAGCAGGTCGCGCCGTTCCTGCGAGGTGTTCTCCGGCATCACGCACACGATGCGGTAGCCCTTGAGCTTCGCCGCCATGGCCAGGGAGATGCCGGTGTTGCCGGACGTCGGCTCCAGGATGGTGCACCCCGGGGTCAGACGGCCGTCCTTCTCCGCCTGCTCGATCATGTGCAGGGCGGGACGGTCCTTGACCGACCCGGTCGGGTTGCGGTCCTCCAGCTTCGCCCAGATACGGACGTCGGTGGACGGCGACAGCCGCGGCAGGCGCACCAGGGGGGTGTTGCCGACCGCGGCCAGGGGTGACTCGTAGCGCATCGCTGATCAGGCCATGCCGCCGGCGACGGCCGGCAGGATCGTGATGTTGTCGCCGTCCGTCAGCTTGGTGTTGATGCCGTCGAGGAAGCGCACGTCCTCGTCGTTCAGGTAGACGTTGACGAAGCGGCGCAGCTGGTCGCCGTCCACGATGCGCGCCTGGATGCCGGCGTGCCGCGTCTCGAGGTCGGCGAACAGGTCGGCGAGGGTGTCACCGCTGCCCTCCACCGCCTTCTGACCGTCGGTGTACTGGCGGAGGATGGTCGGGATGCGGACCTCGATGGCCATGGCTCAGGGCTCCTGTCGGGAGTAGTCAGTCGGGCGCGCGACAGCGCAGGAACGGCGGAGTGGTGCGTGTGTGCAGCGCCGCGGCTCACGGCCGTACGGCGGCAGGGGCCGGCGTCAACAGATGGCGCTGGCGAGCCTGCACAGGTCGACGTGCAGCCGCGCGACGAGCAGCATGCCCGGCGTCTTGTCGCTCACGTCGTGGAAAACCATGGGCTCATCGTATCGATTCCCGGTCCGGGTTCTGGAATGTGATCCCACATGGCGGACGTTTTCGGGCCGGAGAGTGAGACCGCCCTGTTCAGCCCCGTCCACACCCGCTCAGTACGCCTCGACGATCTCGACCTCCTCCTCCGTGACCTGGCCCTCCACGATCCGGTACGAGCGGAACTGGAACTCGCCGGCCCCGTCGGTGTCGGCCGTGGAGACGAGGACGTAGTGCGCGCCGGGCTCGTTGGCGTACGAGATGTCGGTGCGGGAGGGGTAGGCCTCGGTCGCCGTGTGGGAGTGGTAGATCACCACCGGCTCCTCGTCGCGGTCGTCCATCTCGCGGTAGAGCTTGAGCAGGTCGCCGGAGTCGAACTCGTAGAACGTGGGTGACATGGCCGCGTTGAGCATGGGGATGAAGCGCTCGGGGCGGTCCGAGCCCGCGGGGCCCGCGATCACGCCGCACGCCTCGTCGGGGTGGTCCTTGCGCGCGTGGGCGACAATCTGGTCGACGAGGGCCTGGGTGATGGTCAGCATGTTCGTCAGGATAAGCAGAAGGGCCGTTCCGTACCGATGGATGGTACGGAACGGCCCATATGCCGGACGCCCTGAGCGGCAGCCACCGGGAGCGCCACGAGTGCTCCCCGCGGCTGGACGTCCTGGCGGGCTGGTCAGCCGACCTTCTGGAACTCCGCGTCGCGGCGCTCGGCGATCTGCGGGTTGCGGCTCTTGAGGACGGCCCAGCCGATGGCCAGGGCGACGGCCCAGCCGGCCGCGACGTACAGGCAGACCCGGGCGTCCTTGTCGTAAGCGATCATGCAGGTCACGCCGACGAGGAAGAGGAGCGCGACCCAGCTGAAGAGCGCCCCGCCGGGGGCGGGGAAGGCCGAGGCGCGCAGCCGGCCCGCGTCGACCGCGGCGCGGTAGCGGATGTGGCTGACGAGGATCATCATCCAGGTCCAGATGCCCGCCGCGGTGGCGACGGAGGTGACGTAGAGGAACGCCTTCTCCGGGACGACGTAGTTCAGGACGACGCCGATGCCCATGAGCGCCACGGAGACCGTGATGCCGACGGCGGGCGTCTTGCGGGCGTTGAGCTTGCCGAACGCCTGCGGTGCCTCGCTGTTGGCGGCCAGGTCGCGCAGCATCCGGCCGGTCGAGTACATGCCCGAGTTGCAGGACGACAGAGCCGCGGTGAGCACCACGAAGTTGACGATGCCCGCGGCGAGCGGGATGCCGATCTCGCCGAAGGCGTGGACGAACGGGCTCTCGCCGGCGGAGAACTCGGTCCACTTGACGACGGAGAGGATGACCAGCAGCGCGCCGACGTAGAAGACGATGATGCGCCAGGGCAGGGTGTTGATGGCCTTGGGCAGGGTCTTCTCGGGGTTCTCGGACTCGCCCGCGGTGACGCCGACGAGCTCGACGGCGAGGTAGGCGAACATGACGCCCTGGAGCGTCATCAGGCTGGAGCCGATGCCGTTCGGGAAGAAGCCGTCGTGCGACCAGAGGTTGGAGACGGCGGCGGTGTCACCGGCGTCGGAGAAGCCGAGGGTGAGCACGCCGAGACCGATGACGATCATGCCGATGATGGCCGTGACCTTGATCATCGAGAACCAGAACTCGACCTCGCCGAAGATCTTCACGGAGATCAGGTTGACGCCGAAGAGCACCACCAGGAACACCAGGGCGCTGACCCACTGCGGGATCTCCGGGAACCAGAAGTGGATGTAGATCG
Source organism: Streptomyces sp. NPDC007991 (assembly GCF_042958445.1). Taxonomy (NCBI): domain Bacteria; kingdom Bacillati; phylum Actinomycetota; class Actinomycetes; order Kitasatosporales; family Streptomycetaceae; genus Streptomyces; species Streptomyces sp. NPDC007991. The sequence continues at coordinate 9,904 of NZ_JBIBJD010000018.1, forward strand.
CGGCGGCCGTGAGTTCGGCCATGCCGGTGACCACCCACATGAGCCAGTACGTCCAGCCCGTGACGAACCCGAAGAACGGGCCGAGGAATTCGCGGGCGTACTCGGCGAAGGAACCGGACACGGGCCGGTAGAGGAGCAGTTCGCCCAGCGCCCGCATGATGAAGAAGATCACGACGCCCGCGAGGGCGTACATCAGGATGATGCTGGGGCCGGCCTTGGCGATGTTCGCTCCGGCACCCATGAACAGACCGACGCCGATGGCGCCGCCGATGGCGATCATCTGGACCTGGCGGCTGCCGAGGCCGCGCTCGTAGCCCTCTTCGGGCAGGTTTTCCGTGTCGACCTGCGCAGAGGTCATGTGGTGCGCCTTTCTCCATGCCGACCCGGACCTTCGTCGGCCTCGGATCGGGTCTCGATCCCCCCGGAATGATGGAGCGGTGCCTGGCCGACGGTTGTCGGCTCGGTGGCGCACCCGGCCGGACATGCGGGTGGTGCCGGCCGGGCGGTCGTGAAGATTTATCACGGCCGCAGCACTGATCACTCGGGTGGATTGTGACGCACCGCACAGGGAAACCGGACAAAACGCAGCCCAACGCGGCATAGAAGGCGGGCACGGTGACGTGATCGTTATCCAAATTGGAGTGTCCGTTGAGCGAACACCGATCGGTCACCCGGCGGTCACAGAACCCGCACGGATCAGGGCATAAGGGTTCCGACCAGCGTCTCCTGGAGTCCGCCCAGCCACAGGTAGGCCATCACCATCGGCTTGCGCGGGTCCTCGTCCGGGAGGCGGTAGAGGAGGTCGGTGTCCTCCTCGTCGGTGATCTCCAGCCGCGAGCCGATCGCGAGCCGCAGGTCGTTCAGGGCCGACAGCCACCGCTGGGACTCCTCCACCGACAGCTTCAGCACCGCGCCGCCCTCGCCGGCCGAGGCCGAGGAGAGCGCGTCCAGGGAGCGGATCACCGCGAGAGCGTTGTCCCGCTTGCCGGCCCGCAGGTCGTTCTCCGTGTAGCGGCGGAACTCGGCCGAGTACGCCCGCCGCTCCTCGGCGTCCCGGGGCGAGGCGGGCTGCTCGGGGTCGCTGTAGGCGTCCGGGAAGAGGCGCCTGAGCACCGGGTCGGAGGGCGGCTCGCTCGGGCCCTCCGCGAACAGCTCGGCGAGCGGGTCCTTGGGGGCGTCCTCGGCGGGGCCGGGGCCGATGAGCTCCAGGAGCTGGACGGCCAGCGACCGGATGATGGAGATCTCGACGTCGTCGAGGGCGACGGCAGCGCCGCCGCCGGGAAGCGGTTCGAAGGTTCCGGGCATGAACGCCTTTTCGCTGCTGGGCGGGGAGCCGACTACTTGCGGTCCTGCTGGAGGGTGGCCCACAGGCCGTAGCCGTGCATGGCCTGCACGTCGCGTTCCATCTCCTCGCGACTGCCGCTGGAGACGACCGCCCGGCCCTTGTGGTGGACGTCGAGCATGAGCTTGGTGGCCTTGTCCTTGGAGTAGCCGAAGTACGTCTGGAAGACGTACGTCACATAGCTCATGAGGTTGACCGGGTCGTTGTGGACGATGGTGACCCAGGGGAGGTCCGGCTCCGGTACGGCGAAGACCTCCTCCGCCGACTCGGTCCGTTCGATCTCCAGGGGCGCGGGTGACGTCACACTGACCATGCTGCCACCCGAGGGGGGTAGTCGCACAAACGGGCCTGGAAGCCGGGGGCCTTGCTACAAATCGTCAAACTGACGAAATGGGGGTACGATCCCGCTCATGAACACAGCGGACCTTGGGCTGCCGGTGGACGTTCCCTCGACGGCGCTCTTCACGGACCAGTACGAGCTGACGATGCTGCGGGCCGCCCTGGAGGCGGGCACGGCCGAGCGGCGGAGCGTGTTCGAGGTCTTCACCCGGCGCCTGCCGAACGGGCGCCGCTACGGCGTCGTGGCGGGCACCGGGCGGGTGCTGGACGCGGTGGAGAACTTCCGCTTCGACGCGGGCGTCCTCGACTTCCTGCGCGAGCGCGAGATCGTCGGCGGGCAGACCCTCGACTGGCTCGCCGGGTACCGCTTCAGCGGGGACATCTGGGGCTACCCCGAGGGCGAGGTGTACTTCCCGGGCTCGCCGATCATGCGGGTCGAGGGCACCTTCGCCGAGTGCGTGCTGCTGGAGACCGTGATCCTGTCGATCCTCAACCACGACTCGGCGATCGCCGCGGCGGCCTCGCGCATGTCGTCGGCCGCCGGGGACCGGCCGCTGATCGAGATGGGCGCCCGGCGCACGCACGAACTGGCGGCGGTGGCGGCGTCCCGGGCCGCGTACGTGGGCGGTTTCGCGACCACCTCGGACCTGGCCGCGGGGTTCCGCTACGGCATCCCCACCGTCGGCACCTCCGCCCACGCCTTCACCCTGCTGCACGACAGCGAGCGGGACGCCTTCCAGGCCCAGGTGAACACACTCGGGCGAGGCACGACGCTGCTGGTGGACACCTACGACGTCGCCGAGGCGGTCCGCACGGCCGTGGAGGTCGCCGGCCCCGGGCTCGGGGCCGTGCGCATCGACTCCGGCGACCTGCTGCTGGTGGCGCACCGGGTGCGGCAGCAGCTGGACGAGCTGGGCGCGACCGACACGAAGATCGTCGTGACCTCGGACCTGGACGAGTACGCGATCGCCTCGCTGGCGGCGGCGCCCGTGGACGCGTACGGCGTCGGCACGCAGCTGGTGACCGGGTCCGGGCACCCGACGTCCTCGATGGTCTACAAGCTGGTCGCGCGGGCCGAGTCCGCGGAGCCGGACGCGCCGCTGGTGCCGGTGGCGAAGAAGTCGACCGGGGGCAAGACGTCCATGGGCGGGCGCAAGTGGGCCGCGCGACGGCTGGACTCCTACGGGGTCGCCGAGGCCGAGGTGATCGGCACCGGGCCGGTGCCGGCCGAGCTCGCGGACCGGCAGCTGCTCGTGGAGCTGGTCAAGGGCGGCGAGGTCGTCGCCCGGGAGCCGCTGGACGCGGCGCGGGACCGGCACGCGGCGGCGCGCGCGGGGCTCCCGATGTCGGCGACGCAGCTCTCGCGCGGGGAGCCCGTCATTCCGACGGAGTACGCACACGAGGCCTCGGGTAGCTAGGGGGTGTGCCGCGATGCGCCGAGCCGTACCCCTCCCGTCTCCCGCTCCCTGTCAATAGGCTCGGAAGTTCACCGGCCGGGCTTGCCGACCTCATAGCCGAAGGACACCGACCATGCGCCGCGCCTTGATCGTCGTAGACGTGCAGAACGACTTCTGCGAGGGGGGCAGTCTCGCGGTGGCCGGCGGTGCCGACGTGGCTGCCGCCGTCACCGAGCTGATCGGCCAGGCGGCCGGGTCGGGCTATCAGCACGTCGTGGCCACCCGCGACCACCACATCGCCCCCGGCGGCCACTTCTCCACCAACCCGGACTTCGTCCGCTCCTGGCCCGCGCACTGCGTCGCCGGCACGGAGGGCGTCGGCTTCCACCCGAACTTCGCCCCCGCCGTCGCGTCCGGCTCCGTCGACGCCGTGTTCGACAAGGGGGCGTACGCGGCGGCGTACAGCGGCTTCGAGGGCGCGGACGAGAACGGCACGCCCCTGGCCGACTGGCTCCGCTCCCGCGAGGTCACCGAGGTCGACGTGGTCGGCATCGCCACGGACCACTGTGTGCGCGCCACGGCCCTGGACGCCGCGAAGGAGGGCTTCCGCGCCCACGTCCTCCTCGACCTCACGGCGGGCGTGGCCCAGGAGACCACCGAGCGGGCCCTGGAGGAGCTGCGGGCGGCCGGCGTGGAGCTGTCGGGCAAGCCGGTCGTGCAGTGACCCGGTAGCCCGGAGGCGCGCCCGAGGGTCAGGTCTGGGCCGTCGGGCGGCGCAGGAGGGCTCTGATCGGGCGCCACAGTTCGAAGGCGAGGTCCGGGCCCGCCACGACACCGTTGTCAGGGGCCGTGCGCCATATCAGGCCGTCGGGGTGGTGCAGGACGGCCGTGATCTCGTCGGGGGACGGCGGGGCGGCGTTGCCGCGCAGGTAGACCGCGCGCATGCCGAGGTTGCGGAGCCGGGTCAGGGCTCGGGCGCGGTTCGCCGCGTGGACGAGCACGCGGACGGAGCCGGGGCCGTCGGCGGCGGGGCTGGGCAGGTTCAGCGCCACCACCACGGTGCCGTTCGGCAGCTTGCAGAAGCCTCCTGCGGCCATGCGGTCATACCCCCGTGTCGGTCGGTGCGCCGGTCGGTGTGCCGGTCGGTGTCAATAAGAGAACCACAGGACGCACCTAAACACGGATCGGCGGTGACCCGCCAGGGGGTCACCGCCGATCATGCTCTGACCTGGGAAAACGCGTTCTACTTCGCTGCGGGGCCTACTTCGAGCTCGATCGTCGAGCCGTCCTTGGCCTCCTTGATGATCTTGATCTTGGTGTTGGTGTCAGTGATCTTGACACCGGCGGTCTTGTTCGACTCGTCGTAGTAGGTGTTGGTGCGGTCGTTGAAGACCGACACCCCCTTCGACGACGGGACGCTCGTCGCGACGTCCGCGTTGTGCAGCGTGATGCCGTCCGTGCGGTACAGGCTGAAGGGCGAGTCGTAGGCCTGGATGCGGTTGCGCATCAGCGTGCCGTCGGACCACCTCAGCGCCTTCGGGTGCGAGTCGACCGGCAGCAGCAGACCCGCGCCCGGGTGGACGCTGGTGTTGTTGTCGGCCTGGGAGGTGTCCCACTTCCAGATCAACAGGCCGTTCTGGTACGGGTAGTGCTCCACCCAGTCCGGACGGGTCTTGGAGAAGCCGAAGTTGTACGGGCCGACCTTGAGGGTCTTGTCGTACGACACGTACTGGCGGTTCTCCGCGATGTAGTACTGCGCGTAGTCCTTGGTGAAGGACGCGCCCATGCGGGAGAAGCCGCCCGTCTTCCAGGCCGCGTCCGCGGACTCGGCGTCGTCGGAGAAGACCGTGGCGCCGTCGGCGGTCACCGTGATGCGGTCGGCCGTGAAGCCCTTCTGGGCCACGCCGCCGTCGGTCTGGTAGCGGAAGCGCAGGTCGATCTTCTTGCCCGCGTAGGCGTCCAGCGGGAACGCCAGCTTCTTGTACGCGCCGGACGTGCCGGTCAGGACCGGCTTGTCGCTGCCGTCACGCGGGATCGGCTGGCCGTCCACCGTGCCGTCGAGCGGCGTCCAGTTGGCGCCGCCGTCGGTCGACACCTCGGTGTAGAGGTAGTCGTAGTTGGCCTCGATGTCGTACCAGCCGTCGAGCGTCAGGGACGCCGACTTCTTCCCGGTGAGGTCGACCGAACGGGCCAGCGTGTTCTTGAGGTTGTCGCCGCTGCCGCTCCACCACTGGTTCGCGCCCTGCGCGGGCGCCACGATCTCGGTGGTGACCTTCTTCTTGGGCAGCTCGACCACGAGGCCCTGCTTGTGCTTCGTGTTGTACTCGGCGACGCCCAGCTTGTGCCACGAGTTCGTCGCGGCCTTCGCGGTGTCGTACTTGAGCCAGCCCAGCTGGAGCTTGTCCCAGGCGGTCATGTCGCCGGGCAGGTCACCGATCTCGTTCTTGCCGGTGCCGAGCCAGGAGCCGGAGGACATCAGGGTCCAGAAGCCGGTGGAGTTGTCGCCGCCGCCGGTGGTGTCGTAGTGGTCCGGCAGACCGAGGTCGTGGCCGTACTCGTGGGCGTAGACGCCGAGTCCGCCGTTCTCCGGCTGGACCGTGTAGTCGCCGACCCAGATGCCGGTGTCGCCGATCTTCGCGCCGCCGAGCTTGTTGTCCTCGGGGCCGGTGGCGCCGGCGTCGGTGCCGAAGGCGTACCAGCGGTGGGCCCAGATCGCGTCGGTGCCCTGCGCGCCGCCGCCCGCGGACTCGTCCTCACCGGCGTGCACGACCTGGAAGTGGTCGATGTAGCCGTCGGACTCGTTGAAGTCGCCGTCGCCGTCGAAGTCGTAGCGGTCCCACTGGTCGTACTGCTTGACGTCCGCCTTGATCTCGGCGTCGGTCTTCCCAGCCGCCTTCTGCTGGGAGACCCACGCGTTCAGACCGTCGCTGACGACGTTCCACACGCTCGGGCAGTTGGTGTCACCGCACGCGTTGTTGCCGTAACGGGCCTCGTTGTAGGGGACCTTGACCCAGTCGGAGACCTCGCCCTCGACCGAGTAGCGGCCGGAGGACTGCTTCTCGTAGTACTTCTTCACCGACTCGGTGTTCTTGCCGGTGCCGAAGTAGAGGTTCTCGAAGTACTTCTGGTTGTAGTCCGCCCGCCAGGCCGTGGAGTTGTCCTTCTTGCGGTCCGGCTTGGCTATCTGGTTGTGCAGCGGGCCGGGCGTGCCGCCGAACTCGCTGGTCTTGTCGCCGAACTCGACCAGGATGGTGAAGATCTTGTCGGTCTTCTCGCGGCCGAGCTCGACGTACTTGCTGTCGCCCTTCTTGCTCTTGAGCTGGACGACCTTCGAGCCGTCACGGTTCTTCACCGTGGACTTGCCGGATATGACCTGCTTCAGGGCCTCCTGCCGCTGGGCCTCCTGGGTCTTGCTCAGCGGGCCTTCGAGGTCGTGCTCGCCTTGGTGGCGGTCCGCCGGGTCGTGCCGGTCCACGGTGGTGGACCGGGGAGCGGAGGCGTCGTCGGCCTGGGCCACGGCGTATGCGGAGCCGGTGGCGGCGGCCGCCGCGAGTGCCACGCCTATGGCGGCGGCTCTGAACGTCCAGGGTCTACTGGTCACTTGAGTTCCTCCCCCGCGTTCGAGCGCGCGGAAGGAAGGGGTCCTGGTCGTGGAAGGTCCGCGCGCGCCTGATCAACGCGTGTAGTCAAGTGACGACATTTGACTAGAGGTTTAGAAGAAAAGACAGATCTTGACTTAGACAGGTCAATTGCACTATGCGGAGTCGGCGTTCGTTTTACGGACGACCGTCCCGGTGCCCGGCAGGCACCTGCCGACGTCAGGCGGGCACGTGCCACCGTCCGGTGGGCGCGCGCATATGTCCACTACCTGGACGCCATGACTCCGTGCGCCCCCTGTGCTCCGGCCCTGTTGATTAGGTCACGCTTACCGCTCGTTCCAGTCGGGCACCCTGCCGGAGAGAATGTCGCTTGGCAGAACGCCCGGAGGCCGGCGGAATGCCAGGCCGACACCCCCGTGGACCCCCACTTTCGAGGACATGATGGCCATGCCCCGTCCGACCGCCGCACAGCTCGCCTACGGATCCTGCACCGTGATCCTCTCGACCCTCGCCATGCTGCTGCTGTCACAGACGAGTTCGGGCGCGGGGATCGCGATCATCGCCGTCGCGGCGCTCGCCCTCGGGCTGCTGGTCGCCATGACGGTGCCGCTGCCCGGGAAGCGCCCGGCCGCGGTGGAACAGCCCGCGCCCGAGGAACCCGTACGGGCCTCGGTCGCCGCGCCGGCTCCGGAGCCGGTGCGCGAGCGGGCGGTCTCCTGACCGCCGGCTGTCCCTTCCTTACCTCCCCTTGACGCGCCTGTGCCTCAATTGGTGCTGACCACGACCGTTTTGGCCGCCTTGTCGTGCAGGCCCTGCTTGTAGGGCCGGTCGAAGAAGCTCCAGCCGCCCGAGATCGCGGTCCAGACACAGGCGCAGCAGAAGGCGAACGGGATCCACAGCACCGCCGCGCGCGTCAACGCGCTCTGCGCGGAGGGCGTGGCACCGTTGTCGAGGTTGGCCACGCGCATGTGCAGCAGTTTCTTGCCGAGGGTCTGGCCGGTCCGCGCGGTCAGGAAGGTGTCGTAGGCGATGTAGAGGACGGCGGCGACCACCGACTGCCAGAGGGACTTGCCGACCGAGACGCGGTCGCTGTCCACGGTGTACTCGTTGACGCCGAAGCCCCAGGTGAGCAGCCAGACGACGACGCCCACGAGGATCATGTCGATGATGCGGGCGAGCGTGCGCTTGCCGCTGTCGGCGAGCGGGGGCATGCCGGCGAGGGGGTCCGTGGGGGAGGCGCCGCCGCCGTAGGGGGAACCGCCTTGACCGCCGCCGGGAGGACCGCCGTAGGGGCCACCGCCTTGGCCGCCACCGGGAGGACCGCCGTAGGGGCCACCGCCGGGAGGACCTCCGTACGGGCCGCCGCCCTGGCCACCGTTCCGGCCGCCGCCGGGAGGGGTACCGGCGGGGCCGCCGCCCGGGTGTCTCGGGTCGTAGGGCGAGCCCGCGCCCTCGTCGGGCTGCTCGCCCGGGGGCCGCTTCCTGAACGGATCGTCTTCCGGGGGCTGCTGACCGGAGCCGGGCGGCGGTTCACTGCTCATGGCCCGAGTCGACCGCGAACCCCCCGGCTCCGCATCCGGCAGACGGCCGTCCGAGCTACGGATTCACCTGGTGCGGTACGGTACGCCGCCGCCCCGTGCCGGACGTCGGTGTGCTGCTCAGCCGGCCACGAACGTGTGCGCGGCCTTGTCGTGCCAGCACTGGCGCCACGGCTTGTCGAACAGGCACCAGGCGATGCCGACGATCCCGACGACGAGGAGCCCGGGCACGCTGTAGACCAGCCAGCGGCGCAGGGCCGCGCCGAACTCCGGGGCGTCGTGGCCCTCGATGTCCCGCACGTCGAGACCCATCAGCTTCTTCCCGAGGGTGCGGCCCCACTTGGCGGTGGGCAGCACCTCGGAGACGACGCCGGCGAGCAGCAGGACGGCCAGGACGATGCCGAGATACACCGACGTGGTGCCGTCGAGCAGCCAGACCGTGACGGTCTCGCCGGACAGCTTGGCCGCCTCGATCTTCTCGTTGACGTGGTCGACCGCCTTGATGCCGAGCGGTACGGCGGCCCCGGCGGTGACGCCGGCGAGGACCAGGGTGTCCAGCAGCCGGGCGACCAGCCGCTTGCCGAGCCCCGCGGGCCGGGCCGACGCCTGGCGCCGCGCGGCCGCCTGGAACACGTCCTCGGTCGGCGGCTTCCAGGGCGCGACGGGCTGCTCATCACCGCCGCCCGCTCCGGCGAGCCGGTGCACCTGCTGCGCCCAGGAGGACTGACCGCCGCCGGGGCCCGCGCTGAGGGGCGTGGCGGAGGCGGCGGGGCCGGGCTGGGGCCCGCCGGACTGCGGGGGGACGGTGGGCGCCGCCTGGGGCCCGGACAGCGCCGTCGGGGCGGCCGCGGAGGCGCCGGGGTCGGACTGTGCGGCGGCCCGGGCGGCGGCGGCCTTCCCGGCACTGAAGCCGGGGCGGTTCGAGGCGTCCGCGGAGGCGGCCGTGCCGCCCTGCGGGCCGAAGGCAGGTCCCGCCGGGCCGCCGGCCGGGGCCCCGAAACCGGGCCCTGCCGGGTTGCCGCCGGATCCGGCCGGCCCGGCCTGCGCACCGAACGCGGGCCCTGCCGGGCCACCGGCCGAACCGCCCGAGGCCACAGTACCCGCCGAACCGGCGGCAGCGGCCGGGCCCTGACGGGGCGGCACCGCGCGGAACGTCATCGTGCCCTCGTCGGGGACATCGGCGGAGGCCGCCCCTCCCCCGGCCTGCCCCGTCGGGCGGCGGAAGACGAACGTGCTGCCGGCGTCCGCGGCGTCCGCCTCCTGGTCGGCGGGGGACGGCGGTCCGCCCTGGGAGGCGGACTCACCGGCCGGCTGCCGGTCGGCGTGCGCCACCCTCGGATCGGCACCCTGCTGCGCCGCTCCCTGCGCGCCCTGTGGTGCGCCCCATGAGACACGGCGGTCCTGCTCGCCGCCGAAGCCGGACTGGCGGGAGCGGTCGGCGCCCCAGGCGGACGCGGGTTCGGGACGGCTGCCGTGCTGGGCGTCGGCAGGGGACGGCTCGTCGGCCGGGTCCTCGTCGAAGAAGTGCGGACCGGTCTCCTCGACCGAGCCGGATGCCGAGGCAGAGGCGGACGCGGAGCCGGCGGCGCCGGACTGCTCGGCGCCGGGCGGCGGCGCGAGCGTCTCGCCGTCCTTGGGCGCGGGACGGCTGGTGCCCGGTACCCAGGAGGCACCGTTCCAGTACCGGACATATCCAGGAATGGACGGGTCCGGGTAATAACCTTCGCGGGGCCTGTCGTCACCGGGGGCCGGGGTTGGGGCGCTCATCTCCGTCGTCCCGTATCTGCTCGAGGGCCAAATGGGGGCCTCCACATCTATCAGACCCGCGCAACCCCCACCGCCGCTCCCACCGGACCCACCCCTTTCGAGCACCGATGTGCTACGCATCGCACGGCCCCGCGCCTCCTCCTGCGAAAAAACTTCCGGCCGTCAGAACAGCTTGCCCGGGTTGAGGATGTTCAGCGGGTCGAAGGCCTGCTTGACGGCCCGCTGCATCTCCATCCCGACGGGGCCGATCTCGCGCGCCAGCCACTCCTTCTTCAGCACGCCGACGCCGTGCTCGCCGGTGATGGTGCCGCCGAGTTCCAGGCCGAGGGCCATGATCTCGTCGAAGGACTCACGGGCGCGCCGGGACTCGTCGGGGTCGGCCGGGTCGAAACACACCGTCGGGTGGGTGTTGCCGTCCCCCGCATGGGCGACGACCCCGATGGTGAGCTGGTACTTCTCGGCGATCCGGTCGACCCCGTCGAGCATCTCGGCGAGCCGGGAGCGGGGCACGCACACGTCGTCGATCATCGTCACGCCCTTGACCGCCTCCAGCGCGGTGAGCGACAACCGGCGCGCCTGGAGGAGCAGTTCGGACTCGGCCGCGTCGTCGGCCGGGACGACCTGGGTGGCGCCGGCGGCCTCGCACAGCGCGCCGACGGCGGCGAGGTCGGCGGCCGGGTCGGTGGTGTCGAAGGCGGCGAGCAGCAGGGCCTCGGTGCTCTCCGGGAGGCCCATCTGCGCCAGGTCGTTGACGGCCTTGACCGTCGTACGGTCCATGAGTTCGAGGAGTGACGGGACGTGGCCGCCCTCCATGATGCGGCACACGGCCTCGCAGGCGGCGGCCCCGGAGGCGAACTCGGCGGCCAGCACGAGCTGCTCGGGCGGCTTGGGACGCAGGCCGAGCACGGCCCGTACGACGATGCCGAGCGAGCCCTCGGAGCCGACGAACAGCCGGGTCAGGTCGTAGCCGGCGACGCCCTTGGCGGTGCGGCGGCCGGTGGACATGAGCCGCCCGTCGGCCAGCACCACGTCCAGTCCGAGGACGTACTCGGCGGTGACCCCGTACTTCACGCAGCACAGGCCGCCCGAGGCCGTGCCGATGTTGCCGCCGATGGTGCACATCTCCCAACTGGAGGGGTCCGGCGGGTAGTACAGGCCGTGTTCGCCGACGGCCCGGGACAGGGCGGCGTTGATCACGCCCGGCTCGACGACGGCGACGCGGTCGACCGGGTTGATCTCCAGGATCCGGTCCATCTTGGTCAGGGACAGCACGATGCAGCCGTCGGAGGCGTTCGCCGCGCCGGACAGCCCGGTGCGGGCGCCCTGCGGGACGACCGGGACGCGCAGGGCGGTGGCGGTGCGCATCACGTGCTGGACCTGCTCGACCGTGCGGGGCAGGACGACCACGGCCGGGGCACCGGCCGGGCAGAAGCTCGCCATGTCGTGCGCGTAGGAGGCCGTGACGTCGGGGTCGGTGAGGACCGCCTCGGCGGGCAGGCCGCTGCGCAGCAGGTCGAGAAGGTTGCCGGTCGTTTCGTCGCTGGGCGCTTCGATACGGCTCATGATCACAGGTTCGCACCCACGGCCATCAGTGTGAACCCCGTCGGCGGCACCTTCGGCTGCCCGGGTGTGGTCGTCGTACCGACGGCACAGTGAGCGCCGTGGAGAACCAGCCGGAGCCCTCCGTGGGCCTCTTCCGCACCCGGCGGGTGGTGCTGCTCGCCTCCGTCGCCGGGTGTGCCTGCACCGCACTCGGTGAGCACACGGCAGCCACTCTCGCCCCTGCACGTGCCTGAGGGGGTGTTGGAGATGGACGGGGAGTGAGGCCTGCGGGTGCCCCGTGGCACCCGCACGAGCTCGGGAGGGGCCGTCGGGTCACAGGTTGCCGCGGCGGGCCTGCTCTCGTTCGATCGCTTCGAACAGGGCCTTGAAGTTGCCCTTGCCGAAGCCCATCGAGCCGTGGCGTTCGATGATCTCGAAGAAGACGGTCGGGCGGTCCTGGACCGGCTTGGTGAAGATCTGCAGCAGGTAGCCGTCCTCGTCGCGGTCGGCGAGGATCTTCAGTTCGCGCAGGGTGTCGATCGGGACCCGGGTCTCGCCGACCCACTCCCCCAGCGTGTCGTAGTACGAGTCGGGCGTGTTCAGGAACTCCACGCCGGCCGCGCGCATGGTGCGGACCGTCTGGACGATGTCGGCCGTGTTGAGCGCGATGTGCTGGACGCCCGCGCCGCCGTAGAACTCCAGGTACTCGTCGATCTGGGACTTCTTCTTGGCGATCGCCGGCTCGTTGATCGGGAACTTGACCTTGAGCGTGCCGTCGGCGACGACCTTCGACATCAGGGCGCTGTACTCGGTGGCGATGTCGTCGCCCACGAACTCCTTCATGTTCGTGAAGCCCATCACCTTGTTGTAGAAGCCGACCCACTCGTTCATCCGGCCGAGCTCGACGTTGCCGACGCAGTGGTCGATCGCCTGGAAGGTGCGCTGGGCGGGCGGTTCGACGATCGGCTGGGCCGCCACGAAACCGGGCAGGTACGGGCCGTCGTAGCCGGAGCGCTCGACCAGGGTGTGGCGGGTCTCGCCGTAGGTGGCGATGGCGGCCAGGACGACCGTGCCGTGCTCGTCCTTCAGCTCGTACGGCTCGGCGACCGGGCGGGCACCGTGCTCCAGGGCGTACGCGTAGGCGGCGCGTGCGTCCGGGACCTCGATGGCGAGGTCGACGACGCCGTCGCCGTGCTCGGCCACGTGCCGGGCGAGGAAGTGGCCCCAGTCGCTGGACGGCTTGACGACCGAGGTGAGGACGAAGCGGGCGGAGCCGTTCTCCAGGACGTAGGCAGCGGTCTCGCGGCTGCCGTTCTCCGGTCCGGAGTAGGCGACCAGCTTCATGCCGAAGGCGGTGGAGTAGTAGTGCGCCGCCTGCTTGGCGTTGCCCACGGCGAAGACGACCGCGTCCATTCCCTTGACCGGGAAGGGGTCGGCCTGCCGGGCGGTGTCGGGAGTGTGGTGTGTGGTCTGCGTCATAGCCGCAGGGTCTCCCCGCTCGGCAAGGTGCGCAATAGTTTGCGTTTCTGCTGGGCAATCTGTTCAGCGATACGGCCGTATCGACGGCGCTTCTGTACAGGATGACCATGCCGGGAGGCTGCTGTGGCGATCGATCATCTGGACGGCCGGATCATCCTGCTGCTGGCCCGGGAGCCGCGGATCGGGGTGCTGGAGATGTCCCGGCGGCTGGGTGTGGCCCGGGGCACCGTGCAGGCCCGGCTGGACCGGCTTCAGTCGAACGGAGTCATCCGGGGGTTCGGTCCGCAGGTGGATCCGGCCGCGCTCGGCTACCCGGTCACGGCGTTCGCGACACTGCAGATCCGGCAGGGGCAAGGGGCCGATGTACGGGCGCACTTGGCGAGCGTGCCCGAGGTGCTGGAGCTGCACACCACCACCGGCAGCGGGGACATGCTGTGCCGGCTGGTGGCCCGCTCGAACGCCGATCTCCAGCGTGTGATCGACCGGGTCGTCGGTTTTGATGGCATCGTCCGGGCCTCCACGGCGATCGTCATGGAGAACCCCGTTCCGCTGCGGATCATCCCGCTGGTGGAGCAGGCCGCGGAGGAGACCTGAGCAGTCGTGGGGTGAGCGCGTGTGAACTTCTGGGAGTACGTGGCGGGCCGGCACCAGCAGCTGCTCTCGGACGCCTACCAGCACGCGAGCGCCGTCTTCCAGTGCATGGTCGTCGCGACCGTGCTCGGCGTCCTGATCGGCGTCGCCACCTACCGCAGCGAGTGGGCCGGGAACCTCGCGACCACGACCACCGCGACCGTCCTGACCGTGCCGGCGCTCGCCCTGATCGGCCTGCTCATCCCGGTCGTGGGGCTGGGCGTGCCGCCGACGGTGATCGCGCTGACGCTGTACGGGCTGCTGCCGGTCGTGCGCAACGCGATCGTCGGGCTGCGCGGGGTCGACCCGGCGCTGGTGGACGCGGCCACCGGCATCGGCATGTCCCGCCCGGCCCGGCTGCTGCGGATCGAGCTGCCGCTGGCCTGGCCGCCGATCCTGACCGGGATCCGGGTCGCGACCCAGATGCTGATGGGCATCGCGGCCATCGCGGCGTACGCCTCGGGCCCCGGCCTCGGCAACGTCATCTTCCGCGGCCTCGCCTCGCTGGGCAGCGCCAACGCGCTCAACCAGGTCCTCGCGGGCACGCTCGGCATCATCGTCCTGGCGCTGCTGTTCGACGCCGCGTACGTGCTGCTCGGGCGGCTGACCATCCCCAGGGGGATCCGTGCCTGAGACCGACGGCCACGGGGCCTCCATCGAGCTGGAGAGCCTGACCAAGCGGTATCCCGGAGTCGCGCGGCCGGCCGTGGACGACGTGAGCCTGGAGATCGAGGCGGGCGAGGTCGTCGTCCTCGTCGGCCCCTCGGGCTGCGGCAAGTCGACCCTGCTCAAGATGATCAACAGGTTGATCGAGCCGACCGGCGGCCGTATCCGCATGGGCGGTGAGGACGTCACCGACATCGACCCGGTCGGGCTGCGCCGCAAGGTCGGCTACGCGATCCAGTCCGCCGGGCTCTTCCCGCACATGACGGTCGCGCAGAACATCGCGCTCGTACCGAGGATGATCGGCTGGCCGAAGGCCCGGATCAGGGCGCGGACCGAGGAACTGCTCGACCTCGTCGGCCTGGACCCCGGCGAGTTCCACGACCGCTACCCGCGCGGGCTCTCCGGCGGCCAGCAGCAGCGCGTGGGCGTGGCCCGGGCCCTCGCCGCCGACCCCCCGGTGCTGCTGATGGACGAGCCGTTCGGGGCGGTGGACCCGATCACCCGCGACCACCTCCAGGACGAGCTGATCCGGCTCCAGCGGGAGCTGCACAAGACGATCGTCTTCGTCACGCACGACTTCGACGAGGCGATCAAGATCGGCGACCGGATCGCCGTCCTGCGCGAACGGTCCCACATCGCGCAGTTCGACACCCCGGAGGCGATCCTCACCAACCCGGCGGACGACTTCGTGTCCGGGTTCGTCGGCGCCGGGGCGGCGCTGAAGCGGCTGAACCTGGCCCGGGTACGGGACGTGGAGATCACCGACTATCCCACGGTGATGATCGACGACCCGTTGCAGCAGATCGTCAGCCGGCTGCGGGCCGGCGGCACCGACGAGGTCCTGCTGCTCGACCGGCGCGGCCGCCCCTGCAAGTGGCTCCGGCGCGGCGACCTGACGCGGGCCCGGGGCTCGCTGGCCCGCGCCGGGACACCGGTGCACGACACGGTCACCCGGGACGCGACCCTGCGGGATGCCCTGGAGGCGGTGCTCACCGACAACGCCGGGCGCGTCGCGGTCACGGGACGGCACGGTGAGTACACCGGTGTCGTCGACATGGAGACGCTCCTCAACTCCGTGCACGCCATGCTGGAGGCCGACCGGCTGGACGCGCCGGCGCACCAGCCCGGGCTGGAGGACGTACGGGCGGCGCAGACGCAGGCCGAGCGGGAGGGCGGCGGGAGCGTCACGGGCGTGGGCGGCGCCGGAGGGACGCGGTGACCGCCGGCGGGCCGGTGCGAACCGTCCCGGGGCCGGCGGACGAGGAGGAGGCAGAGGCGCCCCGGACGTCACCCGCCCCGCCGCCCCGGCACGTCGGCTGGCAGAAGCTGACCGTGCTGCCGTGTGTCCTGGTGGCCGTACTGCTCGCGACCTGGCTCTGGTTCCGGCAGGCCGACCTGGACGCGCTGACCCGCAACGCCCTGTCGGACGGCCAGGTCTCCAAGGCCCTGTGGCAGCACATCCAACTGACCGCGATCTCCACGTTCTTCGTGCTGATCATCGCGATCCCGCTGGGGATCCTGCTGACCCGCCCGGCGTTCCGCAGGGCCGCTCCGGTGGCGATGGCGTTCGCCAACACGGGCCAGGCGACGCCCGCGATCGGCCTGCTGGCGCTCCTCGTCATCTGGCTGGGCATCGGCCGCAGGGCCGCCCTGATCGGCATCATCGCCTACGCCGTGCTGCCCGTGCTGTCGAACACGATCGCCGGCCTGAAGGCGAACGACCCGACGCTGCTGGAGGCGGCCCGGGGCGTCGGCATGTCACCGGCGGGAGTGCTGACCCGGGTCGAACTGCCGCTGGCGGTCCCGCTGACCCTCGCGGGTGTCCGCACGGCCCTCGTCCTGAACGTCGGCACGGCGACCCTGGCGGTCTTCGGCGGGGGCGGCGGACTGGGCGTACTGATCACGACCGGGATCACCAACCAGCGGATGCCGGTGCTGGTGCTGGGCTCGGTCCTCACGGTGGTCCTGGCGCTGCTCGTGGACTGGCTGGCCTCGCTGGCGGAAGTGCTCCTGCGGCCCCGGGGGCTCCAGTCATGAGGCGCTTCGTGTGCCTGACGGCAGCGGGCCTGCTGGTCGCCGGGCTGCCGGTCGCGGGCTGCGGACTGACCAGCGGCTCCCCCATGGCGGACGACGTGCGGCCCGGGTCGGTCGGGCGGGGCGAGCCGCTGAAGGGCGCGAGCCTGACGGTGACGTCCAAGTCGTTCACCGAGGGCCTGATCCTCGGCGCGATCATGGGCATCGCCCTGGAGGCGGCCGGGGCGGAGGTACTCGACCGCACGGGCATCCAGGGGTCCGTCGGCAGCCGCGAGGCCGTCCGCAACGGCGACGCCGACGCCGGGTACGAGTACACGGGCACGGCCTGGATCACGTACCTGGGCAACAGCGAGCCCGTCACCGGTCCGCGCGCGCAGTGGGAGGCGGTGAGGAAGGCCGACGCGGCGAACGGGCTGGCCTGGCTGCGGCCATCGTCCCTGAACAACACGTACGCGCTGGCGATGAACCAGGAGAACGCGAGGAAGTACGGCACGAAGACCCTGTCGGACGTCGCGAAGCTGGCGAAGTCCGATCCGGGGGCGGTGAAACTGTGCGTGGAGGTCGAGTTCGCGAACCGGGCGGACGGGTTGCCGGGCATGCAGCGGACGTACGGGATGAAGCTGCCGGCGCGGAACGTCACGCAGATGGACACGGGGATCATCTACACCCAGACGTCGAAGGGGAGTTGCCCGTACGGGGAGGTGTTCACCACCGACGGGCGCATCAACTCCATGCACCTGGCGGTCATGGCGGACGACAGGAAGTTCTTCCCGAACTACAACGCCGCGCCGATGATCAACGCGAGGACCCTCAAGCGGTGGCCGGCGATCGCGGATGTGCTGGACCCGGTGACGGCGAGGCTGGACAACACGGTGGCGCGGCGGCTGAACGCGAAGGTGGATGTGGAGGGGGAGGATCCGCATCAGGTGGCGTTGGAGTGGATGGTGGGGGAGGGGTTGGTCGGGGAGGGGTGACCGGGGCAGGTGGCGAGAGTTACAAAGGAAGCCTTGCAAGGATTCCTTTGCAAGGATAGCTTTGCACTGTGACCGAACCCCAGAACCCACAGGTACGGCAACTCGACGCCCGATCTCTGCGCGGCCTCGCACACCCGCTGCGGATGCAGTTGCTGGACGCCCTGCGCTTCGGCGGGCCGGCCACGGCCTCGCAACTGGCCGCGAAGCTGGGCGAGTCCAGCGGTGCCACCAGCTACCACCTGCGTCAACTCGCGGAGTACGGCTTCGTCGAGGACGCCCCCGAGCGGGGCAAGGGGCGCGAGCGATGGTGGCAGGCGGTCCACCACGGGCTGCGCTTCGACGACGCCCTGCTCAACGATTCCGACCCGACCGTACGCGGCGCGGCGGACATGTACCTCCACGAGGTCGCCACCACCCAGACCAGGGAACTGTCCACATGGCTGGGCAACCGCGACTCATGGCCCGAGGAGTGGAGCCGCTCCTGGGACATGAGCAGCGCGACCCTGCGGCTCACGCCCGAACTGACGCGGGAACTCGTCGAGAAGATGCACGCGCTGGTCGAGACGTACCGCGACCGCGCGAGCGCCGAGGACACCCCCGGCTCCGAGCAGGTCCGCTTCCATACCCACGCCTTCCCGATCAGGACGGACTGAGATGCACCCCGACATCCACCTCGCCCTGCACCACGCCCGCGCTGCCGACCTCCGTGCCGAAGCCAGAGGCCGGGGCCCCGCCACCCGGAACAGCCACGGCCTCCGTAACCGCCTCGGCTGGACCCTCGTGGAGATCGGTTTAAGGCTCGCCACCCGGCCGGGGACGGCGGCCGCCGTCGTCCACTAACAGCTGGGCACGGACCCCTTGCCCGTCTCCAGGGCCACCAGGGAACTCACCGTGCTCTTCAGCGTGGTCACCGGAACCAGCCGCAGGCCCTTCGGCAGTTCGGCCCGCGCGTCCGTGCACTCCGCCTTCGGGACGAGGAACACCGTCGCCCCGTCCCGCCTGGCGGCCTGCGTCTTGAGGGCGACGCCGCCCACCGCCCCGACCGTGCCGTCCGCGGCGATCGTGCCGGTGCCGGCGATGACCCGGCCCCCGGTGAGATTCCCACCCATGCCGTCGCCGTCGAGCTTGTCGACGATCCCCAGGGAGAACAGCAGCCCGGCGCTGGGCCCGCCCACGTCCGCGAGCCGCAGGCCGACCTTGACGTCCTTGTCGTCGAGGCCGAGATAGTTCAGCGCGGCCTGCGTCGCCGCGTCCTGGGACTCCTTCATCTGCTTCTCGTTGTGCCGCTCGATCTCCTGGACGGTGTCGCCGCTCGGGTAGATCGCGTCGCGCGGCATGACCGCCCGGTCCGCGCTGAACCAGCTGTCGATGACGTCCGGGAGCGAGACCCGGGTGTCCGGTGAGGTCGCCACGATAGTGGTCATGCGCAGCTGGCCAGGGGTGTTCCGGGTCGGTGCGCCCTTGATGGTGATCACCGGGGCGCCCTTGTTCTTCCCGAGCACGTTCGTCGTCTGCCCGGGCTGCGCCACCGAGAACGGCAGCGGCGCGAACACCGCCGTGGCGAGCAGCGCCACGACGGGCAGGGCGCAGACGGCGATGGCCTGGGGACGCGTGAGACGAGAGAACACGGGATCAATCTAACTCGGGCAGGGAATCGGGCCGGGCCCAGGTCGCCCGGGGCCAGGCAGGAGAGATCCGCACAGGTCAGCGCAGCGCGTCCGCGACCTCTCGTGCCGCCTCGACGACCCTGTCCCCCACCCGCTCCGGCACCACGTCCGCCAGCATCACCACACCCACGCTGCCCTCGACGCCCGTCACGCCCAGCAGCGGGGCCGCCGCCCCGTACGCGCCGGCCTCCAGCTCCCCGTGGGTCAGCGTGAAGCCCGGGTCCGTCATCGGGTGCTGCCGGGCCGCGAGGATCGCCTTGCCGGCGGCGCCCCGGTCCAGGGGGTGGCGGAAGCCGGCCCGGTAGGCGACGTGGTAGTCCGTCCAGGTCGGCTCCACCACGGCCACGGCGAGCGCGTCCGCCCCGTCCACCAGGGTCAGGTGCGCCGTCGCGCCGATGTCCTCGGCCAGCGACCGCAGCGCCGGCATCGCGGCCTCCCGTACCAGGGGATGGACCTGCCGGCCCAGACGCAGCACGCCGAGCCCGACCCGGGCACGTCCGCCCAGGTCACGGCGTATGAGCGCGTGCTGTTCCAGCGTGGCGAGCAACCGGTACACCACGGTCCGGTTGACGCCAAGTTTGAGGGAGAGCTCGGTCACGGTGAGCCCGTGGTCCGTGTCGGCGAGCAGCTTGAGGACCCGTAGTCCCCTGTCGAGCGTCTGGGAGGTCTCCGCGGTCACGACGCCCACTCCTTAGTGGTGAGGTCGACGGCCCCCTGGTCGGCGGTTGCGTCACCGAGTCCCGTCGGCGACGCGCTCAGAGGCCGCCGATCGGCCGGCGGCCCGGCCTGTCCGGGCCGCGTCGCTTCACGGCTGCGCTCCGCGGCGGCGCTGCCACGGGGCGTGTGCGTAGCCGGACAGTAGCGAAGGGAGTTCGCTGAGCGGAAGGCTCCGTCCAGAATCCGGGCACCGTCCAGGACCGACTGGCGCCCTTTGCCCGCATACGTACGACACCCGCGTCACTTCATGCGCGTGGCCCACTCCTGCACCTTGGCGATCCGCTGCCGTAGCTGCCCCGCCGTCGCCTCCGCGGCCGGAGGCCCCCCGCACACGCGCCGCAGCTCGGTGTGGATCACGCCGTGCGGCTTTCCGCTCTGGTGGACGTACGCGCCGACCATCGTGTTGAGCTGCCGCCGCAGCTCCATCATCTCCTTGTGCGAGACGACCGGCCGCCGCTCGGCGGGCACTTCGAGGAGGTCGGCCTCCTCGTCCGGCTTCTTGCGGCTGTGCGCGATCTGCCGGGCCTGCCGCTTCTGGAGCAGCAACTGGACCTGGTCGGGCTCCAGCAGCCCGGGGATGCCCAGGTAGTCCTGCTCCTCCTCGCTGCCGGGGTGGGCCTGCATGCCGAACTCGGCGCCGTTGTACATGACCCGGTCGAAGACCGCGTCGGACTCCAGCGCCTCGAAGGGCAGCATGTCCTGCTCGCCGGTGTCCTCGTCCTGCTCCTTGTTCGCCTCCTCCATCTCCTTCTCGGATTCGGCGTACGGGTCCTCCTCGCCCTGCTTCTTGGGCTTGTCGAGGACGTGGTCGCGCTCGCGCTCCATCTCGCCCGCGAAGGAGAGCAGGTCGGGCACGGTCGGCAGGAACACGGAGGCGGTCTCGCCGCGCCGCCGGGACCGTACGAAACGGCCGACTGCCTGCGCGAAGAACAGCGGGGTGGAGATGGTGGTGGCGTACACGCCCACCGCGAGGCGGGGCACGTCGACGCCCTCGGACACCATCCGTACGGCGACCATCCACCGGTCGGTGTTCGCGCTGAACTCGTCGATCCGCTCGGAGGCGCCCGCGTCGTCGGACAGCACGAGGGTGGCCTTGCTGCCCGTGATCTCGCGGATCAGCTTGGCGTACGCGCGCGCCGAGTCCTGGTCGGAGGCGATGACGAGCGCACCGGCGTCCGGGATGGCCTTCCTGACCTCGGTCAGACGCTGGTCGGCGGCGCGCAGCACGGCGGGCATCCACTCACCGCGCGGGTCGAGGGCGGTCCGCCAGGCCTGGCTGATGGCGTCCTTGGTCATGGGCTCGCCGAGCCGCGCGGCGATCTCGTCACCGGCCTTGGTGCGCCAGCGCATGTTGCCGCTGTAGGAGAGGAAGATGACGGGCCGGACGACGTGGTCGGCGAGCGCGTTGCCGTAGCCGTAGGTGTAGTCGGCGGCGGACCGCCGGATCCCGTCGTTGCCCTCCTCGTACGTCACGAAGGGGATGGGGTTGGTGTCGGACCGGAAGGGCGTGCCGGTCAGGGCCAGCCGGCGGGTGGCGGGCTCGAAGGCCTCCAGACAGGCCTCGCCCCAGGACTTGCTGTCACCGGCGTGGTGGATCTCGTCGAGGATGACGAGGGTCTTGCGCTGCTCCACGCGGTTGCGGTGCAGCATGGGCCGGACGCCGACACCGGCGTAGGTCACGGCCACGCCGTGGTACTCCCGGCCGAGCGGCCCGGCGCTGTACTCCGGGTCGAGCTTGATGCCTATCCGGGCCGCGGCCTCGGCCCACTGCTTCTTCAGATGCTCGGTCGGGGCGACCACGGTGACCTGCTGCACGACGTGGTGGTGCAGCAGCCAGGACGCCAGCGTCAGCGCGAAGGTCGTCTTGCCGGCGCCGGGGGTGGCGACCGCCAGGAAGTCCCGCGGCTGCTCCTGGATGTACTTGTCCATCGCGCCCTGCTGCCAGGCGCGCAGCTTGCTGGCGGTACCCCAGGGGGCGCGGCCGGGGAACGCCGGGGACAGGTGGTGCGAGGCAGAGCTGGTGCCGGCGGTGGTAGTCACGGTCTCCGTTGGGGGTCGGGCGGCTCGTTCGAGGGAGCCTGACGGCTCGGCTACGTATGACAACCGGGCCACCCTACCGGCGCCCTGCCCCTGCTCATGCTCGGACCAGCCCGGGTCACGCCAGGGTGGGATCCACGTCACAGCCCGGCAGGACTCCTCACCGCTGCCGCAGCCGTGTGGTCACCCAGGCCCCCACCAGCGCGACCAGCGCCATCGGCAGGAACACGGCGGTGAAGGCGGCCGGGTGGGAGGCGGTGGTGCCGGTGGAGCCGACGGTGGTGTGGGTGACCGTGCCGCCGCCGAGGGCGGCGAAGGCGGCGCCGCCGGCGGAGAGCAGGACGACGTTGGAGAGGCCGTCGGAGATCTGCAGGGCGGCGGAGTTGGTGCCGGCCTCCTCGGGGGCGGAGAGCTTGAGCAGGAGCACGCTCGTGGAGGAGATGACCAGGCCCATGCCGAAGCAGCCGAAGGCCCAGGCGACGGCCAGGGTCCAGACGGGCACCGAGTCGAGCAGCACACTCGGCGCGGTGGCGATGGCCGCCGCCACCAGCAGCATCCCGACGGTCGTCAACCGCTCCCGGTACGGCTCGAATCGCGGCCGCGACTGCACCCACGAGCCCAGCGCCCACGTCCCGCCGCCCGCGGCGAGCGAGAACCCGGCCAGAGTCGGGCTGAGCCCGCGCTGCGTCACCAGCATCAGCGGTACGAAGGATTCCGCGGCGACGAAGGACCCCGCGGCGACGCCCCGCAGCAGCACGACGGAGGGCAGCCCGCGAGCGGCCCGGTAGGTGCCGCGCGGGAGCAGCCCGAGCACGGCGGGCACCAGCAGGGCCAGTCCGGCCGCGCCCGGCAGGAGCGAGAGCGGGCGCAGGTCCTGGGCGGCGTACTGGAGGAGGCCTGCGCCGAGGGAGATGGCCAGGGCCAGCCGGATGCGGCGGCGGTTGAGGGAGGGGGGCCGGCCGGAGGAATCCGAGTCCGGCGTCGGCACCGGGCCGGACGCGCGGCGCCGTATCTGCGGCAGTGCGAGCGCGAGCGGGAAGACGACGAGCACGGGTATCCCGATGAACACCCAACGCCACCCGAGGTGTTCGGTCACCGTGCCGGCGGCGAGCGGGCCGACGATCGAGGGCAGGATCCAGCTCGCGGCGAACGCGGCCATGATGGCCGGCCGCAGCCGCTCCGGATACGCCCGCCCGACGACGACGTACAGCGCGACGATCACCAGCCCGCCGCCGAGCCCCTGCACCGCCCGCCCCAGGATGAACACCCACATCGCCCCAGCCGTCCCCGACAGCAACAGCCCGGCCCCGAAGGAGGCTATGCCCGTCGTCAACGGCCCGAGGGGCCCGCGCCGGTCCGACCACTGCCCGGAGAGCACCATCCCGAACAGACTCGTCGTGAAGTACCCGGAGAACGCGAACGCGTACAGCGGCACCCCGTCCAGCTCGCGCGCCGCGACGGGCATCGCCGTACCGACCGCTGTCGCCTCGAAGGCGATGAGCAGCACCACGGAGACGATCCCGAAGCTCAGCGCCCGGTACGTCCGCCCCAGCACGGTCTCGTCCGCCGCGGGGACGGAGGGCAGGCCATCGGCTTCCACGACATCCGCGTCACGCGGCTTCGGAGCGGTCATGACCGCCAGAGTAAGAGCCACGCGGCGCTTTGACCCCTGTCGCGAGACGGTCCCCTCGTGGGACCTTGGTCGTACGCCCCTCTCTTTTCGGCCACCCCCTTCATGAACGGTGTATGGCAGTCACATTGCAGCCCGCCCGATGCCCTTGAGCCCTCACTCCGCCCCGGCCTACGGTCACTGCACCGAGTTCGGACACGGTCGTGTGCCCGAGTGGTTCAGGGGCTCGCCTGCAAAGCGAGTTACGCGGGTTCGAATCCCGCCACGACCTCCACAGGCGTAGAGCGTCACCCGGCGTCGGGAAGTGCCGTCGGGTCGGTGTCCTCGTCGGCCTTTCGCCGCGCCCGGCGCGCGTTCTCCGCGCGTACGGCGTCCAGCCACCGCCAGAGGCCGACCTCCTCGATCCTCAGCCCGGGGCAGGCGATGCGATGCGGTACGCGGCACACCGCACCGGGCGCGGGCTCGTCCTCGCGGCTGTTCCAGGCCGTCCCGCCGGAGTCCACGTACCAGCGGTGCCAGGCGGGCACCATGTGTGCGGGCACCGGCATGTTCGGTTCCAGGAGGACGTGCCAGCCGTAGTAGGTGACACGCCGATCACCGACGAGCCCGCAGTTGGGGCAGACGGGCGGAGCGGGCGGCTCGGGCCCGGTGGCGCCCTCCATCGCGGCCTGGGCCCGGTCGGTCTTCTCCCACGGCTGCGGGGCGTCCGGTGGCCGCTGCCGGTGTCCGTCGGGGTCGGGTAACGGGATGATGCTCGACTTCTCTGTGTCCCCCATGACCCGAGCATCCGCGCGGGTCGGGAACCAGGAAAGGGCGCGTTCAGGGCGCAACGGGGCAATCCGCCGGGTGACAGGGCCCGATGCACAACTCGGGGCGCGGTGTCGTGAAGTCGCGCACAACCCCCGGTGCCTCTCATGTGTCCAGGACATGACCGGTAGCCGACGTTCCGGTCGTCCCGCCCACTGTTTCGACGAGGAGAACCACCGTGCGCCTCCGCCCCTCGGCAGCCGTCCTGGCCGCTGCCGTGATCGCCGTCACCGGTCCCGCTGTCGCCGCCCCCCTGGCGCAGGCCGAGGAGGGAGCGCCCGAACTGGTCGTGTCGGCCCTGCCTTCCGCGACTCCCAAGCCCGGTGAGGTGTACGACGAGTCCGTCACCCTCACCAACAAGGGCACGGCCGCCGTCGACGGAGTCACCTTCCGGGTCCGCCTCACGCGCGGGCTGGACTTCCCCGAGCAGGTGAAGGGCTGCACCTACTCGACCGTCAAGGACCAGGTGCGGCAGGCGCTCTGCGAGCTCGACACGGTCGTCGAACCCGGCGCCTCCGTCACCACGCCCGTCCGGTTCAAGGCCTTGGACAACGCCCTGATGGAGGCCGTCGAGTACGGCACGAGCGCGACCGGTGACGCCCCCGGCGAGGGGTACGACGACAGCTACCGGCGGCTCACCCTGACCGCGGACAACACCGCCGACCTCGTCGCGGTCGGTGAGGACACCGAGGCGCTGCCCGGCGGGAAGCAGTCGGTCACGGCGACCCTGCGCAACGACGGCCCCGGCTGGGTGCGGAACCAGGAGAGCGACGACCTTCCGGGCCTGCTGGTGCAGATCCCGCCGGGCACCGTCGCCGTCGGCGTGCCGAAGGACTGCGCGCCGTTCGGGATCGACGGACCGAGCGGACCGCAGGGGACCACCGGCAAGCCCAAGTACGTCTGCTGGCCGCAGGACGGGACCCTCGACGCGGGCCAGTCCCTCGCGTACACCTTCATGCTGAGCATCGAGAAGTCGGCGCAGGACACCGAGGGCGAGGTCAAGGCGTCGTCCGTCTACGACATCGCCCCCGCGTACGACGGGAACCTCGCCAACAACACCGCCCTGATCAGCATCGACCTGCCGAGCGACAACGAGCCCGGGCCGAGCCCCTCGGACGGCGCCGACGGTGGCCCCGGCACCGGCGGGAACGGCAACGGCAACGCCCCGGAGGGCCAGGCCGCCGGCGGCACGGGTGCCACGGCCTCCCCCTCGGCGTCGGCCCCGACCGGCACCGCGACGGGTGGTTCCAGCGGCACCGCGACCGGCGGCGCCACCGGCGGCAACCTCGCCTCCACCGGCTCCGAGGGCACCCCGCTCCTCGCCGGTGCCGCGGCCGCCGCCGCGGTGGTCGGTGGCGGCCTGGTGTTCGTCGTACGCCGCCGCAACGCCGCCGGGTCCGCCTGACGGCGGCGCCGTCAGAGCACCCCGCCCGCCTCGTCCTGGAACGCGTCCGTCCAGTAGTGGCGGACCGTTCTGCCCGCGGTCACGCCCGTCGGGTCCACGGTCGACAGGACCTGGAGCATCGTCATGGCCAGCTGGTCGTACGTGCCGGTCGTCAGCTCGTGGTCCGACCGGGCGTCGATCACCCGCTCGCGGTGCAGGAGCCAGAGGGTGAAGGCCAGGGTCGACACATCCGTGTTGAGCGGGTACAGCGTCGCTTCGGGCTCGCTCCAGTTCAGGACCGCGCCCGTCGCGCCGTCGACGACCAGGCTGTTGTCCTCGACGAGATGGCCGAGGCGTATCAGGCGGTGGGCCCCGGAAGGGAGCTTTGCCGGGTCGTCCGCGTCGGCGTGGTACTCGGCCGGCGTCGCCAGCGGGACGTCCGTGTCCAGCGAGAAGACGTGGGCCTCCTCCGGCAGGCCCACCTCGCGCAGGAAGCGGCGGGTCGGCTCGTGCGTGAGCGTCGCGGGGAAGTCGACGTCCTCGAAGCGGGCCACCTTGCCGGGGCCGAACTCCTGGTCCAGGAGGCGGTGCGGGAGGTCCAGGGAGAGGCCGGATGTGCCGCCCCGGCCCGCGACCAGGGACAGGGGGCGGATCAGTGCCGCCATCTTCCAGAACGGGGCCGGCTCGCCGTCCTCCCCGTCCCGGAACACCGCCAGCAGGTGCTCGGAGGCCTCCGCCACCGCCTTCGGGCCGAAGCGGCCCGCGTAGGAGGCGAACTGGCCGCGCAGGCCCGCCAGTTCGTCCGTCGCCTCGGCGAAGCGCACCAGCGTCCGCAGCGAGGGCGCCAGGGGGCGGCGGTCCATCAGGTCGGGGCGGTCGTGCAGGACATATGTCGTCGAGATCTCGCCCGTCGCGCCGTCCAGCAGGACCGACTCCGTCTCCAGGCCTCCGGGGCCGAGGAGTCCGCCTATCACGAGCTGCTCGCGCAGCTCCGCCGAGAGGCGGTCCTCCGGGTCGCCCGTCGAGTCCGCCACCGTGCGCAGACCCTCCCGGCCCATCTCCGCGAAGCTCAGCACACCGCTGTCACACGGCAGTCCGGGCCCGGTCAGCCAGTGCCGCGTCGACGCGTGCGTCACCCACGGATCCAGCTCGGACTCGGTCAGGGTGATCACCGCGGAACCGGCGTCGGTCATACTCATGGGCTCCCCCGCATGTGCTTGCTCACCGTCCCCTGGCGGAGCACGGCAGTCCGCCCGGCCAGGCCCGGCAGCCGTCCCCCACTGCCCAGAACAGTACGCCCCACCACTGACAACGCCCCGGAACAGCGACGCGCGCCCGGCGACCACACGCGTCCACCTCACAAGACGCTCAGAGCACCCTCGCGCGTTCCCTTTCCGCCAGAATCCCCTCCAATGTCTGACGTACCGTCAGCTCGGTGGTGTCGAGCCAGAGTCCGATCCGAGGAGTTCGGGCGTGCAGTGCCACGCCGCCGCCGACATGCTGTACCGGAGCCGGAGTTGGACCCGGGTCGCCGCTCGCGGCAGGGTCTCCGGCAGCGCCTGGGCGACCGTCGACTTGCCGGCCGCCATCACCCCGGTGACCAGGACGACGCCGTCGAGCACGGGCGTCAGGTCCGTTCCGTGACCACCGCCGCCTGCGGGCGGATGGGCAGCCGGTTCACGGGCCGGCCCGTGGCGGCCCGTACGGCGGACGCGATGGCCGCCGGGGACGTCACCACCGGCACCGCGCTGACCGCCTTCGCGCCGAAGGGGGCGACGACGTCCCGCTCCTCGACCAGCCTGACGATGCGGATGTCGGGGGCGTCGAGCGCGGTCGGGAGGGCGTAACCGGTCAGGTCCGGGTGGCGGATCAGGCCGCGCGGGGTGCGCAGGTTCTCGGTGAGCGCGATGCCCACGCCCTGGGTCACGCCCGCCTCGATCCGGGCGGCCAGCTGGGCCGGGTTCAGGACCCGTCCCACGTCCTGGGCGACGGCCAGTTCCACGACCCGTACGGAACCGATCTCGATGTCGACGTCCACCACCGCGCGGATCGCGCAGAAGGACATGCCGACGAACGCGTCGCCCTGGCCGGCCTCGTTCAGCGGCTCGGTCGGGTGCGGGCGGCACTGGGCGGTGGCCCACAGTTCCTTGCCGTCCAGCGCCTCGGTGACGGTCGTCGACAGGACACCGTCGTAGGACGTGATCTTGCCGTCGGTGATCTGGAGCAGCTCCGTGGACATGCCGAACTTGTGGGCGAGCGGCTGGAGTAGCTGCGTGCGGACCATCTTGGCCGCGCGCTCCACCGCACCGCCCGACACCCAGGTGTGCCGGCCGTGGCATGCCGCGCCCGCCGGAGGCTGGTCGGTGTCGACCGGCGCCACGTGCACCTCGTCTATGCCGAGCGTCTCCTGCACGATCTGCCGGGCCAGGGTCGTGAAGCCCTGGCCGGTCTCGACGGCCGCGCACAGCACCGTCGCCACACCGTCGTGGACCTTCACGGTCGCCGTGGAGACCTCGTCCGCGCCCTCGGCGCCGAGCATGTGCACCATGCCCACGCCGTAGCCCACGCCCCGGCGCACCGCGCCCGGTTCGCCCGCGCCCTCGGGGCCGCCGGGCAGCAGCCACTCCTCCTCGGGCGTGTCCTTGGGCAGCGGCGGGAGCGGGAAGTCCCGCACGGCCTGCAGCAGTTCGGCGACGGGGGCCGGGCAGGTCACGGTCTGGCCGGTCGGCAGCACGTCGCCCGTCGCCATGGCGTTGCGCAGCCGCACCTCGGCCGGGTCGATGCCGAGCTTCTTGGCGATCTTGTCCATCTGCGCCTCGTAGGCGGCGCAGACCTGCATGGCGCCCTCGCCGCGTACGTGGCCGGACGGGGGGTTGTTGGTGCGGACGGCCCAGCCCTCGATGAAGGCGTTCGGGACGATGTACGGGCCGCAGGCGAACGCGACGGCAACGGCCAGCGCGTCGGCGGAGGTGTCGGCGTAGGCGCCCGCGTCGAGCAGGATCTGCGCCTCCACCTTCACGAGTCTGCCCTCGGCGTCGGCGTGGTGGCGGTAGCGCAGCAGGGTGGGGTGCCGGTGGGTGTGCCCGAGGAAGGACTCCTCGCGCGTGGCCGTGAGCTTCACCGGGCAGCCGGTGCGCAGCGCCAGCAGGCCGAGCGGGAGCTGGAAGCCCTGGTCCTCGCGGTCGGCCGTGGCGCCGGGGACGCCGGTGACGACGACCTTGACCCGCTCGGGTTCCAGGGCGAAGGCGGCGGCGGCCGTGTCACGGTCGGCGTGCGGGTCGGTGGAGGCCAGGTACAGCTCCACACCGCCGTCCGGGCGCGGCACGGCCAGGCCCGCCTCGGCGCCGATGGGGGCGGGGTCCTGGCGGCCGATGCGGTACAGGCCCTCGACGACGATCTCGCCCGCCGCCTCCGGGTCGCCGTGGCGCAGCGGGATGTGCCGGATCAGGTTGCCGTCGGGGTGCAACGGCTCCGCCTCGAAGGCCTGTTCCGGGTCGGTCACCGGGTCGAGCACCTCGTACTCGACGATGACGGCGGCGGCGGCCATCCGCGCGGTGTCCGGGTGGTCGGCGGCGACGGCGGCGATGGGCTCGCCGTGGTGGCGCACGACCTCGGAGGCGAAGACCGGGCGGTCGGCCGTGCCGCGGCCGTGCAGCGGGCTGCCGGGGACGTCCTCGTGGGTGACGACGGCGTGTACGCCGGGCATCTCGCGCGCGTGGGAGGTGTCGATGGACACGATGCGCGCGTGCGGGTGCGGTGAGCGCAGCACGGCCGCCCACAGCAGGCCCTCGGCCCACAGGTCGGCGGCGTACGGGAAGGTGCCCTCCGTCTTGGCGCGGGCGTCGGCGGCCGGGAGGGAGGCGCCCAGGCCGTGCGGCAGCGGTTCGGGGGCGGGGGCGGCCTCCGCGGCCTGCGCGGTGGCTGCTTCGTTGCTCACGCGGGGCCTCCGTCCTGGCCGTAGGGCTGGTCATGGGGGTCTGGGGTGTGCGGATCCTGGGCGTGCGGGTCCTGGGCGTGCGGGTCCTGGGCGTGCGGCTGCGGGGGTGAGCCGAAGGCCGACACGTTGACGCCTCCGGCGCCCGGGCCCGCCTGGTGCGGGATACGGGCCTCGTCCGGGTCGCCGTCGGCGGGCGCGCTGTGTGCCTGGCGTTCGGCGACGACCTCCTTCACGGCGTCCACCACGCCCCGGTAGCCGGAGCAGCGGCACAGGTTGCCGCACAGCGCCTGGCGGGTCTCCAGGTCGCTGGGCGCCGGGTTGCCCTCCAGGAGGTCGTGCACGGTCATCGCCATGCCGGGTACGCAGAAGCCGCACTGCACGGCGCCGCAGCGCGCGAGCGCCCGCTGCACGTCCGACGGCCGGCCGTCCTCGGCCAGGCCCTCGACGGTACGGACCTCGCTGCCGGCGGCGGTCACGGCCGGGACCAGGCAGGACGCGACGAGCCGCCCGTCGACCTGGACGTTGCACGCGCCGCACTCGCCCTGCGAGCAGCCGTCCTTGGCCCCCGCGAGTCCGAGCCGCTCGCGCAGCACGTACAGCAGGGACTCGCCGATCCAGGCGTCGGTGACGGGGCGTTCGGTGCCGTTGACGCGCAGGACGAAAGAGGCGAGGGGGTGTTCCTCCTGCGGGACGGTGGAGGGCGCGTCCTGGGAGGCCTCGCCCTCGGTATCGCCAGGGTCGTGGGGTGCCGGGTCGTCCGGGGTCTCGCCGTCGGCGGCCTCCGGCCCGGCATCGGGGTCCGCCTCGGCCGGGAGGGGCCCGGCGGACGGCTCGGCGGGGGCCTCAGCGGCGTCCTCGGCGGCCTCATCGGCGCCGGGAGCGTCCTTTGAGGCTTCCCGGGCGGTCTGCGGATGCGCGGGCTCCGCCGGGGCCTCGGGGTACGGCTGGGGGGACGCGGACCGTTCGGGGCCGTTCGCGGCTGCCCCGGAGTGGTGCCCGGTCGGCTCACCGACAGGGCCCGAGGACTGCGGCGCCTGCCCGGACGGGCCGGAGGGCTGCTCCGGGCCGGGGGTGGTCGCCGCGCCCGACGATTCGGGGCCATGGCCGGCGGAGCCGGAGGGCTCGGGGCCGTGGTGGTCGGTGAAGGCGTGCGGCTGCGGGCGGTGTTCGACGAAGTCGGACGACTCGGAGCCGGGGTCCGTGAGGGCGGACTGTTCCGAGCCGCCGTCCCCGAAGGCCGACTGATCCGAGCCATGGTCCGTGAGGGCGGACTGATCCGGCCCGCCGTCCCCGAAGGCCGACTGATCCGAGTCGTGCTCCGCGAAGGCGGACTGATCCGGCCCGCGGCCGGTTGCGCCGTCCGGCTCCCGGCCGTGTCCGGGTGGGCCGGAGGGCTCCGACCCGTGACCGGGCACGCCGTGCGGCTCTGGGCCCTGGCCGGCCACGCCGTGCGGGTCCGACCCGTGATCGGCGTAAGCCGACTCCCCCGGGCGGCGGTCGGCGAACGCGGACGGCTGCGAGCCGGGGCCCCCGAAGGCGGACTGTTCCGACCCGTGGCGGGGCAGGCCATGCGGATCCGAGCCGTGGCCGGGCCCCCCGTGCGGCTCCGGGCCCTGCCCGGGCACACCCTGCGACCCCGTGCCCTGGCCGGGCACGCCGTGCGGGTCCTGGCCGTGTTCCGTGAAGCCGTGGGGATCCGAGCCGTGCTCCGTGAAGGCCGGCTGCTCCGCGCGGTGGGCGGCGAAGGCGGACGGATCGGACCCGTGGTCGGTGAGAGCGGGCTGCTGCGGACGGTCGCCGCCGAAGGCGGACGACTCCGACGCCTGATCGGCGAACTCGGGCTGCTCCGGCGCGTGGCCGACGCCGTCGGACGGCGGGGGCGCGTGACCGGCGCCGGGCGTCTGCGACCCGTGGCCGCCCGCCCCGGACGACTCCGGTCCATGGCCACCCGACCCGGTCGCTGCCCGCGCGAGCCCGCCGAACCCGGACGACTCCTGCCCGTGCCCGGCACCGGCCGACCGC
This sequence comes from Streptomyces sp. NPDC007991, assembly GCF_042958445.1. Lineage (NCBI taxonomy): Bacteria > Bacillati > Actinomycetota > Actinomycetes > Kitasatosporales > Streptomycetaceae > Streptomyces > Streptomyces sp. NPDC007991. The sequence goes on from NZ_JBIBJD010000018.1 coordinate 41,412, forward strand.
TGGGGCGCGTGACCGGTGCCGTCGGTCGCCCCCGGGGCATGGCCTGCCGCCGGGTCCGCCTCCTGCGGCATGGGCCCGGCGGGCTGCTGCTCCGGGGCGTACTCGGAGACCGGTCCGGCAGCACCCGGCTGCCCGTGTCCCTGCCCGTTTCCGGAACCGTGCCCGCCGCCCTGCTCGTGCCCGTGCGGATAGGCCTGCCCGGTCTGCTCCTGCCCCGCCGTGTCCTGCGGATCCTGCCGGCCCCACGGCCGGCCCGCCGCCTGGGTCGCCCACGGTGCGGGCGCGCCGCCCGGCAGCGTCGACGGTGGGGTGCCGCCCCACTGTTCGACCAGCGAGGACGTGGTGAACTCGCCCGACTCGTCCGGGAGGTCACCCCCGGCGACGGGGATGGACCACTGCCCGGTCACGTCATGGCCGGGCGCGGTCTCCGCCGCCGCGGCCTCCTCGAAGTTCCACTGGCCGGTGGTGCCCGGGTTGTACGTGAAGCGGTCGTTCGCGCCGTGCTGCCCTGCGTACGCGTCGGCGCCGTAGGGCGTGCCGGAGCCGTACGGCGCGTGCGAGCCGTACGTGCGCTCCCCCGTGTCGTGTCCGGGCTGCTGATGGGCGGCGTGCGGGTCGTGCCACTGGGCGCCGTCGACGGGCGCGCCGGGCACCGGCCAGCTGCCGGGGGCCGCCGGGTCGGTTCCGGCGGTCGTGGCGGGGTCGACCGTTATCTGCGGCGGTACGTAGCCGTGGCCGGGCGCGGCGAGGGGGCTGTCGGCGGCCAGCAGGGCGTCGACGCCCCCCTCGGGGAGTTGGACGAAGGCGGTGGCGCCGTCGTCGTACTCGCCCTGGGGCAACGGGTCCCAGCGGCTCCCGCCCCGGGGCGTGCCCTCTCCGTGCTGGTCGTCGGTCACGACAGCGCCCTCCCCAGTGCTCGTCGGGCCAGCGCGGCGACGGTGCGCCGCAGGTGCAGTACGGCGGGCGGGAGCTGCGGTACGGAGCCGTCCTCGGCCGGGGCCGCGTCGGGGATGCAGGCCGCGGCGACGTACTCCCCGAAGGCGCTCAGCGCCTCCGGCACGAGCGCGCGGTTGTTGTCCCAGTCGATGAGCCGGCCGACCCACTGCTCGGCCTCCAGGGGCCGCAGCGGCATCGGCGCTATGGCGCCCACCGCGCAGCGCACACCCCGGCGTGCGGGGTCCAGGACCAGGGCCACGGACGCCACCGCGCGCCCCGGTCCGGTCCGGCCGGTCGCCTTCAGGAAGACCTGCGGGGCGTGCAGCAGCGGCACGCGCACGTAGCCGATGAGTTCACCGGCGCGCAGCATGTCCATCCCGGCGAGGAGGTGCGACACCGGGATCTCCCGGCGGGCCCCGCCCGGGCCCGCGATGATCAGGGTCGCCTCCAGTGCGGCCAGCACCGGCAGCGCGTCCCCGGTGGGGGCGGCCGAGGCGATGTTGCCGCCGAGGGTGCCCGCGTTGCGGATGTGCGGCGGGCCCGCGGCGCGCGCGGCGGCGGCGAGCGCCGGGATCAGGGCCGCGAAGTCGGGGCGGCCCATGCGCGCGTGCGTGAGGCCCGCGCCGAGCAGCGCGTGTCCGTCGAGGTACTGCCAGCCGCGGATCTCGCTGATCTTGCCGAGTCCCACCAGCGCGGCAGGCCGGAGCTGCCCGGAGTTGACGGCGGCCATCAGGTCGGTGCCGCCCGCGACGGGCACGGCGGCGGGCACGGCGGTGAGTGCCGCGACGGCCTCGTCCAGCGTCGTGGGCAGCGTGACGGCCTGCGCCGCCTGCGGTGCGTGCGTGGTCAAACCGGCTGCCCCTTCCCGCTGCCCCACCTGGTCCCACCTGTGCTGCCGTACGGTACGTGCTGACAGGGCGGACGTGGCAACTCTGGCACATCTTGGCGAGAGCCGAGGACACGGGTCCGCTAGGAGGCATTCGCCCACCTCACCGGCGAGATGGTCCGTTTTCGCATGGGTTCGCCTGTGCGTGTCGATTGGCACTTTCGGTGACCCTTGTGCGCTTTTTCCGTGGCTTGTTCGAGCTGTTCGGTAGGGCGGCCCGGTCCTACCGGCTGGGTGGCGGGCCGTCCTTCGGGCGGCCCGGCACTCCAGGACGCCGCTGCCAGGGCAGTGGGCCGGCGGGTGGCCGGTAGGCGACGCCGAGGGCGTCGAGCCGCCGGTAGTGGGCGGTCATGCGGCGCTCGAAATCGGCGAAGTCCCGTTCCGCCGGGGCGGGCAGGGCGCTCCAGGCGACCTCGGCGAAGGCCGCGAGCCGGGGGAACGTCTGGTAGTCCACGCGCGCGGGGTCCTCCATCACCTCGGTCCACACGTTGGCCTGGGTGCCCAGCACGTGCCGGGCCTCATCGGGCGTCAACTCCGGCGGCACCGGCTCGAACCGGTAGACGTCCTCCAGGGTGCGCACCCACCCGATCGGTACCGGCTCGTCGGGGCCCGGGTCCTGACGGTGGTCCAGATACACGTGCTGCTCGGGGCACATGACGACGTCGTGGCCGGCCCGGGCGGCGGCGATGCCCCCGGCGTAGCCGCGCCAGGAGGACACGGCCGCGCCGTCGGCCAGGCCGCCCTGAAGGATCTCGTCCCAGCCGATCAGCCGGCGCCCGCGCGCGCGGAGCCACGCGTCGAAGTGCCCGATGAACCAGGACTGGAGCTCGTCCTCGCCGGCCAGCCCGAGTTCCCTGATGCGCGCCTGGGCGGTCGCTGACCGCCGCCACTGGTCCTTGGGGCATTCGTCGCCGCCGACATGGACGAACTCCGACGGGAACAGCTCCAGCACTTCCTCGAGGACGCCCTCGTAGAAGCGGAGGGTGTTGTCAGTGGGGGCGAGTACGTTCGGGTTGATGCCCCAGGTGTCCCAGACGGAGAAGGCGGTGGTGTCGATGACGTCGGTGTTGCCGAGTTCCGGGTACGCGGCGATGGCGGCCTGCGAGTGGCCGGGCACGTCGATCTCGGGGACGACGGTGATATGCCGCTCGGCGGCGTAGGCGACGATCTCCCGGATGTCGTCCTGGGTGTAGTAGCCGCCGTGCGGCTTCTCCTCCCACAGGGGTGAGGCCCCGTGGCCGGTTTTCGTCCGCGCCCGCCAGGAGCCGATCTCGGTCAGCCGTGGATGCCGCTCGATCTGGATGCGCCAGCCCTGGTCGTCCGTCAGATGGAAGTGGAAGACGTTGAGTTTGTGCGCCGCCATCAGATCGAGGTAGCGCAGGACGCCTTCCTTCGGCATGAAGTGCCGGGCGACGTCGAGCATCAGGCCGCGCCAGCGGAATCGGGGGGCGTCCTCGATCGTGAGGTACGGCACGGCCCAGGCGCGGTCGCGGCCGATCGGGGCCCTGCGGTACGCGTCGGGGCCGAGAAGCTGCCGCAGCGTCTGGGCGCCCCAGAAGACACCGGCCGCGCTGCCGCCCTCGATGACGACGCCGTTCCAGTCGCTGACGAGGCGGTACTCCTCGGGGCCGAGCCCGGGGTCGAGCTGGAGCCCGATGCCGTCGCCGCCGGCGTCGTCGAGTTCCCGCCCCTCGCGCAACGGCAGGCCGGTGGCCTGCCGCAGAACGGTGCGCAGCCAGTGGCCGACGCCCTGCGTCCCGGTGCGGGCGTAGAGCCGGGAGTGCGCCGTGAGCCGCACCTCGCCGGTGGTGGCGACGACGCCGCGGGGCTTCGGAATCAGTTCGGTCATGCCAGTCCTTCTGGAGTCCGCATGAACAGCACAAAAGCCCCCAGGGCACGCGAAACGCACCCTGGAGGCTTTACGCCACGCGGGCCGGGCCTACTTGTCGCCCTTGCCCTTGTCGTCGTCGCCGGAGCCCATGGACTCGTAGATCTCCTTGCACATGGGGCACACCGGGTACTTCTTCGGGTCGCGGCCCGGCACCCAGACCTTGCCGCACAGCGCCACGACGGGGGTGCCGTCGAGGGCGCTCGCCATGATCTTGTCCTTCTGGACGTAGTGGGCGAAGCGCTCGTGGTCACCGTCACCGTGGGAGGTCTGCGGCGTCGGCTCTACGAGGGTCCCCGTACCAGTCCCGCGCTCGGGCTCGAGAGTGCTCATAGACCCAAGGGTACTGAAGGTCACAGCCATCAGTTGAGCGAAGGGTCGTCCGGGTACGTCGCCACCATCGCCAGCTCGTTGCGCTGGCGGCGCAGCACCTCGCGCCAGAGTCGCTCCGGGGCCGGGCAGGAGACGTCGCCGGGCTCGGACTCGACGACGTACCACGCGCCGTCCACCAGCTCGTCCTCCAGCTGGCCGGGGCCCCAGCCGGCGTATCCGGCGAAGATCCGCAGGGAGCCGAGGGCGGAGGCCAGCAGTTCCGGCGGGGCCTCCAGGTCGACCAGACCGATCGCGCCGTGCACCCGGCGCCAGCCCAGCGGCGCGGCCTCCCCGGACGCGCCGCCGGGGACGACGGCGACCCCGAGGGCCGAGTCCAGCGACACCGGGCCGCCCTGGAACACGACGCCGGGCTCGCCCGCGAGATCCCCCCAGCCCTCCAGGATGTCGTTCACGTCCACCGGAGTGGGGCGGTTGAGGACGACACCGAGAGAGCCCTCCTCGTCGTGGTCGAGGAGCAGCACCACCGCGCGGTCGAAGTTCGGGTCCGCCAGGGCGGGCGTGGCCACGAGCAACCGCCCTGTGAGCGAGGACACCTCGGTCATGCCAGACATGATCCCGCATCTTCCCTCCCGGTGGGGAGCCAATGCGGGGACGCGGGTGAACGCAGCTCAGGGGCACACCGATGCGTCCCGGGTGCACGGACGTGACCGTGACCCCACGTGCCCGGCACGGAACCGTTCGTGTTGTGACAGAGCTATGACGTGGCTGGGTCCGACTCAGGCTTACGGAAGGGGGGTGGAGGGCGATTACCCTTTCCCTCCTGGCCCCTGCCCGACTCCACGGAACGCGAGATTCATGACCGTCAACGACGATGTCCTGCTTGTCCACGGCGGAACCCCGCTGGAGGGCGAGATCCGTGTCCGCGGTGCGAAGAACCTCGTACCGAAGGCAATGGTGGCAGCGCTGCTGGGCAGCGCCCCGAGCCGCCTCCGCAATGTTCCGGACATCCGTGACGTACGGGTCGTACGGGGTCTGTTGCAGCTGCACGGCGTGACGGTCCGTCCGGGGGACGAACCCGGCGAACTGGTGATGGATCCGACGCGCGTGGAGAGCGCGAACGTCGCTGACATCGATGCCCACGCGGGTTCGAGCCGGATTCCGATCCTCTTCTGCGGCCCGCTCCTGCACCGCCTCGGCCACGCGTTCATCCCGGGCCTCGGCGGCTGCGACATCGGCGGCCGGCCCATCGACTTCCACTTCGACGTGCTGCGGCAGTTCGGCGCGCGGATCGAGAAACGGGCGGACGGACAGTACCTGGAGGCCCCGCAGCGGCTGCGGGGCACGAAGATACGGCTGCCGTACCCGTCCGTCGGCGCGACCGAGCAGGTGCTGCTGACGGCGGTGCTCGCCGAAGGCGTCACCGAGCTCTCGAACGCGGCGGTCGAGCCGGAGATCGAGGACCTGATCTGCGTCCTTCAGAAGATGGGCGCCATCATCGCGATGGACACCGACCGGACGATCCGCATCACCGGCGTGGACCAGCTCGGCGGCTACAACCACCGCGCCCTGTCCGACCGCCTGGAGGCCGCGTCCTGGGCGTCCGCCGCGCTGGCGACCGAGGGCGACATCTACGTCCGCGGCGCCCAGCAGCGCTCGATGATGACGTTCCTGAACACCTACCGGAAGGTGGGCGGGGCCTTCGAGATCGACGACGAGGGCATCCGCTTCTGGCACCCCGGCGGCCAGCTGAAGTCCATCGCGCTGGAGACGGACGTCCACCCCGGCTTCCAGACCGACTGGCAGCAGCCGCTGGTGGTGGCCCTGACCCAGGCCACGGGCCTGTCCATCATCCACGAGACGGTCTACGAGTCCCGTCTCGGCTTCACCTCCGCCCTGAACCAGATGGGCGCGCACATCCAGCTCTACCGCGAGTGCCTGGGCGGCTCGAACTGCCGCTTCGGCCAGCGCAACTTCCTGCACTCTGCCGTCGTCTCCGGCCCCACCAAGCTCCAGGGCGCCGATCTGGTCATCCCCGACCTCCGCGGCGGCTTCTCGTACCTCATCGCGGCACTGGCGGCCCAGGGCACGTCCCGCGTCCACGGCATCGGCCTGATCAACCGCGGCTACGAGAACTTCATGGAGAAGCTCGTGGAGCTCGGTGCGAAGGTCGAGCTGCCGGGCAAGGCGCTCGGGTAGCGGCGCGGGCAGTGACGCCAAAGGGGCGGCCACCCGGTTCGGGTGGCCGCCCCTTTGATGTCACTCACTGTGGTCCGTACACCATGGGCGTACGAACGGCAGGGTTACTTGCCCTTCGCGGCTTCCTTGAGCTTCGAGCCCGCGGAGACCTTCACGCTGTAACCGGCGGGGATCTGGATGGGCTCGCCGGTCTGCGGGTTGCGGGCGGTGCGAGCGGCACGGTGGGTGCGCTCGAAGGTCAGGAAGCCGGGGATGGTGACCTTCTCGTCCCCCTTGGAGACGATGTCGCCGACCACGTCGGCGAACGCGGCCAGAACGGCGTCGGCGTCCTTGCGGGTCACCTCGGCGCGGTCGGCCAGCGCGGCCACCAGCTCACTGCGGTTCATGTTGTTACTCCCGTGTTCATCTTGCCGTTGAAGGCGTCAGATCGAAGCCGATGCTGCCAGGGTCCTCCGTGAGTCCCCGGACCCGGGTCCGTCGTCAGACCCTCGCGCCCAGGGACGCATCCTGCCTCTACCTGCGGCGGGAAAGCCAATCCGGCACCCGCAGGAGTCGTGAGAACACCCATGGGAGTCACACGAAAAGAGGGCCTGAGCCTGGCCGACACGATAGAGGGCGGCCCAAGGGGTCGGGTTCCCCGACGCGCCGTTGCCAGGCCAGTCGTGGCAATCCTCACAACGGCCGCAGGGCCGTCGCCCTACGGCTGCGAGGTCGTCGCCGCCGCGCCGACCGCCTTCGCGGCCTCCCGCACCGCCCCGGCGACCGCGCCCGCGACCTTGTCGTTGAAGACGCTCGGGATGATGTAGTTCGGGTTCAGCTCGTCCTCGGTCACCACGTCCGCGAGGGCCTTCGCCGCCGCGAGCATCATCTCGGTGTTGACCGTGCGCGACTGGGCGTCCAGCAGACCGCGGAAGACACCCGGGAAGACCAGCACGTTGTTGATCTGGTTCGGGAAGTCGGAACGGCCGGTGGCCACAACGGCCGCGGTCTGACGGGCGATTGCCGGGTCGACCTCGGGGTCGGGGTTCGCGAGCGCGAACACGATGGCCCCCTCGGCCATGGCGGCCACGTCGTCGCCGTCGAGGACGTTCGGGGCCGAGACGCCGATGAAGACGTCGGCGCCGCGCACGGCCTCCTTGAGCGTGCCGGTCAGGCTCTCGGGGTTGGTGTTGTCGGCGATCCAGCGCAGCGCCGAGTCCGGGGCGGCGTCCACCAGGTCCTCGCGGCCGGCGTGCACGACGCCGTGGATGTCGGCGACGACGGCGTTCTTGACGCCCGCGGCCAGCAGCAGTTTCAGGATGGCCGTACCGGCCGCGCCGGCGCCGGACATGACGACCCGGATGTTCTCGATCGCCTTGCCCGTGACGCGCAGGGCGTTCGTGAGCGAGGCGAGGACGACGATCGCGGTGCCGTGCTGGTCGTCGTGGAAGACGGGGATGTCGAGGGCCTCGCGCAGCCGGGCCTCGATCTCGAAGCAGCGGGGGGCGGAGATGTCCTCCAGGTTGATGCCCGCGAAGCCCGGGGCGATCGCCTTGACGATCTCGACGATCGCGTCGGTGTCCTGAGTGTCGAGGCAGATCGGCCAGGCGTCGATGCCCGCGAACCGCTTGAAGAGGGCCGCCTTGCCCTCCATGACCGGCAGGGCGGCCTTCGGGCCGATGTTGCCCAGACCCAGCACGGCCGAGCCGTCCGTCACGACCGCAACGGAGTTGCGCTTGATGGTGAGGCGGCGGGCGTCCTCGGGGTTCTCGGCGATCGCCATGCAGACGCGGGCGACGCCCGGCGTGTAGACCATGGACAGGTCGTCACGGTTGCGGATGGGGTGCTTGGACGCCATCTCGATCTTGCCGCCGAGGTGCATGAGGAAGGTCCGGTCCGAGACCTTGCCCAGCGTGACGCCCTCGATGCCGCGGAGTTCCTCGACGATCTCGTCCGCGTGCGCGGTCGACGAGGCCGCGATGGTGACGTCGATACGGAGCTTCTCGTGACCGGATGCGGTGACGTCGAGGCCGGTCACCGAGCCTCCGGAGGACTCCACGGCGGTGGTGAGCTGCGAGACGGCGGTTCCGCTCGCGGGCACCTCCAGCCGGACCGTCATCGAGTAGGAGACGCTGGGCGCCGTTGCCATGGCCGACTTCCTCTGCTTTCACCTGACGCTGAGTTGTGCCGTCCGATCGTCGCACCTACCGCTGAGTAGCAGGTAGCCACCCTCGATTGCGAACGTTTTGTTCGCGGAACAGGCCAGCAAAAAGAGACCCACGTCACGCTGACGTGGGTCTCTTCCGAAGTAGGCGGCACCGACCCGCCATGCTCGCCTCGCGGCAAGTGGTCGCTCGTAGCGACGATGGTTGGGCCCGGGGGCTTGGATCGGGCCGGTGCCACATCCAGGCTAACAAACAGATCCCGTAAGGCCATTCCCATAGCGGGAGTTCATTTCGCCGGCAAGTGGGTATCGGGGCGCGGTCCCGCCGGCGGACCGGAATCAGTCCCTGAGCAGGTCCGGTACTCCCGCCGCGTCCGGCTCGTCCCGGTCCGCCGAGACGACCGTGAGCTGCTGGGTGGCCCGGGTCAGTGCGACATAGAGCACACGCAGACCGGCCGGGGACTCGTCGGCGATCTCCGCCGGGGAGACCACGACCGTCGCGTCGTACTCCAGGCCCTTGGCCTCCAGGCTGCCGAGTGCCACCACCCGGTCGCCGAGCCCGGCGAGCCAGCGCCGGGCCTCCTCGCGGCGCTGCATGGCGACGACCACGCCGACCGTGCCGTCGACGCGCTCCAGCAGCCGGGCCGCCTCGGCACGGACGGTTTCGGCCAACGTGTCTCCCACGACCGTGAAGCGCGGCTCGACGCCCGTGGAGCGGACCGCCTTCGGGGACAGGGAGCCGGGCATGGCCAGCGCGAGTACCTTCGAGGCCAGCTCGGCGATCTCGGCCGGGTTGCGGTAGTTCACGGTGAGCTCGAAGCGGCGGCGCGGGCGGGTGCCGAGGGCCTCGTCGCGGGCCTCGGCGGCCTCGTCCGGGTCGGACCAGGAGGACTGGGCCGGGTCGCCGACGACCGTCCAGGTGGCGTGCCGGCCGCGGCGGCCGACCATGCGCCATTGCATCGGGGTGAGGTCCTGGGCCTCGTCGACGATGACGTGGGCGTACTCGGTGCGCTCCTGCGCGAGGCGCTCGGCGCGCTCGCGCTGCGACTCCTCGCGCACCGGCATCAGCTCCTCCAGGCCGGTGAGCTGGTCGAGCGGGTCGAGCTCGCGCTTCCTGCGGGGGCGGGCCGGGGAGCCGAGGACGGCCTGGAGTTCGTCGAGCATCGCGATGTCGTGCACCGAGTAGCCGTCGCGCCTGAGGGAGCGGGCGACCTTGCGGATCTCACCGGGGTTGAGGATGCGGCGGGCCCAGCGGCCGAGGCGCCGCTCGTCGGCCATGGCGGCCAGGACGGCCGCCGGGGTCAGCTCCGGCCACCAGGCGTCGAGGAAGGCGATGAAGGCGTCCTCGGAGGTGATGTCCTCGTCGAAGGAGGAGCGCAGCTCGGCGGCGAGCTCCGGGTCGGTGTGCCGGCCGGCCGCGCCGGACTGCTCCCACAGGGCGTCCAGGAGGAGCTTGCGGGCGCGTGGGCGCAGCAGGTTCACGGGGGCGGTGCCGCCGAGGGCGGCGCGGCGGATGTCCGCCAGCTGCTCGGCCTCCAGTTCCAGGCGGCGGCCGAAGGCGACCACGCGCAGCCGGGTCGGTGCATCGTTCAGCTCCAGGGCTCCGCGCGCGGCCTTGCGCAGCACCTTGAGCATGCGGGACGAGCCCTTGGCGCGGGCCACGGACGGGGAGTCGTAGAGCGTGGCCTCGGCGCCGTCGACGAGTGAGCCGATGGCGCGGATGGCGACCTGGCCCTCCTCGCCGAGGGAGGGCAGCACGCCCTCGGTGTAGGCGACGAGCAGCGGGGTCGGGGAGACGATCAGGATGCCGCCCGCGTACCGGCGCCGGTCCTGGTAGAGGAGGTAGGCCGCGCGGTGCAGGGCGACGGCGGTCTTGCCGGTGCCGGGGCCGCCCTCGACGTATGTCACGGAGGCGGCGGGGGCGCGGATGACCAGGTCCTGCTCGGCCTGGATGGAGGCGACGATGTCGCGCATGGTGTGGCTGCGGGCCTGGCCGAGCGCGGCCATCAGGGCACCGTCGCCGATGACGGGCAGCTCGTGGCCGTCGAGGAAGGCCGTCAGCTCGGGGCGCATCAGGTCGTCCTCGACGCCGAGCACCTTGCGGCCCTTGGAGCGGATGACCCGGCGGCGGACGACCCGGCCGGGGTCCACGGGCGTCGACCGGTAGAAGGGGGCGGCGGCCGGGGCCCGCCAGTCGATGACCAGTGGGGCGTAGTCCTGGTCGAGGACGCCGATGCGGCCGATGTGCAGCGTCTCGGCGATGTCGGCGGTGCTGTCCTCCCGGACCGCGCCCTCGGCGGGCTCCACGGCGGTGTACGCGCCGTCGGGGCCCTTCTTGCCGTCCTTGCCGCGCAGCAGGTCGATGCGGCCGAAGAGGAAGTCCTCGAACTCGTTGTTCAGCCGGCTGAGGTGTATGCCGGCCCGGAAGACCTGGGCGTCCCGCTCGGCGAGCGCGCCGGGCGTGCCGACCTGGCCGCGCTGGGCCGCGTCGTTCATGAGGAACTCGGCCTCGTGGATCTTCTCCTCGAGGCGCCGGTACACCCGGTCCAGGTGTTCCTGTTCGACGCTGATCTCTCTGTCTCTCAGGGAGTCGAGCGCGGTTTCCTGCTGAGCCTGAGCGGCCACCGGGCCCCCTTCTGACGTGCTGGGCAGCCGTCCACCGTACGCGAAGGGGACCCGGTAAGGCTACGCGTCGACCTCTACCAGCCGCTTGCCGTCGAAGGTGACTACCTCGAAATGATCGATCTCGTTCGGCTTGAAGGCGGCACCGCCCTGGACGTACAGGGGCTCCTTGGCCTTCTCGGACTTGGCGTCCGGCAGGCCGTATCCCCATTCCGGGACGGACCAGGAGGACAGGGTCTCCCGCTCGCCGTTCTTGCCGACTGCGACGAGGGCGCACTTCAGCGGGCCCTTGACGTTCTTCAGCTCCGTGACCACGCCCGTCCCCCAGTCCTTCTTCTGGAGGGCGACCGTGGCGGTGACCTTGGTGCTCGGGTCGGTGGCCGAGATCTTGTCGGAGATGCCGTCGAACGCTTCCTTGGCGGGGCTGGCCGCGAGCGGGCGGTTCTCCGCGCCGCCGCCGTCACCGCCGCTGTTCGTCGCGACCGCGACGAAGGGGCCGCCGATGATCAGCGCGCCGGCCGCGGCCACCATGTAGAAACTGCGGCGGCGCTTCTGGGCGCGGCGGTCGGCGACCTCGTCGACCAGCTTCTCCACCAGGCGCGGCCGGGGCTTCGCGGACAGCGACTCGCCGATCGCGGGTGTGCTGCCGGAACCGGGCAGGTCGGCGAGGGCGGCGAGCATGGGCTCCATGCCGGCCAGCTCGTCGAGCTGCTGGGCGCACCATTCGCAGGTCGCGAGGTGGGCTTCGAAAGCGGTTGCCTCGGCGTCGTCGAGGATGCCGAGAGCGTAGGCGCCGACGGTCTCGTGCTCGTTCGGCACCGGAGATTCCTGCATGGGTCCAGACATACCCATGCCTCCCGTACCGAACCCCTGGTTACCCCCGTAAACACTCATCACGCCGTCACCCCCCGCTCCTCCAGTGCCAGCTTCATCGAACGCAGGGCGTAGAACACCCTGGAGCGGACGGTTCCGCTGGGTATGCCCAGGGTTTCGGCCGCCTCATTGACGGTACGCCCCTTGAAGTACGTCTCGACGAGCACCTCCCGGTGGGCGGGGGTCAGGTCGTCGAGTGCGTCCGACAGAGTCATCAGCCACAGCGCCTTGTCGATCTCGTCCTCCGCGGGGATGACCTCCAGCGGCGACGGGTCGACCTCCTGCGGCCGGGCCTGCCGGCTGCGGTGGCCGTCGATGACGATGCGCCGGGCGACCGTCACCAGCCAGGGGCGTACCGATCCGGTCGCCCTATTGAGCTGACCGGCGTTCTTCCAGGCACGGATGAGCGTCTCCTGCACGACGTCCTCGGCGCGCTGCCGGTCTCCGGCGACCAGGCGCAGGACGTATGCCAGCAGGGGTCCGGCGTGTTCGCGATAGAGCGCACGCATCAGCTCCTCGTCGGGTTCCGAGGGCTGGGACATGCGATGTCGGGCCCTCGGTGCACGTTCATTGGCCACGACGGAATCCTTGCGCACGCCCACCTCCGGTGTCCGGGGGTTCCCCCAGTCGGTCGCTCCCCATGCCGTACGGACGCGAGGTGTTGGGCGTTCAAAGAGGCGTGACAGATTTCTTCGAAGTGACGTGACGAGGGGGACATGGGAGCACATTCCCACCCCGTATTCTTTACATTTCCGCCACACCGATCAGATCAAGCCAGGCTTTCCCTACGGGTGCGTAGGTAAACGGTATGTAATCGAAATCACTTCGACAGCGCGTCCACAGAAGTCGCATTTAGGACAGGGGAATTGGGTGCACCGGCCACCCGACTGCCTTGCGCTGAGGGGCAAAAGGGACTTAAGCCCGGGTGAGTGCGGCGCGGCGGCGGTGCCGGGCGACCCGTTCGCGGTTTCCGCAGACCTCGCTGGAGCACCAGCGCCTCCGGCGCCCCCGGGAGGTGTCGAGGTACACGATCGGGCAGTTGTCGCCCTCGCACTGGCGCAGGGCCGCGCGGGCGAGGGGGTCGGTCAGCAGGTCCACGGCGTCCCGGGCGACGGCCGCGAGCAGGGCGGGGCAGCCGGGCGGGCCGTCCAACTGCCGTATGAGCTCGCCGTCTCCGCCGCGGACCGCCCGCGGGGCGGGGGGCGCGGCCCGGGCGAGGTCGTTGACCCGCGCCAGCGCGACGTCGTACGCCCGGGCTCCGGATCCCGGCCAGCCGCGCACCAACCGGTCGATCTGGCCGCGCAGTTCGCGGAAGGCGACCAGCCAGGCGGCGTCGGCGTGGGCCAGGGCGGTGTCCGCCGGGACCAGCCCGGAGCCGATGATCCAGGCGCGCAGCACGTCCACGGAGCCGAACCGTTCCTCCGGATGCGTGGTGGAGAGCAGGTCGAGGCAGATCCGCCCGGCATCGAAGCGCAGTTCGTACGGGGCCGTGGCCGTACCCAGTGCCATGTGCCTGTCACCGCCTAGGGGTTGCACCCCGGTCGCGAGGGTCCGGTGAGGTGCCAGTGAGAGGGCTGGGAAACCGTTCCCTCTTACAGTGCCTGCCCACTCCGGCGCCGGAAACCCCTCGCACTAGCCGCTCTCGTGCCGGCCTGGCGGTATCTCGCTCAACCCGCGGACGCGCTCAGGCGTCCGCGTACTTCGTCTCCGCCGCCGGGTCCAGGGCGAGGCGGTACCCCCGTTTGACCACCGTCTGGATCAGCTTCGGGGTGCCGAGGGCGGTGCGGAGCCGGGCCATGGCCGTCTCGACCGCGTGCTCGTCACGACCGGAGCCGGGCAGGGCGCGCAGGAGTTCCGCGCGGGCGACCACCCAGCCGGGGCGGCGGGACAGGGAGCGCAGCAGGGACATGCCGGCGGGCGGCACGGGCTTGAGTTCGCCGTCGACCAGGACGGCGTGGCCGCGGATCTCCACCCGGTGCCCGGCGATCGGCAGCGCGCGCGCCCGGCCGGGCAACTCCTTGGCGAGGAGCTGGACCAGGGGGCCGAGCCGGAACCGCTCGGGCTGGATCGTGTCGATGCCGCGGGACTGCAACGGCAGGGCGGTGACCGGGCCCACGCAGGCCGGCAGCACGTCGTGGCTCAGGGCCTCCAGCACCTCGGGCAGCATCCCGCGCTCCTCCGCGCGGGAGAGCAGGGAGGCCGCGGCCGGGGCACTGGTGAAGGTCAGCGCGTCCACACCCCGGCAGACCGCCGCGTCCAGCAGGCGGTCCACCGGGGCGATGTCCTCCGGCGGCATCCACCGGTAGACGGGCACGCCCACGACCTCGGCCCCGCCCTCGCGCAGCGACTCGACGAACCCGGGCAGCGGCTCACCGTGCAGCTGGATCGCGATCCGCTGCCCGTCGACGCCCTCCTCCAGCAGCCGGTCGAGCACCTCGGCCATGGACTCCGACGACGGCGACCACTCCTCCGTCAGCCCGGCGGCCCGGACCGCGCCCTTCACTTTGGGCCCGCGCGCCAGGATCCGCGCACCGCCGAGCCGTGACAGCAGATCGTCGCCGAGCCCCCAGCCGTCGGCGGCCTCGACCCAGCCCCGGAAGCCGATCGCGGTCGTGGCGACCACGATGTCCGGCACCTGGCGGATGAGCTCCTTCGTCGCGCCCAGCAGTTCACTGTCGTCGGCGAGCTGCACGATCCGCAGGGCAGGGGCGTGCATGACGGCGGCACCGCGCCGCTGGAGCAGCGTCCCCAGCTCGTCGGCCCGGCGCGCGGCCGTCACACCCACGGTGAAACCCGCCAGGGGTCCGTGGTCCGGTCGCTGTTCTTCCTCGTACATGGCTCTCGTCCCGCACTCGAGTCGTCGTACTTCATGGGTACGGCGTACCTACATGCCGATCGAGCCTGTCAACGGCTCGTGACAGGCCCGGATCGGCATCATGTCGCTGGTGTTACGTCACACCTTGGCGTAGCTGAGCTGCGGCTCCGCCTCCGAGGTGGCCGTCGTGACGGGTACCCGGGGGGTCGTACGGCGAAGGTATACGGACCAGGTGACCGCGAAGCAGACCGCGTAGAAGGCGAGGAAGGCGACGAACGCCCCGGTGCCGGAGCCGTAGGAGAGGAAGGACTGGCGGAAGGCGAGGTTGATGCCGACGCCGCCGAGCGCGCCCACCGCGCCGATGAGTCCCATGGAGGCGCCGGAGAGCCGGCGTCCGTAGGCCGCGGCCGCCTCGCCCCTCAGTCCCTTGGCGAGGGCCTTGTTCTGGAAGATGCCCGGGATCATCTTGAACGCCGAGCCGTTGCCGATACCCGTGAGCACGAACAGCACCACGAACGCGATGGTGAACAGCGCCAGCGACTTCTCCATGCTGGCGGGGATGAGGACGGCGGTCGCCGCGCCCATACCGACGTAGTTCCACAGAGTGATCTTCGCACCGCCGTACTTGTCGGCCATCCAGCCGCCCAGGGGACGGATCAGCGAGCCGAGGAGCGGACCGATGAAGGTGACGTACGCCGCCTCCAGCGGGGTGCGTCCGAACTGGTTCGTCAGAACCTGCCCGAAGGCGAAGCTGTAGCCGATGAACGACCCGAAGGTTCCGATGTAGAGGAAGGACATGATCCACGTGTGGGCGTCCCGCGCGGCGTCCTTGGCGGCGCCGGTGTCGTTCTTCACGTTCTCGATGTTGTCCATGAAGAGCGCGGCCATGACGGCGGCGACGAGGACCAGCGGGATGTAGATCCCGAGCAGTACGCGCGGCCCGCCGCCGGCGCCGATGATCGCGAGGGCGGCCAGCTGGATCACCGGCACGCCGATGTTGCCGCCGCCCGCGTTCAGACCGAGGGCCCAACCCTTCTTCCGCAGCGGGAAGAAGGCGTTGATGTTGGTCATGGAGGAGGCGAAGTTGCCGCCGCCGATGCCCGCGAGCAGGCCGACGAGGAGGAAGGTGGAGAAGGAGGTGCCGGGCTTCATCACCATGAACGCCGCGACGCTCGGGACGAGCAGAAGGCTGGCGGAGATGATCGTCCAGTTCCGGCCGCCGAAGATCGCGACGGCGAAGGTGTAGGGGACGCGGACGACGGCGCCGACCAGCGTGACCATCGAGGTCAGCATGAACTTGTCGGCCGGGGTCAGCCCGTACTCCGGGCCCATGAAGAGGACCAGAACGGACCACAGGGTCCAGATCGAGAACCCGATGTGCTCGGAGAGGACGGAGAAGAAGAGGTTCCGGCGGGCGATCTTCTCGCCCGTCTCCTTCCAGAAGGTCTCGTTTTCCGGATCCCAGTGCTGGATCCAGCGTCCGCCCCTGCTCGGGGGTGCGGGTGCCGTGCCAGGGCCTGTCATGACGCCTCCACTTGCTCCGGGACTCGGTCGTTCCATGAGTGCTGGTCCCGAAGGTAGGGAGGACGCGTTTCGTGACTGTGCCAGCGGGTGACCGCGAGGGAACTTTGCTCTCACCCCGCCCTGCGGCGGGATGAGAGGTTACGTGGCGTCTGTCAGCGTTGCGGGGGCTGCGCGGGGGGATTCTGCTGGGGGTGGGGGTACGGCTGGGCGTACGGGCCAGGTGCCGGCTGGCTTCCGTACGGACCCGGAGCGGGCTGACCCGGGTACGGGCCGGGGGCGGGCTGGCCGGGGTACGGGCCGGGGGCCGACTGCCCTCCGTACGGACCGGGGGCGGACTGCCCGGGATACGGGCCAGGGGCCGGCTGGCCGGGGTACGGGCCAGAGGCCTGCTGCCCAGCGTAGGGACCAGGGGCCGACTGGCCTCCGTACGGCCCCGGCGCGGACTGCGCGGGAGACGGACCCGGCGCGGGCTGCCCGGGATACGGGCCGGGGGCGGGCTGCCCGGGATACGGGCCAGGGGCGGGCTGGGCGTACGGGCCCGGTGTCTGTTGTCCGTAACCCGCGAGGGCGCCGGCGGCCGGAGTCGGCGCCCCGGGCGGCCGGCCCGGCGCACCCGCGTACCCCGGCGTCCCGGCCTCCTGTCCGCCGCCGTACGGGCCTGCCCCGAACGGATTGCCGTGCCCGGGCGGCTGCGCCCCGGGCGGCAGGTACCGCACCCGACCGTTCTCGTCGGTCACCGGCTGGAAGCCGGCCGCCTGCAAGCGCGCGGCGAACTTCGCGTTGCGCCCCCGCGTGACCAGCAGCCCGATACCGAGGATCGCCATGATCACGAGCCACACCACACCCGCCGCGATGAAGTCGAAGGACTCACCGCCGGACCGGAAGGCGAGGACCACGCAGCCGATCGTGACGCCGAGCGCCCCGTAGCCCATGCGCTTCTCGGCGTTCTTGCCGGTGAGGTCGAAGTTGATGCGGGCCTTGAGGAGTTCGAAGGCGTCCGGCACGAGCGGCGGGAGGGAGACGCCGTCGGCGGCGTCGGGGTACTGCGCCCAGTTCTGTGCGGCCCGGGCCCGCGCCTGCGGGCTGGGGTCGGGCAGGATCAGCATGGTGAGCGCGCCGTTGCGGCCGCTGCTCTGCCGGACGTCCGCGTACTCGTAGCCGAACTGCTGGGCGACGAAGGCCAGCCGGGCGAGCTTCTTCACGGACGCCATCGGGCTGGTGAGCTCGACCGGTTCGCCGCTCGCCATCAGCCGCAGCATCTTCTGTGTCTGCCGCTTACTCATCCCACCGCTCCCCCGGACGCCCACTGGGCACAGTTGTTCACAGGCGCAACCCGGGCAGTTTTCCACACCGGGAAAGCCCCAGGGAACGGGGTCCCGTTATCCTCTAGCGGACCCCACACGGGAAGGGGAGAGTCCATGTCCGCTGAGTCGGGGGCCGAACGGCCCGAGGCGCGGCGCCCGCAGCGCTCCTTTGCCGCAAACGTGGCCTTCGGAGCGGGCATGCTCCTCGTGCTGGCGACGGCGACGCTCGGCGCGTTCGCGGCCGTGGCCCTGCTGGGCGACGCGGTGGACGCGGCCCCGCTGTCGGGCATGGTGCCCGACGACGGGAACAACGCCCTGGTCGTGGGCGGCATCGCGGTCGGCGGGCTGACCGGGCTGATGCTGCCGGTGATCCTCTTCGGCATGGTGCGCGGGAACGAGAACACTCCCCGGGTCGGCCCGGCAGCCGCCGCACGCAAGGTGCTGGCCGTGCTGGCGTTCGACGTCTGCCTGCTGGTCGTGGCGTTGCTCGTCGCCCAGCTGGGCTGGTTCCTCCCGGCTCAGCTCACCACCGTCGTGGCCGTGTTCGCCGTCGGGTTCAGCTGGATGCCGCTGGCGATGGTCCCCTGGGAGCGGTTCGGGCTCGGGGATGTGTTCGGCAAGCGCGGGGGTTTTGCCGCGTCACGCCAGGCGGAGTGAGTCCGCCAGTTCGTCGGCGACCTTGACGAGTTCCGCGCCGAGCCCCAGGGACGTCCACAGCAGCCGGCATTCCAGCGCGGTGGGATGCCGACGCGGCAGGACGTAATGGGCCACTCCCTCCACGATGGTTCCGCTGTCCGCGTCCGGGTCCGTCGGCTCCTGGCGGTGCACGCGCAGGGCCGGCCCCAGGGGCAGTTCGACCTCGGTGAGGACCTGCTCCCCGCCGAAGCAGGGGCCTTCCGCGCGCTCCGCCTCCGCCCGGAAGGCGGCCACGGTCCTCGATTCCGCCGGGACGGTCAGCTCCCGCACCGTGCAACCGGCGACGACCGGCCCGTCCTTGGGGGCCTGGACCGCCGCGCACAGGGCGCCCTGCCGCACGGCCGCGCCCCAGTACCAGAGCAGATCCGCCGCGAAGGCCTCCCGCCACTCCTCGGGGACGTCACCGCCGAGATGCTGTCCGGCGAGGGCGCGCGCCCAGTCCTCGGGGTCCTCGCTGCGCAGGTCCAGGACCAGCCAGTTGTGGTGGGCGGGCAGCGCGACCCGGCACTCCCGCCAGTCCGCCGGGTTCGTCATGGCCGGGCTCACCGTCCGGCCAGGGACGCGTCCGGGCCGGTGACGTCGATCTCCGGCTCGCCGCCGAACAGGCCGACGAAGCTGTTGGTGTCGGAGGCCGCGCCCGTCCCGGTGCCGCCGAGACCGATGGCGTTGTAGGCCATGGCCTGCTTGAACGCGTCGGGTGTGCCGATGAACCGCAGGTCCGCCGGGTCGATGTTCTTGATGCGCGCGAGTTCGTCGACCATGCCGGGCCCCGCGTACATGCTGGCCAGCCCGCGGGCTCCGGCGGCGTTGTAGGCGTCGCGGGCCGCCGAGAGGTTGTCGCCGACCTTGAACAGGTCCCGCCAGTTGCCCCGGATGCTCGCCAGGTCGTCCGCGAAGGAGCTCGGCAGTCCGCGGAAGGCCGCCCGCAGGCCCACGTCCGGCAGGGCGGCCCCGGGGCGCGCTCCGGCCCGCGCCCCGACCATGGACTCGACGAGCGCGCGCCGCGCGGCCGAGTTCATGCCCGGGTTCCAGCCGCGCACGTACTGTGTGGCCGCCGTCCAGACGCGGCTGCGGCCGACGACGGCGGCGGCCTTGCCGCCCGCGGAGAAGACCCGTCCGATACCGAACGTGGCGAGGCCCAGCGCGTCGATCGCCACGTCGCCCCAGGAGCCGTCGCCGTTGATGGCGAGCAGCACATGGCAGACCAGTGAGACCGCCGTCATCACCAGGGCGATGGTGCCGAGCACTCCGGCCAGGGCCTGTCCGATGACGGGGATCCAGCCGACGAGCAGGGACAGCACCCCGCAGACGGCGGCGATGGCTCCCGCGATGTCGCTGACCATCTTCAGGGTGTCGCGCAGGTCGTCCAGCCAGCTGTCGTTGAGGCCGTCGCCCTCGGTGGTGTCGTGGATGCGCTTGGCGGCCTTGTCGCCGGCCTCCTTGTGACGGGTCTTCAGCTTGTCGAGCTGACCGCGCAGCCCGTCCAGCCCCTCCTGGAGGTCGGTGACGGCCTTGTCGAGCTTGTTCTGCCCGGCGTCGTCGGTGCCCTTCGGCGGGTTGTCCGCCTTGGACTTGGCGGTGGAGAGGCTGTTGTGCTTGGTCTCCGCCTGGCTGAGGAGCTTGTCCGCCTCCTCCTGGATGGTCTCCAGGTCGGTGGAGTAGTCCTTGAGGGCGACTCCGGCGTCCGCATAGCGGTCGTAGGCCTTGCTCACCGTCTTCGCGGTGTCGGTCGCCTTCTCGGCGAAGGCGCGGCCGGCCTCGGAGTCCCAGCTCTCCAGGTCGCCGATCCGGCGCAGCGCGTCGGCGGTCTTGGTGATGGTCTCGGCGGTGGCGGTGAACCGGCGGGCGAGGGCCTTCATGTCGGTGACGTCGCCGGGCACGGGGTCGCCGCTCTCCCCCAGCACCTCCCACCGGTGGTCGGCGGGGCGGGTCACTTCTTCTTCCCCTTGCCCGTGAGCGCGTCGTACAGCGCGGTGTCGAGCGCGGTGTACGCCTTCCCGGCCTCCTTGGCCATCGTCCCGAGCCCCTGGATCTCCTCGATCATCTTCTTGCGGTTGTCGTCCCAGCCGTCGGAGAACTCCTGCAGCCGGTCGTGCAGCGCCTGGTGGCCGACCGTGCGGCGGTCGTAGGCGTCCATGAGCTTGTCGAGCCCTTCCAGCTCGGTCGCCACCGTCCGCAGCCCGGTTCCGGCCGTCTCCAGATCCTGGGTCGAGACCTTGAGCTTCCCGCTCATTCCCGCTCCTCCCCCGTCCGCTCCTCCTGGCGGTGCTGCCAGCGCAAGGTTCCGGCCACCGCGTCGAACAACTCCACCATGGCGTCCGCGATCGGCTCCAGCGGTGTGCTGAAGGTCAGCATCAGCACCTCGTCGCGGCCCGGGACCGGTACGAAGTACTCGACGACGGTGTCCTCGAACTCGGAGCCCAGCTTGCGCGACTGCTTCGTCCGCTCCTGCCTCCGCAGCCGGGCCACGCGCCCCACGGCGGGCAGCGCCTCCAGCGTGACCTCGCCGGAGCCGGCCAGGGCGGCGACGGCGTCCAGGCCGTCGAACCTCTCGTACAGACGGGAGACCAGCAGGGAAGCCGACAGCGGGATGCCGCCGGCCTCCAGGAACGACAGGTACAGCACCACGCCGCCCTGCTGAACGGCGGCCTCGGCCGTGCCGAGCAACTGCTCCTCGGCCTTGCGGCGCAGTACGGGCTGGTCGTCGACGCCCGCGAACTGCCGCTTGACCAGGGCCCTCACGGACGCCTCGCGGTGGTCGGCGGGCAGGAGCGGAATGCGGTACCAGTCCTCGGGCGTGATCAGCCCGAAGACCGGCGCGCGCGGTCCGGCCGGCTCTGCTGTCGGTGCTTCTGTCACTGTCGTTCTCTCACCTGCGACCGAAAAGGGGCCCCGGACAAGGGCCGCTCATCGTCCGCCCCCGCCGATGCCGGCCCAGCTTAGCCGCCGGGTGCCGCTCGCCTCCGGGTCCCTCGAACCCTCACCCGAGGCTCACTTTTCGGCCACAACCGGGGCTTCTGCCTCGCCGCCAGGTCCTCGACCCAGCCGAACGCCATGACGCAGCCGCCGATCAGCACCCACGCCAGCGCCAGCACCGGCCAAGGGCTCTCCAGCAGCCCGGGCACGTTCTGCTCCAGCACCGTGACGCTCCACAGCCGGTCCCACAGGGTCGCGGCGATGAGGATGCAGATGTTGTGCCAGAGGTAGATGGTCACGGCCCGGGAGTTGAGCAGGCCGACCGGCCCGGCCCAGCGGCGCAGCCGGCGCGGCCACTCGGACCAGGACGGGCTGACGTGCAGCAGCAGGAGCACCGTGCCGAAGGACCACAGGGCCTGCGCCAGGGGCATGCTGTCCAGGTCGTTGCCCGGGCCGAAGCCGTGGTGCAGGGCGTACCAGAGGCCGGCCAGGGCGATGGCGGGTGCCACGGACGGGACGACGTAGCGCGGCAGCCGCGCCAGGATGCCCTCCTGGTGGGCCATGCCGAGGATCCAGCAGGCGCCGAAGGTGGAGAAGTCGGTGAGCGCCGAGGGGATCCGCTCGCCCGGCAGGGTGAGGTAGCCCCGCTCGAAGGCCACGGCCAGGGCGATCGGCAGGGCGAGCGTGACCACCGGCATCGCGCGCAGGGCCTTCAGGAGCATCGGGGACAGCAGGACGTACCAGAGGTAGGCGCGGAGGTACCACAGCGGGCCCGCGAGGTCGGCGGCCCAGTTCTCGCCGACGTAACCGTGGAGCCCGGGCAGGCCCTCCGCGTACGGCGGGTCGCTGAGCGGGACGATCCAGAAGGTGAGGTGGAGCAGCCACCAGCCGGGGTGCCCGTCGGCGTCCGGCCCCCAGCCCTGGAGGACCATGCCGGTGACGCCCACGGCGCCCAGCAGCCACAGTGGGGGCAGCAGCCGGCGCATCCGGCCGCGGATCACCTGGACGGGCGGGCGCTTCAGCGAGCGGGCCATGAGGTTGCCGGCGAGGGCGAACATCACGCCCATGGACGGGAACACCAGCGGCAGCCAGGCCCAGCCGGTGAGGTGGTACAGCACGACACGGAACAGCGCGAGGGCGCGCAGCAGATCGAAGTACCGGTCGCGGCCGGGCTTCCTGCCGGAGGCCGGCTGCTGCGGCGCGGCCTCGGTGACGGGGGTGGCGTGCGTGGTCATCCGACGGGCCTCCCGTCCGTCTGCGGCCGGTTCGCGGGGGCACCGGCCCCGGGCAGGCCCACCGCGCCGGTACGCCGGAGCTTCTGCCAGCGCAGCCGGCCGCCGGTGAGGGCGGTGATCCAGGACTGGAGCAGGACGACGTACATCAGCTGGCGGTAGAGGAGTTGCTGGAGCGGGAGCGAGATCAGGTGGGTCATGCGTTCCTTGTCCAGGTGGAACGCGTAGGCCGCGCACACCCCTTGTACGGCGAGGACGCCCAGCCAGGCGCCGATGGTCTTCTCCGTCGGGCCGAACACCAGCCCGTACAGGAGGAACACGTCGATGAGCGGGGCCAGCAGGGGTGCCACGACCATGAACATCGACACGAGCGGCAGTCCCACCCGGCCGAAGCGGCCCGAGGGGCCCCGCTCGACGAGGGAGCGGCGGTGCTTCCAGATCGCCTGCATCGTGCCGTACGACCAGCGGTAGCGCTGGGACCACAGCTGCTGGACGGACTCCGGGGCCTCGGTCCAGGCGATGGCCTTCTCCGCGTACACCACGTGCCAGCCGTCGCGGTGCAGGGCCATGGTGATGTCGGTGTCCTCGGCGAGCGTGTCGTCGCTCATGCCGCCGACGCGTTCCAGTGCGGTGCGCCGGAACGCGCCGACCGCGCCGGGGATCGTCGGCATGCAGCGCAGCACGTCGTACATGCGGCGGTCGAGGTTGAAGCCCATCACGTACTCGATGTGCTGCCACGCGCCGATGAGGGAGTCCCGGTTGCCGACCTTGGCGTTGCCCGCGACGGCGCCCACGCGCGGGTCGCCGAAGGGCTGCACCAGTTCGCGGACGGTGGTCGGTTCGAAGACGGTGTCGCCGTCCATCATCACGATCAGGTCGTACCGGGCGTTGGCGATGCCCCGGTTGAGGGCGGCGGGCTTGCCGGCGTTGAGCTGCCGGACGACGCGTACGCCGGGCAGGGCGAGGTTCTCGACGATGCGGGCGGTGCCGTCGGTCGACCCGTCGTCGATGACCAGCACCTCGATGGGATGGTCACTGGCGACGAGGGAACGGACCGTCTGTTCGATGCACTTGGCCTCGTTGTAGGCGGGCACGAGGACGGACACGGGTTCCGTGACGGTCGCACCCCGGCCAAAGCCGCGCCGGCGGACCCGCCGGGCGTGCGCGACGGACAGGATCAGCATCAGCCCGAGGCGCCCGAAGACGAGCACACCGACGACGGCGAGACCCGTGACCAGAACGCCGGTCGTCTTCTCGGAGGCCTGCACCAGGAAGACCCACGCCTCACCCTTGACCGCCTCCAGTCCCGCGACCGGGGTGTGCGCGCTGGGGGCGTCCAGGGCGGCGGTGAGGGTGTGGAAGCGGTAGCCCTTGGCCTGCAGCCCGGTGACGTACCGGTCGAGCGCGGCGACGGTCTGGGAGCGGTCGCCGCCGGAGTCGTGCATCAGCACGATGGCGCCCTTGCCGCCCTTCGGCGTGGCGTTGCGGATGATCTGCCGGACGCCGGGCCTGCGCCAGTCCTCGCTGTCGGCGTTGTTGACGATGCTGATGTAGCCCTTGCTGCCGATGTACTCGGTGACCGGCCAGGACCTGTTGTCCATGTTGTTGGCGAACGACGAGTAGGGCGGGCGGAACAGCGAGGTGCGGATGCCGGCGGCACCGGCGAGCGCGAGCTGGTTCTGCGCCAGTTCCCAGTCGACGCGGCTCCTGCTCTGCAACGACAGGTCGGGGTGGTTGAAGGTGTGCAGCCCGATCTCGTGCCCCTCGTCGACCATGCGCTGGACGAGGTCCGGGTAGCGGGACGCCATCGTGCCGGTGACGAAGAAGACGGCCCGGGCGTCGCGCTTCTTCAGCACGTCGAGGACCTTGGGCGTCCACTTCGGGTCGGGCCCGTCGTCGAAGGTCAGCACGAGTTCGTGGTCCGGGAGTTCCAGACTGTGCGGCTGCCCGTTCCTGCTGTCGATGACGGGCCCGCCCTTGAGAATGTCCTTCGGCACCTGGTCACTGGCCGCGGGAGGCCCGACCCGGTGGTCGGCCAGGATCTCGCTGTGCACATAGCCGCGCAGCATGAGCATCGCCACGAGAGCGACCAGCAAGAGCAGCGGCAGCAACAGCCGCATGGGCAGCCGCCGACGCAGGCGCCCACGGGAACCGCCGGGGACACCGGACGCGGTGTCCCGGCGGTGAGAAGGGGTTGCCATTGGGTGGTACTCCGGGATGGTACGTACGGGGACGGGTGGTTTCGGGGAGCGGGTGGGTGCGGCTGCCGGGCGGCTGCTGATACGGCCGGGCGGCCGGACGGCGGGCACCCCGGCGCTGGGAGGTCGGGCCGCGGGCAGTGCCTGTCGGCGGTCAGCGGCGGCTACGCCTGCCGGCGAGCGGTGGTTGGCCGTTGCGAGCGGGCGGCGGGCACTGCCCGCCTGCCGGCCGCGCCCGGGTGGGCGCCCCGGCGGAGCCGTGGTCGCTCGGCCAGGCGGCGGCATACGGCAGCGGCCAGTCAGCCCGCTACGACGGCTCCGGCCCGAGCCGATCGCCGGGCACGGCTCCCGGCCACACGGCGAGCCCGGCCGGTCAACCGACCCAGCCGCCCGCCGACCCAACCGACCAGTAGGGCGGCGGAGCCGCTACGCCGCTGATGGTTCGGGGGTCGGCTGGGGGTCGGGCGGGCCGTCGGCGACCGTGCCCGTGTCGTCGACGGTGCCCGTTGTCCGCGTCGGCCCGGGCGTCGGGTCACCCGGCGGTGTCGGGTCGGGGGCGGGCGGGCTCGGCGGGTCCGACGGCTGCGTCGGGGTCGGGTCGGTCACGCCCGTGCCCGGGGCCGGTGTGGTCCGGGTCGCGGTCGGTGAGGGCTTGGCGGTCGCGCCGGAACGGCCCGGGACCGGGGCGGCCGAGGGTTCGAGGGCGCTGGGGCCGGGCGAGGGCGCCGTGGCCTCGTCGGTCGTCGGCGCGCTGCTCGGGGCGGTGGCCCCTGTGCCGACGGTCGGTGCCGACTCCGCAGGCAGCGACGGTGTGTCGACCTGCCCGGCCGGCCGGCCCTCCGGCCGGCCCGGCACGGGCAGCCAGGGCGCGTCGGAGTTGCCGGACAGCATCGTGGCGACGATGACGACGGCGTAGACCCCACAGGCCGTGGCCACGGCCATGCCGATCCGGCGGAGGTGCCGGCTGCGGCGGCCGGACTCGTCCACGAACACGGGCCGGTCGCCGACGGGGCCCGCTCCGGCGCCTTCCGTGACCTGCCGTACGAACCCGTCCCCGAGTTGAACGGCGTCGAGCTGGACGGTCACCTCGTGCGGATCATGAGTGTGCCCGGCGGCATCGGCACCCTGTCCGGCCGCGTCGGCGTCCTCCTGCCAGGGGTCGCGAACGCCCGGCGGTGTCCTGAGGCCCGCACCGAACGAGTCGGCCGCGCCCTGGCTCTGCCGGGGAATGCCGCGCAGTATCTCCGTCGCGTCCGTCCCGGCGGACGGGCGCGTGCCCGTCACCTGGCCGTCGCCGCCGGAGAGGACCTGTGTGGTTCTCCGGTCCCGGGCTCTGCCGTCAGCGGGAAGCTCACCGGGCCTCGCCGCGGCCTCGGGCCATTCGGGTTGGGCGTCTTCTCGCCACTGTTCCACGCGCACGCACTTCCCCCCACGGGATGGTTCAGGTGCGCTTGCGACCTGAGCACCCGCCGTTTGGACGGGTCCCCAACCCGTCCAAAGCGCCCCCATTTACCACACCGTGCTCAGGCGTCGAATGTAGCGCACGCGGAGGTTCCGTGTTGACATCGTGCCGAATCGGGTCAGCCGCGCGACACCATGAGGACATCGTCGGTGGCCGGAACCCACCCTCCGGCAGGCCTGTGCAGCCACCCCTCCTCCAGCGCGAGCCCCGCCGCGGCCTGCCGCAGCGCGTCGAGCCCGGGGTGCGACAGGCCCCTGCGCCACACCAGCGACACGGGAGAGAGCGGCACGGGATCGACCAGGGGACGTGACACCGTCGCCGGCGGGGCCGGGAAGCCCACGACGGCCAGGACCGGGTGACGCGTGCGGGCCATGATCCGCTGGAACTCCTCCTCCCCGACGGCCAGGGGCGCCGGTGGCGCGATCTCGATGCCCCGCCCCGCCAGCAGCAGCCGCGCGAGGCCGGTCCACTCCGGCGTGCGGGGATTGCCGGCGCCCGCGTAGAGGGTCTCGCCGGCCAGTTCGGCGAGCGGCACCTGAGCCAGCGAGGCCAGCCGGTGGTCCTCCGGCAGCACGACCGCCATCGGCTCGTACCGCACGGGCTGGTGGTCGAGCCCGGCCCGCAGCGCCGGGTCCAGCCCGGCGAATCGTCCGAACGACGCGTCCAGCCGGCCCGCGAGCAACTCCTGGGCGGCCCCGGTCAGGCCGCTCTCGTAGCGGGCCATCAGCTCGTGCCCCGGGGCGAGTTCACGCGCCCGGTGCAGCACGCGGCGCGGCGTGACCAGACCCGGGGAGTTGAGGTCCACCAGCAGGGGCCGGGCCCCGTCGAAGGCGGCGAGCAGTTCCTCCTGCGCCTGGAGCACGCGGCGGGCGTACGGCAGGAGCCGCTCTCCGTCGGGCGTGAGCGTCACCTGCCGGGTGGTCCGCACGAACAACTCGGCGCCCAGTTCCCGCTCCAGCCGCCGCACGTCCCGGCTCAGCGCCTGCTGGGCCGTGTGGAGACGCATCGCGGCACGGGTGAAGTGCAGTTCCTCGGCGACGGTGACGAAGGCCCGCAGGAGCCGGGGATCGGGGTGGCCGGGCATGCCGTCAACCTACAGCGGCGACGTGCCCCCGCAGCCCCCGGCGGCCTTCTCGGGCCCCTCACCCTCACCTTCACGCACACACTCACCCGGCCCGGCCACCTGGCCTCCCGGGCCGTCCCCGCCGGGACATTCCCTCAACGGCACCTGCCCCAGCCGATGCCGGGGCACCGTACGCACAGGCGGGCGCGTCAGCGTGATCTGGCGGACGACCTGCTGGAAGCAGGCCAGCGCCGCCAGTCCGGGCAGGGCGGCGGCCGCGGTGCCGAGGACGGTCCTCGGCGCCTGGGCGACGCACAGCAGCACGGCGACACACGAGAAGACCAGCACCACACACCAGGAGTGCACGGCACGGCGCTGGTGCAGCGCGGCCCGCAGGACGGACAGGGACGCCACCAGCCACGGCCCGTACACCAGCAGGGGCCACCAGGTGTGCAGGCCGCGCTCCTCGGGGGACGCTGCGACCAGGCGCAGCGGGTCGTAGGCGACCATGCCGCTCAGGAGGCCCACCACGGAGGCGATGACGGCCGTCAGGGCGGCGATGAGGAAGCTGGTCGCGCGGAGCAGGCCGGGGGCCCTGCGGGTCCGGACCTTGCGGTGCCGCCGGTGCACCTCCCGCACGGGCGGCAGTTCCTCGGTGATGTCCTGGAGCCGCTGCATGCGCTCACCCGGGGCCGGGTCCGCGGGGGCGGCCGGTGCCACGTCACGCGGGGCGGGGATCCTCGCCTCCTGCTCCCCGAGCGCTTCCTCGAGGATGAACGCCAGTTCCTCCGCCGGGTCCCAGGTCGGATCCGGGGGCGTCAGCGGGGTCACGAAGTCCCGGGTGGGCGCCCGGTGCCGGCCGGTGCCCTCGAAACCTTTGTCGTACATAGCGCGACCCGACTATTCGGCGAGCACGAAAGCGGGCCATTCCGTCGCACTGATCCACCGCCGGGCGAGATCCTTTTCCAGCACGCTCATGGTGTCGATGAAATCGCGCAGAACCGGCTCGGTCACCTGGAGCGCGACCGGGCAACCGCCCTTGGTGAGCGTGCCGTTGACGGTGGCCGACGAGTGTGCTGGAGCGGGAATGTAGGTGTAGGGGCCGAGCGTTACCGCCCAGCCTTCTTTCCTGGTCGCCTCGGTCATGTACCGACTAACGTCGGCCCACTTCAGCGGATGCGCGGCAAAAGAGTGAACGATTTCCCTGTTGAGCATCTTTTCCATGCGCGATTAAGGACTCTCCATATCGCTGTATGAAGAACAAGCAGTGAACATTTAACGCCAGTCCTACAACCCGAGTGCGTGATTCCGCACGGAACAGGTGTTGGACCGCCCGGTCGCCTCCGGGGGACGGTGGGCGCATGCCGCAACTCACCCCGTACCGCCGCCTCTTCGGGCTGCCGGGCGCCCGTGCGTTCACTGCCGGGAACCTGATCGCCCGGCTGCCGATGGGCATGTTCAGCGTCAGCGCGGTCGTCATGATCGCCGGGACGCGGGGCTCGTACGCCCTCGCCGGTGCCGTCACGGCGACGGGTCTCGCGGCGACCGCGGTGGTCGCGCCGTGGACCGCGCGCCTCGTCGACCGGCACGGCCAGGGCCGGGTGGCCCTGCCCGCCACGGTGTTCGCCGTCCTCGGCTCGCTCGCCCTGCTGCTGTGCGTCCGCCACGACGCCCCCGACTGGACCCTGTTCACCTCCTACGCCGCCACCGCCACGACCCCCAACACCGGCGGCATGTCCCGGGCCCGCTGGGCACATCTGCTGGCCGGCGACCCGAGGGGCCTGCACACCGCCAACTCCTTCGAGCAGGCCGCGGACGAGCTGTGCTTCATGCTGGGCCCGGTGCTGGCGGCCTTCCTGTGCGGGGCGTTCTTCCCGGAGGCGGGCACGCTCGTCGGTGCGGTGCTGCTGCTGACGGGCATGGTCCTGTTCACGACCTGGCGTGCGACGGAACCGCCCGTCCGCGCGCGCATACCCGCCAAGGCCCCGCTGCGCGCCCCCGGCATGCCCCCGCTGCTCGCCCTCTGTCTGGCGATGGGCGCGGTGTTCGGCTCGACGGAGGTCGTCACGCTGGCGTTCGCGGACGCGCGGGGGCACCGGTCGGCGGCCGGTGTCGTGCTCGCCCTGCAGGCGGCGGGCTCGTGCGCGGCGGGCCTGCTGTACGGCGCCGTGAAACCGGCCGGTCCGGCCGCGTCCCGGCTGCCGTGGTGTGTGGCCGCGATGACCGCGCTGCTGACCCTGCCGCTGCTCGCGGCCACCCTCACCGGTGCGCTCCCGCTCCTGGCGGGCGCGCTGCTGATCGCCGGGATGGCGACGGCCCCGACGATGGTCACCACCATGACGCTGGTCCAGCAGCGCACCCCGGAGGGCCGGCTGAACGAGGGCATGACCCTGGCGGCGACGGGCCTGCTCGGCGGCATCGCCTGCGGCAGCGCGCTCGGCGGCTGGACGGTGGAGCACCTGTCGGCGACGGCGGGATACGGCATCCCGGTGACGGCGGCGGCCGGGGCCCTCGCGTTGTCCCTGGTCGCCGCATCGAATCGCTTCACCGATCACCGCACGCCCCATTGACGCCCCCACGCACCCCACATACGTTCTTCCGTCGAAGCGCTTCGACGTCACCTGCCGCCTGCGGGCACGGGAAGAAGGACCCCCCACATGAAGTTCACCGACGGCTACTGGCTGCTCCGGGAGGGCGTCAGCGCGGCGTACCCGGCCGACGTGCTGGACGTCACCGAGTCGGACGGTTCGCTGGAGATCCACGCGCCGACCCACCCCGTCCGCTCCCGTGGCGACCTGCTCAAGGGCCCGGTCCTGACGCTCCGCGCGCACACGCCCATGCCCGACGTCATCGGCCTGACGCTGACGCACTTCACGGGAGGGGAGACAAAGGGACCCGAGTTCGAGCTCAACGGGTCACAAGCCGAGCCGCGGATCGCGTACGACGACGAGCACGCGACCCTCACCTCCGGCGACCTGTCGGTCCGGGTGGCCCGCGGCGGCCCCTGGCAGGTCGAGTTCCGCGCGCAGGGCCGCACCCTCACCACCAGCGGCCCCAAGAGCACGGGCATCATGCGGGACGCGACCGGCGCGCACCACCTGCGCGAACAGCTGGTCCTCCAGGTCGGCACGTCCGTCTACGGCCTGGGCGAGCGCTTCGGCCCGCTGGTCAAGAACGGCCAGGTCGTCGACATCTGGCAGGCCGACGGCGGCACCTGCAGCGAACAGGCCTACAAGAACATCCCCTTCTACCTCACGGACGCGGGCTACGGCGTCTTCGTCGACCACCCGGGCAAGGTCTCCTTCGAGGTCGCCTCGGAGATCGTGTCCCGGGTGCAGTTCAGCGCGGAGACACAGGAGCTGACGTACTACGTCGTCTACGGCCCCACCCCGAAGGAGATCCTGCGCAAGTACACCGCCCTGACCGGCCGCCCGGCGCTGCCGCCCGCCTGGTCGTTCGGCCTGTGGCTGTCGACGTCCTTCACGACGTCGTACGACGAGAAGACGGTGACGTCCTTCATCGAGGGCATGCGGGAACGCGAACTCCCCCTGTCCGTCTTCCACTTCGACTGCTTCTGGATGCGCGAGTTCCACTGGTGCGACTTCCGGTGGGACGCCCGGGTCTTCCCCGACCCGGAGGGCATGCTGGCCCGGCTCAAGGCCCGCGACCTGCGCGTCTCCGTCTGGATCAATCCGTACATCGCCCAGCGCTCCCCGCTGTTCGCCGAGGGCAGGGCGCTCGGGCATCTGCTGAAGCGCCCGGACGGCGGCGTCTGGCAGTGGGACCTGTGGCAGCCCGGCATGGCCCTGGTCGACTTCACCAGCCAGGCCGCCCGCGACTGGTACGCCGGCAAGCTTCAGGCCCTGCTCGCGCAGGGCGTCGACTGCTTCAAGACCGACTTCGGGGAACGAGTGCCGGTCGATGTGACCTGGTCCGACGGCTCCGACCCGGAGCGGATGCACAACTACTACACGTACCTGTACAACCGCACGGTCTTCGATGTCCTGCGCAAGCACCGCGGCGAGACGGAGGCCGTCCTCTTCGCCCGCTCGGCGACGGCGGGCAGCCAGCAGTTCCCCGTGCACTGGGGCGGTGACTGCGAGGCGACGTACGAGTCGATGGCGGAGTCGCTGCGCGGCGGCCTGTCGCTCGGGCTGTCCGGCTTCGGCTTCTGGAGCCATGACATCGGCGGCTTCGAGGGCACGCCGTCACCGGCCCTGTTCAAGCGCTGGCTGGCCTTCGGCCTGCTCTCCTCGCACAGCCGCCTGCACGGCAGCAGCTCCTACCGGGTCCCCTGGCTGTTCGACGAGGAGTCGGTGGAGGTCGCGCGCCACTTCATCCGGCTGAAGCTGCGCCTCATGCCCTACCTGTACGAGACGGCCCGGGCCGCCCACACCGAGGGCGTGCCGATGATGCGGGCGATGGTGCTGGAGTTCCCGGACGACCCGGGCTGCGCGCACCTGGAACGGCAGTACATGCTCGGCCCGGACCTCCTCGTGGCACCGGTCTTCAGCGACGAGGGCGACGTCACCTACTACGTCCCCGAGGGCACCTGGACGCACTTCCTCACCGGCGAGCAGGTGACCGGCCCGCGCTGGGTGCGCGAGCGGCACCCCTTCCTGAGCGTGCCGCTGCTGGTCAGGCCGGGTGCGGTGATCCCGGTGGGCGCGGTGGACGACCGCCCGGACTACCACCACGCCGACGGCGTGACGCTGCGGGCGTACGGCCTGCGGCCCGGCGCGGAGAAGACGGTACGGGTCGGCGACGTGACCTTCACGGTCGTACGCGAGGGCGACACCCTGCGGGCGGCCTGCGGCCACCCGGCGGCCCCCTGGGCGCTCGCCGCCGCCGGCCACGAGACCCGGGCACCGGCCGGCACCGGCTGCCTGACGCTGGGGCTGGAGCCGTCGTGATGGTCAGGATCACGGACGTGGCGCGGCGGGCCGGGGTCTCCCCCAGCACCGTGTCGTACGCGCTGAGCGGCAAGCGGCCGATCTCCGACGAGACCCGGCGCAGGGTCGAGGCGGCGGTCCGCGAGCTGGGCTATCGCCCGCACTCGGGCACACGGGCGCACGGCGGGCCGAACGTCCTGGCCGTGGCGGCCCCGCTGCGCGCCGGCGTCCACGTACCGGCGCTGATGCGTGTGACGGAGTCGGTGGTGCAAGCGGCACGCGGGTACGACCACGACGTCCTGCTCCTCACCCATGAACAGGGCCTGACCCGCCCCGGGGAATCGGCGCCGGCGGACGCGTTACTGGTCATGGACGTCGGCCTGAACGACCCGCGTCTCCCCCTGCTCCGCTCCCTGAACCGCCCGTCCGTGCTGCTCGGCCTCCCCGCCGCCCCGCAGGGTCTGACCTGCCTGGACCTGGACTACCGGGCAGCGGGCGAGGCGTGCGTGCACCACCTGGCCCGCCTGGGCCACCGGACCGTGGCCCTGGTCGGCTCGCCGCCGCAGGCCCACCTGCGCGGGACCGCCTCGGACCACCGCCTGGCCGAGGGCTTCACGGCCGCCGCCCACCTCCACGGGCTGACGTCCTCGGTGCACCCCGCCGAGTCGGCCCCGGCCGCAGCCCGCCACCTCGCGGACCGGCTGCTGCGCGACCACCCCGCCCTGACGGCCGTGGTCGTCCACAACGCCCCGCTGCTGGAACCCCTGATCGCGGCCTTCCGGCAGCTCGGCCTCCGTATCCCCGAGGACCTGTCGGTCATGGCCGTCTGCCCCGACGAGCCCGCGACGGTCACGTCGGTCACCCTGCCGGCCACGGAGCTGGGCACCCGGGCGGTGGAA
Organism: Streptomyces sp. NPDC007991; assembly: GCF_042958445.1. Classification (NCBI taxonomy): domain Bacteria; kingdom Bacillati; phylum Actinomycetota; class Actinomycetes; order Kitasatosporales; family Streptomycetaceae; genus Streptomyces; species Streptomyces sp. NPDC007991. The sequence continues at coordinate 74,290 of NZ_JBIBJD010000018.1, forward strand.
CTGCTGATGGCACGACTGCACGGCACGCCCGCAGCGGAGACGACGCTGCTGGCGCCGGAGCTGACCGAGCGGGCGAGCACGGACCACGCATGACACAGGCCCCGCCGCTCGTAAGCGACGGGGCCTGTGCCCACATGGGATGAGTGGAGATGGCGGGAATCGAACCCGCGTCCAACGGTGTGGAACCAGGGCTTCTCCGTGTGCAGTCGGCTGTGCTTTTCTCGGCCCCGGAGATCACGCCGACAAGTCTCCGACGGGCCCAGTCACTGTGTGGTTTCCCTCTTCACCCCGTGACCGGGATCAAGGTTTAGTTCCCTGAATGATGCCAGGATCCGGGTCGGGAACACCCCCGGGCTGACACTCCCTTAAGTAGGGGAGCCGCTGCTCGCTACCTGAAGATCAGGCAGCGAGGGCGAGCTCGCCCTGGGAGATGGATCGCTTGGAATTGGCGATTATTTTTTTCGGCCTGTGGTTTACGAGATCATGGCCGCTTCCTCGACACGCTTCCCCTGCTTCGACAGCCGCTGTCGAAACCGATCATCCCCATGTTGATTTTTCAATCGCGCCCCCGCGAAGGGGGCTCGCACCCGCTGTGGGGTGCAGGTGCCATCGTACGTGACCAACGCAGGTCGATGCCAGCGTATTCCCACGCACCCCTCGGGGGCCTACGCCCGCTGCTTGCGCCGCACCGCCGAGATCACCCGCTCGGCCTCGCGCCGGTCCTGCTTCTCGCGGAGCGTCTGGCGCTTGTCGTACTCCTTCTTGCCCTTCGCCAGCGCGATCTCGACCTTGGCACGGCCGTCCTTGAAGTACAGGGCGAGGGGCACGATGGTGTGACCCGTCTCCTGCGACTTCGACTCCAGCTTGTCGATCTCCTCGCGGTGCAGCAGCAGCTTCCGCTTGCGCCGCGCGCTGTGGTTGGTCCATGTGCCCTGGCTGTACTCGGGCACGTGCACGTTGTACAGCCACGCCTCGTGCCCGTCCATCTGCACGAAGCCGTCGACCAGCGACGCCCGTCCCTGGCGCAGCGACTTCACCTCGGTGCCGGTGAGGACCAGGCCGGCCTCGTAGGTGTCGATGATGAGGTAGTCGTGCCGCGCCTTCTTGTTCTGCGCGATCAGCTTGCGCCCTTTTTCCTTAGCCATAGTGCCGCCCATTTTCGCACTACGGAGGGGGCCCGCGGGAAGTCGATTACGAGGGACCGGCCAGACCGCGCAGTACGGTCTCGGCCCGCCGCAGGGCGCCCTCGTCGGCCTCCAGGTCGGGCGTGATGCCCCGGCCGTCGACCGCGCGGCCGGAAGGGGTGCGGTAGTGCCCGACGGTCAGCTCCGCGACGGAGCCGTCGGGCAGCCGGCTCGGCATCTGGACCGAGCCCTTGCCGAAGGTCCGGGACCCCACGACGAGCGCCCGTCCGCGGTCCTGGACGGCGCCGGTGAGAAGCTCGGCCGCGCTCATCGTCCCGCCGTCGACCAGCACGACCAGAGGTCTCGTCGTGTCGCCACCGGGATCGGCGTGCAGAACGCGCTGCTCACCGTCGACGTCGTATGTGGCGACCAGGCCGCCGTCGAGGAACGCGGAGGCGGCGGTGACAGCCTCGGTGACCAGGCCGCCGGAGTTGCCGCGCAGGTCGAGGACGATCCCGGCGCCGGGCGGGGCCTGCCGGACGGCCTCGCGGACCTGGTCGCCGGCGCCCTTGGTGAAGGTGTCGACCCGGATGACGGTGACCGAGCCGGCGACTCGTCGCACGGCGACCGAGTCCGTGGACAGCTGGGCCCGGCGCACGGTCTCGGTCCACGCGCGCGTGCCCCGCTCCAGGCCGAGGCGGACCGTGGTGCCGGCGGGGGCGCCGGTGGCGTCCCCGCGCAGCAGGGCGACGACCTCGGTGACGGGCCGCCCGTCGGTCTTCTCGCCGTCGACGCTGCGCAGCAGGTCTCCGGGCCGGATCCCGGCGGTGGCCGCGGGCGAGCCGGCACGCACCTTCGTCACCTCGATACGGCCGTCGCGTGCACTGCGCGCCCACAGGCCGACGCCGGTGTACTGGCCGCCGAGGGTTTCCTCGAACTCCTCGTACTCGCCCTCGGAGTAGACGGCGCCCCAGCGGTCCCCGCTGCGGCTGACGGCACGCTTCGCGGCCTCCATCGGGGACTTGCCGTCGGCCATGGCCTCCTCGGCCGCCCTGGTGACGTCCGCGTGGTTCCCGGCCGGGGCGGCCGAACGGGCCTGGTCCGCCGCGGACTTCCGGTCGGCCTGCGGGAGGGATCCGGTGGCCGCTCCCGCGACGAGCACGCTCGCGAACATCAAGGTCAGGGCGGCCCCGCGGCGCGTGCGACGGGGCTGACAGAACGGGTCACGACCTGACATGGCGGTGAGTCTAGGACAAGGGGAAGGGCCGTACGGCTCGTTGACCGCACGGCCCTTCTTGGGATGCGTCACACCTTCAAGTACTTGCGCAGCGCGAAGAACGCGGCCAACGCGGGCATCAGCAGACTCGTGGCGAGGATGAGCGGCAGCTTCGTCAGGACGGCGTCCCAGCCGATGAAGTTGATCAGCGTCAGCTGGTCGGCCAGCGCCAGTCCGTGGTCGATGAGGAAGTACCGGGCGATCAGCAGGAAGGCGCAGGCGAGCGTGCCGCCGATGAGTCCGGCGACCGCGGCCTCCATGATGAACGGCGCCTGGATGTAGAAGCCCGAGGCACCGACCAGGCGCATGATGCCAGTCTCGCGCCGCCGGCTGAACGCCGAGACGCGCACGGTGTTGACGATCAGCATCAGCGCGACGACCAGCATCAGCGCCATCACCGCCCGCGCCGCCCAGTTCATGCCGTTCAGCAGCTTGAAGAGGTTGTCCAGGATGCCCTTCTGGTCCTGGACGGACTGCACGCCGTCCCGCCCGTTGAAGGCGGTCGCGATGACCTGGTACTTCTGCGGGTCCTTCAGCTTGATGCGGTACGACTCCTGCATCTGGTCCGGCGTGAGGGAGCTGGCCAGCGGGGAGTCGCCGAACTGCTCCTTGTAGTGCTTGTACGCCTGGTCCTGCGACTCGTAGGTGACCGTCTGGACGACGCCCATCTTGCCGAGGTCGCTCTTGATCTGCTTCTTCTGGTCGTCCGTCACCGCGCCCTTGGCGCAGTTGGGGTCGGACTCGGCATCGCTCTTGTTGCAGAGGAAGATCGAGACGTTGACCTTGTCGTACCAGTAGCCCTTCATGGTGTTGACCTGGTCGCTCATCAGGAGCGACCCGCCGAACAGGGCGAGCGACAGGGCGACGGAGACGACGACGGCGAAGGTCATCGTCAGATTGCGGCGGAGACCTACGCCGATCTCCGACAGGACGAACTGGGCGCGCATGGCGAGGAGTTATGCCTTTCCGTGACTCTCTGGTGCGGTCTCAGTGCTGGTAGCCGTAGACACCGCGGGCCTGGTCGCGGACGAGGCGGCCCTTCTCCAGTTCGATGACGCGCTTGCGCATCTGGTCCACGATGTTCTGGTCGTGCGTGGCCATCACCACGGTGGTGCCCGTCCGGTTGATGCGGTCGAGCAGCTTCATGATGCCGACGGAGGTCTGCGGGTCGAGGTTGCCGGTGGGCTCGTCGGCGATGAGCAGCTTGGGCCGGTTGACGAAGGCCCTGGCAATGGCCACACGCTGCTGCTCACCACCGGACAGCTCGCCGGGCATCCGGTCCTCCTTGCCGCCGAGCCCGACGAGGTCGAGCACCTGCGGCACGGACTTGCGGATCTCGCCGCGGGACTTGCCGATGACCTCCTGCGCGAAGGCGACGTTCTCGCCGACCGTCTTGTTCGGCAGCAGGCGGAAGTCCTGGAACACCGTCCCCAGCTGGCGCCGCATCTGCGGCACCTTCCAGTTGGACAGGCGTGCGAGGTCCTTGCCCAGAACGTGCACCTGCCCGTGACTGCACCGCTCCTCGCGGAGGATCAGCCGCAGGAAGGTGGACTTTCCGGAGCCGGAGGACCCCACGAGGAAGACGAACTCGCCCTTCTCGACCTCCAGGGAGACATCCCTGAGGGCGGGGCGGGTCTGCTTGGGGTAGACCTTGGAGACGTTGTCGAATCGGATCACGGATGCACCACGGGTCGCCGGGGGTAGATGAGCGTGACCATACGCGAACCGGGCAGCAGACCGCAGTCACCGACTGTGGTTGCGTAGTGGATGTGCCGTTTTGTGCCTACTCAAGGGGCGTGGGGCTGTGTCACTATGCGGCTCCGCCGCGTGGGCGCGCCCAGCCCCCACGGCGGCAGCCGCACAACAATGCACGCCCACCCCTCTGGGAGCGAACCGCGCGCCCTTCGGAGGAACCTGGCACAGTGGGAAGGGAACGTTCGCACCACCGCGAGCGTTACACACAAGGAACCGGCGCAAGGAGGGCGAGCGCATGACGTACGACCGGCTGGTGTGCGCGAACTGCGCGGCGCCCGTGAGCGAGGGCCGGTGCCCCGTGTGCCGCGCGAACCGCGAGCGGCTGCAGCAGGAAAACTTCCTCGCGGGTCTGAACCCGGTGGCACTGATCGCACTGCTCACCGTGCTGATCGCCGCGGTCGCACTCCTGGCGCACCAAACCGCCTAGCGACGACACGGCCGAGGGCCCGGAGCGTTCCGCTCCGGGCCCTCGGCGCTGCACTGTGCCTACCGTCCGTAGGGACGCGGCTACCGTCAGGCGGCAGCCCCGCCGCGGCCGCCCATGAGGCGCGGCAGGACGCGGAAGCCGACACCGCCGGCGATCATCGTGGCGGCGCCGATCACCAGGAAGGTGGTCTGCGTGGCACCCGTCTCGGCGAGCTCCTGGCCGTTGCCCTGGGCCTGCGGGGCCGCCGGGGTGGCGTCCGAGCCGGTGTCGGTGAGGGAGGAGGAGCCCTCCTCCTGCGGCGAGGTGCCGCCGTCGGGGTCGGCGGCGTTGCCGCCGCCGTTCCCGCCACCGTTGGCGTTGCCGTTGCCGCCGCCGTTGCCGTTCCCGTTGCCCGGGTCGGTCGGCTGGTCCGTCGGGTCCTCGGTCGGCTCGGTGGGCTCGTCCGTGGGCTCGGTCGGCTCGTCGGTGGGGTCCTCGGTCGACGGCGGGTCCGTCGGGAGGTCCGTCGGCGGGTCGGTGGGGAGCTCGGTGGGAACCGGCGGCGTCGGAGTCGGGGCGGGTGACTCCTCGGCGCACAGGATGCCCAGCAGGCAGTTCTCGGACTCGGCGGCGGATGCGGCACCGGCGGCGGTCAGCGAGGCACCGGCGGCGATCACGGCACCGGCCGCTATCCGCGCGACACGGATCCGTGTCTTCTTCGTCATGTGGTTGCTACCCCCAGTAGCTCATCGTCATTAGGCAGCGTTTGGAGCTGTGCTCGACGGGGGTAGCTGCGATGAAAGAGCCCCCCGGTTCACATGCGCCCCAGAGACACGCATGCCGCGCTTTACCCTTCCCACTTTTCAAAGACACGTCAAGGGCGTTTGCGGCCGCCATGTCCAAGTACGGGGGCAATGCCGGGAGTCTGACCCTGTGAGTGTGATGTAAAACCCAGACATGAGAGCACAGAAGCGGGCACGGAAAAGGCAACTACCGCCCTCACGACGGCAGTTGCCTTGTCGACAAACTTACTTCTCCTGCTGCTTGCGCCAGCGAATTCCGGCTTCGAGGAAACCGTCGATCTCACCGTTGAAAACAGCCTCGGGGTTGCCGACCTCGAAATCGGTGCGCAGGTCCTTGACCATCTGGTAGGGGTGCAGCACGTACGAACGCATCTGGTTGCCCCAGGAGTTGCCGCCGTCGCCCTTGAGGGCGTCCATCTTGGCCTGCTCCTCCTGGCGGCGCCGCTCCAGCAGCTTGGCCTGGAGCACGTTCATGGCCGTCGCCCGGTTCTGGATCTGCGAGCGCTCGTTCTGGCAGGAGACGACGATGCCGGTGGGGATGTGGGTGATGCGCACCGCGGAGTCGGTGGTGTTCACACCCTGGCCGCCGGGGCCCGAGGACCGGTAGACGTCGATGCGCAGCTCGCTCTCGTCGATGTCGACGTGGTCGGACTGCTCGACCACGGGCAGGATCTCCACGCCCGCGAAGGAGGTCTGCCGCCGGCCCTGGTTGTCGAAGGGCGAGATGCGCACCAGCCGGTGCGTGCCCTGCTCGACGGAGAGCGTGCCGTACGCGTAGGGCGCCTGGACGGCGAAGGTGGTCGACTTGATGCCGGCCTCCTCCGCGTACGACGTCTCGTAGATCTCGGTCTTGTAGCCGCGCTGCTCGGCCCACCGCAGGTACATGCGCTGGAGCTTCTCGGCGAAGTCGGCGGCGTCGACGCCGCCGGCCTCGGCGCGGATGTTCACCAGGGCCTCACGGGCGTCGTACTCGCCGGACAGGAGCGTGCGGACCTCCATCTCGTCCAGCGCCTTCCTGACGGCGACGAGCTCGGACTCGGCCTCGGCACGGGTGTCCGGGTCGTCCTCCTCCTCGGCCATCTCGAAGAGCACGGCGAGGTCGTCGATACGACCGCGCAGCGCCTCCGCCTTGCGCACCTCGGCCTGGAGGTGGGACAGCTTGCTGGTGATCTTCTGCGCCTCATCGGGGTTGTCCCACAGGGACGGCGCGGCCGCCTGCTCCTCGAGCACGGCGATGTCTGCCCTCAGCCGGTCCAGGTCCAGAACGGCCTCGATCGACTCCATGGTCGAGGAGAGGGACTTGAGCTCTTCGGATACATCGACGACTGCCACGCCCTCCAGCGTAACGGCTCCGCCCGGCGGCCATCGCCGGGCGTCGGGGCCCGCCGGGGCGGATCGGAGGGGACCCGGGGGGTCAGGGGGACTGCGGGGCCGAGTTCTTCGTGTCCTGGGGAGGGGCGCTCGCGTCGTCGCCCGAGGTGGACAGCCACGCCCCGACGCCGACCGCCGCCGCCAGGACGACCGCGACCGCGCCGAGGGTGACGCGGCGGCGCCGGGCGAGGGCGCGGTTGCGGGCCGAGCCCGGCCGGGGCGTGCCCGCCGCGCGCGGGGCCCGGGCCGTGCCGTGCGCGCCCCCGGCCAGTTCGTCGGGGGCCGGTACGCGCATCGAGGTGTGCGTGTCCCGGTTGGAGTCGGCGGGTTTCGCGCCCGGCACCAGGGGGACCGCGCCCCGCCGCCGGATCCGCTCGGCCGGTGCCGGCCCGGCGGGCTGCTCCTCCCGGTCCGCCTCCTCGGCCGACTCGGTGTCCGGCTCGTCCACCTCCAGCGGCGGCATGCCCGCCAGCATCGGCAGCAGCTCCCGCAGCCGGGCCCCGAGCTCCGAGGCCCGCAGCCGCGAGGCCGGTGCCTTGGCCAGGCACTGCACGAGCAGCTGCCACAGCTCGTCCGGGATGCCGGGCAGCGGGACGACCGTCTCCGTGACGTGCCGGCGCAGGACCGCGCCCGGGTGGCCGCCGCCGAACGGGGTGAAGCCGGCCAGCAGCTCGTAGAGCACCGTGGCGAGCGCGTAGATGTCGACGGAGGCGCGGGGCGGCAGGCCCTCGACGATCTCCGGGGCGAGGTAGTCCGGCGTGCCGATGATCTTCGTGGCCTTGGTCCGGCGCGGGGTGTCGATGAGTTTGGCCACGCCGAAGTCGGTCAGCAGCGCGCGGTGGGAGCCGCCCGGGCCCAGGGGGCCCTGCATGTCCAGGAGGACGTTCTCCGGCTTCACGTCCCGGTGCACGACGCCCGCGGCGTGCGCGGCCGCCAGTCCGTCGGCGATGTCGGCCGCGATCGCGACGGCCGCCTCGGGCGCGAGGCGCCGGTCCCGCTCCAGCCGGGTGCGCAGGTCGGTGCCCCGGACGAGGTCCATGACCAGTGCCAGGTCGTTGCCGTCGACGACCAGGTCGCGCACCGACACCACGTGCGGGTGCTCCAGGCCGAGCAGTGCCGTGCGCTCCTGCACGAAGCGCCCGACGAGTTCCTGGTCGGACGCCAGGTCCTCGCGCAGCAGCTTGATGGCGACGGGGCCCTCGGGACCCTCACCCAGCCACACCGTGCCGGCGCTGCCCCGCCCCAGGATCTGGTGAGCGGTGTACCGGCTGCCGATCTTCCGTGCCAAGGCTGCTCCTACCGACGCGTGTTGTCGCTAAAACTACGCGTCCGGGGAGCCAACCTTCACTGCGGAGGCAGAAATCACCCGCCAGGTGTCGACAAATCGCCAACCCCGCGAGGCGGTTCGCGTCAGTTCGTGCCCGAACCGCTCCCGCCGACCTTCTCGATCCAGCCGGTCACCGTGCTGAACCAGTCCGTGAGCTGGTCCCAGTAGCCCTTGGTGGTGCCGATCCACTCCTGGAGCGGGCTCAGCTCCCAGATCAGCCAGCCGGCGACGAACAGGATGACGATCGTGAAGAGGCAGCCCTTCAGGCAGCCGAGCCCCGGGATCCGCATCGGGTTGGCGCTGCGCTGCCGGGGCTGGCGGGGCTCGCGCTGGGGCCGCTGCGGCTGCTGGGGCTGGGGCGGCGGTGCGGGCGGGGCGTAGCGCTGCGGGGGCTGGGGCCGCTGGGGCTGCGGGGCGTACTGCTGGGGCTGCTGCTGCGGATGGCCGTAGCCGGGCCCCGGCGGGGGTGCCTGGCGGTGCGGGGGCTGCTGGGGCCGGGCGACCTGCCGGTGGGGGCGGCGGCGCAGCGGGTCCTCGTTCGGGTCGAGGTACTGGACCTGGGTCTGTTCGTTGCGGTCGCGGGCCGCGCGCAGCTGGTTCTGCCAGGGGTGCGGGTCCTCGGGTCCGCCCTGCTGACCGGGGTGGCCAGGTGAGCCCGGCGGGACCGGCGGCATCACGGCGGTCGGGTCGGCCGCGCCCCGGTTCGGCAGGACGGCGGTGGGGTCGGCGGCGCCGGCCGGGCCGCCGGTGTGCGGCATCACGCTGGTCGCGGCGTTCGGGTCGTACGAGCCCGCGCCCTGCGGGAGGACCTGGGTGGGGTCGGCGTCGCCCGTGCCGGACGTGTCCGGCACGGGCGCGGGCGCCGGGTCGGGCACCAGGAGCGCGCCGACGTTCTCGGCGGCGGCGATCTGCGCGGAGTTCGCGTGCACCCCGATGCCCTCGGCGACGACGCGCAGGCCACGGGCGAGGTTCTCGGCGCTGGGCCGCTCGTCCGGGTTCTTGCGCAGGCAGCGCTCGATGATCGTCCACAGCGGGTCGGGGACCGTGGAGGGGCGGCGCGGCTCGGCGCTGAGGTGCTGGTGCAGCACCTCCAGGGCGGAGCCGCCGGAGAACGGCGGGCGGCCGGTGACCAGCTCGTACAGCAGGATGCCGGCGCCGTAGATGTCGACGGCGGAGGTCTGCGGGCGGCCTTCGGCGGACTCGGGAGCCACGTACGCGGGCGTGCCGACGAACTCCTGGGTGCGGGTCAGGCCCGGGGAGTCGGCCAGGCGGGCGATGCCGAAGTCGGTCAGCAGCGGGTGCATCTGCCCGTCGTACTGCTGGAGCAGCACGTTCGCCGGCTTGAGGTCGCGGTGGACGACGCCGTCGGCGTGGCTGGCGGCGAGCGCGTCGGCGATCTGGGCGGTGAGCAGGGCCGCCGCGACGGGGCTGAAGGGCCCGTTCTCGCGCAGGTAGCGGTGCAGGTCGGGGCCCTCGACGAGGTCCATGACCAGCGCCAATAGATCGCCCTCGACCACCAGGTCACGGACCCGGACGATGTTCGGGTGGGTCAGCCGGAGCAGGACGGAGCGCTCCCGCAGGAAGCGCATCACGACGTCCGCGTCGCTGGCCAGCTCCTCCTTGAGGACCTTGATCGCGACGGTCTCGCCGGGCTGTCCCGGTACGGCCGCCTCGGCGCCCGCGGTCTCGCGCTGGCGGGCTCGCCAGACGGTGCCCGTGGCGCCGCGCCCGAGCGGCTCCTCGAGCAGGTACTTGCTGCCTACCGGCCGCACGTCATGCGCTCCCTGGTGCTTGCCTTGCCTGCTGGCCTGTCCGACCCACTGTAGTGCCGTGCCGCCGGGGACCGGGGTGTCGTCGTTCTGTGGGTCTTACGTATGCGTTCTCACACGCGTTCGAAGGAAAGACGCTCACCTCGGTCTCGGGGTTGCCGAGAGTGTGCGTGACCGATCTCAAGTGATCGCCAGTGGGTCATCTCTCAGGCACTTTTGCGGGCAGAGCCGACCAATCAAGATCACTTGTTCCCGAGCGAGGGGCGCGGTGTCAGTGGCAGGTGCGAGGATGCGTGCAGTACTGGCCGACGTGCCGGGGCGGGGCGGGGGACTCCGCGCCCAGGCAGAAGGGACCGCTGACGGCGATGCAGATCCGGCTGACCGTCATAGACCCGCTGGGCCTGGCGGCTCCGGCCCGGGACCGCGCCGCCCGCTGCGACGTGCTGGTCACCGCGCCCGCCGGGACGGCGCTCGCGGCGGTGGCCTCCGGGCTCGCCCAGGTGGTCCTCGGCGGTGACGGCTCGGGCACCCCGGTGCTGTACGCCGGGGAGCAGCGGCTCGACGCCCAGCGCTGCACGCTCGGCGAGCCCCCGCTGACCGACGGTGCCGTGCTGTCCGTGGGCGCGCCGGGCGAGCCGGAGCCGCATCCCGAGCTGGACGACGCCCCGGCCCAGCTCCAGGTGGTCGCCGGGCCCGACGCCGGCGGCGTCCACATCCTGCACGGCGGCGAGATCCGCATCGGCCGCTCCGCCGACGCCGACGTGCCGCTGGACGACCCGGACGTCTCCCGGCTGCACTGCGCGGTGACGGTGAGCCCCGACGGCCGCGTCTCGGTCGCCGACCTCGACTCCACGAACGGCACGACGCTGGACGGCTCGCGCGTGGGCGGCCGGGCGGTCCGTTTCGCCCCCGGGGCGCTGCTCCGAATCGGCGAATCGGCCCTGCGGCTGGCTCCCGCCGGGGGGCCGGGGGGCCGGGTGGACACGACGCCGGACGGGGAGGGGCACGTACGCGTGCCGGGGCCTGCCGGCGCGGGTGAGGCGGGCGTGGATACGCCAGCGTCGGATTCGATACCTGCCGGGGCTGTCGCGCCTGCGGGGGCATTTGGGGCTTCTGGGCGGGTCGCGCCTGCCGGGGCCTCGGGGGCTTCCGGGACTTCCGGGGCTTCCGGGGCTTCCGGGGCTTCCGGGGCTTCCGGGGCTTCCGGGGCTTCCGGGGCTTCCGGGCCCGCGCCTACCAGTTCTTCCGGGGCTTCCGGGCCCACTGGGGCCATCGGGGCTACCGCGCCTCTCGGCTCTGCCGGCGCTTCCGGGCCTGCCAGGTCTTCCCGGGCATCCGGGGTTCCCCGTACCTCCGGGGGGCCAGGGGTTTCCGGGGCCGCCACGCCTGTCGACCCTGCCGGATCCTCGGGGGCTTCCGGGGCCGCCGGGGTTTCCGGGCGAGCCGCGCCCAGCGGCTCGGCCGAGGCTTCAGGGGCCTTCGGCCCCGCCCGGTCTCCGGAGGCTTCCGGGTCTACCAGGTCGTCCGGGTCTACCAGGTCGTCCGGGCCTGCCGGGCCTGCCGGGCCTGCCGGGCCTTCGGGGCAGACCCATCACGCTCACGGCGCGGCGGCCTGGGGCACGCCGGGCGCCGCAGGGCACGGCTCCGGGGACTCGGCGGTGGTGCCGGGGCAGGGTGGGGAACCTCGGGTCGAGAGCAGGGGTGCGGGAGCGGCCGCGGAGGTTTCGCGTCCGGTTGCCGGGGGTGGGCCGGGGGCCGCGCAGGGCGGGTTCCGGGCTGCTGCCGGTGAGCACGGGCCGGGGATGGCCCGGGGCCAGGGGGAGTCGGGGCCCGTCGGCCCCGGCGGAGACTCAGCGCGTACGACACCGCAGGAGGGGGCGCGTACGGCGTCGCCGGAAGGCGTGGTCCGGGCTCCCCGCCAGCGTGGCACCACAGAGGACTCCCCCGACGGCGTCACCAGCACTCCCCGGCAGCACGGTCCGACGCAGCACGGACTCGGTGCCGGGGACACGCACGCGGGGCGCTCCGGGGCCGGGGCGCTGGGCGGGGCGTTCGATGACGGGCGTGCGGGCGATTCCGGCCAGGGCTCCGGAGCGGCGGACGGCACAGGCCCTCATGCCCGGGCCGGGGCCCAGGCGGCCCCCGGTTCGACGGCTCCCACGGGCGCCGGCCCGGTCAGGGACGGGCACCCCGGCGACGCCGGCGGCACACGCACGAGCCCATACCCCCCGGCCGGAGGCCAAGCACCCCACCGGCCGGCCGCGCCCACCGGCCCCGGCCCGGACAGGAACAGGCACCCCGGTGACACCAGCGGGACAGGCGCAAGCCCGCACGCCCCGGCCGGGGGCCAGACAGCTCCCGGTGGCAGTCGCCCCGGTGACGACGGCCGCGCGGGCGAGCCGGACGAGCGGTCCGGGCGTGGGCGCAAGGGCACTCCGCTCCGGGGCACCGATGTTCCGCCGGGGACGCGTAAGCGGGGCGGGCTCGGGGCGTGGGCGCGGCGGCTGGCCGGGGGGCGTGGTGAGCAGGCGCCTCCCGCGCGCGGGGCGTACGAGGACGAGCCCGCCGAAGGGATCGCGGAGCGCTCCGCGGTCGTCGGGCCCGCCGTGCCGGAGACCTGGCCGGATCCGGCCACGCTGCTGCTGACGGCGCTGGGGCCGGGCCCCCGGCTGTGGGAGCGCGGGCCGGGCCACCCGGAGGCGCTCGCGGTGCGCCTCGGCACCGCCGACCGGGCCGCGCCGGACGGCTCCGGCCTGCTGCCCTCGGTGCCGGTGACCGCCGGGCTGCGCGAGGTCGGCGCACTCGGTCTGGCCGGGCCCCGGGCGCGGCTCGCCGGGCTGGCCCGTGCCGTGCTGGCGCAGCTCACCGCGCTGCACTCCCCGGACACACTGGAGATCGTCCTGATCGCCGCGGACCGCTCCCGCCCCCTGGCGGAGCGCACCGCCGAGTGGTCCTGGCTGGGCTGGCTGCCGCATGTCCGTCCCGGGCACGGGCAGGACTGCCGCCTGCTGCTCGCCTACGACCGGGAACAGGCCGCCGCCCGCACGGACGAGCTGATGCGCCGACTGGAGGACCAGCTGGCGGAGGCCGGCGGGCTGCTGGGCAACGTCCGGTTCTCCCGAGCACCGGAGGCCGACGGCCAGGGCGGTGACACCCAGCCGAGCGGCCCGGCCGGTCCCGCGCCCCGCCGCCCCTCCTGGGCCCGGGACGACACCCCCGCCCCCGAGCCCGGCCAGGCGACCGGCTTCCCCGGCCCCTACACCGTCCTCGTCGTGGACGGCGACCCCGGCGGCGCCGACCTGCGTGCGGCCGTGGCGCGGCTGGCGCTGGAGGGACCCCGGGCCGGGATCCATGTCGTCTGCCTGGCCGAGACCGCCGCCGCCTCCCCCGCCTCGCCCGTGACGGAGACCTACGAGGCGGCCTGCTCGGTGGCGCCCACGTTCCGGCAGTGCGGTGCCGTCGCGCTGCTCAGCGGGGACGTGGCGACGGCCCTGCGGCTGATGCGCGTGGCCCGGGTCGGGGGCGAGGGCTCACCGTCCGGACCCGTCGGGCACGGCACGATCGCCACGGTCGACGCCGTCTCCCCCGCCTGGGCGGAGCGGTTCGCGCGGGCGCTGGCGCCGCTGCGTACGGACGGCTCGGCGAGCGACGGGCAGCCGCGTGTCTCCGCACCGCTGCCCCAGTCGGCACGGCTGCTGGACGAACTGGGCCTGGCCCGGGCGACCCCGGCGTCGCTGATGGCGCGCTGGGCGGACGCGGCCGACGACACCGAGGCGCTGGGCGGGCGGGTGCGCGCGGTACTGGGCGCCGGGCCGCGCGGCCCGGTCTGCGCGGACCTCGCGGCCCAGGGACCGCATCTGCTGGTCGAGGGCCCGCCGGGCAGTGGCCGTACCGAGCTGCTGCGGGCGGTCGTCGCGTCCCTGGCCGCCGCCGATCGGCCGGACCGGCTGGGCATCGTGCTGGTCGACGGCCGGGGCGGCCCCGGAGCGGGAGGCGGGGCCGGCGAGGGCCTGCGCGTGTGTACGGACGTCCCGCATGTCACCACGTACCTCACGGCCCACGACCCGGTCCGGATGCGGGAGTTCGCGCAGTCCCTGAGCGCCGAGCTGAAGCGGCGCGCCGAGTTGCTGGGCCGGTCCGACTTCGCCGAGTGGCACACCGGGCGCGAGCTGTCGGGCCGTATGGTCGCCCAGCGGACGGCGACGGCCCGGGGCGGCGCCCCGGCCGAGGCGGGTGCCCGGACGGCCGCCGGGGCCGGGGATCTCGACTCCCCGCCCAGTTCGACGATGCGGCTGCGGCCGGGAGCGGCCCGGCGGCAGACGCAGGCGGCGCCGCCGCTGCCCCGGCTCGTCGTGGTCGTGGACGACCTGGACGCGCTGGTCTCCCCGGCCCTCGGCTCGACGGGACGGCCCGCGGCCGGATCGGTGATGCGCGCGCTGGAGGCGGTGGCCCGGGAGGGCGAGCGGCTGGGTGTCCACCTGGTTGCGGCAACCGGTCCGTGCGCCCGTACGGCACAGACGGAACCGGCGCGCCGGGCCACCCTCCGCGTGAGCCTCGACGCCCCGGCGCCGGGCCCGGACGAGCCCGCTCCCGGCCGCGGCCGCCTCGCCTGCGAGGACGGGCGGGTCACGCCGTTCCAGGGCGGGCGGGTCACCGGCCGTATCCCCCGGACGGCGACGCTGCGGCCTACTGTCGTACCCCTGGAGTGGCACCGCATGGGGGACCCCCCGGCCCGGCGTCCGGTGCGGGAGCTCGGAAACGGCCCGACCGACCTGGCACTGCTGGCCAGCGCGCTCGAAAGGGCGGCGCGGGAGGTCGCGGCGGCGCAAGTACCGTCCCTTCTCTAGTACTTGTCCACGGCGCTGGCTGGATGCCGACCCCCTTCGTTGATCAGGGCCGAGTCCCTGGTCACGAGGGGGTCACGATCCCCCGCTTGACAGCCGATGCCATCTTGCCGCCCCCGCGCACCCGGGCGTAGACCAGTTCGCACGGGAGCGCGCTCGACGTTCGACGAGGGAACGAAGAACGGGGCAGTCATGCGCAGGACGAGCAGCACCATCCTGAAACGCCGGTCGCCGCAGCGGGACAAGGCGACCCTCCAGCACCGCAGAGCCGCCAAGGCCGCGGCCGCCGTCGCCGCGGGAGCGCTCGCGCTCTCGCTCAGCGCCTGCGGAGGCGACGACAAGGACAGCGGTGGAAGCCCGGGCAACAGCGAGGAGACCGCCAGCAACGTCAACCTTCCGAAGCTCGACGGGACGAGCCTGGAGATCGCCGCCGTGTGGACCGGCGCGGAACAGGCCAACTTCAAGAAGGTCCTCGCGGAGTTCGAGAAGCGCACGGGCGCCAAGGTCACGTTCGTGCCCGCCCAGGACCCGATCATCAACTTCATCGGTTCGAAGGTGGCGGGCGGGCAGCCGCCGGACATCGCGATGCTGCCGCAGCCGGGCGCCATCAAACAGGCCGTCGACCGGGGCTGGGCCAAGCCTCTCGGCGCCGAGGCGCAGAAGGAACTCGGCGAGAACTACTCGCAGGGCTGGCAGGACATCGGCAAGGTGGGCGGCAAGCAGTACGGCGTCTACTACAAGGCCGCCAACAAGTCCCTGATCTGGTACAACAACCAGGTCTTCGAGAACGCCGGGGCGAGTGAGCCCGAGACCTGGCCGGATCTGCTGAAGACCGCTCAGACGGTCTACGACTCCGGGGTCACGCCGTTCTCCGCCGGCGGCTCCGAGGGCTGGACGCTGACCGACTGGTTCGAGAACGTCTACCTCTCGCAGGCCGGTCCCGAGAAGTACGACCAGCTGGCCAAGCACGAGATCAAGTGGACGGACCGGTCCGTGAAGGACGCGCTGAGCACGCTCGCGCAGGTCTGGGGCAAGCCGGACTACATCGCGAAGGGGGCGTTGCAGACCGACTTCCCGACCTCCGTCACGCAGGCCTTCACCGGCGGGGACCAGCCCAAGGCGGCCATGGTCGCCGCGGGCGACTTCGCGCAGGTCAACATCCCGAAGAGCATGAAGATCGGCACGGACGCGAAGGTCTTCCCGTTCCCGGCGGTCGGTGACAACGGGCCGGTGGTCTCGGGCGGCGACGCGGCCGTGATCCTGAAGGACTCCAAGGGGGCGCAGGCCCTGGCCACCTGGCTCGCCTCGCCGGACGCGGCGCAGATCCAGGCCAAGCTGGGCGGTTACCTCTCGCCGAACAAGAGCGTGCCGAACTCCGCGTACCCGAACGCGGTGCAGCGCAGGATCGCCAAGGCGCTCATCGACGCCGGTGACGACTTCCGCTTCGACATGTCCGACCAGGCCCCGCAGGCCTTCGGCGGCACGCCCGGCAAGGGCGAGTGGAAGACCCTCCAGGACTTCCTGAAGAACCCGAAGGACATCGCGGGTACGCAGGCGAAGCTGGAGGCCGAAGCGGCCGCGGCCTACGGAGGCTGACGGCATGCCGTCGGCCACGGCGGCAGGGGGCGTCAAGCCCCCTGCCGCTCCCAAGTCGCGCAAGAGTGTGACCGGCACCCGCAGGGCCGTCGCGGCGTTGTTCCTGCTGCCCGCGCTCGTCCTGCTCGGCGCGCTCGTGGTGTACCCGATCGGGTACTCGGTGGTCCGAAGCTTCTACGACCAGTCCGGCGACGGCTTCGCCGGGATCGACAACTACAAGGCCCTCTTCACCGACGAGGGCATCCGCACCGCGCTGAAGAACAACGTCATCTGGGTGGTGTTCGCGCCGACGGTCGCGACGGCGCTCGGCCTGATCTTCGCGGTGCTGACCGAACGGGTGCGCTGGGGCACGGCCTTCAAGCTGGTCGTCTTCATGCCGATGGCGATCTCGATGCTGGCGGCGGGCATCATCTTCCGCCTGGTGTACGACCAGGACCCGGACAAGGGCGTCGCGAACGCGGTGTGGGTGGGCGTGCACGACACGTTCACCCAGGCGTCGGCGTTCCCCAAGGCCCACCCGGGCCGTCAGTCGCCGCTGGAGCCGGCGGGCGGGGGCGCGTTCATCACCACGTCGCCCGTGCGCGCGGGCGAGACCGTGTCACTGCCCCTGGTGGGTGTCGCGCCGGACCTGATGCCGGACGGCGCGAAGCCCGCCGTGGCGCCGAAGCCCGAGCCGGACAAGATCACCGGCACGACCTGGCAGGACTTCACACGGGGCAAGGGCGTCGGCAGGCTGAACGGCGTCGACGCGTCCGAACTGGGCTATGCCGGGATGCGCATCGAGGCCGTCAAGGACGGCAAGGTCGTGGCCTCCACCACGGCCGGCGACGACGGCACCTTCACCCTGCCGGCCTCGGCCGACGGGGCCCGGCTCCGGCTCCCGGACAGCAACTTCAAGGAGCCGTACAACGGCCTGGACTGGCTCGGCCCGTCGCTGGTCACCCCGGCCATCATCGGCTCGTACATCTGGATGTGGGCGGGCTTCGCGATGGTGCTGATCGCGGCCGGGCTCGCGGGCGTGCCGCGCGAACTGCTGGAGGCGGCCCGGGTCGACGGCGCGAGTGAGTGGCAGGTGTTCCGGCGGGTCACGGTGCCGCTGCTCGCGCCGGTCCTCGCGGTCGTCACCGTCACCCTGATGATCAACGTGCTGAAGGTCTTCGACCTGGTCTTCATCATCGCCCCCGGCTCCGCGCAGGACGACGCCAACGTCCTCGCACTGGAGCTGTACCGCAAGGGCTTCTCCGAGGACCAGCCGGGCATCGCCAGCGCCATCTCGGTGTTCCTGCTGCTGCTCGTGATCCCGGTGATGTGGTTCAACGTGCGTCGGCTGAGGCGGGAGGTGCGGCGATGAAGACGAAGCAGTCGCTGGGGTCCCGGCTGGCCGAGGGGGTCAGCGGTGGGCTGGTGCGGGTGTTCCTCATCGTCGTCGGCCTGTTCTGGCTGGTGCCGACGATCGGTCTGCTGCTGGCGAGTCTGCGTTCGCCGGAGGACATCGCGGCGAGCGGCTGGTGGAAGGTGTTCACCGAGCCGTCGCAGATCACTTTTGACAGCTACTCGAAACTGCTGCAGAACGAGGACATCACCGGCAGCCTGCTGAACACCGTGTGGATCACCGTCCCGGCGACGCTGCTGGTCGTGATCATCGGCGCGCTGGCGGGCTATGCCTTCGCCTGGATGGAGTTCCCGGGCCGGGACTGGTGGTTCCTGGGCGTGGTGGGCCTGTTGGTCGTGCCCGTGCAGGTCGCGCTGATCCCGATCGCCGAACTCTTCGGCAAGATCGGCATCTTCGGCTCGGTGCTCGGCGTGGTGCTGTTCCACGTCGGTTTCGGCCTGCCGTTCGCGGTGTTCCTGCTGCGGAACTTCTTCGCGGAGATCCCGAGGGAGCTGCTGGAGGCGGCGCGTCTGGACGGGGCGGGTGAACTGCGGTTGTTCTTCCGTGTCGTGATGCCGCTCGGCGCCCCGGCGATCGCCTCGCTCGGCATCTTCCAGTTCCTGTGGGTGTGGAACGACATGCTGGTGGCGCTGATCTTCTCGGACGCCGGCAGCCAGCCGATCACGGTCGCACTCCAGACGCAGGTACGGCAGTTCGGCAACAACATCGACGTGCTGGCACCCGGCGCGTTCATCTCCATGGTGGTCCCGCTGGCCGTCTTCTTCGCGTTCCAGCGGCAGTTCGTCTCCGGCGTGATGGCGGGAGCCGTCAAGTAGCGTTCATCGCAGGGCAGTTGGAGGGGCGGACCGGGCGCGGTCCGCCCCTCGTGCGTTCCCCCGGATGCCGTAGCCGCCGTAACCAACTCGCCCCACCGGCCGTTCCCGGGCCGAACGCCCGCGCCGACCGATGGATGGCCTCTTGCCCAGGTTCAGTGTCATTGTCCCCGCGTACCAGGTTCAGGCGTACCTGCACGAGTGCCTCGAATCGGTGCTCTCCCAGTCCTGTCCCGATCTGGAACTGATCGTCGTCGACGACTGCTCGCCGGACGCGTGCGGCGCGATCATCGACGAGTTCGCCGCCCGCGACGCGCGCGTCCTTCCCGTCCGTCTGCCCCAGAACGTCGGCCTGGGCCGCGCGAGAAACGCCGGCATGTCCCACGCGAGCGGCGACTACCTGCTGTTCCTCGACAGCGACGACACCCTCGCGCCAAACGCGCTGCGGTCGATCGCGGACCGGCTGAAGGAGACCGGCGAACCGGACGTCCTCGTCTTCGACTACGCGCGCACCTACTGGACGGGCGAGGCGGTCCGCAACCAGGCGGCCCTCCAGCTCACCGAGCAGGGCCCGGCCCCCTTCCGCCTGGAGGACCGGCCGGGCCTGCTGCGGCTGCTGATGGTCGCCTGGAACAAGGCCTACCGGCGGGAGTTCGTCGAGGAGCAGGGGTTCGCCTTCCCGCCCGGGTACTACGAGGACACGCCGTGGACGTACCCGGTGCTGATGACCGCGGAGTCGATCGCGACCCTGGACCGCGTCTGCGTGCACTACCGGCAGCGGCGGCAGGGCAGCATCCTGCGCACCACCAGCGAGCGGCACTTCGACGTGTTCGAGCAGTACGACCGGGTGTTCGCGTTTCTGGAGGAGCGGCCCGAACTGGCCCGGTGGCGGCCGGTGTTGTTCCGCCGCATGGTCCATCACCTGGCGATCGTGTACTCGCGCCGGGACCGGCTGCCCCCCGGCACGCACGCGGACTTCATGCGCCGGGCCCGCGCCCACTACCGCCGCTACCGCACCCCCGGTTTCCCCGTCCCGCTGCGCTGCCGGATCCACCACACCCTGATCCGCTTCGGCCTGCACCGCACCTACCGCACGCTCCAGCTGGCGTCGGCCGTGCACCGCCGTGTCGCGCGGACCACCGGGAAGCTGCTGAGCGAGGCGCGGTCCGCCGCGCTCGGGCTGCACTACCGCGTCCAGCGCTGTCTCCCGCTGCGCGCCGACCAGGCCGTCTTCGCCGCCTACGACGGACGCGGCCACTGCTGCGGCCCGGGCGCGCTGGAGTCCGCGTTCCGCGATCTCGCGCCGCACATCCGCACGGCCTGGATCGCCCGTCGCGAGCACCACCACACCATCCCGCCCGGCACGCGCCGCGTCGTCCCCGGCACCGCCGCCTACTGGACGGCGCTCGCCCGCTCCGCCTACCTCGTCAGCAACACCGACTTCGACCACCGCCTGGTCAAGCGCCGGGGCCAGACCCTGATCCAGACCGGGCAGGGCACCCCGCTGGGGCACATCGGCCTCGACCTCCAGGAGCGCCCGGCGGCGGCCCGGGGCAGGGACTTCGCACGGCTGCTCAAGGGCGTCGACCAGTGGGACTACCTGCTGTCCGCCAACCGCCACACCACCCTCACCCACGAGCGCGTCCACCCCGGCCGCTACACCACGCTGGAGTACGGCTCCCCGCGCAACGACGTGTTCCGCACGGCGACCGAAGCGGACGTGGCCCGGCTGCGCGCCTCGCTCGGCATCCCGGAGGGCACGGTGGCGATCCTCTACGCGCCGACCCGCCGCGACTACCGCCGCTCCCAGCGCCAGGCCCTCGACCTCCAGCGGATCGTGCGCCGCCTGGGCCCGCGCTTCATGGTGCTGGCCCGCGCCCACCACGCCTACGACGCCCCGCTGGCCGCCACCTGCGGCCGGGTCGTCGACGTCAGCGACCACCCCAGCGTCCAGTCGCTGTGCCTGGCCTCGGACGCCCTGGTCACGGACTACTCGTCGCTGATGTTCGACTACGCCAACCTGGACCGGCCGATCGTGATCCACGCCGACGACTGGGAGGCGTACGACGCTGCCCGCGGCACCTACTTCGACCTGCGTTCCGTCCCGCCGGGCGCGGTCGCGCGCGGCGAGGACGAGCTGATCGACATCTTCGCCACCGGCCACTGGCGCGGCTCCCGGTCGGCCCAGCTCCGCTCGGCGTTCCGGGAGCGGTTCTGCACGTACGACGACGGCCGGGCCGCCGAGCGGGTCGTGCGCCGGGTCGTCCTCGGGGAGTCGGACCTGCCGCCGGTCGTGCCGCTCGACGAGCGCCGGCCGGTGCCGTCGGCGGCGGCCTCGCTGGTGCGCGAGCCGCTCGCCACGGTGCCGCAGCCGGCCGGTCCGCCCGTCGTCACCGACGTCCTCTGAGCCCGGTTCTCACGCGTGGGAGTCCGCATGCCCTCCAGCCCGTCGCGGCCCACCCCGAGCCGGCCGCCCTCCTGGCGCCCGTCGGGGAGGCCGGGACGCCGTGGCCGCGTCGTCCGACGCGGCCGTTCGCTTCCGTAGCCCTCGCGCCTCGCCCCCTGGCAGAGCCGCGGCCCTCGACAGAAAGAGCAGAATGCCCCGCTTCAGCATCGTCGTCCCGTCCCATGGGGTCGCGGGCCGGCTGTCCCAGGCACTGGACTCGGTCCTCGCCCAGTCGTTCGGCGACTTCGAGCTGATCCCGGTGTGCGACGCGCCCGACTCACTCGCGGCGGACGTCGTCGCCGGGTACGCCGAGCGGGACTCCCGGGTGACGCCGGTGCACTCGCCGCCGTCGGCCGGTCTGGCCGGGGCGCGCAACACCGGGCTGCGGTCGGCGGTCGGCGGCCATGTGCTGTTCCTCGACGGGGACGACGTCCTGCTCCCGGGGGCGCTGGCGGCGCTGGACGCCCGGCTGGGCGCCGTCGGCGACGTCGACGTCCTGTACTTCGAGCACGAGCGCACCCCCTGGTGGGAGGGCGAGCCGGCCAACCCGGCCGCGCCCCTGCTGGCCGGGACACCGGACGGGCCCTTCTCCCCCGGCCGGGCCCCGCGGCTGACGGGCGTGGCACTGCCGGCGTGGAGCGCGGCCTACCGCCGGGCCTTCCTCACCGAGCAGCACCTCGCCTTCCCCGGGGACCACTTCACCGACACCGGGTTCGGCGGTCTGGTCACCCTCCGGGCGGAGCGGGTGGCGGCCCTGCGCGCGGTCGTCGTCCGGCATCTGCTGCGCCGGCAGGGCAACCGCCTCAACCTGCCCGGAGAGCACCACACCGAGCTGCTCGACCAGACCGAAATGGTGCTGACGCGGGCCGCGGAACAGGGGCTGCCCGCGGACCGGCTGGGGCCGCTGTTCGAGCAGCTCTTCGCCGCCGTGCTGAAGACGGCCGCCCATCCCCGGCGGCTGCCGGCCGGGCGGCGTGCCTTCTTCCGCCGGGCGGGCGCGCTCTACCGGCGGCACCGCCCCGCGGGCTACCAGGCGCCCGGCGGCAGCCTCGGTGTCCAGCACCGGCTGCTGGCGGCCGGATCGTACGCCGCGTTCCGCACCCTGCGCGCCGCCAACCGAAGGGCCGCGGGAGCCGCCGCGCTGCTCCCGCGCCCGAGGGGGCTGCGCACCCGCCTGCGGTACGCGGCGGCCCTGCGGCTGCCCCTCGACGAGAACCTCGTCGTGTACTGCGCGTACTGGGGCCGCGGCTACGCCTGCAACCCGGCCGCGATCCACGCCAAGGCCCGCGAACTCGCACCGCACCTGCGCTCGGTGTTCCTGGTGGAGCCGGAGGCGGTGGGCGCCGTGCCGCCGGACGTGGAGTACGCGGTGATCGGCAGCCGGAAGTACTGGCAGGTGCTGGCCCGCGCCAAGTACCTCGTCAACAACGCCAACTTCGCGGACGCCGTCGTCAAGCGCCCCGGCAGCGTGCACCTGCAGACCCAGCACGGCACACCGCTGAAGAAGATGGGCGCCGACCAGGCGACCTACCCCGTCGTGGCCGCGGCGACCGGGAGCTTCGCCAAGCTGCTGGCCCGCATCGACCGCTGGGACTACAACCTCACCTCCAACCGGCACTCCACCGAGATGTGGGAGAAGGCGTTCCCCGGCGCGCACGAGACCCTGGAGTACGGCTATCCGCGCAACGACGTCTACTGCACGGCGTCCGCCGAGGACGTCGCCCGCGTCCGCAAGGAGCTGGGCGTCCCGGACGGCAAGAAGGCCCTGCTCTACGCGCCCACCCACCGCGACTACGCCACCGGCTTCGCCTCGGGCCTGGACCTGGCGGAGTTCTGCGAGGCGATCGGCGACGACTACGTCGTCCTGCTGCGCGCCCACTACTTCTACGACCAGGGGGCGAGCCGGGGCGGCGGCCGGATCATCGACGTCACCGGGCACCGCTCCTCGGAGGACGTGTGCCTGGCCGCCGACGCGCTGATCACCGACTACTCGTCGATCATGTTCGACTACGCCAACCTGGACCGGCCGATGGTCGTGTACGCCGACGACTGGGAGGTCTACCGGGAGCTGAGGGGCGTCTACTTCGACCTGATGCAGGTCCCGCCCGGCCGGGTCGCCCGCACGCCCGAGGAACTGGCGGCCCTCTTCCACGACGGCACCTGGGCGGACGAGACCGCCACGGCCCTGCGCGCCGCGTTCCGGGAGCGCTTCTGCCAGTTCGACGACGGCCGGGCCGCCGAGCGCGTCGTACGCCGGGTGCTGCTGGGTCAGCCGCCCGAGTCGATCCCGCCCGTGATCCCGCTCGCGGAGCGCGTCCCGGCCCCCGCCGCCACCCTCGTGAGGAGCTGACCGAAGAAGTGCCCCGCTTCAGCATCATCGTCCCCGTCTACAAGGTGCAGGGGTTCCTGCGCGAGTGTCTCGACTCGGTGCTCGGCCAGTCGTACGGCGACTTCGAGGTGATCGCCGTGGACGACCGCTCGCCGGACGGCAGCGGTGCGATCCTCGACGAGTACGCGGTCCGCGACGCCCGGGTGCGGGTACTGCACCTGCCCGAGAACGTGGGACTCGGCCGGGCCCGCAACGCCGGTCTGGAGCAGGCGGCCGGCGACTACGTCCTCTTCCTCGACAGCGACGACCACTACACGCCGGGCCTGCTGGCGGCCGTCGCCGCGCGCCTGGATGCGACCGGCGAGCCGGACATCCTGGTCTTCGACCACGTGCGCACCCACTGGTGGGGCCGGGGCGGGCGCAGCGAGGCGGCGGACCTGCTGGCCGCGGCGGGCACGGACACCTTCAGTATCCGGGACAGCCCGCAGTACCTGAACCTGTTCCTGGTCGCCTGGAACAAGGCGTACCGCCGGTCCTTCTTCCAGGAGCAGGGCCTGCGGTACGCGCCGGGGCTGTACGAGGACGCGCCGGTCACCTACCGGTCGATGGTGCTGGCGGACCGCGTCGCCTGCCTGGACCGGATCGGGGTGGAGTACCGGCAGCGCCGGCAGGGCGCGATCACCAAGACGCCGGGGCGCCGCCACTTCGAGATCTTCCCGCAGTACGAGGGCCTGTTCGCGTTCCTGGAGCAGCGCCCCGACCTCGACTGGGCCCGGCCGCCGCTGCTGGAGCGGGCCCTGGACCACATGCTGTTCGTGCTGTCCCGGGAGGACCGGGTGCGGCCCGCGGACCGGGGCGACTTCTACCGTGAGATCCGCTCCTTCCACCGCCGTCACCTCCCCGCGGGCGGCTTCCCGGAGCCGGAGGGCTGGCGCGGGGTCGAGATGCGGCTGGTGGCGTCGGCGCCCTACGCCTCGTACGCGGCGGTGCGGGGACTGCGGGACGTGCGCGCGGCCGTCCTGGGCGGGCGGCGCCGGCTGGCGCTGAAGGCGTCGGAGACCGCCGTGCGCACCTGGTACCGGGCCCAGTCGAAGCGGCCCCTCGACCCGCATCTCGCCGTCTACTCGGCGACCCACCACCGGGGCGTGTCCGGTGACCCGGCCGCGATCCACGCCAAGGCGCGCGAGCTCGCCCCGCACATCCGGGGTGTGTGGGTGGTCCGGGAGGACGCGGTGGACGCGCTGCCGCCCGGCATCGACCATGTGACGCCGGGCTCGCGGCGCTACCACGAGGTCATGGCGCGGGCCACGTACTGGGTGAACAACGTCAACTGGCCCGGCACCCTGGCCAAGCGGCCCGGCAGTGTCCACATCCACACCCACCAGGGCACCCCGCTCAAGTACATGGGCGCCGACCTGCTGACCAAGCCGGGCGCCCGGCACGGCTTCGACGTGCCGCAGATGCTGCGCCGCGCCGACCGCTGGGACTACAGCCTGGTCGCGGGGCGGCACGCGGAGCGGGCCTGGGAGCGGGCGTACCCGTGCCACTTCACCTCACTGCGGACCGGCAGCCCGCGCAACGACGTGCTGGTCGGCGCCGGCCCGGAGCGGGGCCGTGCCGTGCGCGAGCGGCTCGGCATCCCCGCCGGCCACACGGTCGTGCTGTACGCGCCGACCCGCCGCGACTACCGGCGGGGCGGGCACGTGGACCGGTTCGACCTGGCCCGGTTCGCCGCGGACCTCGGCCCCGGCCACACCCTCGTCGTCCGCCTGCACCCGTCGCTGGCCCAGGGCGTGGCGCGCGGCCTGGGCCTGGCCGACCTGCACCGGCGGGGGGTGGTGGTGGACGCGACCGACGAGCCGCACGTCGAGGACGTGCTGCTCGCCTCCGACGTGCTGGTCACCGATTACTCCGCCCTGATGTTCGACTATGTCCTCCTGGACCGGCCGGTCGTGGTGCACGCCGACGACTGGGGCGCGTTCACGGCGAGCCGGGGCGCCTACTTCGACGTGACGGCCGACGCGCCGGGGCACGTCTCCCGCTCGTACCGGGAGCTGGCGTGGCTGTTCGCGTCCGGCACCTGGCGGGACGCGGAGTCGGCGCGGCTGCGGGCGGGCTTCCGGGACCGGTACTGCGAGTTCGAGGACGGACAGGCCGCCGAACGGGTCGTACGCCTGCTGATGCTGGGCGAGCAGGGCGGTGCGCTGCTGCCCGCGGCCCGCCGCGCGCCCGGGCTGCCTGCCCGGTCCGGGGTGCTGATCGAGCGATGACGACTCCCGCCACCCCCGAGGCCGTTCCCTCCCTGCCCGGTCAGCGGGCCTCCTCTGCCCGGCCGCCCGCCGTCGCCGAGCGGCTGCGTCCGGTGCGCTGGTGGCACGCGGCCCTGGTCGCCGTACCGACAGCGGCCCTGTTCGTGCTGGGCTACCGGCGGCGCTGGATCTGCGACGACGGGCTGATCTACCTGCGCCCGGTCCGGCAGATCCTGGCGGGCCACGGGCCGGTGTTCAACGTCGGGGAACGGGCGGAGAGTTCGACCGGCACCCTGTGGCAGTGGCTGCTCGCGCTCGCCACCTGGGTCACCGGCGAGGACCCGGCGTTCCTCGCGGTCGGGCTCGGGCTGCTGCTGAGCACGGCCGGGTTCGGGCTCGCCCTGTACGCCACGGGCCGGCTGCACCGGGGCGCGGGGCTGCTGCTCCCGGCGGGTGTGTTCGTGCTGCTGGCCGTGCCGCCGTTCTGGTCGTACATGACCTCGGGCCTGGAGAGCGGCCTCGGCACCTTCTGGACCGGCCTGTCGTGGTGGCTGCTGACGGGCACCCGGCGCGGTCGGCGGCCCCGGGTGACGTACGCCGCCGCGTTCGTGTTCGGGCTGGGGCCGCTGGTCCGGCCCGATCTCGCGGTGGTCACGGTGTGCTTCCTGGCGGCGCAGTGGTGGGTGCTGCGCCCGTCGCGGCGGGGCACCGCGGCGCTGGCGGCCTCGGCGGTGGCGCTGCCGCTGGCGTACGAGGTGTTCCGAGCGGGGTACTACGGGGTCCTGGTGCCGCTGCCCGCCATCGCCAAGGAGGCGAGCGCCAGCGACTGGGGCCGGGGCGCCGGCTATGTGCAGGAGACGCTCGGGCCCTACTGGCTGTGGCCCGTCGTGCCCGTGCTCGCCGCGCTGGCCGCCCTCCTCGTGCGGCGCACCGGACGGCAACGGCGGGACCGCGCCCCGGGGCGGGCCTCGCTCGCGGTGCTGGCGGCGCCGCTCGCGGCGGGTGCGCTGCTCGCCGGGTACGTCGTCCGGGTCGGCGGTGACTACATGCACGCCCGCATGATCCTGCCCGCGCTCCTGCTGCTGCTCCTGCCGGTGCTGGTGGTGCCCGCGACCCGGTTCACGGGGGTCGCGAGCGCGCTGCTGGTGGTGTGGCTGTGCGCGGCCGTCAGCCCGCTGCGGACGCCGTTCGACGTGCGCAGCACGCCCGGCTCGTTCAACGTGCGCAGCTCCGACGTGGAGGGCCTCGGCGACCACAACCCGGTGCGCACCGCCACCTGGGTGGCCAACTGGCCGGCCCTGCCGGAGGGGCGCGGCATGCTGGCGCGGGCCGCGTGGGCGCCCCGGCCGACCCTGCTGTACTTCGACGCCGCGCGCCGGCTGCATGCCACGCCGATGCGCGAGGACTCCCCGTACCACGTGGTGATCGTGGGACGTCATCTCGGCGTCACGGGAGCCGCGGCGCCGCTCGACGCCTATGTCAACGACGCCTGGGGCCTGGCCAGTCCCGTCGGCGCGCATCTCGCGCTGGAGCGGTGGAGCTGGCCCGGGCACGAGAAGTTCCTGCGCAACTACTGGGTCTTCGCGGAGTGGGCGGTGGACCACCCCCCCGAGCGCGATCTGCTGCGGGCCGGGGCCCCGAGGGATGTGGTCGAGGCGGCCCGGGCCGCGCTGGGCTGCGGCGAGCTGGCCGAACTCAAGGCGTCGGTGCGCGCGCCGCTCACCGCCGAGCGGTTCTGGCGGAACCTCACGGGGGCCGCCGAGCGGACGCGGTTCCGGTTCGCTCGCTGGCCGGCCGCGGCGGAGCGGGCGCTGTGCGACCGACCTCGGCAGGCGGGTGGATCGGCAGCTGGGTGGATCGGCAGGTGGGTGCAGTCGCCTCACCCGATGAAGTGACCCGGGGTCAGGCCTGGGGCCGCGGCGGGAACATTCGGCGCATGCCCCAGTCCCTCCCCCTTCCCACCGTCCGGTGAGCGCCCAGGTCCTCGTCCGGCGGACCCTGCGCGGCGCGACGGCGCTGCGCGGCGGCCGCTTGGGGTGCCCGACCCCGTACCAGTTGTTCGGCGCCCTGTTCTGGCTGGTGATGACGCTGGCGTACTGGCGGGTCCCGCTGTGCTGCGACGCCGGACAGCACGCGGCGGTCGTCGAGCGTCTCAAGGCCGATCTGCTGCACCCGGCCCACACCATGGCCGACCTGCCGGGCGACGGCAGCCCGTACTACGGGCCGTACGCCGTCGCCCAGGGCGTCCTGGCGCGGCTGACGGGGCTGTCGGGCTGGGCGGTCGTGAAGCTCGCCGGGCCGGTGCACCTGCTGGTGCTGCTGACGGGGATCGGCCGTTTCGTCCGGGCCCTCACCCCGCGCCCGTGGGCGCCGGTCCTGGCGCTGCTGTTCATGACGCTGCTGTGGGGCACCGCGCGGATCCTGTGGAGCGGCTACCTGGGGCTGATGTCGATGACGGTGAACCTGGGCTATCCGTCGGCGCTCGCGATCGGGCTGACGTTCTGGGCGTGGGCCTGGACCTGCGAGCGCGCGCGGGAGGACGCCCCGTCCGTGCGGTTCGTCGGCCCGAGCGGGCTCGGCGGCTGGTGGGGGTACGCCGGGATCGGCGCCCTGTACGGGCTGATCCTGCTCACCCATCCGGTCACGGCGGCCTCGGCGCTCACCGGGGCGGTGGCGATCGTGGCGTCACGGCAGCGGGGGTGGCGCCGGCCGGTCGTGGCGCGCTGGGCGCTCACCGGCGGGGCCTGCGCGGCGGTCGCCGTGGCGTGGCCGTACTACGACGTCCTGACGCTGGTGGGCGACACCGGCATGGACGCGATGCACCGGCGGCTGTACGAGGGGATGCTCGCCAACTCCTGGCTGGCGCTGCTCGGCCTGCCCGCGCTGTGGGTGCGGGCCCGGGGGCCGGTGCGGGACCCGCTGGTGCTGATGTTCCTGCTGGAGGGCCTGGTGGTGGCGTACGGCTGGGTGAGCGGGCACTACACGTACGCCAGGGCCCTGTGGGCCGTGCTGGTGCCGTTGCAGTTCGCGCTGGCGGTGGAGCTGGCCGCGCCCCGGCCCTGGCGGTGGGCCAGGCGGGTGCTGGGCGGGGCGGCGGCGGCCGGGGTGTGCGTCGGGTTCGTCACCGTGCACGCCGGGGCGGTCGTGCCGCGCTCGGTCGACCCGGTGGGGTTCACCCAGCCGACGCGCTGGCCGTCGTACGACTGGGCGGCGCGGCACATCGGCCCGGGCGAGGTGGTGATCACCGACGGGTATCTGGCCGCTCACTCCATCGCCGGGTACGGGCCGAACCTGGCCGCGCCCATCTGGCCCGACCCCGCCCTCGACGAACGGGAGCGGCGGCGCCGGGCGGCTGACGTGCGCGCCTACCTGGCCGACGACTCGACCCGCGCCGAGCGGGCCGCCGTCGTCCGCCGCTATCACGTGCGCTGGCTGCTGCTGACGCGCTGGCACCCGGTGCCCGAGGAGGCCGTGGTGGTGGCGTGGAGCAGACGGACGGGGGAGGTGCTGGCGCGGGTCGGGGGGTGACGGCGCTTGACGGCGCTTACTCGATTACTTATTCGATGACGAGGTCGACGTCGATGTTGCCGCGGGTGGCGTTGGAGTACGGGCAGACCTGGTGGGCCTGCTCGACCAGCTTGCGGCCGGTCGTCTCGTCGACGCTGTCGGGGAGCTCCACGCGGAGGGTGACGGCGAGCCCGAAGCCCTCGCCCTGCTTGCCTATGGAGACCTCGGCGGTCACGGCGGCGTCGCTGACGTCGACCTTGGCCTGGCGGCCGACGAGGCCGAGGGCGCTGCCGAAGCAGGCGGCGTACCCGGCGGCGAAGAGCTGCTCGGGGTTGGTGCCCTGGCCGTTGCCGCCCATCGCCTGGGGCATGCCCAGCGCGAGGTCCAGCACGCCGTCGGAGCTGACGGCGCGGCCCTCGCGGCCGTGGGTGGCGGTGGCGACAGCGGTGTAGAGCGCGTCCATGGAAATCCTTCCCTCTCACACGTCAACGTTCGGCGGCCCGCTTCCGGGCCGCCCGACACCTCAGAATTAGAGCACACAATTAAGTTGTGCGCAATTGAATGGCGGGCACGAGCTACTCTGGAAGCATGAACACGCCCGACGACGACTGGCTCCGCCTGGACCAGCAGATCTGCTTCTCCCTGCACGCGGCCTCCCGCGCCTTCAACGGCGTCTACCGCGGGATCCTCAAGGACCTCGGGCTCACGTACCCGCAGTACCTGGTGATGCTGGTGCTGTGGGAGCACGGGGAACTGCCCGTGAAGAAGCTCGGGGAGCACCTGCGCCTGGACTCCGGCACGCTGTCGCCGCTGCTGAAGCGGCTGGAGGCGGCGGGGCTCGTGCGCCGGGAGCGCAGTGCGCGTGACGAGCGGTCGGTGGAGGTGCGGCTGACCGAGGAGGGCACGGCGCTGCGGCGGCGGGCGCTTCAGGTGCCGCGCCGGATCGCCGCCTCGACGGGCTTCGGCCCGGACGAGATCCGCGCCCTGCGCGCCCGCGTCGACGAACTCACCATGGCCCTGGACGCGGCGGCGCCGGCGGAGCCGCAGGGTGGTTCACCCGGAGACGAGCGGGCGTAGCGGACCCGGGCGGGTCGTCGGTGCACGCGCCGGGTTGCCGATCGGCGATCCCGCGCCGACGCCGGCGGATGGTCCGTGGCGGTCGGTCGGTACGTCGGCGGGCGCCACGTCCGCCGACCGCGCATCGGCGGGCGCGCCGCCGGCACCTCGGCGGACGCGACTCCCCAACACCTCGGCCGACGACTCATCGGCGACCACCGACACCGACGGGCGGTGCGCCGACGGGCGGTGCGCCAGCGGCCCGGTGTGCCGGCAGGCGCGGCCCCGGCAGGTCAGTGTGCCGGCAGGGGCGTTCCGGATGGAGGCGGAGGATCACCCCGTCCTGGGCGGGGTGATCACGCGCCGACACCGGCGGATCGGCCGTGGCGGCCCTACGTCGGCGGGCCGCGCATCGGCGGGCGCGACGCCGACACCTCGGCGGACGCGACTCCCCGACACCTCGGCCGACGGCTCATCGGCGGCCACCGACACCGGCAGGCGCGGCCCCGGCGGTCAGAGTGCCGGCCGGGGTCTTCCGGACATGGAGGCGCAGGATCACCCCGTTCCGGGCGTGTTGCTCCCGGACGGTGAACTGCTCCGCCAGGACGGCCAGTTTCGTGCGCTCGGCCGGATCGCGCGGGGACCAGCGCGGGTCCAGCGCGTACGCCTCGGCGACGGTCCAGACGCGGTCCACCGAGGCCAGCCGGTGCCGCAGCTGCGCGGGGCTCGCCTCACGGCCCCAGAGCGTCCCGGACCGGGGCGCCGACTCCCGCAGCGCGATGTCCCGGACCCGCCGGAACCCCTTCGGGTAGGCCAGCGCGGCGAGCCTCCCGACCGACGGCACGAACAGCACCGGGTCGCCGGGGCGCATCTGGCGGCGGGCGAGCGCCGAGACGACGGCGAGGTTGTCCGGGCGGTGGGCGGCGGACCGGTCCTGGCGGTGGACGGGGAACTGGTGGACGAAGGTGGCGGTGAGGGCGAGGACGCCGGTGACGCCCAGCAGGGCCCGGACCTGACGGCCGCCGACCCGTACCCGCCGCCCGTCGAACCGCAGCCGCCCCAGCACTCCGGCCACCCGCCCGGCCCCGGCCGCCACCAGCAGGGACGCCCCCGCCAGGGAGTAGAGCACGTACCGGTCGTGGAACAGCGGCCGCGCCTGCGACACGGTCATCAGGATCCCCGGCGGCACGAGCAGCAGCGGGAGCGCGACCGCCGCCAGGCGCCGCGTCCGGAGCCCGAGGGCCATCAGCGCCAGCGCCCCCCAGAGGGCCATCCCGTCCGGCCCGGGAGAGAAGTGCCGCACCAGCCTCCCGGCGCTGTCCCAGCCGGGCGTCACCAGCCACGCCACCTGCCCGGACTGCCCCTGCGACACCCACACCAGCGGCAGCAGGACCAGTACCACCACCCCGGCCGCACGGCCCCACCCCGACCACACCGCCCTCGGCACCCGCAGCAGCGCCAGCGTCAGCGCGTGCGCGCAGAGCACCAGCACCGCCAGCTCGTGCAGCAGACAGGTCGGGGCGAGGACGGCCCCGTACGGCCACCAGGCCCGGGCCGTCGCCGCCTCCGCCGCCCTGAGCAGCAGCAGCGTCGCCCCCGCCACACCCGCCGCGACGAGCGCGTAAGACCGACCCTCCTGGGCGTAGTGGCCGGTCATCGGCGTGATCGCGTAGAGCAGCCCGGCCCCCAGACCGACCCACGGCCCGGCCAGCCGGACGCCCAGGGCCGCGACCAGGCCGGCGGTCGCCACCGCCGCGCACACCGACGGCAGCCGCAGGACGACCTCGCCCGGATGGACGGTGAGGACGGCGTGCATGAACAGGTAGTACAGGCCGTGCACCGCGTCCACGTCGTGCAGCAGCCGCCAGATCTGCGGCACCGTGCGCTGCGCGACCTGGAAGGTGACGCTCTCGTCACCCCACATGCCACCGCGGTCCAGGCCCCACAGCCCGATCGCGAGCATCACCGCCATGGGAACCGCCACGGGCACCACGCCCGCGGCGAACCGGCCGCTCCCTGTCGACTGTCCGCTCATCACGGCCCGATTCTGTGTCGCTGCGCAGGCATTGGTGACACTTGATGGTGTGTTACCACTTTCACGTCATTCGCCCGGCTTACGATCCGCCGTAATGAATGCCGTACAGAATTCCGAAGGGCCGCTCCCCCCGGTCGCCGTCGTGGTCATCGGCTACGACGACGCCGCCCATGTGACGGACGCCGTGCGCTCGGCGCTCGCCCAGGGCCCGGCCGTGCGCGAGGTCGTGGCCGTCGACGACTGCTCGGCGGACGGCAGCGCCGACCTGCTCGGCCGGCTCGCCGCGTCGGAGCCCCGGCTGAAGGTCATCCGCCGCCGGGCCAACAGCGGCGGCTGCGGCACCCCGCGCAACACCGGCCTGGACGCGGTGACATCGCCGTACGTGATGTTCCTGGACAGCGACGACGTCCTGCCGCCCGGCGCGGTCGACGCGCTGCTCGGCGCGGCGACGGGCGCGCACGCGGAGGTCGCGAGCGGCCTGTGCGTACGCCGGGAGCTGCCGTCGGGGCGCGACGTGCCCTGGCAGCCACGCCTGTACGCGCGGCACGCCGTGGTGCCGCGCCCGGCGCAGCGCCCGCTCCTGGTCCACGACACGCTGTGCGTCAACAAGCTCTACCGCACCGGCTTTCTGCGCGAGCACGGCATCCGCTTCCCCGAGGGCCGCTTCCCCTACGAGGACGTCGTCTTCACCGCGCGCGTGCTGGCCGCGACCCCGCGCATCGCCCTGGTCCCGGACCGGGTGTACGTCTGGCACGTGCGCCGGTCCGCCGAGCGGCTGTCGATCTCGCTGGACCGGGCCGGCGTCGAGAACTGGCGGGCCCGTGTCGAGGCGTGCCGGCAGGCGTACGAGGTCCTGCTGGGCGCCGGGCAGAAGGAACTCGCGCGGGTCGCGCGCGCCAAGTTCCTCGACCACGACCTGCGGATGTACGTGCGGGAACTGGGGTTGCGCGACGCCGCCTACCGGCGTGCGTGGTGGGAGCTCACGCGGGCGCACCTCGCGGAGTACGACGCGGACGACTGGGCCCGCAACCCGGCCGCTCCCGGCCGGCTGGTGGGGCGGGTCGTCCTGGCCTCCCCGGAGCCGCGCGACCTTCCCCGGCTGCGGGAGCTGGCGGCCCGCCCGGCCCGGCTGTACCCGCCGTACGCCAGGGCCGCGGACGGCACGCCCGTCTGGTCACAGGACCTCCCGAGGGTCTCCCTGGAGCCCCTGCTCACCCGGCCCGTGCATGTGCTGCCCCTCGCGGTCGACGCGGAACTGCGGCCACGCGCGCGGGGCGCCCGGATCCGGCTGCGCCTGCACGAGCTGTACGGCCGTGTGGCGCGGGCGGGCCCGGAGGCGGTGGAGGTGGAGTGGCGGCACCGGGACGACGGGGACCGGGCGGTCCGCCGTACGAGCGCGCTGGTGCCGACGGCCGGCACCTGGTCGGCGGAGACGACGTTGGACCTCGCCGCGCTGGCCGCGCCCGGCGTGGGCACCTGGGACCTGCGCCTTCGGATCCGCTTCCGCGACGGCGTGAGCCGCGACGTCACTGCGCACGCTCTCACGGGCGCCGGTCTGCTGCGCCGCAGCGCCGTCCCGAGCGCCCGGCACGGCGTGGTACTCGTACAGCCGTACGCCACCCACTCGGGCGCGCTGGCGCTGCGCGTGGCACCCGGCGTACGCGGTGTGCTGTCCGTCGCACGCGGCAGGCTGCGCCGCCTGCTTCACTGAGAGCAGAACGACGATGCCGTACGGAACACCACCACCACGGGCCACCTGACGAGGAGACAGCCGCACATGACCTGGTTGATCACCGGCGGCGCCGGCTACATCGGAGCGCACGTCGTACGGGCGATGACCGCGGCGGGCGAACAGGCGGTGGTGTACGACGACCTGTCCACCGGCATCGCCGAGCGCGTGCCCGCCGGGGTGCCGCTGGTGACGGGCTCGACGCTGGACGGCGAGCGGCTCGCGCGCGCCCTCGCGGACCACTCGGTCACCGGCGTCGTCCACCTCGCGGCGAAGAAACAGGTGGGCGAGTCGGTCGAGCAGCCGCTGCGCTACTACCGGGAGAACGTCGAGGGCCTGCGGGTCCTGCTGGACGCCGTGACGGCGGCGCGGGTGCCGTCCTTCGTCTTCTCCTCCTCGGCGGCGGTGTACGGCATGCCGGACGTGGACCTGGTCACGGAGGAGACGCCCTGCGTGCCCATGTCGCCGTACGGCGAGACGAAGCTGGCCGGTGAGTGGCTGGTGCGT
Source organism: Streptomyces sp. NPDC007991 (assembly GCF_042958445.1). NCBI lineage: Bacteria > Bacillati > Actinomycetota > Actinomycetes > Kitasatosporales > Streptomycetaceae > Streptomyces > Streptomyces sp. NPDC007991. The sequence continues at coordinate 108,624 of NZ_JBIBJD010000018.1, forward strand.
GCGACGGGCCGGGCGACCGGGCTGTCGACCGCGTCCCTGCGCTACTTCAACGTGGCCGGCGCGGCGAGCCCGGAGCTCGCGGACACCGGCGTGTTCAACCTCGTCCCGATGGTCTTCGAGAGGCTCACCCAGGACGTGCCGCCGCGCGTCTTCGGCGACGACTACCCGACCCCGGACGGCACCTGTGTACGCGACTACATCCACGTCGTCGACCTGGCCGAGGCCCATGTCGCCGCGGCCCGGGTGCTGCGCTCCTCCCCCGGCCGCGACCTCACGCTCAACATCGGCCGGGGCGAGGGCGTCTCCGTCCTCGAGATGATCGACCGCATCAACGCGGTGACCGGCTACGACCGGCCGCCCACGGTCACGCCCCGCCGCCCGGGCGACCCGGCCCGTGTCGTCGCCTCGGCCGACCGCGCCGCCGCGGAGCTGGGCTGGAAGGCCCGGCACGACGTCCAGGACATGATCACGTCGGCGTGGCAGGGCTGGGTGCGGCTGCATCCGGAGGCGGCGCGGGGCTGATCCGAGCCGTCCGGCGGGGACTACAACGCCTTCAACGCCCCCGCCGTGGCCCGGGCCAGCGAGCCCAGATACCCCTTGGGCAGCTTCGGGTTGCGGATCACCACCGAGCGCCAGTAGAGCGGGCCCGAGATCAGGTCGAGGGCCAGGTCGTGGTCGAGCCCCCGGCGGACCTCGCCCCGGGCCTCGGCCGCCGTGACGATGCCGGTCGCGACGCCGTCCTGGCCCTCGCGCAGGGCCTTCTGGAGTGCCTCGGCGATGTCGGGGTTGCGGGCCGCCTCGGCCTGGAGGTCGGGGATGACCTGCGAGGCGACGGGGTGGCGCAGGGCGCGGGACGTCACCTCGTACAGCAGCCGCAGGTCGCCCTCCAGGGAGCCGGTGTCCGGCACGGGCAGGCCCTGCACGGCGAGCGCCGAGACGATATCGAGGACCAGATGCAGCTTGGATCGCCAGCGGCGGTACACCGCCGTCTTCCCGACCCCCGCCCGGCGCGCGATCCCCTCGATGGACATCCGCGCGTAGCCGACGGCCGCGAGCTCCTCGAAGACGGCCGCCCGGATGGCTTCCGTGACGTCCTCCCGCAGTACGGCGGCCCCCGCGGGGGCCCGGCGGCGCGGGGGCTGCTGGGGCTCGTCGGGCTTCGTCGTCATGCCGACAGCATAGGGCGTCACGACGAAACGGTTGCGTTCCGACGTCCGGACGACATACGCTCGCGTTACGACGATACGGTCCCGTCCCGACGTAAGAAGTCATGAAGAGTCCGGTAAGAACCGCTCCGTTCCCTCGCTCTTCACGACCCCATAGGTCCCACCCCCCTTCCCGAACGAAAGCAGCGGATGTGAGCCAGGTCCTCCACACACCGCCCCAAGCACCGGTCCCGGCCGACGACGACCTCGCGGCCCTCGCCGCCCGCCACGGCCTCTCCGTCAGCGGCGCCCGTCCCGCCCTGCCCGAGTACGTCCGCCTGCTGTGGGCCCGCCGCCACTTCATCACCGCGTTCGCCACCGCCAAGCTCACCGCCCAGTACAGCCAGGCGAAGCTCGGCCAGGTCTGGCAGGTGATGACGCCGCTGCTGAACGCGGCGGTCTACTACTTCATCTTCGGCGTGCTGCTCGGCACCAAGCACGGCGTGCCGGACTACATCCCGTTCCTGGTCACGGGCGTGTTCATCTGGACGTTCACGCAGAGCTCGATCATGGCGGGCACCCGCGCCATCTCCGGCAACCTCGGCCTGGTGCGCGCCCTGCACTTCCCGCGCGCCGCCCTGCCCCTGTCGTTCTGTCTCCAGCAGCTCCAGCAGCTGCTGTTCTCCATGGGCGCCCTGGTCGTCATCCTCCTCTGCTTCGGCGTGCCGGTCGGCGTGTCCTGGCTGCTGGCGGTGCCGGCGCTGTTCCTGCAGTTCATGTTCAACGCGGGCGTCTCCATGGTCATGGCCCGGATGGGCGCCAGGACACCGGACATCGCCCAGCTGATGCCGTTCGTGCTGCGCACCTGGATGTACGTCTCGGGCGTCATGTGGAGCATCGACAAGCTGGCGCAGAAGGACAGCCTCCCGCACGCGGTGACGGTGGCGCTGACGGCCAACCCGGCCGCCGTCTACATCGACCTGATGCGCTTCGCCCTGATCGACAGCTTCCACGCGAGCCAGCTCCCGGCCCACGTGTGGGCGCTCGCCGCCGGCTGGGCGCTGGTCGCCGGTGTCGGCGGCTTCATCTACTTCTGGAAGGCTGAGGAGACGTACGGCCGTGGCTGACCTCACCAACGACAGGATCCCCACCGTCGTCGCCGACGGCGTCGACATCGTCTACCGCGTCAACGGCACCGGCGCCGGACGCGGCTCCGCGACCGCCGCCCTCAACCGCATCGTGCGCCGCAAGCAGACGGAGAAGGCCTCCGGCGTGCGCCGGGTGCACGCCGTGAAGAACGTGTCCTTCGTCGCCTACCGGGGCGAGGCCATCGGCCTGATCGGCACCAACGGCTCCGGCAAGTCGACCCTGCTGAAGGCCGTCGCCGGGCTCCTCCCCGTGGAGAACGGCCACATCTACACCGATGGCCAGCCCTCCCTGCTCGGCGTCAACGCGGCCCTGATGAACGACCTGACCGGCGAGCGCAACGTGCACCTCGGCGGCCTGGCCATGGGCATGTCCCGCGAGCAGGTCAGGGACCGCTACCAGGAGATCGTCGACTTCTCGGGCATCAACGAGAAGGGCGACTTCATCACGCTGCCGATGCGCACGTACTCCTCCGGCATGGCCGCGCGGCTGCGGTTCTCCATCGCCGCCGCCAAGGACCACGACGTGCTGCTGATCGACGAGGCACTGGCGACCGGCGACCGCTCCTTCCAGAAGCGCTCCGAGGACCGCATCCGCGAGCTGCGCAAGCACGCCGGGACGGTGTTCCTGGTCAGCCACAACAACAAGTCGATCCGCGACACCTGCGACCGCGTGCTGTGGCTGGAGCGCGGCGAACTGCGCATGGACGGGCCGACGGAGGACGTCCTGAAGGAGTACGAGGCGTTCACCGGCGACAAGTCCCCCCAGGCCAAGCCCAAACCCAAGGCGCCCGTTCCCTCGTGAGGCCCAACCCTGTCGGCCCCTTTGCCGCTTTGATGACACCATGACCGCATAAGGCCCGGCTGGTGCGCCGAGAGGGAGGAGTCCCGTGATGCCCGAGCTCAGCGTCATCGTCCACGGGCCGAACGTCCAGGACCATCTGACGGAGCTCCTCGACTCCCTCGCCGCCCACCCGCTGCCGGACGCCGAGCTGATCGTGGCCGCGGTCGGCGACTGGGCCCGCCAGACGGCCGAGCGGCACACCCCGGACGGCGGCCCGGTCGACGTGGTGCCGCTGCCGGACGGCACGGGCGACGCCGCGGCCCGGGCGGCGGGCGCGGCACGGGCCTCCGGGCGCTGGCTGCACTTCGTCCACGCCAAGGACGGCCTGCCCGCCGGCGCGCCGCGCACGGTCGCCGAGCGGGTGGCCGAGCTGCCCGGCGAGGTGGACGTCCTGCTCCTCGACCACGTCCGCAGCACGTGGCGCACCTCCGGCATGCCCTCCCGGGACGGCTCCGTCCTGGCCCGGGCGGGCCGTGCCGACGTCGTCCTCGACGACTGCACGCCCCTGCTGCGCCTGACCCCGCTGCTCGGCACCCGCGTGCTGCGCGCGGACTTCTGGCGGGCGCACGAGCAGCGACTCACCACCGACGACGAGCCGTACGCCGCCCTGGCCGCCCTGCTGCTCGCCGACCGCGTCGCCTGCCTGCCGCACGTCGCCTACGAGGACCGCCGGCTGCGCCCCGCGAGCCTGCCCCCGGTCACCCCCGAGCAGCACTACGGCCTCGTCGAGCGCTACGAGTCGCTCCTCGACCTCACCCGGGACCGCCGCGCCGCCCACGCGGTGCTCTACGACGTCATGGTCCGCGACTGCCTGCGCACCTTCGCACGCGGCGGCATGCCGGAGGAGGCCGCGCGGGAGTTCTTCCGCCGGGCGTCCCTGGCCGCGCTGCGCCGCCGCCCCGAGGGCTACCGGCGCCCGGCCGGACTCGAAGGCGTCCGCCGCTCCCTGCTGGAGGAGGGTGCGTACACGAAGTACCGGGCCTTCCAGGCCGTCAACCGCACCCGCCGCAGCGCCAAGTCGGCCGTACGGACCCGTAAGCGCCAGGCCGGCGCCAGGCTCCGCGACCACCAGTACCGCAGGGCGCTGGGCCGCCCGGTCGATCCCCACCTGGCGGTGTTCGCGGCCTACTGGAACCGCGGCGTCGCCTGCAACCCGGCCGCGATCGCCGCGAAGCTCGCCGAACTGGCGCCGCAGATCCACCCGGTGTGGGTGGTGACCGCGGAGAACGCGGCCCTGCTGCCGCCCGGCACCGACCACGTCGTGCCCGGCAGCCGCCGCTACTGGGAGACGCTGGCGACCGCCAAGTACCTCGTCAACAACGTCAACTTCCCCAACGCGGTGGTCAAACGCCCCGACGCGATCCACGTCCAGACCCACCACGGCACGCCGCTGAAGCGCATGGGCATCGACCAGATGGCGTACCCGGCGGCCGCGCAGGGCATGGACTTCCGGGCCCTGCTGGAGCGCATCGACAAGTGGGACTACAGCGTCTCCGCCAACAGCCACACCACCCGCATGTGGGCGCGCGCATACCCGTCGCACTACGTCTCCCTCGACCACGGCTATCCGCGCAACGACGTCTACTACACGGCCGGCGCCGAGGAGATCCGCGGGGTGCGTGACCGGCTCGGCATCGCGCCGGGCCGCCGGGCCGTCCTCTACGCCCCCACCCACCGCGACTACGAGGCCGGCTGGACCCCCCGCCTGGACCTCGCCGCCCTCGCCGACCGCCTCGGCGAGGACACCGTCCTGCTCGTCCGCGGCCACTACTTCTACGGCGGCGCGGCCTCCCCGCTCACCAACCTGCGGCGCACGGGCCGGATCATCGACGTCTCCTCCTACGACCCGGTGGAGGAGCTGTGCCTGGCGGCGGACGCCCTGGTCACGGACTACTCCTCGATCATGTTCGACTACGCCAACCTCGACCGGCCCATCGTGATCCACGCCGACGACTGGGAGACGTACCGCACCACCCGAGGCGTCTACTTCGACCTGATGGCCGAGGCGCCGGGCCCCGTCGCCCGCACCCAGGAAGAGCTGACGGAGATCCTCACCACCGAGGCCTGGCGCGACGAGAGCGCGGCGAAGACCCGGGCCGTCTTCCGGCGCCGGTTCTGCGAGTACGACGACGGACGCGCCGCCGAACGCGTCGTCCGCCGGGTCTTCCTCGGCCAGGACGAACGGTCCCTGCCGCCGGTGCTGCCGCTCGAGGAACGCACCCCCGCCCCGACCCCGCAGGAGGCGACCGCATGAGCACCCCCGACGTCACCGTGACGGTCATCGTCTACAACGACGCCGAACGCCTCACGCGCGCGGTCGACTCGGTCCGCCGGCAGACCCACGCGAACGTGGAGATCGTCATCAGCGACGACCACTCGACGGACGAGACCCCCGAGGTCGCACGGCGTCTGGCCGCCGAGGACCCCCGCATCCGCCACCTCCGCCTGGAGGAGAACAGCGGCGGATGCAGCGCGCCGCGCAACCGCGCCCTGGAGATCGCCCGGGCGCCTTACCTGATGTTCCTCGACAGCGACGACGAACTTCCCGAGGGCGCCGTCGCAGCTCTGCTCGCCGCGCACCGCGAACGCGAGATCGACTTCGCGATGGGCGCGGTGCAGCGGATCCGGGTCGACAACGGCCGCCGCTCGACGTGGATGCCCCACCTGGTCGCCGAGCGCCGCACCCTGGAGGGCATCGAGGCCGACCCGCGGCTGTTCTTCGAGCACCTCGCCACCAGCAAGATGTACGCCCGCGCCTTCCTCGACCGGCACGGCCTGCGCTTCCCCGAGGGCATCCACTACGAGGACCAGCTGTTCTCGGCGCAGGCGTACTGCCTGGCCAAGGCGTTCACGATCATCCCGCAGCCGGTCTACCGCTGGTACGTCGCCCCGTTCGCCGCCTTTGACGCGGCCTCGATCTCGAACCAGCGGCACAAGCTCGCCAACGTCCGCGACCGCGTCCACGTCCAGCACCTCATCGACGCGTTCCTGGCGGAGAGCGGGCACGAGTCGCTGCGGGAGGACAAGGATTACAAGTTCCTCAAGCACGACTTCCGGATGTACGCCGGCGATCTGCCCTACCGGGACGAGGAGTGGCTGTCCTCCTTCGCGGACATCGTCACGCCGTACCTGGACACGCTCGCCCCGGGCGCTTTCGCCCGTCTCCCCCGCGCCGAGCGCGTGGTCCTCCAGCTGATCCGCGACCGCCGTCTGCCGGAGGCCGGGCTGGCGGCCCGGGGCCTGGGCCACGGCGTGGCACCGAGGCACGTCACGACGGACGAACAGGGCCGCACCTACTGGGGCTCCCTCCTTCCGTCCTCCGCGTGGTCCCGCCGGGAACTGGACATCTCGGACCTGGAGCTGGAGACGCAGCCCTTCCCGAGCGCCTTGTTCCGCCATGAGATCACGGAGATCACCCGGGGCCCGGGCGCCTCGGTCGACCTCACCATCCGCACCTACGACCCGGCCCTGCGCCTCCCGGTCGGCCCCCAGCGCGCCACCCTCCTCATCGCCCCGGGCCGGCGCCGGCTGCGTGTCCCGTTCCGCCTCTCCCCTGTCCGCCCCGGCGTCTTCGAGGGCCACGTCCACCTGGACCTGGCGGCGGCCCCCCTCCCCTTCGAGGGGTTCGACGGAGTCCGCCACCCCTTGCTCCGCCTGGAACACCAGGGCCTGGCCCACACGGGCCTGCTCCTGGCGCCCCTGACGTTCCCGGCCCTGACCACCCGGGTCCCGCGCCACCGCCTGACCCTGGAACCGGAGGGGCACGGCCCGGGCCGCCTGCAGGTCCGCTGGGAACCGCTGGGCCTGACGGCGACCCTGATCCGCCCGCTGGCCCGCCGGGTGGCACGGCCCCGGGTGAAGAGGGCAGCACGCTTGGTGGCGAGCGCGCTGAAGTGAGCCGGGCCGAAGAAGCTGACGCGGGCCGCGCCAAAGAGACGCAGGCCGCGCCAGAAAAATCGACGGGAATGTTGACGGGGATGTCGACGGGGATGTCGAGAACCCGCATCCGGCTCCGTCCTCGGAGTGAACGCGACCACAATGGGTCGCACAAGGACCGAGGAGACGACCATGGCCAAGTACCTGCTGCTGAAGCACTACCGCGGCGCCCCGGCTTCCGCCAACGACGTGCCGATGGACCAGTGGAGCCCGGAGGAGATCTCGGCCCACCTGCAGTACATGCGCGACTTCGCGGCCCGGCTCGAGCAGACCGGCGAGTTCGTCGACAGCCAGGCGCTCGCACCCGGGGGAACGTGGGTCCGCTACGACGGTGAGGGGCGCCCGCCGGTCACCGACGGGCCGTTCGCCGAGACCAAGGACGTCATCGCCGGCTGGATGGTGATCGACGTCGACAGCTACGAGCGGGCCGTGGAGCTGGCCGGGGAACTGTCGGCCGCCCCCGGCGCGGGCGGGAAGCCCATCCACGAGTGGCTGGAACTGCGCCCGTTCTACGGCGTGCAGCCCACCGTCACGGAGTGACCGCCCAGGTGACCCAGATGGACGAGGCCCTGCTCAGGAGCCTCACGCCGGGCGTGCTCACCGTCCTGGTCCGCCGCGGAGCCGACTTCGCGGCGGCCGAGGACGCCGTGCAGGACGCCTTGGTCGAGGCGCTCCGGACCTGGGCGTCCGATCCCCCGCGGGATGCCAAGGCCTGGCTGATCACCGTGGCCTGGCGCAAGTTCCTCGACACGACGCGCGCCGACACCGCCCGCCGCCGGCGTGAGGACCGCGTCGAGGAAGAACCGGCACCCGGGCCGGCGCCCGCGGTGGACGACACGCTCCAGCTCTACTTCCTGTGCGCGCACCCGTCGCTCACCCCGGCATCGGCGGTCGCTCTCACGCTGCGTGCCGTCGGCGGGCTGACCACCCGCCAGATCGCCGGGGCCTACCTGGTGCCCGAGGCGACCATGGCGCAGCGCATCAGCCGGGCCAAGCGCACCGTCTCGGGCGTGCGCTTCGACCGGCCCGGCGACGTCGCCACCGTGCTGCGGGTGCTCTACCTCGTCTTCAACGAGGGCTACTCCGGCGATGTCGACCTCGCCGCCGAGGCCATCCGGCTCACCCGGCAGCTCGCCGCGTCCATCGACCACCCCGAGGTGGCCGGGCTGCTCGCCCTCATGCTGCTCCACCACGCCCGGCGCGCCGCCCGGACCGCGCCCGACGGCAGCCTGGTGCCGCTCGCCGAGCAGGACCGCGGCCGGTGGGACACCGCGCTGATCGCCGAAGGCATCGGGATCCTCCAGGCGGCCCTCGCCCGCGACCGGCTGGGCGAGTTCCAGGCCCAGGCCGCCATCGCCGCCCTCCACGCCGACGCGCCCACCGCCGGGGAGACCGACTGGGTGCAGATCGTCGAGTGGTACGACGAGCTCGCACTCCTGACCGACAGCCCGGTCGTCCGGCTCAACCGCGCGGTCGCCGTCGGGGAGGCCGACGGACCGCGCGCGGGCCTCGCGGCACTCGCGGCGCTGGACCCCTCACTGCCCCGCCACACCGCGGTGGCGGCGTACCTCCACGAGCGCGACGGCGATCCGGCGACAGCGGCACGGCTGTACGCCGAGGCGGCCCACGCGGCGCCCAACCTCGCCGAGCGCGACCACCTGACGCGCCAGGCCGCCCGGCTCAACTCCCGCCGAAGCCAGTGACGGGCCGTCCTCCGCCGCCGGTCCGGGTGTGGTGCGCATCGTGCTGGAACACCCAGGTGCGGTAGACGAGGAAGCGGAAGGCGGCGGCCAGCACGATGGAAGCCGCCTTGACCGCGTTGGACTCGAAGGGGCCGGTCAGGCCGAGCCCGTGATACCCGACGTAGAACAGCCCGCTCTCCATGGCCACGCCGATTCCGCTGAAGCCGAAGAACAGCGCGATCTGGCGCCGGGTCCGGGACGCCCGGTCCCGGTAGGTGAAGTACCGGAACCCGAGGTAATTGGTGCCCATGGCGATCAGGCTGGCCAGCACGGTCGCCGGCATGGCGGCCCGGTGCAGCGCGTGCAGGAGCATGTTGAACACCAGGAAGTTCACCGCGACGCCGCTGCCGCCGACCAGCGCGAAGTTCACCACTTCGACGACGACGCGCTTCACCGGCGGGGCGGGGGCGGCCGTTCGCTCCCCGGAGAGGTTCACTGTCACGCACCAAGGCTTAGCCGGACACGGTAAGCCCTCGACTCGAATGCCCCTAAGGCACGCCAAGAACAAAGCGCCCCGGGCCGCTACCGGCCCGGGGCGCCCTCTCGTATGACGCGATGACGCTATGAATGCGTCCGAAGCAGCGTCCGCATCGTCCGCATCGCCACCGACAGGTTCGCGAGGTCGAACGCCTCGGAGCTCTGGATCTCCTCCAGGGTGGTGCGGGCCCGGCCGAGGATCGCCGCGTTCTTCTGCTCCCACGCCTTGTAGCGCTGCTCGGGCGTCGACGTGCCGTTGCCCACCGCCAGGACGTCCGCGGTCAGCGCCGCGTGCGCCGCGTACAGGTCCTCGCGGATCGCCGCGCGGGCCATGGACTGCCAGCGGTCGGCGCGGGGCAGCTCGATGATGCGGTCCATGAGCTGGGTGATCCGCAGCCGGTCGGCGAGGTCGTAGTAGACGTCGGCGACGTCCAGCGACTCCCGGCCCATGCGGTCGGCGATCGAGACGATGTCGAGCGTCGGGAAGGCGGAGGAGAACCCGGCCACGCGGGTGGCGAGTTCGTCGGGGACACCGACGTCCGTCAGCTCGTCGTAGATCTTCTGGTACCACTCCAGGTCCGCGCCGCGCAGCAGCTTCGGCAGCTGCGCCCAGACCTGCTCGACCCGGTCGGCGAAGAAGTCGACGGTCTCGGCGAGCTGGAGCGGCTGCGGCCGGTTGTTGAGCAGCCAGCGCGTGCCACGCTCGACGAGGCGGCGCGAGTGCAGCCGGATGCGGGTCTGGACGTCGGCCTGGACCTTGTTGTCGAGCGCCTCGACGCCGTCCCACACCTCGGCGGAGCGGAAGATCGCACGCGCCGCGGTCTGGGCCCGGACGATCTCCTCCAGGGAGGCGCCGGTCTCCTCGCGCAGGCGGTGCAGATACGTCGTACCACCGGTGTTGACCGTGTCGTTGACCAGGACGGTCGTGGTGATCTCGCGGCGCAGCGGGTGGCCGTCGATGCGCTCGGCGAACTGCTCGCGCAGCGCGGTCGGGAAGTAGCAGTGCAGCAGGCCCCGCAGGTACGGGTCGTCGGGCAGCGAGGTGTGCAGCAGCTCCTCGGCGACCGTGATCTTCGTGTACGCCAGCAGGACGGCCGTCTCCGGGCTGGTCAGGCCCTGCCCCTGGGCGAGCCGCTCGCGGATCTGCCGGTCGGTGGGCAGGAACTCCAGCGCCCGGTCGAGATGGCCCTCCCTGACCAGGTGCTTCATGAAGCGCTGCTGGGCGTGGAGCATGTCCTTGGACTGGGCGAGGGCGTTGGCGATCGCCGTGTTCTGCGCGTAGTTGTTGCGCAGCACCAGCTGGCCGACCTCGTCGGTCATCTCGGCGAGCAGCTTGTTGCGCTGCTTGACGGTCATGTCGCCGTCCGCGACCAGGCCGTTGAGCAGGATCTTGATGTTCACCTCGTGGTCGGAGGTGTCCACGCCCGCGCTGTTGTCGATGGCGTCGGTGTTGATCCGGCCGCCGTGCCGCGCGAACTCGATCCGGCCGAGCTGGGTCAGGCCCAGGTTGCCGCCCTCGCCGACGACCTTGACACGCAGGTCCTTGCCGTCGACACGGATGGCGTCGTTGGCCTTGTCGCCGACGTCCGCGTTCGACTCGGCGGAGGACTTGACGTACGTACCGATGCCGCCGTTCCACAGCAGGTCCACCGGCGCCTGGAGGATCGCCTTCATCAGGTCGGCCGGGGTCAGCTTGGTGACCTTGGCCTCGATGCCGAGGGCCTCGCGGATGTGCGCGTTGACGGGGATCGCCTTGGCCGTGCGCGGGAAGATGCCGCCGCCGGCCGACAGCAGCTCCTTGTCGTAGTCCTCCCAGCTGGAGCGCGGCAGCTCGAACAGGCGGCGGCGCTCGGCGTAGGAGGTGGCGGCGTCCGGGTTCGGGTCGATGAAGATGTGCCGGTGGTCGAAGGCGGCCACCAGCCGGATGTGCTCGGAGAGCAGCATGCCGTTGCCGAACACGTCACCGGACATGTCGCCGATGCCGACGACCGTGAAGTCCTCGGTCTGGGTGTCCACGCCCAGCTCCCGGAAGTGCCGCTTGACGGACTCCCAGGCGCCGCGGGCGGTGATGCCCATGCCCTTGTGGTCGTAGCCGGCCGAGCCGCCGGAGGCGAAGGCGTCACCGAGCCAGAAGTTGTACTGCTCGGCGACCCCGTTGGCGATGTCGGAGAAGGTCGCGGTGCCCTTGTCGGCGGCGACGACGAGGTAGGTGTCGTCGCCGTCGTGCCTGACGACGTCCGCCGGGGGGACGACCTCGCCGGCCACCATGTTGTCGGTGATGTCGAGCAGCGCCGAGATGAACGTCTTGTAGCTGGCGATGCCCTCGGCCATCCACGCATCCCGGTCGACGCTGGGGTCGGGCAGCTGCTTGGCGACGAAGCCGCCCTTCGCGCCGACCGGCACGATGACGGTGTTCTTCACCATCTGCGCCTTGACCAGGCCGAGGATCTCCGTGCGGAAGTCCTCACGCCGGTCGGACCAGCGCAAGCCCCCGCGCGCGACCTTGCCGAAGCGCAGGTGCACGCCCTCGACGCGCGGCGAGTACACCCAGATCTCGAACGCCGGGCGCGGCGCCGGCAGGTCCGGGATGGCCTGCGGGTCGAACTTCATGGAGACGTACTCGTGCGGCTTGCCGCCCGCCGCCTCCTGGAAGAAGTTGGTCCGCAGCGTCGCCTTGATGACCGTGAGGAAGGACCGCAGGATCCGGTCCTCGTCGAGCGAGGCCACCTGATCGAGGGCCGCGTCGACCTCCTCCAGCAGCGCGTCCACGATCTCGTGTCCCGCGCGCTGCCGGTCCGGCGACATCCGCGCCTCGAACAGGGAGACGAGCAGGCGGGTGGTGTGGACGTTGTTGCGGAGGGTGTCCTCCATGTAGTCCTGGCTGAACGTGGACGCGGCCTGCCGCAGGTACTTCGCGTACGCCCGCAGCACCATCGCCTGGCGCCAGGTCAGCCCGGCGCTGAGCACCAGGGCGTTGAAGCCGTCGTTCTCCGCCTTGCCGGTCCAGGTGGCGGCGAAGGCGTCCTGGAACCGCTCGCGGGCGTCGTCGCCGACGTAGTCCCCGCCGCTGCGGGAGCGGGGCATGCGCAGCCCGAAGTCGTAGATCCAGGCCACACTCCGGTCCGAGCAGCGCAGCTCGTACGGCCGCTCGTCCACGACCTCGACGCCGATCCGGCTGAGGACCGGCAGCACCGCCGACAGGGAGATGGCGTCGCCCGTGCGGTAGATCTTGAAGCGGCGCTCCTCGGGGGCGGCGCCCACCGGCTCGTAGAGGCTGAGCGCGAAGTCCTGGCCCTCCTCGGCGTTCAGCTGTTCGAGGTGGACGAGGTCGGCGACCGCGGCGCGCGGGTTGTGGTCGGCCTTGTAGCCCTCGGGGAAGGCGTGCGCGTACCGGCGCATCAGCTCCGCCGCCTGCTCCTCGCCGAGCTCGGCGTTGAGCGCCTCGGCGAAGGCGTCCTCCCAGGAGCGGGCGGCCTCCACCAGCCGGGCTTCGATGTGCTCCTTGTCGGCGTCGGACAGCTCGGGCAGCTCGGTGCCCTGCGGGACCCGGACCACGAAGTGCAGCCGGGACAGGATCGACTCGGTGTTCCAGGCCGTGAAGTCGACGCTGATGCCGCCCAGTTCCTCCTTGAGGATCTCGATGATCCGCAGGCGGACTGCCGTGGTGTAGCGGTCGCGCGGGAGGTAGACGAGGGCCGAGTAGTACCGCCCGTACTCGTCCTGGCGCAGGTAGAGCCTCAGCCGCCTGCGCTCCTGGAGGTAGAGGACGGAGGTGACGATCGACCGCAGCTCGTCGGCCGGGGTCTGGAACAGCTCGTCGCGCGGGTAGGTCTCCAGGATCTGGAGCAGGTCGCGCCCGTCGTGGCTGTTGGGCGAGAACCCGGCCTGTTCGAGGACCTCCTCGACCTTGCGCCGGATGACCGGGACCCGGCGCACGGACTCGGTGTAGGCGGCGGAGGAGAACAGCCCGAGGAACCGCCGCTCGCCGACGACATTGCCCTCGGCGTCGAACTTCTTGACCCCGATGTAGTCCAGGTACGACGGCCGGTGCACGGTCGACCGGCTGTTCGCCTTGGTCAGGACGAGCAGCTTATGCTCGCGCGCCTTGGCCCGGGCGTCGGCGGGCAGCCGCTCGAAGGACGGGCTGACCGGGTGGCTCTCCTGGTCGGAGTGGTGCGGGTCGGCGCGCAGGATGCCGAGGCCGGTGCCGGGCACGGCGGTCAGCGAGTCGTCCCCGCGCAGCTGATACTCGCGGTAGCCGAGGAAGGTGAAGTGGTCGTCGGCCAGCCAGCGCAGCAGCTCGCGGGCCTCCTCGACCTGGGGTCCGGGCAGGTCACCGGGGATGGGCTCGTCCGGCAGCCCCTCCGCCAGCCGGATCGCCGCCTCGCGCATCTTGCCCCAGTCCTCGACGGCCTCACGGGCGTCGGACAGCACCCGCAGCAGGTCGGCGGTGATCTGCTTCAGATCCCCCCGGTCGGTCTCGCGGTCGAACTCGACATGGATCCAGGACTCGATGTGCGCGTCGTGCGGAAGGTCGCGCATGCCGGTCGCGGGCTTGGGCAGCACTTCGATGAGCTTGCCGGTGACATCGCGCCGTACGACGAACTGCGGGTGGATGACGACGTGGATGCCGCGCCCCTGCCGCGTCAGCTCATTGGTGACGGAGTCGACGAGGAAGGGCATGTCGTCGGTGACGACCTCGACCACGGAGTGGCTGCACGTCCACCCGTTCTCTTCGACCGTGGGGGTGTGCACCCGCACGTTGGCCGTGCCCTGGGGGCGGTTTTCGGCCAGCCGGTAGTGCGAGACGGCGGCTCCGAAGACATCGACCGGGTCGCGGTCGGTGAGGTCCTCCGGGGCCGTGTGCAGGTAGTAGCGCTGGAGGAACGACAGCAGGGAATCGCGATCCGGGGCTTCCTGGGCGTCTGGGGTCTCCTCGCCCGTCGACCCGGTCGGTAGGTGCCCCCCGACCGGGCTGTTCTCAGCTACCCGGGCGGCCCTCTCGAGCAACTCGGCCTTGGCTTCGTCCAGCTTGGTCTGCATTGTCCTCTGGCTCCTGTCGCGCGCCGTTGCGTGACGTAGAAGGAAGTACGGCCTCTGCGCTTACGACGTCACGCCGTGACACGGGGTATCCGGTCTGTTCCGACGCTATGCCGCAAGGTGAGATCAGCGGGGGTGTCTGAGCCAATCTTGAGCTGTCCCACGGGTGTGAGGCCGCTCTCTGCGACGCCTCGGTCCGCGTGGTGCTCGGCGTCCCGGGAGTCTTCGAAGCCCCGTCCCGCCCGCGAAGACCAGCGACCGCCGCCCGGTCACGGATGTGGTCCGTGCTCTCCGGGCGCAGGGCAGGGACGACGACGTCCCCGCGAACTATCGCGCTGATCACGCCACCAAGGCTATCGCTCCTTACAGGGGGCCCGTCATGAGCCGTATGTGTACAAAACCAGGGCTGGAAGTTTGACGTTCTGCACAGTGCCACCACGTGGATACCGGCCCAGCTGCGGGCAATCGCAGCTACGCCGCCAGCCGCTCGGCCTCCGCCACGGCTTCCTCCAGCGTGTCCACGACCGGCACCCCGACCGCCTCCAGACTCGCCCGACTGTGCGACCCGCCGGTATACAGCACAGCCCGGGCCCCCACATGCTCCGCAGCCACCGCGTCATCCGCGGCGTCCCCGATCACGACGGTCCGCTCGGGATCCACTCTCAGTGACCCCAGATGCCGCACCATGTGCTCGGCCTTGCTGCCCCCCGACGGCCCGGTGCGCCCGTCCACCCGTATGAAGTGCGGCTCGATCCCGAACCCCCGCACCAACGGAACCAGCTCCTCGTGCACGTACATGCTGAGGATCGACTGGCTCCGCCCCGCCGACCGCCACCCGGACAGCAGCTCCACCGCCCCCGCCGTCAGCCCGCAGCGCACGCGGTGCTCCGCGTAGTACCGATGGAAGATGTCGTCCATGGCCTCCCACTCGGCCTCGGTCGGCAGCCGCCCCATCAGCCGCTCATAGAACTTCGGCACCGGCACGCAGTACAGCTCCCGGTACGTCTCCAGCGTCAGCGGCTCCAGCCCCAGCTCGGCGAACGCCGCGTTCGTCGCCCCGATGATCGCGTCGATGTCATGGAACAGCGTCCCGTTCCAGTCCCAGACAATGTGCGCGCCCGTCTGCTTCCCCATGCCTCAAAACGTACCCGGCCCCACTGACAATCAAGGCAACGGCGACTCAACGCGCCCCCTGAACGCCGAGAGCACCCTCCCCGGCATTCAGTCCCCGCGCCCCACCAGGTTCGGAATCTCCTGCGTGGCGAACCACAGCAGTTCGTGGTCCTCCGCCCCGTCCACGACGAACTGCGCGTCGTCGTCCCCACCGTCCGCCGCCGGCAGCGCCTCGGCCGCCGCCGTCACATCCGCCTCCGCGTCCGCGGCGTCGGCATGCACGGACGCCGCCTTGGCCAGCGCGACGGGGCCGGCGACCCGCACCTCCCCCAGCGCCGCCGGGTCGAGCCCCCGGTCGGGGTCCGCGCTCGCGGCCCGGTCCGGCACGTCCACGGCCACCACGACCCGCCGCCGCGGCGCCTGCGGCGTGGCCGCCAGCAGCCGCAGCGAGGCGAGCGCGGCCCTGCTCAGCGCCGCGTACTCCAGCTCCTCGATGTCGTCGGAGAGGTACCACTCGCGCAGCCCGGGCGTCACGGCGTACGCGACGAACGGCCCGGCTCCCAGCTCACCCGTCTTGTACGCCTCGGCGAGACCGGGGAGGGTCAGGGGGACGTAGACACGCATGGCTGGCCGCTTCTTTCGTGGTCGTTTTGGTGGTCGTTTTCGTGGTCGTGGTCACGGCCGGAGGGCTCCGGAGGGGCTTCAGGATACGTGCGGCGCGTCCCCTTTCGAGTTCCGCCCTGTGACGCCGGACGCGGCAACTCCAGGCCCGGCATTCACCCGGCACACCCCCGCACTGACTGGTTCCACGCCCTCCGTATCACCCGGATAGGTGAACCTTCCGGGCGCCCGCCACCCGAGCTCCGCTTCCTTGCCCCCGACCCCGTCCGCCCCGTACAAGATCACCAACCCGAAGTTACTCTCCGGTATCAACCGGGCCCACGAAACGGGGACCCCCATGCACAAGGTCATGACCAGGGCACAGCAGCGCCCGGCCACCCGCCCACCAGCCCGCCGCGACCCGCGCCGCCCCGGCGGCAGCCCCGGCGTACGTACGCCCAGCACGGCTACCTCCCGCGCCCCTGGCGGCACCATCCCGCCCCGTACCCCTGGCGGGGGCCCAACCCGCACCACGGCAGCCGACGGCCGGCCTCCGGGCCCCGCCCGCACCGCGAACCCCCGCACCCGCCCCACGGACACCCGCCCGCCGACACCCTCCGCGACCTCCGCAGCACCCCGCAGGTCGACACGAACCACCGCCCCGCCCTCCCGGAGCACCACACCCGTTCCGGCCCTCCAGGGCGCCGCACCACGCGTCCCGGCCCAGCACCCCCACCGCCCGGCTCCGGCCGCGCACCTCCTCCCCACCGACCTCTTCGCCGACCTCCTGGTCGCCGTCCTCAGCGGCCACCGCCCCGTCCACTCGATGCTCCGCCACACCCGGGGCCGCGCCTACGACGAACTGGCCTGGCTCGCCGAACGCGGCCCCCTGCGCACCCGGGGCGCCCGCCCCGTCGTCCGCGACATCGGCTACTGCGAACCCCGCCCCGGCGCCATCGAGGCCTTCGCCCGCATCGGCGCCGGCGACCGGCTGCGCGCCATGGCCTTCCGCCTGGAGCTCGGCCAGGACCTCCGCTGGCGCTGCACGGCCGTGGAACTCGGTGGCCCCCGCCCGCCCCGCACAGAGGCCGACTGAGCCGTCGCCGTAGGCCGCAGAGCCGCCGATCCCGCCAAAACCGAAGGGCCGGACACCCTCGGGTGTCCGGCCCTCCATGCTCCTACGGCGCCTCAGCGACCGTCACTTCTTACGACGGCCCCGGCTCCGCGCCTGCTTGCGGCGCTCCGCGCGCGTGAGGCCGTCGGCCTCGGAACGCACCGGCTCCTCATCGGTGGCGAAGTCGCCCTCGATGGTGCCGCCCTCGCCGTCGACCGTCGGGGCGGAGAAGTGGAGGTTGCGCCGCTGCGGGGCGTCGAGCCCCTTGGCGCGGATCTCCGGGCGGGCACCGGCCTGCGCCGGCACCGTGTCGTGCTTCTCCAGGTCGGCCACCGGCTTGGTGTCCTCGACCGGGACCTCCTCGACCTGCTGCTCGACCTGAACCTCCAGGTTGAACAGGTAGCCGACGGACTCCTCCTTGATGCCCTCCATCATGGCGGTGAACATGTCGAAGCCCTCGCGCTGGTACTCGACCAGCGGGTCCTTCTGCGCCATCGCGCGCAGGCCGATGCCCTCCTGGAGGTAGTCCATCTCGTAGAGGTGCTCGCGCCACTTGCGGTCGAGGACCGACAGCACGACCCGGCGCTCCAGCTCGCGCATGATCTCGGAGCCGAGCTGCGCCTCGCGCGCCTCGTACTGCTCGCGGATGTCGTCCTTGATGGAGTCGCCGATGAACTCGGCGGTCAGCCCGGCCCGGTCGCCGGCGGCCTCCTCCAGCTCCTCGACCGTGACGTTGCACGGGTAGAGCTGCTTGAAGGCGCCCCACAGCCGGTCGAGGTCCCAGTCCTCGGGGAAGCCCTCGGCGGTCTCGGCCTGGACGTAGGCGTCGATCGTGTCGTCCATGAAGTGCTGCACCTGCTCCTGCAGGTCCTCGCCCTCCAGGACGCGGCGCCGCTCGCCGTAGATGACCTCACGCTGGCGGTTGAGGACCTCGTCGTACTTCAGGACGTTCTTACGGGTCTCGAAGTTCTGCTGCTCGACCTGCGACTGGGCGGAGGCGATCGCACGCGTGACCATCTTGTTCTCGATCGGCACGTCGTCCGGGACGTTCGCCATCGACATCACGCGCTCGACCATCTGGGCCTTGAACAGCCGCATCAGGTCGTCGCCGAGGGAGAGGTAGAAGCGGGACTCGCCGGGGTCGCCCTGACGGCCGGAACGACCGCGCAGCTGGTTGTCGATCCGCCGCGACTCGTGCCGCTCGGTGCCCAGGACATAGAGGCCGCCGAGCTTCTCGACCTCGTCCTTCTCGGCCTGGACGGCCTTCTCGGCGCGCTTGAGCGCCTCGGGCAGGGCCTGCGCCCACTCCTCGATGTGCTCCTCGGGGTCGAGGCCGCGCTGGCGCAGCTCCGCCTCGGCGAGGTCCTCGGGGTTGCCGCCGAGCTTGATGTCCGTACCACGGCCGGCCATGTTCGTCGCCACCGTGACGGAGCCCTTGCGGCCGGCCTGGGCGACGATCTGCGCCTCACGGTCGTGCTGCTTGGCGTTCAGCACCTCGTGCTGGATGCCGCGCTTGCTGAGCTGCTGCGAGAGGTACTCGGACTTCTCGACGGAGGTGGTGCCGACGAGGATCGGCTGGCCCTTGCGGTGCTTCTCCTCGATGTCGTCGACGACCGCCTCGAACTTGGCGACCTCGGTCCGGTAGATCAGGTCCGACTGGTCCTTGCGGACCATCGGCCGGTTGGTCGGGATCGGCACCACGCCGAGCTTGTAGATCTGGTGGAACTCGGCGGCCTCGGTCATCGCCGTACCGGTCATGCCGCAGAGACCGGGCTGCTCCTTGCCCTTGTGGTCGTGGCGCTTGTAGAGGCGGAAGAAGTTCTGGAGCGTGATCGTCGCGAGCGTCTGGTTCTCGTCCTTGATCGGCACCCCTTCCTTCGCCTCGATCGCCTGGTGCATGCCCTCGTTGTAACGGCGGCCCGCGAGGATACGTCCGGTGTGCTCGTCGACGATCATGACCTCGTCGTCGATGATGACGTAGTCCTTGTCCTTCTTGAACAGCTCCTTGGCCTTGATGGCGTTGTTCAGGTAGCCCACCAGCGGGGTGTTCACCGACTCGTAGAGGTTGTCGATGCCCAGCCAGTCCTCGACCTTGCTGACACCGGACTCGTGGATCGCGACCGTGCGCTTCTTCTCGTCGACGTCGTAGTCGCCGGTCTCCTCGATGCCCTTGAGCGGCTGGCCCGCCTCGCCGCGCTTGAGGCGCGTGACCAGCTTGGCGAAGTCGCCGTACCACTTGGTGGCCTGGTCGGCCGGGCCGGAGATGATCAGCGGCGTACGGGCCTCGTCGATGAGGATGGAGTCGACCTCGTCGACGATGGCGAAGTTGTGGCCGCGCTGGACGAGCTCGTCCTTGGACCACGCCATGTTGTCGCGCAGGTAGTCGAAGCCGAACTCGTTGTTCGTGCCGTACGTGATGTCGCTGGCGTACTGCTCGCGGCGCTGAGCCGGCGTCATGTTCGCGAGGATGCAGCCGACGGTCAGACCCAGGAAGCGGTGGACACGGCCCATCATCTCGGAGTCGCGCTCGGCCAGGTAGTCGTTCACCGTGATGATGTGGACGCCGTCGCCGGACAGCGCGTTCAGATACGCCGGCAGCGTGCCGACGAGGGTCTTGCCCTCACCGGTCTTCATCTCGGCCACGTAGCCCATGTGCAGGGCGGCGCCGCCCATCATCTGCACGTCGTAGTGCCGCTGGCCCAGGACGCGCTTGGCGGCCTCGCGGACGGTGGCGAACGCCTCGGGCAGCAGGTCGTCCAGCGTCTCGCCGTCCGCGTAGCGCTGCTTGTACTCATCGGTGAGGGCCCGCAGCTCGGCGTCGGAGAGGTCGACGAAGTCCTCTTCGATGGAGTTGACCTGGTCCGCGATGCGGTGCAGCTTGCGCAGGATCTTGCCTTCGCCTGCACGCATGATCTTCGAGAGGACGGACACGGGGGTTGGTCTCCTTGCCGGTCGGGCCTGGGACGGTCGGTTACCACTTGACTTACTGAGCAACGGCCATCGTATGCGAGGACCCCACCGCGCCGGGAGGGCCTGCCGTGACGGCGACCGTCCGCTGCTTCATTTCGCTTTCACTCCGCTTCGAAGGGGACAACGTCCGGGCCCCTCGGATAGTGCCGCATCCCCCACCCGAATTGAGCGAAGCGTGATCACACTCTCACCCACAGCAAACATATGGCGCTGTTCGAGGGCCTCCCACCACAATCGGCCGATGGACCCCGTCACCCTCACCACGGACCGCCTCCTGCTGCGCCCGGTCGGCCCCCAGGACACCGACGCGGTGTACGACGCCTGCCAGGACCCCGACATCCAGCGCTGGACCACGATCCCTTCCCCGTACCTCCGTGAGAACGCCGAGGCCTTCACGGAACAGTTGGTCCCCGACGGCTGGGCGGACGGGTCCATGTTCACCTTCGGCGTCTTCCTCCGCTCCGGGGAACTCGCCGGCATGATCGGCATCACCCTGCGCGCCCTGGGCACGGGTGAGATCGGCTTCTGGGCCGCCAAGGAGCACCGCTCCAACGGCTACGTCACAGAGGCCGCCCGCACGGCCTGCCGCTGGGCCTTCGTCCACGCGGCGATCGACCGCGTCGAATGGCGCGCCGAGGTGGGCAACCGCGCCTCGCGTGCGGTGGCGGAACGAGCCGGCTTCACCATCGAGGGCACGTTGCGCGCCGCGACCAACAACAAGGGCGTACGCCGCGACACCTGGATCGGCTCCCTGCTCCCCTCGGACCTGGGCCTCCCGTCGACGGCCCCGTACTTGCCGGCGCGCGCGTAGCTGCTTGAACTGCCTCAGCTGCCTCAGCTGCGGGCGATCATGCCCCCCGTGCCTGAAGGGCCTGGGAGGTACCCCCGGGGCGGCACGGGCGGGCGCAGCGGCACCCCGCTCCGCCGGGCTGCGCACCCACCCCACCCCAGCCCCCACACAGCACTCCCACACCCCAACCCCGCAGCTCACGCCCCCTCTGTCAGTCCCACCCCCTATCGTGCAAACCCATGACCACCCCGCGCCCGCGCCCCGCAACAGAGCTCTCCGCAGACGAGGCCCGCAGACTGTCCCTCCGCACCCAGGGCTTCCTCGGCGCCCCACCCCGCCGCTCCGGCGTCCGCGGCATCCTCCGCCACCTGGGTGCGATACAGCTCGACACCATCTCGGTCCTGGCCCGCTCCCACGAACTCGTCCCGTACGCCCGCCTGGGCGCGGTAGGCCGAAAGACCGTGGAGAAGGCCTACTGGGAAGGCACCCACGCCTTCGAGTACTGGTCCCACGCGGCCTGCATCCTTCCCATCGAGGAGTGGCCGCACTTCGCCTTCCGCCGCCGCGCCTATCGCAACCGCCCGCACTGGAACCACGAGCTCCCGGACGGCGCCTACGACGAGGTCATCAAGCAGCTCCGCGACGAAGGGCCCCTCACGGCCACGGAGTTGGGCGGTGCGAAGAAGACGAACGACTGGTGGGACTGGTCCGGCTCGAAGGTCGCCGTCGAACGCGCCCTGATGTACGGCGAGGTGGTCTGCGTGGAACGCCGCGGCTGGAAGCGCGTGTACGACCTCGCCGAGCGCGCGATCCCCGAGGCCCTGCTGCATGACGAGCTGGACGACACCGAGTGCCTGCGCCGCCTGGTCCGGCTGGCGGGCCAGTCCCTCGGCGTCGGCACCCGCGCGGACATCGCCGACTACCACCGCCTCAAGGGCGAGCAGGTCGACGCGGTGATCGCCGACTCAGGCCTCGTCCCCGTCACGGTCGAGGGCTGGGGCAAGCCCGCCTGGGCCGACCCCGCGGCCCTGGAGACACCCCCGCGCGGCCGCCACCGCACCACGCTGCTCTCGCCCTTCGACTCCCTGATCTGGGAGCGGGCGCGCACGGAGCGGATCTTCGGCTTCACCCACCGCCTGGAGGCCTACGTCCCCAAACAGAAGCGGGTCTACGGCTACTTCGCCATGCCGGTCCTGGCCGGCGGCCGGCTGGTCGGTCGCGTCGACCCGGCCCGCGCGGGGCGCACACTGGTGGCCAAGCAGGTCACGCTCGACGGCGCGAAGGCGGCCCCGGCCGTGGCCCTGGCCCTGGCCGAGGCGGCGACCTGGGTGGACTGCACGGACGTACGCGTGGAACGGGTCGACGCACCGGACCTGCGCGAACCCCTCGTCAAGGAACTCGCCCGCATCCTCGCCTGAGCCCTGAAGAATCAAGGGATCCAGGAATCAAGGGATCAGCGGTCAAGGGATGGCCAGATCACCGGATCTCGAGGATCTTCTCCCGCATCGCGTACACCACCGCTTCCATCCTGGAGTGCAGCTGAAGCTTCTCCAGGATGTTGCGCACATGGTTCTTCACGGTGTTCTCGGAGATGAACAACTCCTTGGCGATATCCCGGTTGTTCATGCCCGTCGCGACGAGTTTGAGGACTTCCAGTTCACGGTCCGTCAGCCGTGGCGCGGGCACCAGCCGGCGCTCGTCCGTGCGCTGGATCATCGACTTGAACTCGGTGAGCAGCTTCGACGCCATGGACGGGCTGATCTGCGACTGCCCGTCGGCCACCGCGCGAATGGCGGTGGCCACCTCGTCCGTCGAGATCTCCTTGAGGAGATAGCCGGTCGCGCCCGCCTTGATGGCGTCGTAGAGATCGGCTTCCTCGTCGCTGATCGTCAGCATGATGATCTTGGCGCTGGGGGCGACCTCCTTGATGGAGGTGCAGGCCTCGATCCCGCCGCGCTTGGGCATCCGCACATCCATCAGGATGATGTCGGGCAGCAGGTCGGCGGCCTTCTCGACGGCCTCGGCACCGTCGCCCGCCTCGCCGATGACCTGGATGTCCTCCTCGGCCGCCAGCACGATCTCCAGGCCACGGCGGAACAGGGCATGGTCGTCGACCACAAGGACTCTGATCGGTTCCTTGCGTGGAGAGTCCGTGTCCGGGCCCATGCCGACGACGCCGTCGTCGGCATCCTCGTCACGCATCGGTCCGAAGCTGTCCGCCATCGTTCCTCCCCCTGAAGGCTGTGGCCTGTGGTCCTGAGCCATCGCCAACCCAGAGCAACGACCCACCGGTTGGGCCGTGGCCAACCATGATTTCATGCCCGGACGACACCAGGGTGACGGAGCGGGGCGTCGAGAGGTCGCACGGGGGTGCCCCTGGGGGCGCACACGCGCTCCAGGGGCACCCGCTCCGCTGTCACCCTGCATGGTCAGCCGCCGAGCGCACCGCCTGCCTCGGGGGCGTGCGCCTGGGTGACCATCGTGTCCGTCCGGAGGTGGATCACGCCGTAGTCGTAGGCGTGCCGTCGGTAGACGACACTCGGTTCCTTCGTCTCGGAGTCGACGAACAGGTAGAAGTCGTGCCCGACCAGCTCCATCTCGTAGAGAGCCTGGTCGAGGGTCATGGGGGCTGCGACGTGGGTCTTCTCGCGGACGACGATCGGGCCGTCACCCTGCACTTCGAGTGAGCCGATCTTCTTCGTGGGGACGGCTTCTTCCGGCTCCTCCTGCGGAGTCGGCACCAGGCCGTTTCCGTTGAGCGTCGCCACACCCGGGACATGGTCGGCGACCTCAGCGGCCGAGATCCGGCGCGCGCCACGACGCGAGAACCGCTTGTCGTGCTGCCTGCGCAGCCGGGCTTCCAGCTTTTCCGCCGCCAGGTCGAGCGCCGCGTACGGATCGCTCGCCGCTGCCTCCGCCCGGATCACCGGACCGCGGGAGCGAAGCGTGATCTCCACTCGGTCACAGCGGTCGGCCTGCCTGGGGTTCGGCTCCTTGGACACCTCGACGTCGAGGCTGATCACCTTGCCATCGAGCTTCTGGATCTTCTCCAGCTTCAGCTTCTCGGCCACGTGCTTCCGGAACCGCTCGGGCACCTCGGTCTTGCGGCCCTTGACGACGATGTCCACGCAGAACTCCGTTCCCGGATCGCTCCGCTGCGCTGCGGAGCGTCTCCCTTTTGCACCAGGTCCCGGTGTGCCCCGGGACCTCGGACTCGGTGACTTCCACCTCCTCCCCCGTGAGCGAGATCTCCACTCCACCGTCGCGAGTGATGAAGGAAAACCCGCGGCACGGCATTCGGATTTGAGAGGTGTGGCCTGGCTTTCCCTCTCAACCGAACATATCTCGCCTGGACGGATGTCGTCACCCTCTACTGCGGCGTACCTCCGTTCAGGTGAAAAAGCCCTCTCGCTACCTGCAACGACGCAAGATCTCAGTCAGTTCCGGTTTATTTCAAAAGAGTCCGGTGATGCCGCGACCACTGCCGCGCACACCACGTCAACGGCTGCGTCGGCGCCGCCTCCGCCCGTCATTCCCTGCCGGACGGGCCGCCGGCCCGTCCTCTCTCGCGTTGTTCCGACGTTCTGTTCCTCTCTGCTTTCCCACGTCTCTCCCCCGTACACGGCCACAGTCCGCGCAGCGTTCGAAACCGGCCCCGCCGCCCGCACGGCCCGCGCGGCCTCCGCCAAGGACGCCCCCGTGGTCATCACGTCGTCGACGAGGACGACCGGCCCGCCGGAGAGCAGCCGGGCACCCCCGGGCACCACCGCCAGCGCGTCCGCGAGATTGTCCAGCCGCTGCCGGGAGTTGAGCTCCGACTGGTCGGCCACGGCCCGCCGCTGCCGCAGCACGCCGAGCACCCGGGCCGGCACCCCGCTCCGCCGCAGCTCACCCGCCGCCGAGAGCGCGATCCGCCGCGCGGGATCATGCCCCCGGGCCCGCACGGCCCGCCGTCCCGACGGAACGGGCACGAGCAGCACAGGAGCCCCGGCAGCCCGGGACCACGCGCCCTCTGCGGCGGCCCAGGAGCCGCCCCACGCCGTCTGGAGCCCCGCCCGCACGGCTCCCGCCAAGGCCACCCCGAGGGGACCGGCGAGCGCCAGCGCGCCCCGTTCCTTGTGGGCCAGCAGCGTCGCCCGCACCTCGTCCGCGTACCGAGCCGCCGCATGCACCACGGGCAGCCCGGGCGGCTCCGGCACGGGCCGCACCCGCCGCGCCGCGACTCCGCTCAGCACCGCACGGCACTTCGGGCACAGCACCGTACGAGGCCTCCCACAGCCCCCGCACTCGGCCGGCAGCACCAGGTCGGTGAGGTCCTGCCACCACCCCCGCATGACCACCACTGTGCCGCCCCTGGAGCCGCCCTGCCACCCCTGTGGACAACGGCCTGTGGACAACTTCCCGCCCGACGAACCGCTCGCCCCCCACACGAGTGACGGCCCGGTTGAACTGGCCCGTAGGACCTCGTGCGGCGACTCCAGGAGGCGGCGGCGAGGAGGCGAGGGGCGGGCTTGCGGGGGCTGCGGCGAGGCGGCCCATGGAGCAGCCCCGCGAGGCGCACCGGCCAAAGGGACGCCACACAGGGCGCACATGGGCGCCACACGGGGCGCCGCGCCTCACCCCGGATAGACCGGCGCCGTCCCCTCCGTCACCTTCTGCCACTGCGCCCCCGACGGCAGCCGGACGATGCCGTCCACCGAGTACGCCACCAGCGGCAGCCGCTCGTCCTCGGCGGCGGTGACCTCCTTCACGCCGGTCAGGGCCGCGGGCGCCGGTACGTCCGGCGTGGAGCCGTCGACCTGGACGTACCGCATCTGCTCCACGCCACCGTGCTCACGCCCGACCACCACGAGCCGGCTGTCCCCGGCCCACGACATGGCGGTGACCTCCTCCAACTCCGGCGTCGCGGAGCGCAGTTCCACCACCCTGACAGCAGGCTGCCCGCCCGGCTTGCCCTCCCGCTCGATCAGCCCGATGTACAGGGTCTTCCTGCCGCCCTTCTCCACGACGAGCGCGATCCGCACCCCGTCGGCGGCCACCCGCACGGCCTGGACCCGCCCGTCCAGGTGCGGTATGCGCACCTCCAGCGGGTCCCCCTTGCCCTCCTCCAGCAGGAGCAGCCGGGGGTTGTCCGGGTCGCGGTCGGCCACCCACAGGCCGTCCTGGGAGTCCCAGCTGGGAGTCGTCAGCCGGTCGGTCTCGGTCCGGCCATGGCTGCGCAGCACCGGCTCGCCCAGCGAACCGCCCGAGACCAGCGACCCCACGTACAGCGACTTGCCGTCGAGGCTGACACCGGCCGCGGTGTGCTCGTCACGCGAGACGGCCACCGACCGCAGTGCCGTGTCGCCCTCACCCAGCGCCCCCGGCGCGGGGTCCGACTTGGGGTCGCTGCTGCCCGCCGCGATCCGTACCAGCCGGTCCTTGCCGTCGACGAAGTACAGGTAGTCGGGGCGCCGCGTCGAGCTCCGGAAGGCGGCGGCATCGGCCGCGCCCTGCGCGAGCGAGCACAGCTCCTCCCCGCCGGCCCGCAGCTCGACCTCCTCCACCGCGGGGCTGAGGCTCTGCAAGGTGAACAGCATCTGGGCCGCCATCTCCTCGCACCGGTTGGTGCCAATGCCCGCGGCCTTGTCATTGAGCGGGACCGTCAGCTTGTTCCGGTCGTCGGGTGTCAGCGCACCGGTCTTCTTCGGCAGCGCCGTACCGGTGGGGAAGCCGGACCTGACGACGGGCCCGAGCCTTCGCGTGGGCCCGCTCAGGACGGAGCGCACCACCTGCGTCATGGGGTCCACCCGACGGCGGACGTACACGGGGTCGGCGACCGCGGTGGGCTGGGTGTCCGCCCCGGCCACCGTGGTGTTCGATGCGAAGTAGTACTTGTTGACGGACATGTAGTTGCGCTGGAAGTCCGACTCCCCCATGACGACGCCCTGCGGCAGCGCGTCGATCCGCCACTGCCGGCTCTTGTCGTCCTGCGTCAGGTGCACGGTGCGGCCGTACGCCCCGGTGGCCGGCGCGTACGCCTGCTGGGCGTCCACGGTGGCCACCTTGGTGCCGGTGAGCGTGTACGCGATCTCCCCGGTGTCCTCCCCGCCGCCCCCGGCCTCGGGCTTGGCGCCCGGGCCGTCCGCCAGCACGGTGGTGGAAAGCTCCGGCCGCCACGCCCTGGCGGCGTCGGCGGTCAGATACTGCCGCGCGGTCTTGTAGTGCGGATCGTCGCTGGTCAGCGCCTCCAGGAAGCCCTGCACGATCTCCGAGGGCGGTGCGTCCTCCCCCGGCGGCACGGCGAACACCCGCACCTGGGTGTCCTGGCGCGGTGTGGACTCCACACCCCGCAGATCCCCGCTGTCCGGCATCGAGGCACACCCCGCCAGCAGCAGGACGCCACCGGCGGCGTACGCCATCACGCGCGCGGGCGTACGCCGACCGCGCCCCCCACGGTCAGCGCCCACGAGATGCCTCCCCATGCCTGTTCGCGCTCTCCGCCTCGGTATCCCTGTCCGAGCCCGCGGATCCGCCGTCCCTGTCCGCGTCCCGCGTCCCACTCACGTCCCGGTCCCGAGAGGCCCCGGCTGAACCACTCGGCCCGCCGCCACCGGCGGTACTCACCGGACCACTCGCCCCACCGTTACCGAGCGTGCCCGCCGGGCCGCCCGCGCCCCCGTCGCGAGCCGGTCGCTCCGGAGTCGCCCGGGGATCGTCCTGCCGCCGCGTGCCCGAGGCGGGCCGTGGCACCACGCGGGCGCCGTTGCCGGGCAGCGCCGTCGGATCGGCCGTGGGGGCCGCTGAGGCGGCCCGCGGCGGTATCGGGTCCCGCGCCGCCCCCGACGGCACCGGCCCGCTCGCCGACTGTGCCGGCACGGTCGCCCGCTTCTCTCCGTCCCCGCCGCCGCACGGCAGCCCGGCGTCGTCGAGCCCCCGGTTCCGCCGTGAGTCCTTGGGCTCCAGCGGTATCGGCGAGCCCCTGAGCGGCTCGTCCGCGGTCCTGGGCAGTGTCAGCCGGAACTGTGAGCCGCCGCCCGGTTCGCCCCACGCCTGCAGCCAGCCACCGTGCAACCGCGCGTCCTCCAGGGCGATCGACAGCCCCAGCCCCGTACCACCCGTGGTACGCGCGCGTGCCGGGTCGGCCCGCCAGAAGCGGCTGAACACCCGGGTCGCCTCGCCCGGCTTGAGCCCGACCCCGTAGTCCCGCACCGCGACCGCGACCGCCCCGCCCGCCGCGGCGAGCTTGACGACCACGTCCCTGCCCTCACCGTGCTCGACGGCGTTCACGACGAGGTTGCGCAGCACGCGCTCCACGCGCCGGGCGTCGGCCTCGGCCACGACGGGCTGCTGGTCGCCCAGGGTGCGGATCTGCGTGCCCTTGCGCTCCGCGAGCGGCTCGGCCCCGCTGACCACCCGCCGGACGACCTCCCTGAGGTCTATCGGCTCCGCTTCCAGCGCCGCGGCACCCGCGTCGAACCGGCTGATCTCCAGCAGATCCGCGAGCAGCGACTCGAACCGGTCCAGCTGGTCGGCGAGCAGCTCCGCCGACCGCGCGGTCACCGGGTCGAAGTCCTCCCGCGCCTCGTGGATGACGTCCGCGGCCATCCGTACGGTGGTCAGCGGCGTACGCAGCTCGTGCGACACGTCCGACACGAACCGGCGCTGCATCCGCGACAGGTCCTCCAGCTGGCTGATCTTCAGCTGGAGGTTCTGCGCCATCTTGTTGAAGGCCTCGCCGAGCCGCGCGATGTCGTCCTCGCCGGTGACCTTCATACGCTCCTGAAGCCGCCCGGCGGACAACCGCTCGGCGATCCCCGCCGCCATCCGCACCGGCGTGACGACCTGCCGCACCACGAGCCAGGCGATGGCCCCCAGCAGGACCACGACGAACAGCCCGGCCGTCGCGAGGGTCCCCTTGACCAGGCTCAGCGACTTCTCCTCCTGGGTGAGCGGGAAGAGGTAGTAGAGCTGGTACGGGTCCCCGTTGGGATCGTTGACCTGCTTGCCGATGACCAGGCCAGGCTGGGAGTCCTTGGCCGGGTTGTTGTAGGTGATGCGGGCGTAGCTCTGCGCGGCCATCGTGCTGCTGCCGATCCGCTCGCGCAGGTCGGCGGGCACGCTCCTGCTCCAGTCCACCTCGCCGGAGGCCCGCTGCCCCCGGCCGCCCGCGCCGTCCTCGTCGGAGGCCGGGAGCGTCACCACGTCGAAGGCGCCCTGGCCGCCGCTGGACAGCGAGGACGCGAGGTCGCTCATCCACTCGCTGACGTTCTGCCCGGGACGCCCGTCCGCCGTGGCGACATCGTCGCCGGTGCCGCTCGCCGCCTCGTCGGCCCGCTGCTTGGCCACCGCGAACCCGCCCGTGGCCTGGCTCTGGGACGCCTTCACCTTGGCGTCCAGCAGGCCGTTGCGCACCTGCCCGATGACGACGAAGCCGAGCAGCAGGACCACGCCCAGCGACATCAGCAACGTCGTGACGACGACCTTGAGCTGGATGTTGCGCCGCCACAGCCGCATGACGGGCAGCAACGGCCGACGCACCCACCGCATGAACAGCCGGATGACCGGGCTGCCCTGGACCCCGCCCTGGAGCAGCAGCGCGCTCTCCAGGAACCGCCCCCAGCGGGAGCCGGACTTCTTCCGCCCGACAGGCCGCCCCGGGTGTGCCCCGGACCGTCCGGGCGCCGAAGCGGCACTGTCGCCGGACATGTCAGCTCGGCCCTGCCTTGTACCCGACGCCACGGACCGTCACCACGATCTCCGGCTTCTCCGGGTCCTTCTCGACCTTGGAGCGCAGCCGCTGCACATGCACGTTGACCAGGCGCGTGTCCGCCGCGTGCCGGTAGCCCCACACCTGCTCCAGCAGCACCTCGCGCGTGAACACCTGCCACGGTTTGCGCGCGAGCGCGACCAGCAGGTCGAACTCCAGCGGCGTCAGCGCGATCGACTGCCCGTCCCGCTTCACGGAGTGCCCGGCCACGTCGATGACCAGGTCACCGATGGCGAGCTGCTCCGGAGCGGGCTCCTCCGACCTCCTGAGCCGCGCCCGGATCCGGGCCACCAGCTCCTTCGGCTTGAACGGCTTCACGATGTAGTCGTCGGCACCCGATTCCAGGCCCACGACGACATCCACCGTGTCGCTCTTCGCCGTGAGCATCACGATCGGCACCCCGGACTCCGCCCTGATCAGACGGCACACCTCGATACCGTCCCGGCCGGGCAGCATCAGATCGAGCAGCACCAGATCGGGCTTGGACTCGCGGAAGGCGGCAAGCGCCTTGTCGCCGTCGGCCACGAAAGACGGCTCGAAACCCTCACCACGCAGCACGATGCCGAGCATCTCGGCAAGTGCGGTGTCGTCGTCGACGACAAGGACTCGTCCCTTCATAAACGACATCATCCCATTCTCATAACGGTGGCGAAGGCAGTGGTGAGGTAGGTCACCGCCAGTGACCATAGTCGCAGCAAGCGCTACTGTCTGCCCTCGTCCGCCCTCTGTTGATCTCGACGCCGGGCAGCGGCGAGGCCCCTCACCCCTCGAAGGGGCGAGGTTGCCGGAGCCCGCGCCCCTGCGCACGCGCTCCGGCAGCCGCCCGGCTCAGCCCGCCGCCCGGCGCGAGCGGCCGCACACCTCGGCGAGCGCCTCCGCCGTGACGGGCGAAACCGCACCCTCCTCCGTGACGATCGCCGTCACCAGATCCGGCGGGGTCACGTCGAACGCCGGGTTGTACGCCTGTGTGCCCAGCGGCGCCACCGGAATGCCACCGCCCGCCTCAGCCCCGGTCACCGGCACCTGCGGCGCCACGAACTCGGTCACCTCGTGACCGGCCCGCTGCTCGACCTCGATCGACGCCCCGTCCGGAGTGTCCGGATCCACCGTTGTCACCGGCGCCACCACGATGAACGGCACATGGTGATACCGCGCCAGCACCGCCAGCGGATAGCTCCCGACCTTGTTCGCCACCGAACCGTCCGCCGTGATGCGGTCCGCCCCGATCAGCACCGCGTCCACCTCTCCGGCGGCGAACAGCGACCCGGCCGCGTTGTCGGTGAGCAGCGTGTAGGCCATCCCGCTGCGCGCCGCCTCGTACGCCGTCAGCCGGGCGCCCTGCAACAGCGGACGCGTCTCGTCCACCCACAGACGCCGCAGCCGGCCCGCCCGGTGCGCCGCGAGCGCCACAGCGAACGCCGTCCCCTCCCCGCCCGACACCAGCGAACCGGTGTTGCAGTGCGTCAGGATCCGGTGCCCGCCGCCGGGCAGCAGCTCGTCCAGCAGCGCCAGCCCGTGCTCGGCCATCCGGGCACTGGCCTCTGCGTCCTCCCGGTGCAACTGCCGCGCCGCCGCGAGCGCCGCCGCGGCCGCCTGCCGGATGTCACCGCCGTCGGCGAGCGCGGCCTCGTGGGCCGCTTGCGCCCGGCGCACCCCCACCGCCAGGTTCACCGCGGTCGGCCGGGCACTCGCCAGCGCCGCGGCGGCCTCGTCCACGTCGAAACCCCGCTCGGCGGCGAGCGCGACGCCGTACGCCCCCGCGATGCCCAGCAGGGGCGCCCCGCGCACGGCGAGCGAGCGGATCGCCTCCACGAGCGCGGGCGCGTCCGTACAGACCAGTTCGACCTCCTCGGCCGGCAGCCTCGTCTGGTCGAGAAGGACCAGCACGGGTCCTTCCGGTGGCTCTTCCCAACGGATCGCCGAGATCTCGGTCGGCCGCTTGTCGTCGCCGCTGTACGCGTACTGATCAGCCATGCGGTCAGTCTGCCCCCTGAGGCGCGGACAATTGAAGGTACGCAGCCCATACCGCGGCCGGTCACTCCAAGACCACCCCATGGCACGATGGCTGCCAACCTGCCGCCGCGACCGCGGACGGGCACCGTGAAGGAGCGACGATGAACGACACTCCGGGCTGGGCCTCGCCCGGATCCGCCCCGTCCGACGGGCAGAAGCCAGACGCGTCCGGCCCTGCCGAGCCCGCCGACCGCCCCGGTCCGGCACAGCCCGCGGACCAGCCGGGCCAGTCTGCCCAGGCCCCGCAGAACCCCGGCCCGCAGTGGTCCAAGGACCAGCCGCCACCCGCCCAGTGGTCCGCCCCCAGCGGCCCCGGAGGCCCGGCCGCCCCAGGCCAGGCGCCCCCGCCCCCGCCACCCGGCCCCGGCTGGGGCACCCAGCCCCCCGGCGGATACGGCCCTGGAGCCCCCGGCGGATACGCAGGCCCCGGCGGTCCCGGAGGCCACGGCGCCTGGGGCAACGCCTGGGGCGGCCCCCCGCCCGCGGCCAAACCCGGCGTGATCCCGCTCCGCCCGCTCGGCGTGGGCGAGATCCTCGACGGCGCCGTCTCCACCATGCGCACCTACTGGCGCACGGTCCTGGGCATCTCCCTGACCGTGGCGGTCATCACCGAGATCATCGTCGTGCTGTTCCAGGGCCTCGTCCTGGACGACTCCAGCACCGAGGCCCTCAACGACCCCAGCGCCACCCTCAGCGAACTGAGCCGCGCCATGGGCGACGCCATGCTCAACTCCACCGTCGTCTTCGTCATCTCCCTCGTCGGCACGGTCATCGCGACCGCACTGCTCACCACCGTCACCAGCCGCGCCGTGCTCGGCAAGTCGGTGACCATCGGCGAGGCCTGGCGGGACGCCCGCCCCCAGGTCGTCAAACTCTTCGGCCTCATCTGCCTGTTGCTGCTCATCACCGCGGGCATCGTCACCGTGGGCACCCTGCCCGGCCTCCTCATCGCCGCCTCCGGCAGCACCGGGGCGGGCGTCGCCCTCACCGTCCTGGGCGTCATCGGGGCCGGCATCGTCGCCCTCTGGCTGATGATCCGCTTCTCCCTGGCATCGCCCGCCCTGATGCTGGAGAAGCAGGGCATCAAGAAGGCCATGAGCCGCTCCACGAAGCTGGTCCGGGGCACCTGGTGGCGGATCTTCGGCATCCAGTTGCTCGCCACGATCATCGCGAACGTCGTCGCCTCGATCATCGTCATCCCGTTCACCTTCCTCGCCGCGGCCCTCAGCGGCGGCGGCGTCACCGGCTGGCTCAACAGCGGCGGCTCCGGCCTCGGCTGGACCTTTCTCATCGTCAGCGGCATCGGCGCGGTGATCGGCTCCATGATCACTTTCCCGATCACGGCCGGCGTCACCGTGCTCCTCTACATCGACCAGCGCATCCGCCGCGAGGCCCTCGACCTCGAACTGGCCCGCGCCGCCGGTGTCCAGGGCTACGGCTCCACCGCCCCCGGCGCCGTCCCGGGGAGCTGATGGGGTGAGCTGGGCGGGGGACGTTCTCACATCGGCGCTGCCACGCGCCGCCATACGCACCATGCCGCGCGCCGACGGCACCTCCGTACTGTCCTCGGTACGCTCCGCCGACGAACCGCCCCTCACCATCCCGCGCGACCCCGCGCGCGAGGCGGCCCGGCGCGAGCTGTCGAAGCGGATGTACCACGAGAACGACCCCAGCCTGTTCCAGCGCGCCCTCGACGCCTTCTGGGACTGGCTCGACAAACTGTTCAACGCCGCCTCGACCGCCACACCCGGCGGAACACTCGGCCTGGTCGTCATCATCCTGGCCGTCGTCGCCGTCCTGACCGCCCTGTGGTGGCGCCTCGGCACCCCGCGCCGCCAACCCACCTCGTCCGCCACCCTGTTCGACGACCGCCCCCGCAGCGCCGCCGACCACCGCGCGGCCGCCGAGGCACACGCCGCCCAGGACCACTGGAACCAGGCCGTCCAGGAACGCATGCGCGCCCTCGTCCGCGCCCTTGAGGAACGCGCCCTCCTCGACGCCCGCCCCGGCCGCACCGCCGACGAGGCCGCCGCCGAAGCCGGCCGGGCCCTGCCCGCCCACACCGACCGACTGCGCGCCGCCGCCCGCGACTTCGACGACGTGACATACGGCGGCCGGTCGGCGACCGAGCAGTCGTACCACCGCATCGCCGAACTCGACCGCGACCTGGAACGCACCAAGCCCCAGCTCACCGCGAGCAGCGCCCACAGCACGGCCCCCCACACCCGCCAGGGAGCCGCCGAATGACCACCGAGGCCACGCTCCCGTCCACCTCGGCCTCGCCCACCGCACGCCAGGTCTGGACCCGCACGCGCGGCATCGCGCTCGCCCTCGTGCTGCTCCTGGTCGGAGCCGTCGCCATCGCCGTGCTCCGCTCCGACGCCCGGCACGGCGAACTCGACCCGCGCTCCGCCGACCCCAACGGCAGCCGCGCCGTCGCCGAACTCCTCGCCGACCGGGGCGTGGACACACGCGTGGTCACCACCCTCGACGAGGCAGCCGCCGCGGCCGGCCCGGACACGACCCTCCTGGTCGCCGTCCCCGACCTGCTGACCCGCAGTCAGCAGACCCGCCTGCACGACGCGTTCGCCGACTCCCGCGGCCGCACCGTCCTGGTCGCCTCCGGCAGCGCTTCCATCGACCGACTCGCCCCCGGGGTCACCGCCGACCCCGCCACCAGCCTCGACTCCACGCTCTCCCCCGACTGCGGCCTGCCCGCCGCCCGCCGCGCGGGCACCGCCGACACGGGCGGCGTCCGCTACACCACCACCCGCCTCGACGCCGACGCGTGCTACCCCAGCGAGCGCCTGGCCACCCTGCTGCGCATCCCGGACGCGACCGGGGACGGCGACACCGTCGTCCTCGGCGCGCCCGACATCCTCCTCAACGACCGCCTCGACAAGCAGGGCAACGCCTCGCTCGCCCTCCAGCTCCTCGGCTCCCGCCCCCATCTGGTCTGGTACCTCCCCTCGCTCTCCGACACGTCGGCCACCGGCACCGACGACGAACGCAGCTTCTTCGACCTGCTCCCCTCGGGCTGGCTCTGGGGCACCCTGCAACTCTTCATCGCCGCAGCCCTGGCCGCCCTGTGGCGGGCACGCCGACTCGGCCCCCTCGTGCCCGAAAAACTCCCCGTCGCGATCCGCGCCTCCGAAACCGCCGAAGGCCGGGCCCGCCTCTACCGCAAGGCCGACGCCCGCGACCGCGCGGCCAACGCTCTTCGCTCCACCACTCGCACCCGCCTCGCCCCCCTCACAGGCGTCCCCGTCACCCAGGCGCACACGCCCGAGGCCCTGCTCCCCGCCCTGTCCGCCCACCTCCACGGCGACGGACAGGACCTGCACACCCTGCTCTTCGGGCCACCGCCCAGCGACGACGCAGCACTCATCGCACTCGCCGACCGACTCGACGCCCTCGAAAGAGAGGTACGCCGTCCATGATGGACCCGACCACTGACAACGCCGGGAAGACCGGGGACCCGGGCGCCACCGCCCGAGCCTCCCTGGAGGCCCTGCGCGCCGAGATCGCCAAGGCCGTGGTCGGCCAGGACCCCGCCGTGACCGGCCTCGTCGTCGCCCTGCTCTGCCGCGGCCACGTCCTCCTCGAAGGCGTCCCCGGCGTCGCCAAGACCCTCCTGGTCCGCGCGCTCGCCTCCGCCCTCGAACTCGACACCAAACGCGTCCAGTTCACGCCCGACCTGATGCCGAGCGACGTGACCGGCTCCCTGGTCTACGACACCCGCAGCGCCGAGTTCTCCTTCCAGCCCGGCCCGGTCTTCACCAACCTGCTCCTCGCCGACGAGATCAACCGCACGCCCCCCAAGACCCAGTCGTCCCTCCTGGAAGCCATGGAGGAACGCCAGGTCACCGTCGACGGCACCCCCCGCCCCCTGCCCGACCCGTTCCTGGTCGCCGCGACCCAGAACCCGGTGGAATACGAGGGCACCTACCCCCTCCCCGAAGCCCAGCTGGACCGCTTCCTCCTCAAACTCACCATCCCCCTCCCCTCCCGCCAGGACGAGATCGACGTCCTCACCCGCCACGCCGAGGGCTTCAACCCACGCGACCTGCACGCCGCCGGCGTACGCCCCGTGGCGGGCCCGGCCGACCTGGAGGCAGCCCGCGCCGCCGTCGCCAAGACGACGATCTCCCCGGAGATCACCGCCTACGTGGTCGACATCTGCCGCGCCACCCGCGAGTCGCCGTCCCTCACCCTCGGCGTCTCTCCGCGTGGCGCCACGGCCCTCCTGGCCACCGCCCGCGCCTGGGCCTGGCTGACCGGCCGCGACTACGTCATCCCCGACGATGTGAAGGCCCTCGCCCTCCCCACCCTCCGCCACCGCGTACAACTCCGCCCGGAGGCCGAAATGGAAGGCGTGACGGCCGACTCCGTCATCAACGCCATCCTCTCCCACGTCCCCGTCCCCCGCTGATGGCACTCACCGGACGCGCCGCCCTCCTCGCAGCCCTGGGCTCCCTCCCCGTAGGCATCTGGGAACCCAGCTGGACGGGCATCCTGGCGGTCAACGCGCCCCTGGCCGTGGCCTGCGCCTGCGACTTCGCCCTGGCCGCCCCCGTACGACGTCTGGGCCTCACCCGGTCCGGCGACACCTCCGTACGCCTCGGCGACACCGCGGACGTGACGCTGACCATCACCAACCCGTCCCGCCGCCCCCTCCGTGCCCGACTCCGCGATGCCTGGCCACCGAGCGCCTGGCAGCCGGGCATGGAAACGGCGGCCTCCCGCCACCGCCTCATGGTCCCCGCGGGTGAACGCCGACGCGTGACGACCCGCCTGCGCCCCACCCGCCGGGGCGACCGCCAGGCCGACCGGGTCACCATCCGCTCCTTCGGCCCCCTCGGCCTCTTCTCCCGCCAGGGCACTCACAAAGCCCCCTGGACGGTACGTGTCCTGCCCCCTTTCACCAGCCGCAAGCACCTGCCTTCCAAACTGGCCCGCCTCCGCGAACTGGACGGCCGCACCAGCGTGCTCACCCGCGGCGAGGGCACCGAATTCGACAGCCTGCGCGAGTACGTCCCCGGCGACGACACCCGCTCCATCGACTGGCGTGCCACAGCCCGCCAGTCCGCGGTCGCCGTACGCACCTGGCGCCCGGAACGCGACCGCCACATCCTCCTGGTCCTCGACACCGGCCGCACTTCGGCGGGCCGCGTGGGCGACGCGCCCCGCCTCGACGCCTCCATGGACGCGGCCCTCCTCCTCGCCGCCCTCGCCTCCCGCGCCGGCGACCGTGTCGACCTCCTCGCCTACGACCGCAAGGTCCGCGCCCTCGTCCAGGGCCGCACGGCGGGCGACGTCCTTCCGTCCTTGGTCAACGCGATGGCCACGCTCGAACCCGAGCTCGTCGAAACGAACGCCCGAGGCCTCACGGCAACAGCCCTGCGCACGTCCCCCCGCCGCTCTCTGATCGTGCTCCTCACGACCCTGGAGGCTGCCCCCATCGAAGAGGGCCTTCTCCCGGTCCTCTCCCAGCTCACACAGCGCCACACGGTCCTGCTGGCATCAGTGGCGGACCCGCACATCACCGAAATGGCCAAGGCCCGCGGAAACG
This sequence comes from Streptomyces sp. NPDC007991, assembly GCF_042958445.1. Lineage (NCBI taxonomy): Bacteria > Bacillati > Actinomycetota > Actinomycetes > Kitasatosporales > Streptomycetaceae > Streptomyces > Streptomyces sp. NPDC007991. The sequence continues at coordinate 145,874 of NZ_JBIBJD010000018.1, forward strand.
TCGACGCCGTCTATGAGGCGGCCGCGGCGGCGCAGGCCCAGTCCGAGCGTCACCGCACGGCAGAACAACTCCGCCGCCATGGCGTGACAGTCGTCGACGCAACACCGGACGATCTGGCGCCGGCACTGGCGGACGCGTATTTGGCATTGAAGGCGGCTGGACGTCTGTGACGGTAAGGGCCTCTCGGAAGAAGGCCCCTAAACGCAGAAAGCCCCCGCATCCGAAGATGCGGGGGCTTTCCCAAGAATTGTTCGGCGGCGTCCTACTCTCCCACAGGGTCCCCCCTGCAGTACCATCGGCGCTGTAAGGCTTAGCTTCCGGGTTCGGAATGTAACCGGGC
>NZ_JBIBJD010000019.1:0-9281 GCF_042958445.1 Streptomyces sp. NPDC007991
TGGAGCGGGTGACGAGAATCGAACTCGCGCTCTCAGCTTGGGAAGCTGCGATCTTTTGGCGTCTGTCCGGGCAATGACCTGGGTGAACGCCCCGGTTGCGGCCTCCTCAGGCTGGACCGCTTTCACCGTGATTCCCCGCTGTTCCCCGCCTCATCTGGTGCGGTTGTGGTGCGGCGCACGGCTCTGACGGACGGACCCTACGCGCAGATGGGTTGGCGGGCGCATCAGAGATGGCGCTTGGACGCTCTAACCAGTCGACTGATGTCGTCGCGGGTCTTCACCCTGCGCTGGTCCAGTTCGGTCCTGCTGTCCGTCTTGGACAGGGCTGTGACGTCCGCAAGTGCAGCTTCTGCCGCCTCGCTCAAGGCGTCGTCATCGGTGAGCATCTGCACCCGGAAGAGAGCCTCTTGGGCGTTGGAACGCAGGTCGTATGCGCGGACTCGCACCACGCTGGGGTCCTCGTGTGGCGGTTGTTCGTGTTCGCAGAACCAGAGATGTACCAGGCAGCGGCGGTAGTTGATGAGTGCGCCGGCGTAGGCGGAGTAAGCATCGAGTCGCTCCTGCCGGAGCCTCTCATGCCGGGTGAACTCATGTCCCTTGTCGGTGGTGCGCTGCTGAAACGCCAGGGTGAGCCCCGAGCCGAGCAGGGTCCCCAGAACGGCTATGGCACTGGCGATGATGGTCTCCACACCCCAAGCTGATCACGTATCGCCGACCGGGCGCAGTACCCGCTCTGCTCTCCCGCCAACACGCTTTCCAACTGTGTTGGTGGGGTGCGGGGCGGTGTGCACGGGCGTTCATGGGCGGGCGGCCCGTACGTAGTGTCCGGCGTGAGGTCGCCTGTGAACGGCCGTGAACGGGGCTGAATGAGACGGAAACTGAGACGGGCGTCCCCACCCTCCGGCACCACTGGCCGGGGGTGAAGTCCCTTACGTTCTCGATGACCTCGGCGAATCCCACGACGGGCCGACCGGCTGAGTCGTCCGACCGGCCAGATCGATGGTCGAACAGCCTCGTTCCACGACAGGATGCCCTCATGCGCCACGCTTACGAAAGGTCCGAGCTGCTCAAGTTGACCCGCCGCTACGTCACGCCCGGCCAGCGGTATCTAAAACTCGGTGGCAGCCCTCTCGGGATGAGTGGGCGCGAGCGCGGCAAGTTCACGCGGAAGTTGGGAAAGGCTGCCAGTGCTATCAACCCGCGAGAACTGGAGACCCTGCTCAACGGAGGATGGCGCGAACGCACGACGGCAGCCTGGCTCATCGCCGTTGCCGGCCGAACCGAGTTCCGCGAACGCCTCGGCGAACTGCTGCTCGCCAGCGAAGTACCCTTCGCGGGGGAGGCATACTGCGTCGCTCTCGCCACCTTCGGCGCCCCTGCCGACGCCGACCTCCTGGGCGCTTACCTCGACCGCTACCTGCTCCGCCCCGACCTCGACTACGACCAGGCAGCTGCCCTCGGTGCGCTCTTGTTGCTCGACGCCAGGCTCGGCGCCAGCCAGGCGGCCCGGTTCCTCGTGTCAGACGGCCTCTGGCAGCAGTGGGTCGACGGACCGCCGACCAAGGACTACGACGCCCCCGGCAGTTACCGCGAGTTCATCGGCCAACTATGCGTAGTCGCTGACGAGAGCGCCAGACACTGCACAGCAAGGAGCCGATGACCCTTGGCGCGGAGACACCTGATCCTTCCGCACCACGAGGGTGATCGCTCCGGCACCCTCACCTTGGGAAGCTGCGATCATTCGAGGCTGAATCGGGCGCTGACCTCGCCATACGGCTGGCTCACGCATCTGTTGGGCTCGCTCGTTCTCTCCGCCATCCCCCGATCAATCTGATGCGCATCTGGTGCGGTGCCCAGACGAATCAGTCATGACTGCTGCCGCTGCGGGGCCTTCTACCGCCTGGTCGCACCCGTCCCGGTGGCGCAGACATGTGCGTGGGGATCGGAGCATTGCCCTGACACCCACCGTGGCACCTTGTAGCATCAAATGCTTGGGGAGGGTGCATGAGCTTTTGGCGAGAACTAGGCTTTGCAAGCAATCCGTACGTGGTTAAACCACTGCCATCAAGTGCCGACGGTAGAGAATTGCTCGTTGGACGAGACGTAGAACTGCGGGCCTTACTGCGCAGAATCGAAGAGGGGGATACCCACATTGTTCTAGAAGGTCCGAATGGCGTGGGGAAGACAAGCCTTGTCGCAGTCGCAGCCTGGGTCGCTAGCCAGCGATTTCAAAGAAGGGAAACAGTTCAGTTATACCTTCCCCTCCCTGAAGCGCTGCAGATCAAGGAAGATGCCTCGGAGTTTATCAGCGACTGCTACTTCGCCATCGCTCGCGCATTTCTTGACAACGAAGAAGTCCTCAAGCGAGCCGATCGCAAAGTGCCGAAGACAAGAGACGTCAAGGCCTGGCTTGAAGCTCCCGTACTGAAAGGACGCGGGCTGAACCTAACCTCTCCGTTCGGGGGTGGAGGCCTTACGGGCAGCGCAGCGGCGAACAGTTCGACGGGATTCTCGAATGCCGGGTTCAGGGCCACCATCAGGTCGTGGCTGCGCGAAGCCTTCCCGGAGGGTACCGGCGGCTTGGTTGGCGTCATCGATAATCTGGAGCTCCTAGAAACGTCCGCTGCGGCGCGGCGTCTACTCGAAGAAATACGTGACCCCGTCCTTCAACTCGGCGGTATGCGTTGGGTTCTGTGCGGCGCTCGTGGAATCGCGAGGAGTGTAGCGACGACACCACGCCTCAACGGTGTACTTTCCGACCCGATCGAAATTACACCCGTCGCTGATGAGTACATTCCAAGCCTGATTGATACCAGGTTGCTGCACTACTCTGTGAGACCAACTAGCAAAGCACCGGTATCCGCTTCATCGTTCGAGCACGTTTACGTCGTCACCCACAAGAACTTGCGTGATTCCCTTAGGCACGCACAAAGCTTTTCCCAGGACCACGAGTCGGAATTCTTCCAGTCTAAAACAGAGACTGAGATAGACGAGGCTTTTACTCAGTGGCTCGAAAGCCAGGCAATTAAGCACGAAGCCAGCGCTAAGATGCAGCCCCGCACTTGGACGCTACTCGAAGACTTGGCTACCTTTGGAGGAACCTGCTCACCTAGCGACTACGAGCAGTTCAACTTCAATGACCGAGCACACATGCGCAAGAACGTCGTGGAACTTGAGAGATACGGACTGGTCAACAGCAGCAGGGACGACGACGACCAAAGGCGTAGGTCCATCGAGATCACTTCAAAAGGATGGCTCGTGCACTACGCCCGCTCTCACGGCCTGGGGTCGCCCGTTATTCCAGGCATGTGAAAGGAAATAGGAACCAGGCTGGAGAGTGGCCGTGCTAGTGCGACCTAATGACGACAACCTATGGGCAGCGTACACGGGCCACTCTTAGACTTTTGCCGACAACAGTTCCAGCAGGCCAGCGGCTGGCCAGAAGTGCTCATCGAGCCAACTCTCGGCCTGCGCCCCACCGCCATGCTTGCAGGCGTTCCGTTCTCGTAGAAGCGATTTGAGAAGCTGCTGTGCCGTGAGAGCTTTCTTGGGGTCTGCGTAAGCGAACTCCATGGGCTCAGTAGAAAGAGCCTGCTGGCGGCGAGCTTCCCTGATCAAATCGGGAAACTTCGTTCGGTCGGGCATCTGCGTGATGCGTTTAAGAATCAGCTCGGCAGCTGTGTGAAGCTCCTCGATCACCACCTCCGCATCGACCTCACGCACGCACCACGCTGCCATCACAGTCTGTGCTACGACTAGGCGCAGACCCAGCTCCTGGTTGTCGCTACGCGGCCACAGCGAGTGAATTGGCCAAACCGAAGATGCTCGAATTGCCCGAAGCGTAGGAATGTAGGACTCATCCGTCGTGTAGTAACGGTCGTACCAACCGCAGCGATATTTGGTGAGTATGTCAACATAGCCGTGCCCAAGTCTGCGGCGGTACGCAGGGCTCCGCCGACCTGGGGTAGCCTCGGCAACGGTGGGTAGGTCGCGCCGAAGTCTTTCCAGGAAGATGTCCAGGCCGTAGCTCCAGCCGTCCATGGCCGCGTAGCCGGCACCATCGCCTGTGGCGCGACTTCGCCAACGGATGTGCATGTCGCGAGCGCGACGCTGGGCAGCGGCGTTGATGGCTCGGACCACTCCGAGGTTCTCGGGGTGAAAGGAATACGTAGCGTCGAAGCCTGCCAAGACTCGCCCCCCCTTTTATTGAGTCATCCCGTCCGCTGGGATCCTCCCGCACGAGAGTACCGAGGGTATGACAGGGCCGGTTGACGTCCAGCCCGAGATCTTGTGCCAGAGCCCTGCCCATGACCGCTGGACGGCTCGCGAGCGATCTTGAAAGCGGTCGTGGCAGCGATGTTGCTTCCTGCCCCCTGTGGCATGCCTCTGCTACGACCGCTCCCGCTCGAACGGCACCCCACCCAACTCGGCGAGCATCGGCCAGGGCTACGCCTAGGATGACCATGAGCAAAAAACCTGTCATGCGGGGAACTGGAAGTGCAATAATTCCGGCATGGCTGAGATGAATGAGCTGGAAGAACATCAGATCCGCGAGTACGTGACTTCTCAGACAGCTCCGGGATCCGCGGACCAAGTGACCCTTGTGCAAAAGGTAGGTCGGCGAAGAGTGGCCCGCCGAAAATACGATCTATACGACGTCTGGATGTCAAGCGGGAAGCGTTGGTGGGTCATTACAAATATGACCAATCTTTACTCGCAGGATGACTTCAAGAGTCTAGAACAGGCATTCACCTACCATCTTGGCCTGAACGCAGTTCTTCATGAGCAGTTCAAGGTGCAACCGGCCGAAGAGCAGAACGAGCACGTCGGAAAGTCATGGCGCCGCTATGCTGGGGCCATCGAGGCAATGGTCACTGCGGAGGAAGCGGAAGATTTTCAGGCAGTAGGAATACGATGCCGCGAGTCTCTACTCGCCTTGGTGCGTGACAACATCGATGCACCTTGGGTTCGTGTGCACGGAGAGAAACCGCAGGTAGCTAACGCCAAGGCGTGGCTGGGGATCTTCGCCAATAGCCTCACCGCAAACAGCAAGCCCCGCGCGTATCTGAAGTCACTCGGCGAAAAAACGTGGGACCTAACCGTATGGCTGCAGCATTACGTTGACGCCTCAGAGGTAGACGCCGAAATTGTACTAGGCGCGACTCAGGAGCTCCTGCGTACCTTTACTCTATTGCGTGTGGGCCACGAAGAACAAGTGGAGGAACGCTGCCCGAAATGCGATTCGTACCAGGTTGTGAAGGAGAGTAGCGGCCTGATTGAGCAGGAAGGGCACTTTGGCACACTGCTGTATGACGAATGCGCATCATGCGGATGGAGGTCTGAGGAGAAATTTGACCAGTGGTCTCGGGAGCGGCTTCAGCGGCTGATCGACTACAAGACTGGCACATGGAGCCCTCCTCGGAAGTCCATGGAAGATTTTGAGGTGACAGCCTCAGACGAGTCGCCGCAAGAATGAAGGTCGGCGGAACGGCTTTGGGGTGGCGCTGCTTTGGCGCGAGTGATCATGGCCCCGTAAGCTTCCGGCGCGTCGGGCAGTCTGTGGACCTGCCCGGTAAAGCACGACGTTGGGGCCATGATCTTCGAGGCTCGCGCCAAAGTGGCTCCGTAAAGCCGTGGAGCCGACCGCCCAAGCCACGACGTACGTCTTCTCTAACGGCAAGCGGCTGACTGCTGTGCGTGCGGCACGGGCGCCGGCCGGGCTGGAGCGGGGCGGAGACAGACATCCGATGCGGTTGATCAGTCAAGCGGTGTCGGGGAAGGCGGTCTGCTCGTCGTAGCGGATGCGGCGGGTGAGGCAGTGGTGCAGGCAGCCGAGCATGCGGTTGAACAGGTTGCGTTGTGCTGCGACGTGTCGTTCTTCGGTTGCTCGGCGGCGGTCGTAGTGGGCTCGTGCTCCGGGGGATGCTGTGAGGGCGGCGAAGGCCCAGTTGTAGCCGGCTGAGGCGAGACGCTGATTCTTGATGTGCCTGGCCAGGACGGTGGTCTTGCGTCCGGAGGATCTGGTGATGGGGGCGGATCCGGCGTAGGCCTTGAGTGCTCGGGCGGTGGTGAAGCGGGTGTGGTCGTCGCCGAGTTCGGCCAGGAGGCGGGCGCCGGTGAGGTGGCCGAGTCCGGGGAAGCTGGTGATGATCTCGGCGTCCTCGTGGGCGGTGAAGGCGTCGACGACCGCGTCCTCCAGCTCGTCGGCGCTGGTGCAGGCTGCCTCGAACTGCCGCAGCAGGGCGAGGGTCTTGGTGCCCATCGCCTGCTCCACCAGGGGCGGTTGATGCATCTGGGGTTCGCGCAGTAAGCCGTGGAGGCGTTCGACCTCGCCGGTGATCTCGCGTTGGCGGCCGGCCTTCTTGAGGATGGCTCGCAGCTGGGGGCGGGTGAGCTGGGCGGCCTGCGTGGGCGTGGGGGCCGCGGCCAGCAGGGTGCGGCTGACGGGTGAGGCGAGGCCTTCGCGGAAGTGTCTGAAGACGGTGAGGAAGGCGGGGAAGTATTCGCGCAGGTGAGAGCGCAGTCGGTTGCCGGTCTGGACGCGGTCCCAGACGGCGTCCTGCTGGGCTCGGGCCAGGACGGTGATGGCCTGGGCGAGGTGGCTGTCGGCGGGCAGGGGGCGGTGTTCGGTGGGGTCGGTGCGCAAGATGTGGGCCAGGACTTTGGCGTCGAGGTGGTCGGACTTCTTGCGGCTGAGTGCGTAGCGGTCGCGGTAGCGGGCGGCGGTGAGCGGGTTGATGACGTAGATCGGTCTGCCGGTGGCGCGCAGGCAGGCGACCAGGAGCCCGTGGGAGGTCTCGATGGCGACGGGGACTGGGTTGTCGGGGTTGTCGCCGTGGCGGGCCAGGAGGTCGAGGAGCTGGGTCAGGCCTGTGGGGCTGTCGTCGATGCGGAGCTTGGCGAGGAGGGCGCCGGTCTCGTCGAGCAGGGCGATGTCGTGATGGTCGGTGGCCCAGTCGATACCGCAGAACACGCTGGTCATAGGAGTGTCCTCTGATTGGCGGTGGCGTGGTGGTCCTCGCCGGGCAGGGGTTGCGCGTCTTCCTAATGGCAGGGCTCAACGGCCCGTCATCCGATCAGTCGTTCGCAATCCCAGCGGTCGTCAGGGGTCTCGGTCAGCTGCGGAACTGAGTGTTCGCCGAGCGGTGAGAGGTGTTCCCTGGCGGCGGCTTGGACCACGAGCCAACGATGCCGCTGTTGTGTCCTTGGCGGAGAGGGCGGGGGCGGTCCGCGCGGGACGAAGGCAGGAGCGCGGGCCGCCCCCGCCCCCTCCGCACGATGAGGAACGAACGGGCGGGCTGGCATGCGGGGCCGACTCTGTCTTGGGAGGTCAGGCCTCAGGAGCGGCTACGGATCACCGCATGCCGGCTCACTCAAGACGTTCGCCAGCAGGATCAAGACGAACGTCTTACGGCGCCATTAGGAGCGCAGGCCCGGCCGGGGGCCGGGCCGCGCGCGGTGAGCGGAGCGAGCCGCCTTGAACCCGTGAAGAAGGTTGTTACTCAGTAGCGGCTGTGATGCGCCACAAGGGAGCGTCGTACTGCTGCGGACGGCTGTTGATGAGCAGTTGGCGCAGGTCCTCGCGTAGGGAGCCGTTGAGGTTCAGTGCCTCGGTGATGCGGCGGAACGTCGTGTGAGTGACTCCGCGGCTGTGGGCCTCGGCTTCGAACTGGTCGAGCTGAGACAGTACGGTCTCCGGGTCGAGCTGTGCCGGTGGCTGGTCCTTGAGCCATGTGGCCTTGTTGCGCTCGTAGTCGATCTCCGAGTAGCCGCAGATTTCGCGGCTGTGCGCCTCGGCCTCGTCCAGGGTGGCGGTCGTCAGGATGGCGCGGGCCAACTGGTTGCGGGTCAGTGCCTCGTCCAGGTCGACCTCATGGACCGTCGGTCCTTCGTCGGTGAGGGGGACCGGGAGGCCGGCGTCTCGCATCTCGCAGGTGCCGCGTACACCTCGGGCTGTCGCTGCAAGCATCCCGGTTGCCTCGGAGGGGTGCCATTCCAGGACCGAGCTGATCGGCTCGACGTCCTTCATAGTGAGAGTGTGGATGAGCGGGCCGAGCATGCCGCGCAGTTCGTCGAGAGGGAGTTCGCCGTCGAGGCCGGGGCCCGCCACCAGGAGGCGGACGGGAGCGTTCACCTGGCAGCACGCGGCGAGTGTGATGGCGTCAGCAAGCGGGCTCTTCAGCGTCGGCTCGTCGCCGCGGGCGAGGATGTCTCCGCCCACGTCCAGGAGGTCGATCGAGGCCGGTGACAAGTGGTCCACGAGCTCTTCGAGTTGGCGAGTGACGCCCTCGACACCATGGCACGGATCGATCAGCGCGAACGTGTGCCAGAGCTCTGCTGCGAGTCGGGGGAGAGTCGAACCCGCCGGAGCAATCGGGCGGGCCTCGGCTGGCACTGCCCAGACCGCTGGGGTGAGGGGCTGAAGGCCGGTGAAGTTGTCCGGTCCTCGGGGACCTGGAACGGGGTCGATCAGGAGGCGGTCCCACGCGTACGTGAGGATCACCGCCTGGTCCTCGTCGCCGTAGAGGGCGGCGTGAATCATTGCGGCGGCGACTGCGTCGCCCCCTCCTCCTGCTGCGACGATCAACCGCGTCATGCGTCTCAGCCTACGGGGTGGGGGGTTGACCACTCACCCTATAGTGGCTAGAGGCCATAGCCACTTGTATCGAGAAGCAGGCCTCAGCTCGGTAGCGGGGTGCCCGCTTACTCGCCTGGGGCTCGCCTTGGGTGAGGAGGACTGATGCCGCAGATCGAGGAGGCTCAGCCGAAGTATCTCCAGATCGCGCACTACATCCGTGATCAGATTCTTCGGGGTGACCTGCGACCGGGGGACGAGGTGCCGTCGGAGCGGCAGTTGGCGGCGGACTGGAAGGTGTCCCGGCCCACGGCCGCAAGGTCGTTGGAGGCGCTGAGTCATCAAGGGCTGGTCGAGAAGCGCCAGGGGTCGGGCACGTACGTGCGGAGCCTCGAAGTCAACCGGCGGGCTCGTGAGCTGTACGGGCGTGCTCGGCAGACCGGGAAGATCTACACGCCGGGTGAGTATGCCGTGATCACCTCTGCCGGTTGGCTGGAGGCGCCGGATCACGTGGCTGAGGCGCTGGGCCTGGTCAAGGATCGCCGTGCGGTGCACCGGCGGCGGGTGACGAACAACCAGGACGGGCCGATCACGCTGTCCACCTCGTGGTTCGCTCCGGATGTCGGTCAGCGTGCGCCGAGGCTTCTGGAGCCGGAGCGGATCCAAGAGGGGACGCTGCTGTACGTCGAGAACATGACCGGACGGC
>NZ_JBIBJD010000019.1:9377-146208 GCF_042958445.1 Streptomyces sp. NPDC007991
GGTTCGCTCCGGATGTCGGTCAGCGTGCGCCGAGGCTTCTGGAGCCGGAGCGGATCCAAGAGGGGACGCTGCTGTACGTCGAGAACATGACCGGACGGCAGGGCAGTTACGCGGAAGATCGCATGTGTGCGCGTGAGGCGACAGAGGAAGAGGCCGAGGACCTTCAACTTGCGGCCGGTTCCGCCGTCCTGATCGTCCACCACGTCGTCTTCGACCTCCAGGACAGGCCGTTGGAGTTCGCTGAGGCCACCTACCCGCCGCATCGCTGGGCGTTCGAGCAGGGCTACCCCCTCACCTGAGGGGGGCAGTTGCAGCGAACCGCTTGCATCGATGAAGTGGCTAATGCCACTATCCAGGAAGTGGCTAAGGCCACTTCACCGGGAGGAGGCGCGGTGTGACGAGTCAGCGGCCGGATCAGGGCACGCAGTTACCTTGCCCGGGTTGCCGGGGGCGCGGCTGGAAGCGTGTCGGCTCGCGTACGACCCTGGCGCTTGCCACCGCCGCCGATCGCACCCGCGCCATATCGAAGCGGCGCTGCCTCGACTGCGACGGTAGCGGCAGGAAGTGAGCACCCATGGCCTACATGATCGACCGCTACCCCTCTGAGGAATCGCCGCGTCTCGGCGCGATGACCTTGCACCCTGTCGCTGAGTCCGTGCCGCGGGCTCGGCGCTGGTTCCGCAAGTTCATCGCCCCGTACAACCCGGCCTGCTCCGTCGACGACTGTGTGCTGATGATCTCGGAGCTGGTGACTAACGCCATCGCTTACGGTCGGTCGGACGACCCCTGGCTCGTTCGGGTCGAGTGGTTCCGTGAGGGAGCTTCGCTTCGGGTCGACGTGCACAACCCCGGCTTTCCGACGCACGTCCGGCTGCGGCACCCCGATGCCGATGACTCCCACGGGCGTGGCCTGCTCCTGGTCGACTCGCTGGCCGAGTCGTGGCATGCCGAACCGAGCCGCTTCGGCGGAACCGTTGTCTCCTTTGTGATGGCCGATGCCTGGCCCGGAGAGTAAGAGTTCGCTCGGCTTCTACTCCGACAATCGAAGATTCGCTAGTCTGGTTGACCAGTTGACTTGGCTAATCCCGACAGGCGGCGCTCATGGCGTATGAAGTGGAGCCACCGAAGTACGTGCGCCTCGCGCAGACGATCCAGCGTCGCATCGAGGACGGCACGTACCCGCCTGGCACTCGGGTGCCCAGCGAGAACCAGTTGGTGCAGTCCTTCGGGATGTCCCGCCCCACCGTCGTACGGGCGCTGGAACTACTGAAGCGGGACGGCTGGCTGGAGTCCCGGCAGGGGTACGGCACGATCGTCCGGGACCGGCCCGAAGTGGTCGAGCAGAAGGACAGGCGGGGTCGAGAAGCCCTGGAGCGCGATGAGTCGCAGACCTTGGGGCGTCTCGTGGAAGTCGCTGAAGTCGTTGTCCCGGCGCGTGTCGCCTCAGCGCTCGGCTTGCCGAAGAAGGCCAAAGTTCTCCTGCGTCGCTTCCTCGTTGAAGAGGAAGGGGAAGCAGTTGAGTTGGTCTCGTCGTACTTCCCCGCCGGCCTGGTGGAGGACACCGAGCTGGCGAGCGCTGAAGTCCTGGCCGGCAGTGTGCGCGAGCACCTGGAAGCGAGAAAGAAGGTCCGCTTCGACCATGTCACGGAGCGGGTTTCGGCTCGGCTCCCTGAGACAGGTGAAGCCGGTCTCCTGGGTCTCCCAGACGGCGTGCCAGTGCTGAGCGTCCTGGTCATCGCGTGCGACGCGTCAGGGCAGGCGTTGCAAGTCTCTGACGTGCTGCTTCCTGCTGACCGACAGGAACTCGAAGATACCTATCGGCTCAGCTGACAGGTGAACCGGTAACTGCGAGTCAGGCTCGAGGTTGTCGGCTGGCAAGTCGGTAGATCACGTACATAAGCGCCAGGATGAAGTCGGCGGCTACCCAGAACGCGACGATCAGGCCCACCCCGATCGTGGTTCCCACGTCGCTCGCGTCCTCGCAGAGCTTCAGGTCTTCTCCCGTCAGGCCCCGGCAACTTTCGGGCGTACCGCTGGCCGTCGAGGCGCCCACAATTACCCAGATCAAGAACAGGATCTGCACCGTGAGAAAGACCCACAGGAAGACCCGGCGCCGCTTCCTCGGCGGCGGTGCCGTGCTGTCCTGACGCGGGGGCTGACTTGGGGGTGACCCCTGAGGCGGTCCCGGCCATGTGCCTGGCGGCGGTGCTGCCCACTGTGGAGTGCGAGGGCCCCACGACTGCGGTTCTGGAGCGCGGTGCTTCTTGCTGTCGCGCCCTCCCTTGCTGCTGACTCCATAGTGCGCTCGGGGCTTCAGGGCCGCTCACCGACCACGGCGAAGTCACTTGACAAGTCAACCTGGCATCCGTAGCTTCGAGCTTGCTAAGTCAACTTGTCAGGTTGGCAGGTTGATCGACTTCAGGAGGAGAAATCTGTGCGTGTGATCCGTATTGACGCCTCGGCCGCCACGATCCTGCTCACCGAAGCGCCGGCGCCGAAGGTGCGTGACCGGCAGACCGGTGAGATCGCCAAGGACGCCGTGAGTGGTGAGGCGCTGATGACGGTCGGCGTCGTCTACATCGACGAGGGTGAGTCGTCGCTGATCCAAGTCACCGTCCCCGAGAGCGGTGTGACGGACGGCCTGACCGTCGGGGCGCCGGTCTCGCTGCCGGGGCTCATCGCCCGGCCGTGGGAGAGCGTCTTCAACGGGCAGCAGCGGCACGGCATCGCCTACCGCGCGACCGCCGTTGCTCCCGGCGCCTTCCCGATGGAGCAGGCGGGCTGATTGTCGTGACCGACCTGGTGACGTGGGCCGAGCTGGGCGGGTCGCTCGCTGCGATAGGCGGCGCGGCCTACGCCCGGCATGCCCATCCGGCGGCGTACTGGTCCACGGTCGGGCTGCCCGTTTCGGTGGCCCGGCTGCTGGCCTCCTACACCTCCACCATGGACGCGTGCGGCCTGACGGTCGAGCCGCCCCGGTGGCGGGCCCTGGCCGTCAAGGCCACGACTCGCCGTGAGGTCCGGCCCGTGCCTCCCCGCCGGGGCATGATCTGGCCCACCTCGACCGGTCTGCGGCTCCGGCTGCGGCTGGCTCCGGGCCAGGAACCGGCGGACGTGGCGGCCTCGGCCGAACGGCTCCGGCACGCCTGGGGCGTTCACGCCGTGTACGTGCGGGACGTCAAGCCCGGTGTCGTGGAACTGCGGCTCGTCGGCTTCGACGTCCTACGCAAGGTACGGATGCCCCGCCAGACCGATGCCGGTCCGCTCCGCGTGCCGGTGGCTCTGCGGGAGGACGCAACCGCCTTCGTACGGGACTACCGGGCCGTACCTCACGAACTCGTGCTCGGCGCCACGCTGTCCGGCAAGTCCATGTTCCTGCGGAACCTGCTCGCCGGGCTGGCCGCTCAGCCGGTCGTCCTGGTCGGGATCGACTGCAAGCGCGGTGTGGAGCTGGCGCCGTTCGCTCCTCGGCTCTCGGCGCTGGCGACCGACCCGGAGCAGGCGGCCGAGCTGCTGCCCGTGCTCGTCAAGGAAATGGAGGACCGATACGACCTGATCAAAGCGCGGCAGGGCCTCGCGCCCGGCACCCCGGATGAGCTGATCACCTCGGACGTCTGGGGCCTGCCGAAAGACGAACGCCCGGCTCCCATCGTGCTGTTCGTCGACGAAGTGGCAGAGCTCTTCCTCGTCGCGACAAGGAAGGAGGAAGAGCGACGGGACGAGATGGTGACCCTGCTCATCCGGCTCGCTCAGCTCGGCCGCGCGGCCGGCATCTACCTGGAGGTGTGCGGCCAGCGCTTCGGGGCCGAGCTGGGCAAGGGAGCGACCATGCTCCGGGCTCAGCTCACCGGGCGGGTCTGCCATCGGGTGAACGACGAAGCGTCCGCGAAGATGGCGCTCGGGGACATCGCCCCTGAGGCTGTCCTGGCCTCCTGCGCCATCGCTGCCGAGTTGCCCGGTCTCGCCGTCGTCGGTGACACGTCCGGCGGCTGGTCCCGCATCCGCACCCCTCACCTGTCCCTCGCCGACGCTGCGGCCACCTGCCGCGAAACGGCGCACCTCGCCCCGGACGTTCCGGCGCTCGCGCCGTTCCGGCCCTACGCCCCTCCCGTGCCGGTGAAGGAGTCCAGCCCTCTGGCCACTCCTCTGCCGATCACCGAGTAGCCAACCCGCTTCCACGGTCGGCGCGGCCGTCCCGCGCCAAATCCCTACCCCACCCATGCCCGGAACTGGAAGGAGTGGCCGTGCGCGCCCTGCCCGTCCGTGCGGACGCCGTGCTCGTGCAAGCGGTGATCGCTGCCGCACTGTCCTTCGCTCACCTGCATGACCTGGCGCTCGCTGCCGGACAGGACGGCTGGAAGGCGTGGGCCTATCCGGTCTCCGTCGACCTGCTGTTGGTCGCGGCCTGGCGGCGCCTGCGCTCCGGTGAGGCGAAAACGGCCGGATGGTGCTGGTTCCTCGTCGCACTGACCGCGTCCCTCGGCGCCAACGTCGCCACCGCCGGACTGCTCGACCTGGAGAACGTACCGGCCTGGCTCCGCATCCTCGTCGCCGGATGGCCCGCGGTCGCCTTCCTCGGCGGCACGCTGCTCGCTCACGGATCAGCGATTCCCAGCGCGGATCCGGTGACGGCACCGGAACCACCTTCGACGGCACAAGCGCCGGAACCGACCGCCGCAGACATCGAGCCGCCCACGGCTGCGCCCGAACTGCCAGCCCGCGCAACCGAGTCGGCTCCACCACCTACGTCTGCGGTACCGCCCGCGCTCGTCACCCTCGCCCGCAAGGTCGCTGACGAACACCGCGCCCGGACCGGGACCGACATCGACACCTCGACCCTTCGCGCCCGGCTCGGTGTCCCGATGCCGCTCGCCGAAGCCATCACCACCCAACTCACCTGACCCGGAGGACTTCCCCCCTTGCGCCCGTCCACGCTCCGCGCGCTGAAGCGCGCCGCCGAGCTGACCCGACAGAACCGCCTGACCGAAGCCGTGCTGATCGCCGAACCGGTGATCCTCGCCGCCGACAGCTACGAGGGCGACGAGATCTTGCGCTGGCTGGCCGACCACGTCACCGACTTCACCGGCGAGACCGACAAGGAGATGCCCTGATGTCCGCCAACCGCCGTTTCCGCCGCGTCGTCCGCATCGGCCCCGTCCAGGTCGGCACCTACTACGACGGCCGGGGCCGCGAGAAGCACACCGCCGCCTGCACGGCTCCGCGGTGCGGCTTCTCCACCGACTACGACAGTCGCGCCGCCGCCGAGCTGGCCGCGCGCACTCACCGCTGCCGCGCCCGCTGAGGAGCTCCCGTGACCGTCTCGCTGCCGCTCGTCTTCGTCCTGGGCGTCATCGCCTGGGCCGCGATCAAGTTCCTCGGCATCCGCCTCTGGGTCGCCGTCGTGATCGCGCTGTTCGGCTTCTGGCTCTCGCACACCATCCTCGCCCCGGCCATCGAGTCCGGCACCCGCACCGGGGTCGACGTCGTCAACGGCACCCACGAATGACACCCCGACCGACAAGGAGTCCCGCGATGTTCCGCCCCAAGCTGCCCGACACCCCGCACGTCCCGAGCATCACCACCCACATCCCGCAGGACCACGCCCCGGCTCCCTCCGCCGGCCGCTCGGTCGCCCCGTTCGTCGGGGTCGGCGCCGGTGCGGTCGCCGCCGTGGTCGTCATCGGCGTCGTCCTCACCGCGCTCCTGGCGGCGGTCGCCGTCTCGGCCGTGTCCGTGGCCATCGCCGCCGTGGTCCTGCGCTCCCTCGTCACCGGCGCGAACAAGCGCTGACCGGCCGCCGGGGCGGCAAACGCCGCCAAGCATCCCGCCGCCCCGGGGCCGTCCCTCCCAACCGCTGAAACAGCCGAAAGGAAGACCCATCATCACCCGGCAGACTCCGCCCCCGCTGGCGGAACTCTCCATGCTGGCCTCCCTCGGCACCATGCCCGAGCTGGCCCGCCAACTCTCCGGCCTGGGCGGCTGCACGAACCCCGTGCGCCTCGACGGCCACCGAACCGAGTACGCGGTCGACCGGACGACCGGAGAGATCGGGCGCGTCCTCCAGCACCTCGACTCGTCCTCCCTGCCCGCCGGAAGTCTCCTCGTCCGCTGCAACAACCGTCGCGCCACCCGCTGCGCGGCCTGTGCGGAGGTCTACCGTCGAGACACCTTCCACCTGATCACCGCCGGACTCCGCGGCGGCAAGGGCACCGCCGAACAGGTCGGCACACACCCACGCGTCTTCGCCACCCTCACCGCACCGAGCTTCGGCCCCGTCCACAACCGGCCCTCCAGCGGGCGGCCCTGCCGCTGCGGTACCTGGCACGACGACACAGACCCGGCCCTCGGCACGCCCCTCGACCCGGACGCATACGACTACGAGGCGGCCGTGCTCTGGAACGCACACGCCGGAGCCCTCTGGCGGCGCTTCTCGATCTACCTGCGCCGTGAGATCGCCAAGCGCGCCGGACTAACCCAACGCGCGTTTCGGCATCACGCGCGCGTCTCCTTCGCCAAGGTCGCCGAGTACCAGAAGCGGGGCGCCGTCCACTTCCACGCGGTCATCCGCCTCGACGGCCCGGAGGGCGGCGACACGGCTCCTCCGGCGTGGACGTCCGCCGAGCTGCTGACCGACGCCATCCACGCCGCCGCCACCGCCACGCGCGTCAACGGACCGAACGTCGACGGCCGCGCCCACACCTTCACCTTCGGCCGCCAACTCGACGTACGCACTATCCGCTCCGCCGACTTCGACGGCGGCCAGGAACTGAGCGACCGGGCTGTAGCGGCATACATCGCCAAGTACGCCACCAAGGGCGCCGAGACAGCGACCGGCACCCTGGACCGGCCGATCCGCTTCCTCTCCGAACTGGAACAGGCCCGGATCACCGACCACGCCCGCCGCATGATCCGCACGGCTTGGACCCTCGGCGCACGCAAGGACCTCGAACACCTCCGCTTACGCGCCTGGGCCCACATGCTCGGCTTCCGCGGCCACTTCTCCACCAAGTCCCGCCGCTACTCCACCACCCTCGGCGCCCTCCGCGACGCCCGCGCCGCATGGCGCCGCGCGCATGCCGACACGGCCGCTCCCCAGGACGGCGAAACCACGCTCGTCCTCGCCCACTGGGTCTTCGCCGGAACCGGCCTCAGCACCGGTGAGCAATGGCTGGCCGCATCCCTCGAACCCGCCCCCGGAACGGAAGGAGAGCCCACCACATGAACGACCGCTACCTGTCCGTCGACCAGGTCGCCGAACTGCTCGGCACGACTCCCCGCTTCCCTCGGCGGCTCATCGAGGAGCGGCGCATCCGGTATGTGAAGGTCGGTCGGCATGTGCGCATCCCGGAGAGCGCCATCGAGGAGTTCGTTCGGTCCAGGACCGTCGAGCCGGTCAAGCCCCGCCGCGCCACCCTTCGGAGGGCCGCCTGATGGCGAACAAGAAGGGGAGACGGCGCCGCTTCGGTGCGGTGCGGCAGTACAGGTCCGGCCGCTGGACCGCGTCGTACCTCGGGCCCAACGGCGAGCGCATTCGGGCGGACGAGACCTTCGACACCAAGAAGGACGCCGAGATCTGGCTGTCCCAGGTAGAGGCCGACCTCAGCCGCGGGGACTGGCGCGCCCCGGACGCCGGAGCCGTCAACTTCCGCGTGTATGCCGAGAAGTGGGTCGAAGAGCGGGAGCTGTCCGTCCGTACCGACGACCTCTACAAGCACCTCCTGCGCCTGTACATCCTCCCGACCTTCGGCACGCTCGACCTGGACGAGATCACGGCTCCCCGCGTCCGTGAGTGGCGAGCGGAGCGACTCCGCACCACCGGGGCCAAGACGGCCGTAGCCAAGGCGTACCGCCTCCTCAAGGCCATCCTGGAGACGGCCGTGGACGACGACCTGATCAGCCGCAATCCGTGCCGGATCAAGGGCGCGGGCAAGGAGTCGGCCGCCGAACGGCGTATCGCCACCGTCGCCCAGGTCGATGCTCTCGCCGACGCGATCGGCATCCGCTGGCGCCTCATGGTCTACCTGGGCGCGTACGGTCCGATGCGGCCGGAGGAGCTGGCCGGCCTTCGCCGCCGAGACGTCGACCTGGACAACCTCGTCATCCGTGTCCGCGTGGCCGAGCCCGAGCGGACGAACGGCAGACGCGCTCCCGGCGAGACCAAGTCCGATGCGGGCGTTCGCACGGTGGTCCTCCCGGCCTTCCTGCACAAGGAGGTGAAGCGGCACCTCGCTTGGTACGCCGAGCAGGGGCCCGATGGGCTGGTCTTCGTCGGCGAGAAGGGCGCCCCGTTCCGGCGTACCTCCTTCGGTCGGAAGTGGCGCCGTGCTCGCGCGGTCGCCGGCCTCCCGGACGGCTTCCGCTTCTACGACCTCCGCCATACCGGGCACACCCTGTCGACCCGCTCCGGCGCCACCCTCAAGGACACGATGGTCCGTGCCGGGCAGTCCTCCGAGAAGGCCGCGCTGATCTACCAGCACTCCGACGAGGAGCGGCAGCGGGAGGTGGCCGCCGGGCTCGACGACCTGGTGCGCGCCGAGCGTGCGAAGTGCCACAAGGGCGACCCTGCGCACCACAGCGAGGAGGCTGCCGAGGGCTAATGGTGCGGTTATGGTGCGCGACCGGCTCACCGGTCTAGACAACAAAGAACCCCCGGGTCCCTGACCTGGGGGTTTCACATGGAGCGGGTGACGAGAATCGAACTCGCGCTCTCAGCTTGGGAAGCTGATGTTCTACCATTAAACTACACCCGCGTAAGACGCCGACCGGAGTCGGGGTCCGAACGGTCGCCACTTTACCTCATGTCAGGCTCCCGGTGCTCATGCCGCGGAGCCTGAGGGCGTTTCAGGGGCGGGATGCGGCTGCGGGTGGCCGGAGTTGGGGCGTACGGTGGGGGCGTGGGCGAGGGTCCGGGCGGGACCGGAGTGCCGCCTGGAGGGCCGTTCCTTTGATCCCGTACTGTGGCTTTTGTCGTCAGGCAAGCAGCAGCCCGACGCGGCTCTTGGGGAAGGGACTCTTGGACTTGATGGAGCGCACCGTCGTCCGTTGTGCGGATGGGCACGTGTTCACCACCGCTTCGTTCCCGATGCAGCAGGCCGACCGGCTCGGCCCCGGCCGGCTGCTTCGGTGTCCGCGATGTGCGCGGCTGCGGAGCGTGGTGCCCGTGAGCTACCAGAAGCGGTAGCGGCGCGGCCCGCCAGAAGAACGCAGGCAGGCGCGCGGAGTCGTCCGGTTGTGGTCGCTCCGCGCGCCTTGCGTATCCTCGGGGCGTGCTTCTCTCAGACAAGGACATCCGGGCCGAGATCGATGCCGGGCGCGTCCGGATCGATCCCTATGACGACGCCATGGTGCAGCCGTCGAGCATCGACGTGCGGCTGGACCGCTACTTCCGGGTGTTCGAGAACCACCGGTACCCCCACATCGACCCCTCGATCGAGCAGGCCGATCTGACCCGGCTCGTCGAGCCGGAGGGGGACGAGCCGTTCATCCTGCATCCCGGGGAGTTCGTCCTCGCCAGTACGTACGAGGTCATCTCGCTGCCCGACGATCTCGCCTCCCGGCTTGAGGGCAAGAGCTCGCTGGGGCGGCTCGGGCTGGTCACGCATTCGACGGCCGGTTTCATCGACCCCGGGTTCAGCGGGCACGTGACCCTTGAGCTGTCCAACCTCGCCACCCTGCCCATCAAGCTGTGGCCGGGGATGAAGATCGGGCAGCTGTGCATGTTCCGGCTCAGCTCGCCCGCCGACTTCCCGTACGGGAGCGAGCGCTACGGGTCGCGGTACCAGGGGCAGCGGGGGCCGACCGCCTCCCGGTCCTTCCTCAACTTCCATCGGACCCAGGTGTGAGCGACCCGAGCGTGAGCGACACGAGCGTGAGCGACCCGAGCGTGAGCGACCCGAGCGTGAGCGGTGTGCGGGAGAACCTGACCTACGAGCAGTTCGGCGTCGCCGTGCGCGAGCTCGCGCAGAGCATCGCCGACGACGGGTACGAGCCCGACATAGTGCTCAGCATCGCCCGCGGCGGTGTCTTCGTGGCCGGCGGGCTCGCCTATGCCCTCGACTGCAAGAACATCCATCTCGTGAACGTCGAGTTCTATACGGGTGTGGGGACGACCCTCGACATGCCCGTCATGCTCGCTCCCGTCCCCAATGTGATCGACTTCTCCGAGAAGAAGGTGCTGATCACCGACGACGTCGCCGACACCGGCAAGACGCTCAAGCTGGTCCGCGACTTCTGTCTCGACACCGTCGCCGAGGTGCGCAGCGCCGTCGTCTACGAGAAGTCGCAGTCGCTGGTGAAGTGCGAGTACGTGTGGAAGCGGACCGATGAGTGGATCAACTTCCCGTGGAGTGTGCTGCCTCCGGTACACAGGTCGGGAGCCGCGCCCAGGGAGAACAAGGAAGCGCTCTGACCTGCGACTCCCCCACTAGCCCGCGGCCAGCACTGCCGCGAGGCCTTCTCGCAGGTCCCTGACGAAATACCCGGGAACCTCCAGCGACGGGAAATGTCCCCCGTTTTCGGGCGACCTCCATCGGACGATCTGCCGGTACCGCTCCTGGGCCCAGGGACGCGGAGACTTCTCGATGTCGCGGGGGTACATGGTGATCGCCGAGGGGACGTCGACCCGGAGTTCGGGGTCGAGTGAGTTGTGGCTTTCGTAGTAGATGCGGGCCGCCGATGCGCCGGTCCGGGTCAGCCAGTACAGGGTGACGTCATCGAGAACGCGGTCCCTGGACATCGTCTCGAACGGACTGTCCTCGGTGTCTGACCACTCGGCGAACTTGTCGAGGATCCAGGCGAGAAGCCCGACCGGTGAGTCGACGAGCGAGTAGCCGATGGTCTGCGGCCGGGTCGCCTGCTGTTTCGCGTACGCCGCGCGGTGGCGCCAGAAATCCCGGGTTTCCTCCGTCCACTGGCGCTCGACCGTCGTCAGCCCGTCCGTCGTCAACCCGGGAGGTGCCTCCGCGAACGTGGTGTGGATGCCGAGCACGTGCGCCGGGAACCTGCCGCCGAGGACCGTCGTGATATTGCCTCCCCAGTCGCCGCCGTGGGCCGCGAACCTGGTGTAGCCGAGCCTGCCCATCAGTTCCACCCATGCGGCCGCGATCTTTTCCG
Organism: Streptomyces sp. NPDC007991; assembly: GCF_042958445.1. Lineage (NCBI taxonomy): Bacteria > Bacillati > Actinomycetota > Actinomycetes > Kitasatosporales > Streptomycetaceae > Streptomyces > Streptomyces sp. NPDC007991. Next base: position 20,490 of record NZ_JBIBJD010000019.1, read on the forward strand.
TTCCCCACCCGGTGGTGGCCGGCTTGTCGCTGTAACCGAAGCCCGGCAGCGACGGGACCACGACGTGGAACGCCGGCGCGTCCGCGTCCTCCGGATCTGCCAGCTCGTCCACGACGTCGATGAACTCGGCGATGCTCCCCGGCCAGCCGTGCGTGAGGATCACAGGAGTGGCGTCCGCGCGTGCGGACCGGCGGTGCAGGAAGTGGATTCCCAGATCATCGATGGTCGTGCGGAACTGGCCGATCCGGTTGAGGCGCTCCTCGAACGACCGCCAGTCGTACCCGGTGCGCCAGTAGTCCACGACCTCGACGAGGTCGGCGAGGGGAACGCCCTGCTCCCATCGGCGAGGGCCGGACGCGGCGCGCTGGACCGTCTCGGCCTCCGGCAGCCGCGCGGCGGCCAGTCGCGCGCGCAGATCGTCGAGGTCGGCGTCGGCCGCGCGGGCTTCGAATGCTCGTACGTCGCTGGTCGGGCGGGGCATGTGACCTCCTGGCCGTCGCGGAACCGGCCACTGTCCAGTGAACCGGCTTAGACGGTTCTAACAGGCACTCGATGCCGGGGCGCAACCTGCTAAGGTGGTTCCATGCCTGCTGGTTTCCCCGACTTCCGCCTCGGGAATGTGCTGGCGACCAGCTTCACGGGGACCCTGTCGGAGCGTCATGGCAACGCTGTCGAGCGCATTCCCACCCCGCAGCGACTCGTCGACTGGCTGGCCGTGTACGGCCTCGCGGTGGACTCCTGCACCACCGCCCAGCTCGACCTCGCCCGGGAACTGAGGGAGTCGATTCACGCCGCCGCGACAGCGGCCGCGATCCAGGCCCCTCTCCCTGCGTCCGCTGTCCAGGTCATCAATGACCGCAGCGTTCACGGCCGGGCCGCGGCTGTCCTGACGCCCGAGGGCGAGCGGCGATGGCGGCTCGGCTCGGCTTCCTGTGTGGAAGACGCCCTCAGCGTGATCGCCGCCGACGCGATCAGCATCATCGCGGGCGAACGAGACGGAAGGCTGGCCTTGTGCGCGTCGCCGACCTGTCAAGCCGCCTTCTTCGACACCAGCCAGAGCCGCACCCGTAAATGGTGTGACATGAACACGTGCGGGAATCGTCAGAAGAAGGCGCGCTTCCACGCCAACCGGCGGAAGAATCCCGGGTCAGCGGAGTGATCGGTGGACGCAAGAAGACAAGAAGAAAGGGGCTCCCCTTCCGGGGAGCCCCTTTCTTCTTGCCGTGCGGCAGACCTCAGACCGTGCCCAGCTTCACGATCGACAGCAGTGCGATCAGCTGGATCGCCGACGCGCCCAGCGCCTTCGGCCAGGGCAGGTCGTGGGAGCGGCCGACCATGAGGGTCAGCAGCGCGCCGCCCGCGACCCAGGTGGCCCAGCCCAGCAGCTGGACGAACGTCGCGTCGCCGCCGGCGAACATCGCGAAGACCAGGCGGGGCGCGTCCGTGAGCGACATGATCAGCATGGACAGGCCGACCGTGGGCTGCCAGGCGCCGTCGCCGCCGAGCTGGCGGGCGAGCGTGTGCGTGACCACGCCCAGGATGAACGCGCTGAGCACCATCGCGACCGCTGTCGTCAGGACGATGGGGACGGCGTTCGAGAGTGTGGCGTTTATCGCGTCCTTGCGGGCGCCGTCGAAGCCGAAGACGGCGAGCAGGCCGTAGAGGAACGTGACGATCAGGGCCGGGCCCCACATCGTGTAGTCCCGCATCTGGAGGAACGTCTGGTTCGGGGCGAGGACGATGCCCTTCAGCAGGGCCTTCCAGTGCAGGCGCGGGCCGACCGGGCCGGGCGGCGGGGCGGCCGAGCCGGCGCGGTAGGTGTCGCCCTCGCTGTAGGGGTCCTCGCCGACCGAGAAGGCCTGGGTGTGGCCCGGGTTGTTCGCCGCGTACGGGTCGTGCGGGCCCTGCGGGCCGGGCGGGTACGCGCCGTCGCCGAAGTACTCCGGCTCGCCGTGGTCGCCGTAGCCGCCGCCCGGCCGCCCGGCGTTCGGCTGCGGCCAGGCGGGGCCGCCGCCGCTGCCGTAGGGCGGCTGCTGCTGCGGGTACGGCTGCGGCGCCGGCGGGTAGCCGTACGACGGTCCCTGCGGCGTCTGCTGCCCGTTCGGAGGGTTGTGCGGTCGCGTCTGAGGAGCGCCGTTGTTCCGGCCGCGTCCGATCCTGAATCCAGCCACGTCTTCGAACGTACCTGGTCCCCGGCGGTGGCGTGCCGGGCCCGGGCTTCCGGGCCCGGCTTTGCGGCCGAGCTGTGACATCCCTTAGGGGTAAGGGCCTTTGGGCGTCCGTGGGTTGTAGGGGTTCGGCCGTACGGGCTCCCCGGAGTACCCCGGGCCGGCCCGGGCTGGTCTTCCCTGGGTACCCCGGACCGGACCGGGCCGGTCAGTCGGGAAGCGACCCGCCCAGGTCCGGCAGGACGATCGCGCCGGTCTTCGTCGGCGTCGTGCCCGTGCCCGGCATCAGCAGCGCGCCGTCCGCCGCGCCCACGGCCAGGTCGGCGCGGCCGTCGGCGGTCAGGTCGCGCAGGCGGACGGTGTAACCGAAGGCGGCGTCGGAGGCGGCCGGGCCCAGGACCGTCTGGGCGATCCAGGAGGAGCGGGCGCCGCTGAGGCCGCCGGAGCCGCCGCGGAAGACGTGGACACCGCCCTGGTCCGGCCGGCCGTCGACGTCCTCGTGCGGCACGCCGACGGCGAGGTCCGCGTAGCCGTCGCCGTTGGTGTCGGCGGCCGAGATCGCGTAGCCGAAGTCGTCGCCGGCCTCCGGGGTGCCGGAGACGCCCGAGGTGGCCTGGGTGAACGTGGTCGCCGTGCCCGGGCCCGTCGACGTGCCGCGCCAGATCGTGACCGCGCCCTTGCCGTTGTCCTTGTCGGGCACGCCGAGGGCGATGTCGCCGTAGCCGTTCTTGTCGAAGTCGCCGATGACCGGGCTCGGGTAGAGGCCCTGCTGCCGGTCGCTGAGGGTCCGGGACGCGCCCGAGGCGAGGCCGGAGGAGGTGCCCTTGAGGAACCAGGCGCGCTCGCGGATGTCGCTGCCGGTGATCTCCGTGCCGATCACCACCAGGTCCGTCCTGCCGTCGCCGTCGACCTTTCCGGCGCCGAGAGCGGAGGAGTACCAGCCGCCGGAGGCCTTGTCGATCTTGCTGACCTTCCCGGTCGTGCCCGACTTGGTGAACGGGCCCCGGTACAGCCACGCCTCCTCGCCGCCGATCACTGCCAGGTCGGGCGAGCCGTCGCCGGTGAAGTCACCGGTGGCGAGGTCGCGGCCGAAGTGGCCGCCCGCGCCGCCGGCCGGCGTGAGGTTGGTGCCGCCGGACAGGCCGGACTTGGAGCCCCACAGCACGGTGACCGTGCCGCGGTACTCGGCGCTGCCCACGTGCTCGGTGGGGTTGCCGACGACGAGGTCCGCGTAGCCGTCCTTGTTGAGGTCGGCGCTCGCGAGGGACGCGCCGAACTGGTCGTCCTCCTCCCCGGCCCCGGGGACGCCGGGGCTGTCCTGGTGGAGGTACTTCGGGTGGGCGGTGTCGAGGCCGGTGGCGGTGCCGTGGACGACGGTGACGGTGCCGCCCTCGCGGTCCACGTCGTCGTAGCCGCCGTAGGCGAGGTCGCGGCGGCCGTCGCCGTTGAAGTCGTCGTAGTGCCTGGCCACCGCCGCGGAGGCCGGGCCGGTGAGGAACACGGGGGTGATGCCGGTCGCCAGCAGTGCGGTGACCAGGGCGGCCGTGGTGGGTCTGCGCATGGTGTCTCCCTGGTTCGTCAGCCGGTGAGGCCGGTGCCGAAGGCGCCGTAGGCGCGGGTCTGGCCGAGGCTGCCGGGGCCGAAGGAGCGGGCGCCGTCGGTGACGGGGCCGGTGGCCGAGCCGCGCAGCGTGGTGATGGCGCCGATGCCCTCGTCCTCGAAGCCGGCGGTGATCGTGAACTCGGCGCGGCCGTCCTTGGTGACGTCGGACAGCAGGACGTCCGAACCGAAGTAGTCCATGGCCTCGGCCGAGCCCGGGACACCCGCGGTGGCCTGGGTGAAGGTGCGGGCGCCGGTGCCCGAGAGACCGGAGGCCGAGCCGCTCATCAGGACCGTGGCACCGGTGTCCTCCGTGGTGCCGACGTCCTCGAAGACGACGCCGATGGCGAGGTCGCCGTAGCCGTCGCCGTCGGCGTCGCCGATGGAGACCGAGCCGCCGAAGCCGTCGTTCGCCTCGTCGGCCCCGGGGACGCCCTCGGAGTTCTGAGTGAGCTCGGCCATGGGGGCGTCGCCGTTGACCGGGCCGCCCTCGGAGCCGCGGATCACGACGACCCGGCCGCCGAGGCTGCCGCTGTGGTCGTCCTCCTTCGAGAAGACGTTGCCGAGGGCGATCTCGTCGTAGCCGTCGCCGTCGATGTCCCCGAGGGCGAGGGAGGTGCCGCCGTTCAGGGCGCGGGGGACGGAGGTGTCCGGGCCGGTGGGGGAGCCGAGGTAGGCGACGCCCTTGGACCAGCTGCCCGACTCGTCCGAGTCGAGGTGGACGCGGTAGGTGAGGACCAGGTCGGACCGGCCGTCGGCGTTGGTGTCGCCCGCGTCCATGGCGTCGACGCTGTACGCCGTCTCGGGCGTGTTGATCTTCTGCGCGGTGCCCGTGGTGCCGGTGGTGGTGAAGGGGCCGCGGACGACGTAGGCGTGGGACGAGCCGGTGCCGACGGCCAGGTCCGTCCTGCCGTCGCCGTCGAAGTCGCCCGCGGTCAGCAGCCGGCCCCAGTTGTCGTGCCCGGAGACCGCCGGGTCCTTGACGGTGGTGCCGTTCTTCAGGCCGCTCGCCGAGCCCCACAGCACGGTGACGGAGCCGCCGTCCTCGTCCGTGCCGACGTCCTCGCCGGAGGAGCCGACCGCGAGGTCCGTGTAGCCGTCGCCGTTGAGGTCCGCCACGGCGAGCGCGTCGCCGAAGGTGTCCTCGGCCTCGGCGGCACCGGGCACGCCGGTGGTGTTCTGGCTGACCACGGTCCGCCTGGCCGGGTCGAGGCCGGTGGCGCCGCCGTAGACGACGGCGACGTAGCCGGCCATGCCGAGGCCGTCGACCTTGGCGTACGGGGCGGCGAAGGCGACGTCGCCGTAGCCGTCGCCGTTGAAGTCGGCCGTCGGGCCGGTGGCCGGAGCGGCGGTGGCCGCCGTCGCGGGCAGGGCCGTGAGCAGGCCGGTGGTGAGGGCCGTGGCCAGGAGGAGGGTGCGCTTGCGCATCGATGGAGTCCCCGGGGGTCGGTGATCAGGAGTTGAGGGCGGTGCCGTAGCCCGGCTTGCCGGCCGTGGAGACGCCGGTCGTGCCCGGGCCGAAACTGACCGAGCCGGTGGTGGTCGGGCCGGTGGCGGTGGCGCGCAGGGACCAGACCGCGCCGTCGCCGGCGTTCTCGCCCGGCGCGGAGACGGACAGGTCGGCGCGGTGGTCGCCGGTGTGGTCGGTGAGCGCGACCCGCTCGCCGAACCGGTCGCCCTGCTCCGAAGCGCCGGGCACGCCCGCGGTGTTCTGGGTGTACGACGTGGCGCCCTTGGTGGTGAGGCCGGACGCCGAGCCGTACAGCACGGTGACGGCACCGGCGGCGGAGTTCTCGCCCGCCGTGTCGATGGCCAGGTCGGCGAAGCCGTCGCCGTTGATGTCGCCGAGGGAGACGTCGCTGCCGAAGCGGTCGCCCTTCTCGGCGGCGCCGGGCACACCGGCGGTGTCCTGGGTGAGGACCAGCGGGGCGCGGTTCGTGTCGCGGCCGTCGGGTCCGCCGTAGACGACGGTGACCCGGCCGCCGAGGGCGCCCTCCGGGTCGGCGGACGGCTCCCGGTCGTTGCCCACGACGATGTCGTCGTGGCCGTCGCCGTCGATGTCCCCGACGGCGGAGACGAACCCGGCGGGCAGCCGCTCCAGCCAGTCGACGTAGTTGCCGATCCTCAGGTCGGCGAGGGCGGTGGTCGCGACGCCGGTGCTCACGGCACGGCCGTGCAGGACCACCCGGGGCCGGCCGTCGCCGGTGACGTCGCCGGAGGAGAGGTGGGTGACGCCGGTCGAGGAGGACCACCCGTCGTTGCGCGAGCCCGAACCGCCGTTGGACGCGCTCGTCCTGGTGAGCGGGCCCTGCACGAGGGAGAGGGTGATCGGGCCGGTGGAGCCGACCGCGACGTCCACGTCCCCGTCGCCGTCGAAGTCGCCCGCGGCCAGCGCCTGGCCGTACCGGTCGTAGTCGGTGCTGAAGAAGCTGAACAGCGAACGGGCGCCGGACAGGCCGGACTTCCCGCCCCAGACGATGGTGACCGTGCCGTCGTTGCTGTCGCTGCCGTCCTCGCCGGGCGTGCCGATCAGCAGGTCGGCGTAGCCGTCGGTGTCCAGGTCGGCGGAGGCGAGCGCGGAGCCGAAGGCGTCGTCGGCCTCGGCGGCACCGGGTATGCCGGCCGTGTTCTGGGTCAGGAGCGTGCGTGTGGAGCTCTTCGGCCCGCTGGTGCTGCCGTAGACCACCGACACGGCACCCGCCCTCGCCTGCCCGGCGACGGTGGCGCCCGGCGCGCCGATCGCGAGGTCGGTGCGGCCGTCGCCGTTGAAGTCGTAGGGGGCGGCGGGGGTCGCGGCGTGCGCGGCCGGGGCGGAGACAGTGAGTGCGAGCGGGGTCAGGGCCGCCGCGAGGACGGCGGTGGTGATGCGGGTGCGCATGGGTGTACGTGCCTCACAGAAGAGTCGACGGGACGTCACTGGGCGACGACCGAGCCGAGGTTGGCGCCGGACTTGAGGGAGAGGGCGGTGGCGGTGATGCCCTGCGCGCCGCTCGTGGTCAGGCCGGAGGCGGAGCCGCGCAGGGTCCACAGGCCGCCCGTGGAGTTCTCCCCGTCCACGCCGATCACCAGGTCGGCCTTGCCGTCCTTGGTGACATCCGTCAGGCCGACCGAGGAACCGAAACGGTCCCAGGACTCGGCGGAGCCGGGCACACCCGAGGTGTCCTGGGTGTACGACTTCACGCCGCTGCCGGTCTTCAGGCCGGAGGCCGAGCCGAACAGCACGGTCACCGAGCCCGCGTCCTTCACCGAGCCGACGTCCTCGCCCGGGGCGGAGACCACGACGTCGGCGTACCCGTCGCCGTTGATGTCGCCGGTGCTCACCGCCGTGCCGAAACCGTCGCCGGCCTCGCCCGCGCCGGGCACGCCCGCGGTGTCCTGGTGGACGACGGTCGGCTGCTGCGCCGGGTCCGGGCCGTTCGGGCCGCCGTACCAGACGGTGATCTGGCCGCCCTTGTGGCCGCCGGGCTTGAGGCTGTACGGGTCCGTGTAGTCGCCGAGGACGAGGTCGCCGTAGCCGTCGCGGTTGATGTCGCCGATCGAGCCGGGGTAGCCGTCGGCGTCCGGCAGGTCGGCCATCTTGTACGTCGTGCCGGTCCAGCGGAAGTAGTCGATCTCGCCGCCGGTGTCGCCGTCCACGTTGAACGGGTACACGCGCTCGGCCGCGCCGTCGCCGGTGAGGTCGCCCGCGATCACCTCGAAGGTGGTGCCGACCTCGCCGACGCGGAGGTTGTTCAGCGGGCCGCCGGTGCGGGTGAAGGGGCCGTGGTAGATGCGGGTCTGGCTCTGGCCGGTGAGCGTGACGTCCGTGTCGCCGTCGCCGTCGAAGTCGCCGGTGGCGATGCCCCGGGAGAAGTTGCCGTACTCGGAGAGCGTCGACGGCTGCGGCAGGCCCTTGCCGCTGGTCAGGCCCGACTTGCTGCCCCACAGGACCGTGCCGGAGCCGACGCCGTCCCGGTCGCCGATGCTCTCGTTGGTGGCGCCCACGACGAGGTCGGAGTAGCCGTCCCTGTCCAGGTCGCCGGTGGCCAGGGCGGCGCCGAACAGGTCGCCCGACTCGGCGGTGCCGGGCACGCCGGTGGAGTTCTGGGTGATGACGGCCTTACGGGTGGCCGAGACACCGGACGCCGACCCGTACAGCACGACGACCGCACCGGCGCAGGAGGCCGAGCCGACGGTGGTGCAGGGGGCGCCGGCCGCGACGTCCCGGTACCCGTCGCCGTTGAAGTCCCCGGCGAGGCCGGAGGGCGCGGCGGCGGCCGGGGTGGCGGTGAACAGGCCGGTGGTGAGCGTGGCGGCGAGGAGGAGGGTGCGCTTGCGCAAGGGAGGGCTCCGGGTGGGAAGCGGCGGGCCGGGCCTGAGGACCGGATCCCGGGTGGTGGGAAGAGCGGGGAGGGGCGGCGGCTCAGAGGGGGAGGCAGGCCTGTGGGGCGGAGTCCTGGCAGGTGGCCGTCCTGGGCGTGGCCGGGTCCTGCGGTGCCGGTGTGCCGGGTGCGGGCACGGGCGGCCCGCCCGTCGGCGTGGCCGGGCCGGTGGCCATCACGAGGGCGGGGCGCGGGTGCGGGCGCCCCTGGGGGCGTCGCCGGTGCTGAGGCATGCGGGGTCTCCTGCGGCATGCGGGATGCCTGGCGGGCATCCACAGTCGACAAAGCGCCGGGACCGTCCGTGTCGGCCGGGAGTTGTCCGGGCGTTCACCGTGGTCGGCGATCAGGAGACCTGCGTGGGGACGTAAGGGTTGTACGTGAATTCGGTTAATTGTCGAGACGGCCGTACGGGGGCCCCGAGCGCGAACGCCTGCCCGCCGACGTCGCCCGCCGCCACCCCCACGTCACGGCCTTCCCCGGTCAGCTCCCTGGCCTTGCCGATGGCCGCCGCCACACCGTCGACGCAGTGGAACGGCGCGTCCGGGTGCCGCCCCTCGGGCCGGAAACTCATCGCCCGGGTCGTGCGTGACGGTCAGGCGTTCAGCGGGTCCTTGGACCCGGCACGGTGACGGCCGCCCTTCGGCAGCGCCGTCCTCGCCGTCAGGCCGCGCGATTGCCAGGCGTTGTCACGGAGCTTGAACAGGGCCCAGTAGCGGGTGGGGCAGAGCAGCACGATGTTCATGAAGACGGCGGTCGGGGTGCCGACGAGCCAGGAGCGCAACCGCTGGCGAGCCGTCATGTCCGGCCGCATGAGGACGTACAGCCCGGACTGGCCGAACCGGACCACCAGGTACACGGCGAGGTACACCAGGGCGATGCCGGGGTTGTGGTATCGCCCGCCCAGGGTCAGGAGCGTCATGACGACGGTCCAGGCCAGCATCACCGGCGTGATGACGAGCTGGAGGAGCCCGAAGGTCGGCGATATGAGCTGCTTCAGCGACAGCCGCGCGTACACGAACGGCAGCATCCACCACCATGACCGGGCCCAGCGCAGCCGCTGCCGGTAGGTCTTCCGCAGCGTCGTCGGCATGTCGGTGACGACGCCGGCCTCGTTGACGGCCACGACCTCGCCGCGCATGAGTGCCCTCAGCGCCAGCCAGCGGTCGTCGCCCGTGCCGCACTCCACCTCGTAGGCGTCCAGGTGGTCGTAGAGCAGCTCGGCCCGGTAGAGCGCCAGCGCGCCCGAGGTCGTCTCCAGGGCGCCGAGCATCGAGCGCGAGGAGCGCATCATCACGCAGGAGGTGCCGATGTCGATGTCCGCGGCCCGGGAGACCCAGGTCTCCTCGAAGTTGCGGATGTAGATCATGCCGGTGGTGGCCTGGATCCGCGGGTTGCTCATGGCCCGCAGCTGCTGTTCGAGCGCGTCCGGGAAGGGCTCGCCGTCGGAGTCGATGGTGAGGACGTAGTCGAAGTGCTTGTGCTGCTCCTGGAGGTGCCGCAGTACGGTGACCTGCGCCCCGCGCTTGCCCTTGTTCTGCTGCCGGTGCCAGAAGACCCGGGGGTGGTCGAAGGGTTCCACGGGGTGCTGCCGGGAACCGTCGTCGATGACGTGGATCTCGTCGACCGGGTGCGTCTGGGCCAGCAGCGACCGCACCGTGCGGTGCAGGTTCTCCGAGGGCTCCTCGAAGGCCGGGATGATCGCCACCGTCCGGCCCGGAGCGACCGGGAGGTGGGTGAAGGACCGGCCCTTCAGGAAGGAGACCAGGCAGAGCACGATCACCGACATGCCCAGCCACCAGTAGAACGTCAGGATCGGGCTCGTCGACTGGAGGTGCACCACCACGGTGGCAGCGGCCAGGGCCGCCACCACCACGGTCGTCACCACCGTGAACGTCGTCCGTGAGGCGCGGCCCGGGAAGGCGCTCAAGCGGTCACTCGCTTGCCGCGGGTCGCCACGCGGAACACCGCGACGCCGCCGATCACGAGGAGCATGGCTCCCAGCACGATCCACCCGAGCCCGGTTCCGCCGGTGGCGGCCAGGGCGGCCCCGCCGGTCGCGGTCCCGATCGCGGCGCCCACACCGTTCTGTCCGTACACGTCTTCCTCTTTCTTTCCGGGATCCCCGGGGTCTCCGGGGGATCCCGGGTCTCCAGGGCTCTCTAGAGCCGTTCGATGTGGGGTGCGGCGGCCATGACGCCACGGGTGTCGAGCACGTAGGCGGCTTCGGCGGCGAGCCGCCCGAGGTCGAACTCGCCGTGCGCGGTGAGCAGGACGACGGCGTCGAAGGCACCGACGGTGTCTGTGCCCACGCCGAAGGGGATGTCGCGGCAACCGCCGTCCGACACCGGCAGATGGGGGTCCACGACGGTGACGTCCGCCCCCATCGCCCGCAGCCGGTCGGCGACTTCGACGGCCGGCGACTGACGGGCGTCCGAGGTGCCCGGCTTGTAAGCGGCCCCGAGCGCGAGGACGCGCGCCCCGTGCACGCTCCTGCGGAAGCGTCGGCTGAGGGCGTCCTGGAGCCGGCGCACCACGTAGTCCGGCTGGCTCTCGTTGATGTCCTGGGCCAGCTCGATGAGCCGGAAGGTCTGCCCGTGCCGTGCCTTGACGTGATGGCTGAGGTAGACCGGGTCGATGGGCAGACAGTGCCCGCCGACGCCGGGCCCGGGCAGGAACCTGGTGAATCCGAACGGCTTGGTCGCGGCCAGCTCCAGCGTGTGCCACACGTCCACGCCCAGCGTGTGAGCCATCCGTGACAGCTCGTTGACCAGGGCGATGTTGACGTGCCGGTAGGTGTTCTCGAACACCTTGGCCAGCTCGGCCTCTTCGAGTCCCGAGGCGGGCACGGTGACGTCGGTGACGGTGTCGTAGAACTCCTTCACCCGCGCCAGACAGCCCTCGGTCAATCCGGCGACGATCTTCGGCGTGTTCTCCAGCCGCCAGTCGGCGTTGCCCGGGTCGATGCGCTCGGGACTGAACCCGACGTGGAAGTCCAGCCCGGCGACGAGTCCGGAGCCCTCCTCCAGCAGCGGGATGAGCACGTCACGCGTGGTACCGGGGTGGGTGGTCGACTCGAGTACGACGGTGGCGCCCGGCTCGATGTACTGCGCGAGCACGCGTCCGGCATCCCGTACGCAGCTCAGATCGGGCGCGCGGTCGGTCAACGGCGTCGGCACGGTGATGACCGCGACATCGAACCCCTTGAGGTCCTGCGGGTCGGAGCTGGCGTCATACGCATCCGAACCGAGCACCGCCTGAAGCCGGTCGTCACCGATGTCCTCGACGTACGACGACCCGGCGGCCAGCGCCTCGCAACGCGTCCGGTCGGGCTCGTAGCCGATGACGGTGTGCCCGGCTTCGGCGGCCCTCACGGCGAGGGGCAGGCCGACATAGCCCTGCCCCAGCACACATAATGCATGGTGGTGTCCTCACCCCTGAAGTACGGCCGCCTGTTCCTGAAGCAGGCGGCCGTGGCGTGGTACTGCGTGAGAAGCGGTGTGGGAACGGCACCATCACCGCATCACCGGTCTGCCAGGGCCCCCTGCCCGAGCGTGCGCAAAGCGCAACCAGCGATCTTCACAAACCCCCCTCATTTGTGGACCTTCATGGTTCAACAAAAATTCACTGAGCGGAACCCTGTTTACTGTTTCGATATCTGAAGTGAGGAGGAGTGGGCGGGGGTTGCGAGGTGACGCTTGGTCAAGCGCCGGTCAGGAGGCGCGAGTGTGCTCGATGGTCTTCACATTTCAGCGGGCATCGAACGCAGGGGGCGCACCACGGGAGGTGCATTCGCGAATATCGAGCGCCCCTAGTGCGCCCCCTGGCCGGCCACGCTCCAGCACCCAAGAGGCCCTGTTCCGGGTGCGGACGCGTGCCTGCGCGTCAGCGTCGTCCGGATTGCCGAGTTGTCAGGACGGCGACGGCACGGCGGGGCAGCTGGTGCCCCGTGGTGGGACTGTCAGGTCGGTGAGGTAACCGTCCACGGTGTCCTCCATGCACGGGCCGCTGGTGACGCTGCCGTGCCCGTGGCCCTCGTAGGTGAGGAGCACGCCGCTGCGGCCGAGTTGCCGGGTCACCGAGACCGCCCACGGGTAGCCGGTGGCGGGGTCGTGCAGCGCGTTGGACACCAGGATCGGCGGGGCGCCGTGGACGTCGAGGCGGTGCTGCGGGTTGGCGGTCGGTGCGCCCAGACAGGCCGCTGTCATGTGGACCGGCAGCAGGTAAGGCAGGTCGGGCGCGGTCCTGTTCATCATGGCGACGAGCGAGGCGTACTCCTGGTAGTCGCGCACGGGCAGGTGCCAGTCCGAGCAGAAGACCGGCGTGGCCGGATGCAGCGGCGCCGTCGAGGTCGGCGACGCGGGCAGCGGCCTGCTCGCGTCCATCTCCGCGATCGCCCTGGCCAGGCCCGCGTAGTCGGCCTGGTAGAACTTCCGGAACGCGATCTTGTTGACCAGGTCCGAGGACGACAGCGACGTGCCCGGCTTCGCCGGGTCCTCCAGCTCGCCCCGTCCGGCCCGGGCCAACAGGCCCTGCCAGACGGCGCGGACGTCGCGGCCGTGCGGCGCGCAGTCCGCGGCCGCGTCGCACCACTTCGCGAACTCGTGGAACGAATCCTGTGCCGTGGCAGCCTCGGACCGCAGGAAGTCACGGGTGGTCGGGACACTGTGGTCCATGACGCTCTCCAGCACCATCGCGCGCACGCGGCGCGGGTAGGTCTCGGCGTACTGCGCGCCGAGCAATGTGCCGTACGAGCTGCCGTGGAAGGTCAGTTCGCGCTCGCCGAGGGCGGCCCGGAGCGCGTCCAGGTCCCGGACCGTCTGGGCGGTGTCGAGATGGTCGAACACCGGGCCGGTACGGGCCCGGCAGTCGGCCCGGAGCCGCCTGTTGTACGCCATGGTGGCGTCGAAGTCCGCCTGGCTCTTCAGCTCCGGTGACGGCCGCTCGGCAAGCAGGTCGCCGGAGCAGGTCACCGGGTTGCTGCCGCCCACGCCGCGCGGGTCGAAGCTGACGACGTCGAACCGGCGGCGGACCTCGGGGCTGAACCGGCTGATACCGCGCACCACCCTCTCCACACCCGAGTCGCCCGGCCCGCCGGGGCCGAACACCATCGAGCCGACGCGTGCGCCGGGGTCGGTGGCCTTGCGGCGGGCCACGGCCAGGTCGATTCTCGGCCCGTCCGGTCGGGCCCAGTCGACCGGCACCGACAGAGTGGCGCACTCGGCTCCCGGATGCGCCGGGTCGTCACACGGTGCCCACCGCAGGGCCTCGGCGGCAGACGGCGACGCGTGGACCGCCGGAGCGGCGGCGAGGCCGGTGATGAAGGCCAGGGCGGCGCCCACGGCAAGGGCCGTGCCCCGCGCGGTACTTCGCCGCAGTGCGGATCTGCCCCTGAACGACATGGATCCTCCTCGTGGAGAGAGCGGTGGTGTCAGGCATGCGGACCCGGCCGGGGCACTGTTGTCACGTTAGGTGCACCGCCGCCCACGCGGGGCCCATGTCAGGGGCTTTTCCGGGTCGGGTCGGGGGCCGTTCAGGGATGGCAAGGAGGGAAACGGCGACCATCTCCGAAGGGGCGCGCGGCCGACGCCGGCAGGTCTCCTCTTGGCCATCGCGCCGCCCGCGGCATCACGGTCAACGCCGTACTGCCCGGCTCGACCGGCACACCGATGCTGCACCAGGCCCGCAAGTCCATTCCGCTGCGGCGGCTCGTCGAGGCACACGAGGCCGCCGCCCTCGTCGGCTTCCCCTGCTCGTCGACCCCGGCCGGCCGGCCCACGACCAGGGCTACGACGCGCACTGAGCCCTGGAGCGTGTCCTACGGGGTGCGGGTGCGGGCCGGCCGGAACCGGTCCGTGGCCGCCAGCACCGCCTCGGTCGTGGCATCGCCCGACAGCCCGTGCCCCTCCTGGCCGATCAGCACGAACTCCGCGTCCGGCCACACCCGGGCCAGCCGCCACGCCACGTCCGCAGGGCCGCTGATGTCCAGCCGCCCGTGTATCAGCACGCCGGGGATGCCCGCCAGCTTCCCGGCGTCGCGCAGCAGCTCCCCGTCCTCCAGGAAGCCGGCGTGCCGCCAGTAGTGCGTGACGAGTCGGGCGAAGCGCAGCCGGAAGCGCGGGTCCTCGAAACGGGGGTCGGGCCGGTGCCCGGGGTGCGTCGACACATGCACGTCCTCCCACCGGCACCACTCCCGCGCGGCCCGCTCCCGTACGGCCGGATCGGGGTCGGCGAGCATCCGGGCGTACGCGTCCACCAGACTGCCGTCGCGCTCCCCCTCGGGGACGGCGTCCCGGAACCGGGCCCACTCCTCGGGGAAGATCCGGCCCATGTCCCGGGTGACCCACTCCACTTCGCGGCGGGTGGTGCTGGTGACGCTGAAGAGGACCAGTTCGGACACGCGCCCCGGGTGCCGCTCGGCGTAGGCCAGCGCGAGGGTCACGCCCCAGGAGCCGCCCATGACGAGCCATCGCCCGATGCCGAGGTGCTGCCGGAGCAGTTCGATGTCGGCGATCAGACGGGGGGTCGTGTTGGCGTCGAGCGAGGTCCGCGGATCGGCGGCGTCGGGTGTGCTGCGGCCGCACCCGCGCTGGTCGAAGAGCACGACGCGGTACGCCGCCGGGTCGAACAGCCGCCGCCAGAACGGCCCCGCGCCGGAGCCGGGCCCGCCGTGCAGGACGAGGGCGGGCTTGCCCGCCGGATTCCCGCAGCTCTCCCAGTACACGCGGTTGCCGTCGCCGACGTCGAGCATGCCGTGCTCGTACGGCTCGATGGGGGGATGGAGCTCGGCCATGCGCGACGCACCTTCCTCGGCTTCCGCCAGATATAACAGCACTGTTAGATTAACAGGGTGGGCAACGCGAACAACCCGATGAAGCACCCGGATCCGGCCGCCGTGGGCTCCCTGCTCCGCCACGTCCTGGAGCTGCTCGACGGCGACGTGGCCAAGGTCTACGAGGAGCAGGGCCTGGCCGAGTACCGCCCCCGGTTCTCCCCGGTCGTGCGGGCACTCCTGGCCGAAGGCCCGCTGTCCGTGCGCGACCTGGCCGCGGCGACGGGCGTCACGCACTCGGCCGCGAGCCAGACGGCGGCGCAGATGGCCCGCGCGGGCCTGGTCACGCACTCCCCCGACCCGCTGGACGCCCGCCGCCGCCTGATCGGCCTCACCCCGAAGGCCCGCGCCCTGGTGCCGCGGATCGAGGCGGAGTGGGAGGCCACGGCGGCGGCGATGGCGGAGCTGGACGAGGAGCTGTCGATGCCGCTCGGCCGGCTGCTGAGGGAGGTGGCCCAGGCGGTGGGCCGCCGGCCGTTCCGGGAGCGGGTGGCGGCGGCGTACCGGGCCAGGGGTGGCGGGCTCGAGTCGTGATCGGCGCGTCCCCCTGAGGCACGTTCACAGCAACACGGGCGCGTGGAACTCGCCGAGCCCTGAGGTCAGGTCCCGGTCCAGCCAGTAGCGGCGGGGTTCGGCGAGCATGACGTCGACGCTGACGGTGAGGATGCCGGGGATCTCGGCGAGTTCGTTGTCGCCTGGTGATCACGCTCGTCGTCGACAAGGTCCTCGCCCGCCGCGCGGACCTCCAGCCCGACGAGCCGGTCACCGCGCTCGGGGCCGGCGAACGGGAGGCGATCGAGGTCACCGGGCGGCAGCGCCGCGCGCTGCGTGTGACCGGGCTGGTCGCCGCCGGCGTCATCGCGTTCCTGGCCCTGGCCATGGTCCCCGCGTCCTCACCGCTGCGCGGCGAGGGCGGCGGCATCGTCGACTCCCCGGTGATCGGCGGGATGGCACTCGTCCTGGGCGTGTTCTTCGCCGTGCTCGGCACCGTCTACGGCCGGATGACCGGCACCTTCACCGCTTCCCGCGACATCATCGCCGCGATGGTCGAGGGCACCCGGTCGATGGCGCCGATCCTCGTCCTGTTCTTCGCGATCTCCCAGTTCCTCGCCTACTTCAAGTGGACGAACATCGGCGACATCCTCGCCGTCACGGGCGCGGAGACACTGCGCGACCTGCATCTGCACGGCTGGGCCGTGCTGGTCGGCATCGCCGTGCCGATCACGTTCATGAACCTCGTCATCACCAGCGGCTCCGCCCTGTGGGCGCTGGCCGCCCCGGTCCTCGTGCCCATGCTGATGCTCATCGGCATCGAGCCCGAGACCACCCAGGCCGTCTACCGCGTCGCCGACTCGGTCACCAACTGCGTCACCCCGATGAGCCCCTACTTCGTCATGGCGCTGGGCTTCATCCAGCAGCACCGCAAGTCCGCCGGCATCGGCACGCTCGCCTCCTTCACGATCCCGATCGCCGCCGTCGTCTGGGTCGTGTGGATCGCGTTCTTCGTGGCCTGGTACCTGCTGGGCATCCCGTTCGGCATCAACTGACGACGCCGCCTTCCGCCTTCCGCCGAGGAACGCCGCCCCCGCCTCCTACGAGAAAGCAGACCATGACCGCATCACCCGCCGCCGCTCTCACCGCCCGCGCCCAGGACGTCGCGCCGGAGATCGTCACCGACATCCTGACCCTCGTCCGCCACGAGACCAGCAGCCACGACCTGCCCGCCCTCGCGGCCGGCCTGGACCTCCTGCGCGAGCTGGCCGTCCACCGGCTCGGCCGGCCCGGCCACGAACAGCGCCACCCCGGCGGCGCGTGCGGCGACACCCTCACCCTCACCTATGCCGGCACCGGCCCCGGGCACGTCGCCCTCGTCGGCCACTACGACACCGTGTGGCCGACCGGCGCCCTCGCCGGCTGGGAGCAGCCGGAACCCTCCGCCGACGGCCGGGAGAAGCTCAGCGCACCGGGCGTCTTCGACATGAAGACCGGCCTGGCCCAGGGCGTCTGGGCCCTGAAGCTGGCCAGGGACGGCGGCACCCCCGTGCCCACCGTCACCTTCCTCCCTCTTCAACGGCGACGAGGAGCTCGGCTCCCTGTCCTCGCGGCCGGTGATCGAGGAGGTCGCGCGGAAGGCCGACGCCACGCCGGTGCTGGAACCCACCGCTCACGGCGCGGTCAAGACCGCCCGCAAGGGCTCCGGGATCTTCCGGGTCACGGCCACCGGCGTCGAAGCGCACGCCGGGCTCGCGCCCCAGGACGGGGCGAGCGCGATCACCGCGCTGTCCGAGTTCGTGGTCGCCGCCGCGGCCGTCGCCCGCCCCGACCGGGGCACCACCATCAACACCGGGCTCATCGAGGGCGGTTCCGCCACCAACGTTGTCGCCGGGCAGGCCACCGCCCGCGTCGACATCCGGGTCAGCAGCGCGGCCGAACAGGCACGGGTCGACGCGGAACTGGACGCCATCAGGGTCAGCGACCCCCGCGTCCGCCTCCACATCGACCACGCCTGGAACCGGCCGCCGATGACCCTCAACGCCGCGTCCGCCCCCCTGCTCGGCCTCGCCCGGGAGGTCGCCCGCGACCAGGGCCGCGACGACCTGCCCGACACCGCCGTCGGCGGCGCAAGCGACGCCAACTTCATCTCCGCCCTCGGCCTGCCCGTCCTGTGCGGCACGGGCGCGATCGGCGACGGTGCCCACGCCCGGGGCGAGTTCATCTACCCCGACACGGTCCCCGCCCAGACCGCCCTGGTCGCGGGCCTGCTGACACGACTGGCGGAGGGACTCTGAGTGGGTGACGGTCATGCCGGTGCCGGTCATCGCGGCCGGCAGACGGGCGGCGGGGGTGCTGCCCAGGCGCGAGCCGCGGGTGCTTTTGACGTCGACCACGAGGGTGTCGGTGCCGGCCGGGTCGTGGCCGAGGAGGTCGGCAGGCCGCCGGGACGCCCGGGCCGCGTACCTTCGGGCCCGCCCCGGCTCGTCGCGTCAGATCCAGCCGCGGTCGCGGGCCAGCAGCGCGGCCTGGAAACGGTTGCTGGCCCCCAACCGCCGCATCAGGTCACTGACGTGCCGGCGATAGGTCCGCACCGAGACACCGATCTGCCGCGCGCCGATCTCGTCCTTGTCCACCTGGCACAGTGTGGTGAGCACTTTCCGCTCGATGTCCTGAAGCTCGGGCTTCGGTTCCTCATCACCGGCGACCACGTCCTCAAAATCCTGTGCGCTCTCCCAGATGTGCTCGAAAAGCGCGACGGAACCGGCCACGACGCCGGGCTCGTGCACCAGCAGCGCACCGCGCTTGGTGTCGTCCGGGTCGATGGGGAGCAGGGCCTTACGACGGTCCACGATGAGCATCCGATCGAAATGCGAATCGGAGACCCGGGCCTGGGCGCCGCCGGCCACGATCTCCCGGAGCCGGGTGGTCGTGAGCGGATCCGACAGGGCGCTGGTGTGCACGATCGAGCGCATGACGACGCCCCGCTTGAGCAGCAGGGCGTCCCGCGGCCGTGCGTCTGCCAGCGCCTCGGTCGACAGCGGGCCGCACGGGTGGGCACACAGGACCTCACTGCGTGCGAAGAAAATCAGATCGTCCAGCCGGGAACGGATGCTCTCTATTCCTTCCAGACGCTCGACACCGAGCGTCTGCCCCTGGTCCGATTGCTGCTCCCGGGGCTCGTTCAGCCAGATGTCCATGTAGGTGTCGATGACGTGGCGGCAGGCGGTGGTACGCCGCAATCTCTCGTGCAGGTCGTGGAGTTGTCTGTCGATCAGGGCTTCCATGGCGCTCACCGGCGGATATGTCGCGACCTGTCCGTCCGGGGACTGGTGGATCAACCCGAGATCGAGCAACCGCTTGATTGCCTCCTCTGCCATGGGAAAATCGAGGGCGTCAGCCAATTCCTTGGCGGTCACACCTGGGTGGCGCAGAATGTAGCAGTAAGCCTCCTCGTCGGCTTCCGAAAGCCCCAGGTCGAAAAGTGTGTTTCGTTGCACCGCTTCCCCCAGTGGGAAAAAGGACCCGGTCAGGCACATAGGGTCACGCCATCGGCCCCCCTTGCCCGCGTGAACACCCCGGCACCAGAAGCACGTTAACTCTCTGTCAGGGGCTTGCCGGTCGGACTTAAGTAAAATCCAGGTAAAGCGGATCGGCCCGCGGCAATGCGCACAGCATCCTCGTATTTAATTCCTCACGGTTGCCGATCAGGCCGTTTATGCAAATCTTTTGCGGGTAAGCGCGTGTTTTGCCATGTCGATTGCAAAGTGGAGGTGGCCTCGCCAAGTCGCCTGCGCCCAACGGAGGATTCCGCCTTGCCGCGCGGTTCATATCAGCGGATGGGGATGCGGCGAACAGCCGGACCGTGCCCGCAGCCCGGTACGTGCCTCGGCGGTCTCCAGCCGGGAGTCGTTCCAGCCGAACGAGCACCGTTCGTCGATCCGCAGCGGCTGCAGTCCGGCGGGTATCACCTTCACCACGGCCCAGCCCATGGCACGCACGGCCGCCGGCAGCCGATGGGTCAGGTCGACGGCCAGGGGACGTGCACCCTGGGCATGCAGTCCCGCCAGGACGTGCTCCGTCGACGGCTGTCCGGCGTCGGGCCGCAGGGCCGCGGGTCGGGGCAGGAACCCGTCGCACCACCGCCGCACCGTCTCCCGTCCCTCGGGTGATGCGAACCACCGCGCCCGGTCCGTGTCCTCGGTGACGATCCCGGGCAGGGGCTGGTCCGCGTACCGGCGGCCGACCAGCCGCAGACACGACATCACCTGCAGGGCCTCCTGAAGTGCGCCCGCCAGGCTCTGGCCCGGGTCGGTGGAGGCGTTGCACCCGACGGCAGCGCCCTGGTCCCCGAGGAGGATTCCCACCACGCACGTCACCCCGTCCACTGCGGTGGGCACCTCGGCCAGTACCGGTTCCCATCCGCCGGCCTGGGCGTGCCGCAGGGCGGTGCCGAAGCTCCGCCACGACGGGGAGCCGGGGGCTGCCGCCAGGGAGGCGTCCGGGTCGATGCGCGGCAGCGCCAGCGCACGCGCCCAGGCGACGGTCAGGGCGTCCCGTTCGATGACCTCCAGTAGCGCCGAGCGCAGCGCCATCTCGTACCCGGCGCCGGCGGCCGCCCCGGACGGGCCGGGATCGAATCCCTCGCCGTCCTGCGGCCGGGTGGGGTGGTCGACGAGCCCCGCCGGCACCCACACGCGGTGGCCGTCGAGCAGCCTGCGCGCCGGGTACCAGGCGCGGACCCGTTCCTCGGGGTCGTCGGCGCCGAGCCCGGCCTCGTGGACATCGAGTACGTCGCCGTCCAGAGCGGTGGCCGCGGCCGTGCGGCCCTCTTCGGGCAGCGGACGCAGCGCGTACCGTTCGACGGCTTCTCCCGCCGCCCGGACCAGCACGTCCGACCGGTTGACCCCGTACGCGCCGACCACGTCATGGGAGAACGGCCTGGCCGGGTCGCCGGGCACCGGCTCTTCCGGGTGCCCGGCCAGCCGGACCATGCCCCGCCACAACGGCTCGCCCGGGCCCGGGGGCTCCAGGTGCCAGGCACGGCTGATCCGCGCCGGGGGGGCCAGGGTCGCGAGGACGTCGATCAACGTTGGCTCCTTCGCGGTCGCGGCTGGTCGATGATCTCCCGGTAGAGGGCGGTCAGTTCGGCGACGCCGAAGGCGCCCAGCATGGGCTGGCTGCCGCCCCAGGCCCGTGCCGCCCGCGAGGCCAGCTCGCCGGGCGGCGGGGCCCCGGTCCGCGGCAGAGCCGGGACGTCCCAGGCGGCGGCCAGGGCGCGGAATCCGGCGACCGGGTCGGCGGGCAGCCGCAGCGGCCCCAGGCCGCGCCGTAGCGCACGCCAGGCCGAGTGCAGCCGGACCGGGTCACCGAACCGCGTGTCCCCGGCGAGCAGCCTGGACCACACCACGGGCACCACCGAGACGGTGGCCGTCATCTTGCGTACCGCGGCGAGCGCGGACAGTTCGTTGGCCAGATACCAGATCTTTCCCCCGAACGGGTCGCGGCCCAGGGTTGTCCAGCCGAGCACGGTCCGCGCGCTGAGCAGGGCCACGTCGGTGCGCAGCGCGGCGGGCACCCCGTGCCGTTCGCCGGCCGCCTCGGCTCCCGAGCGGCCCAACTGGCCCAGGAGCGCCAGCAGTTCCGCATCGGACGCACCCGGGCACTGCCCGGCCGGAGGCAGCGCGTGGATGTTGAGCAGCCGCATCATCGCCTCCAGCACCCCCTCCAGCACGAGCCGCCGGGGCAGGCCCGCGGTGGCCGCGGGGTCGAGGGCGGCGGTGCTCGGGGTGAGGACGTCACCCGCGAGGAGCTTTCGCCCGCCGTCGGTGCGGACGGTCGCCAGGGAGCTGACCTCGGCGGCGGTTCCCACGGTGGTGGGGACCGTGGTGAAGTGGGGAACCGGCCTCCGGCCGGGCGGGCAGAGGACCAGTCCGGGCCTGGGATGGCGGCGTATGAGGGCGGGCAACTCGGGCCGGCTGATGATCGCCCGGGCGACGGCGGCGGCGTCCAGCACACTGCCGCCGCCGACCGCCACCATGTGCCGGGCGCCGCCCAGCGCGTCGGCCACCTCCTCCGCCGTCGTCAGGGTGATGTCCTCCGGTCGCAGCCCGATGCGCCGCAGCCGCTTTCCCGCCGGGCCCGCCAGGTCGTCCACGAAGCCTTCGGGAAGGTTCGCGTCGGTCACCAGTCCCACCGGGGCATCGGAGCCGGCCTGGCGCACGGCCTGGCGGGCGGCGCCCTGGCCGATCAGGAGCTCCGTGGGCCGGCTCCACCGCACCGGCTGGGCGGCCGCGGCGGGCTCGGCGCGAGCGGCGAGCGGTACCACGGTGGTCATCGGACCTCCGCCAGCCCCTTGTGCACGGCCGTGCACAGCTCGTGCGTCTCCTCGTCGGTGAGCGTCAGCGGCGGGACGAGCTGCACGCAGCCGGGGCCCGGGTGGACCAGCGCCCCATGGCCGCGGATCGCCGCGATGGCCTGCTGCACCCGCTCGGCGCTGTACGGTGCGCCGTCGTCCTCGGCGAGCTGGATCCCCCGGAAGCAGCCCCGGCCGGTGGTGGCCGTCACGAAGGGCAGCTCGGCGGCGAGCTCGCCGAGCAGCGTGTCGAGCGCACTCGCCACCCGGGCGCCGGACTCCAGGGCGGACAGCTCCGCGAACTGCTCAAGCGTCGCCGTGATCGCGGCACACGTGGGCGGCGTTCCGGCCTGTGTCTCCCCGTGCACCAGCAGCGCGTCGGCCCGCTCGAAGGCATCACAGACGGCGTGCGACGCCAGGACCGCGGACGCCGCGCAGGTGCCGTTGGTCAGTCCCTTGGAGGTGACCAGCAGGTCCGGGGGCTGCGCCCAGGTGGAGCTGGCGAACAGCGGCCCGGTGCGCCCGTACCCCGTGGCCACCTCGTCGGCGACGAGCAGGAAGCCGTACTCGCGGCGCAGTTCCAGCAGTGCGGCGAGCGTCGCGGGCGGCAGTTCACGGGCGCCGGACCCGAACACCGGCTCGCACACCACCGCCGCCACCCGGTGGCCTTCACGCCGCATCAGCCGTTCGAGGTCCTCCGGGCGGTCCGGGTCGACGTGGCGGACCAGCCGGGTGTCCACTCCGTACAGGTGCTGCCCGAGCTCCTCGCCGGAGAGGGAGAACGCCCCGTAGGTCAGGCCGTGGTAGCCGCCCTTGAAGCCGACGACCAGGCGGCGCTGCGGCTCACCGGTGAGCAGGGCGTGGTGGCGGGCGGTCTTCATCACCAGGTCGTTGGCGGAGCTCCCGGAGGTGGAGAAGATCACCCGGCGGAAGACGGCCGGACCGGCGGCATCGGTCAGGGCACGGGCGGCGTCCAGGGCGTAGGTGTGCGAGTAACGGAAGAGCGTGAGGTACGACGCCTCGCGCATGGCCCGGTCGACGGCGTCGGCGACGGCGGCGTTGCCATAGCCGAGGTTGACGTTCCACAGTCCGCTGGTGGCGTCCAGGACCTGCGAGCCGTCGTCGAAGCGGAGCCTGGCGCCGGTGGCGGCCACGGCCCGCCGCTCGGGCTTGCCGTACGATCCGGGCGGCACGAGCAGTTCCCACAGCGGGTAGTGACGCTTGTCCGGGTTCATGACGGCCTCCTGGCGATGACAAGGGTGTTGCCCTCGGTGGGGCGGCCGAGGTGGTCGCGCACCGTGCCGGTGGACTCGATCTCGAACCCGGCCGCGACGAGCTCGGATGTCAGCTGTTCAGGCGTCACCAGGTGCACGAACGAGGTGACCAGCAGCGGGGCGGCGCCTCGGGCGATGCTCAGCGCGGCCACATGGCGGCCGGTGAGATCCGGCTCCACGTACCCGATGAGGGTCACCACGGCGTCATCGATGACAAAGGTGTTGATCTCCTCCTCCCCGGGCGGGATGTCCGGCGTGTGGACGGTGAGCAGGAAGCGGCCGCCCGGCAGCAGATGCCGGTACACGCCGCGCAGGAAGCCGGGCCGCCACTCGGGGGGAACCAGCCCGATGGTCGTGATGCCGAGCAGGGCGGCCTCGAAGCGGGTGTCCAGGTCGAGGGTGAGCATGTCCTGGCGGAGCACGGTCAGACGGTCCGCGGCTCGGCGCGCCGGGAGCCGTCCGACCTGGGCGGCGAGTGCGGCCAGCAAGGAGGCGGAGGTGTCCACTCCGGTGACCTGGTGCCCGGCGAGCAGCAGCGGCAGGGTCAGCCGGCCGGAGCCGCAGGCGAGTTCGAGGACCGGGCCCTCGGTGTCGCGCAGTGCGGTGACGACCTCGTTGATCTCGCTCAGGTCGTGGCTGGCCATGAGGTGGTAGACCGGGCCGCCGACGTCGTCGTACAGGTCGGCGATCCTCAGGTCCGCACCGAGCGCCTCGGCGATCCGGCTCGCGGTGCCCGGTGGGATGTGCGGGCCGCCGGCGTGCGATGCCGTCGCCGGGGAGGTCACGATCGCAGTCCGCGCGCTCATGCCGCGCTCATCTCCGGCAGCGTCAGACGGGAGTAGCTGCCGCGGACGGCTTCCACACCGATCCCCAGAGCGGCGGCGGCGACCGTGTGGGCCTCTCGCTCGTCGCCGCAGACCATCTTCGCTTCGGCGAGCAGCGCCACGTCCTGGCTGACCTTGAACGTCCGGCCGCTGTCCGGGTAGAGCAGGAAGCAGGTGCCGTCCTCCGCCCTAGCGATCAGGGGCAGATCCGCGCCCTCGACCGGCTCGGCCGGGACGCCCGGGCACAGCCGCATGCCGAATCCGGATATCCGTACGGGGCCGGCCGCGACCGTGCTCAGCGTCCGGGCGGCGTCCAGCGCCCGCAGGTAGCGCGGCAGCCAGGGACGCTCGGCGCGGGCCCGCTCCAGCGCTCCGGCGGGGAGCACTCCGTCCAGGGCGGGATCGGCGCTGCGGGCGGCGGCCGCGGCCCGTACCGCGGCGGCGCCGTCCGCCAGGGGGGCGAGATCGGCGCCGCCGGGGGCGGTGCGGACCATGCCGTTCCCGGCGACGTACAGGCGGGCGACTCCGCTGGGTGCCGCGCCGGCGAGCGCCGGGGTGTCGGCCAGGACGACACTGGGGTGCACCAGCCACTGAGGCAGGCCGTCACCGGTGACGGCGGCGTCCGCGTCGGCGAGGAAGGACGTCAGATCGTCCTCTCCGGTGATCCGCACGACCGTGCAGCCGACCAGCGCGACGAAGCCGAGCGAGACGTAATCGAACACCTGGATGTGGAGTTCGTCCGCGACCACCAGGTCTTCGCCGCAGTTCAGCACGCTGCCCTCGACGGGGACCGCGGGAACCGGCAGGCTGTCCGCCGCGCTCGGCTCCGCGAAGACCGCTCCGTCCGCGTCCAGCAGTCCGGAGGCGGCGAGCGCCGACAGGTCGGCCCCGGGCTCGGCGACGACTTCCAGGGCGGTGTCCGCCGCCCTGTCGTAGTGTCCGCGGAACCAGCGCTGAAGCCTGTCGGCTGCCGGCAAGGTGGATCGTTCCGGCTGCGGCCGGTGGGGTGACGTGGTCATGATCGCTCCCAGCGTGAGTTGATGAACACCAGATGGTCGAGGTGCCAGGACGGGTCCGTCAGGCAGGCTCAGGGAGAAGTCAGGTAGTCGAGGAGGCGAGCGCCCAGGGACATCCGGCCGAGTTCCACGCGCGCGCTACCGGCTGCGGCGGGCAGGACGGCATCGTCGGCGAGCGGACGCACGGTGGCGGGGACGCGCGTACCGGTGCGCACGGGGACGATCGCGGTCAGCGGAACGTGGGCCGTGCGGGCGGCACCCGGGGCGACGGCGGTACGGTCGAGTGTCCTGCCCACCAGGATTCCCTGGGTGCGCAGCCGGACGGGCGCGCCGGCCGGTATGGCGGAGGAGTCATGGCCCGGCGCCAGTACGAGGACGGGCCGGCCGTTCACCGTCGCGTACCCGGCCGGGATCTGCCGGTCGACGGTGACCTGGGTGAGCAGCACCGCGGCCGCGGCCACCGCGGCCAGCCC
The DNA here is from genome assembly GCF_042958445.1 of Streptomyces sp. NPDC007991. Lineage (NCBI taxonomy): Bacteria > Bacillati > Actinomycetota > Actinomycetes > Kitasatosporales > Streptomycetaceae > Streptomyces > Streptomyces sp. NPDC007991. The sequence goes on from NZ_JBIBJD010000019.1 coordinate 45,881, forward strand.
GATCCCGGCCAGGCGCAGGACCGATCCGCCGGCCGCCCGGACCTCGCCCACCGTGCGGAGCACCAGCTTGCAGGCCAGGAAGGCGAGGGTCCCCAGCAGCAGCCACAGCAGGGTGACGCCGAACAACTGGAGCCCGCCGATCAGACCGCTGACGATCGACAGCCCGGTGCCGATCAGGTACAGCGGGAAGAGCTGGCAGGCCACACCGTAGGCGACGGCCCAGCGCACCTGCGGCAGTTCCCGCGGCCGGTGACCTCCCGCGAGGCGGATCACGGTCGCGGTGCGGGCGTCGGCCATGGCCCTGGCGCGGAGGTTGGGGATGTCCAGGTGGCTCATCAGCGCCAGGTAGCCGTCGAACTTCACCAGGGGCAGGAGGTTGAAGACCCCGTACAGCCAGCAGGCGACCGCGAAGATGAGCAGTCCGTCGTGCACCTGACCGCTCGTGGCCGGGGCGACGAGTGCCGCCACCGCGCCGATCAGGCTCTGGACACCGACCCCGGCGAGCGCGACGGCCACCCGCTGTTCCTTGCGGGGCAGCCGCCAGCCGGGCGAGACATCGCAGAAGAAGGCCAGGGTGAGGTAATACAGCATCACCCCGATCCGGGTGGGGCGCTGGCCGTAGTGGGTGAGCACCGCGCCGTGGCCGACCTCGTGCACCGCCGTGACCAGCAGCAGCCCCAGGATGACGCTCGGATACGTCCACGGGCTCGTGGGGGTGGAGATGGCCAGCCACACCGCCTGCGCCTGCACCGCCAACGCCACCAGTCCCGAGACCAGCAGCACGACAAGGGCCTGGCGGCCGCGCCGGGACAGCAGGGCGCCGGTGACCGGGAGGAGCCGGACCATCATGCGGTCCGGGTTCCAGAGGGTGAACTGCAAGGTCATCGGTGGTACGAAGCGCAGCCTGCGCGCCTTGGCGCCGTCCGGCCGGCCCACCGCCTTCCGGCGGGCCGGCCTGCCGTGCGCGCTCCCGGCCGTGCCGCCGGGGCCGGCCGCACCGGCCAGCAGACCGAGCCGGGAGAAGGACTCCAGCGCTTCCCGCACGCGCTCCTCGGTCCAGGGAGCACCGAGGTCCTCGGCGAGCCCGGCGGGTGAGCGGGTGCCGTCCAGCCGGTCCAGCAGCCGGGCGGCGTCCGCACCGACCCGGAAGTAACGCTCGCCGTACTGCACGAGCCAAGGACCCTGGCCCTCCTGAGGCGGCTGCACCCGCACGTCCGGGTGCCGGGCCGGCAGGGGCGTCAGGGGCGTCGTCGTGGTCATGATCGCTCCTTCACACCAGATCACGGCGGGTGAAGGACTGCTGGGCGGCGAGCGCGGCGGCAGCACCCCAGGCGAGCAGCAGCAGCACGCCGTACCCGGCCGTCAACCGTTCCGGGAGCGACGGGTCTTCCATCACCGCGTCCTGGGCGCCTCCGGGCAGGTACTTCCCCACGGAGGGGAAACTCTTGAGGATCATCGTCTCGGCCGTGGTGGTCCACACCATCAGGACCACGATCGCCAGCAGCTGGCTGCGCAGCAGGAAGCCGATCGCGGCGCCCCACGGGCCGGCGAACAGGCAGACCAGGACGATGCTCCCGCAGACGGCCCAGGTCCGGTCGTCCATGACCAGCGAGGCGTCGTGCGCCCGGAACCCCAGCCAGGCGACCAGCAGGGCCCCGCCCGCCGAGACGATGCCGAAGATCACCCCACCGATCGCGCCGGTGGCGAGTTTGGCGGCCAGCAGAGCCGTGCGTGAGGGAGCGTAGAGCACGCTGCGTCCGATGGCGCCGGACCGGTACTCGTTGGTCACCATAATCGCGCCGAAGAGCATGGCGAACAGCGCTCCGGCGAAGCCGAGGCCGACGACGGTGTGGGAGACGCTCGCCAGGCCGGCCGTCCCCGGGACACGGGCGGCGGACAGTTTGTCGCCGAGGCCGCCCAGCTGCGACGTGCTGATCAGCGCCTGGTTGATGACGAGCATGGCGGGCAACGCGAATCCGCTGCGGGCCTTGAGCAGTTCAGCCGACAGCTGCCGGCGCGGGCCGGTGGAATCGGACATGGTTCAGCTCCCTTGTGCGCTTGCCAGTTCGAGGTACGCGCTCTCCAGCTGCTCGGGGTCGTTGTCGCCCAGTTCCTCCAGCGATCCGGAGAAGAGCACCTGCCCGCGGAGCACGACGACGTCGTCGACGGTGCGTGCCACTTCGGAGAGCATGTGGCTGGCGATGAGGACGGTCCGGCCCTCGGCGGCCAGTGACCCCACGAGGTCGCGCATCCAGCGGATGCCTTCCGGGTCGAGGCCGTTGAGGGGTTCGTCGAGTACCAGCAGTTCGGGGTCGGGGAGCAGCGCGGTGGCCAGGGCGAGGCGCTGACGCATGCCCGTGGAGCAGGAGCGGACCCGTTTCCTTGTCGCCTCGGCGAGCCCCACCTTGCGCAGCGCCTCGTCGACGCGTTGCCCGGACAGGCCCAGCGAGCGGGCGGCGACCTGAAGTTGGCGCCCCACCGTGACATTGGGGTGGAAGCCGAGGGAGTCCATGGTCACGCCGACGCGGCCGTGCACCGTCACCGTGCCGGAGTCCGGACGTACCAGGCCGAGCAGGCATCGCAGGGTGGTGCTCTTGCCGGCGCCGTTGGGTCCGAGCAGCCCGGTGACCCGGCCGGGCCTGACCTCGAACGACACGTCCCGCAGCACCTGGTGGCCGCCGTAACTCTTGCTGAGCTTGTCGAACACCGCGGTGGGTGCGGCAGTCGCGCCCTGGTTCATGACTGCCCTCCGTGCTGCTCGTGCCCGGCGGGGAGGGAACGGAGAGCTCCGGGGCTGTCCGCGGCGGCGACGCTGAGGGTGGGGCCCCCGCCCCTGGGTACAGCGAGCGGTGGAAGGGGCGTCTGGTCGGTCAACGACGAGTGCGGGGGCTTGGGCATGGCCAGTCTCCGGTGAACGCGCCTACAATGGGATCAAGTGCCCGGTGACGGGGCCGAATAGAGGTCGGCCCCGTCACCGGGTGAGTGCCTTTCGTCAGGACGCGGCATGGCCGGTACGTCCTTGAAGGCGGACGTCAGGGTGGCGTCCGGGAAGGCCGCGAAGTCCGACCCGAGGCTCGCCACAGCGGGGAGAACGCGGGCAGGAGGACGTGGAGCTCCTCGGCCTCGATCGAGCGGCGGCACCATGGGAGTTCCGCATGTGCCGGGCCGATCCGGTGCGCACCCTTAAGGCGTGCGAATCCTGAGAGACGACTCTCAGGTGAGCACGATGCCGATGGACACGGCCAGGGCGCCCGCGGAAGCGCCGGCGTAAGCGCCCCCGAAGACCTCGCCCCAGCCCGGGGCCTGCATCGACTCGAGCTCCTCGATCTGAACGTCGATCACGTGGTCCATGACGTACCTCTCTCTCGCTCGTTGACTGTCGCTCTGGAACTGCTGTCAGGTGAGCGCGATACCGGCGGCAGCGGCGCCGACGGTCGCGCCCGCGCCGACGATGCCCGCGCCGACTGCGGCGGCGGTGCCGAACTGCGTCCAGTCCCACAGAGTCTCCATGGACTCCAGTTCCTCGAACTTCAGATCCAGTTCGGTGTCCATTGCCGATCCTCTTTCACGGTTGGTGTGGGGATTTCCGCACGCCGCTGGTCCGGCGTGCGAATTGTGAGAGACGACTCTCAGGTGAGCACGATGCCGATGGACACGGCCAGGGCGCCCGCGGAAGCGCCGGCGTAAGCGCCCCCGAAGACCTCGCCCCAGCCCGGGGCCTGCATCGACTCGAGCTCCTCGATCTGAACGTCGATCACGTGGTCCATGACGTACCTCTCTCTCGTTTCGTCAGTGTCGGTCAGGAATTGCCGTCAGGTGAGCGCGACGGACACGCCGACGCCGATGATGGTCGCGCCGGCCCCGAATCCCGTACCGAACTGCGTCCAATTCCACAGAGTCTCCATCGACTCCAGCTCCTCGATCTGAACGTCGATCACGTGGTCCATGACATACCTCTCTCTCGGCTGGCCGGCCATCGGCCGGGAATTGTTGTCAGGTGAGCGCGACGCCCACAGCGGTGCCGATGCTGATGATGGTGGCGCCGGCTCCGAAGCCCGTACCGAACTGCGTCCAATTCCACAGAGTCTCCATCGACTCCAGCTCTTCGATCTGAACGTCGATCACGTGGTCCATGACATACCTCTCTCTCGGCTGGCCGGCCATCGGCCGGGAATTTTTGTCAGGTATGGGCGACGCTGACGCCGATGATTATCACGCCGACGCCGAATGTCGTCCCGCACCGACAGAGAAGAAATCGGCTGCGACAGCTTCCGCGCCTCTCCGCCGATTTCTTCCGGCACAAAGAACAATGCCAGATTCAATGCTCCCGGGGGAGAGCAAGAGGCGTCATCTTTGTGCAGTGCGCATTGCAGCCTCCTGCCATGACGACGGCCGGCCGCGCTCGGTGGAATAGACGGAAATCGCCTGGTGACCGGCGGCCCGAGCGGGCCGCCGGTCACCAGGCGATGGTGTGTGCTGAGGTCGACCGTGAGACGTCGGCTCACGACCTCAACGCGATATTTCCGAGGCCTGGTCGGCCACCGGAGATATGGAAGTTCCGCTGCTGTCCTGCTACGCCCCGGACTGCGGCGAGGCCTTGACACTCACGGCCGGCCCGGGCCCCTGCACTATCGGTCGAGGCAGCGGGAAGGGATCATCGATCGGCCAGGTGATCGTGTGGAAGCCGTCGGCGCGCACGGGTGCCGCCTGGGCGGGAGTCGCCATCGCCGCAGAGGCGGTCACCGCGATGATCCCCACCGCGGCCAGCCCCGCGGCCTTGCGTGAAACAGACGTGATCTTACGCATGTAAGACTCCTTGAGTCGAGTTTCCTTGCCAGCCGGCTTAATTGCCTGCCGGCCGGGTGTGCCATACCGCGACGGGAATGCGACAAACCGGTCGGGTAAACCCTCAGTGCGTCTCGGCAACGGCCTTCAGCGCACCACAGCGCTGCTGCCGCCCCGTTCCGTCACGACAATCGGCTGGGGGTCGTCCTCGATCGGCCCCGGCTTTTGGCAGTGGGCAGCGGGGAGCAGGCAGTAAACACCGGGTTTGATGCCGCAGCAGATGTCGGTGGTGTCGCCCCTTTCACCGCAGAAACGGGCGACGCACCTGGGGTCGGACATCATGGGGGCCGCCTGAGCGGGAGCGGCAAACGCTACTGAGGCGGCGCACGCGATGATTCCCATCGAGGCCAGGCCCGCGGCCCTGCGCGAAACAAATCTGATCTTTCCCATGGCAGACTCCTTTGGCCGGGTTTCCTTGCATCCGATTCTATTGCCGCTGCCGCCGCTTCCAAGGGAGCGCAATTGCAGTTTCCTGCACCCGCCTGGCAAGGGTGTGCCATTCCCCGGCCGGAATCCGGTGACGGTCACGCGTCGGTGGACGTCAAAAAGCCTTTCGCCCCCGGTCAACGGGGGCGAAAGGCTTTCCGGTGAGACGCCGAGTCGCCTTACTTGTCCCAGGTGGCGAACTCCGGCTCGTAGTCCGCCAATGTGGCTCGTCCGCCGGCATTCTGACTGACCGACGAAGAAGCGGAGTGATGGCTCATCTCTTCTGCGGCATCCACGATCACGCCGATCGCAGCGATACCCAAGGCTCCTGCAATGACAGTGACAATTGCTCGGCGACGAGTCGAACCGATCTTCATCTGGACACTCTCCTTGCTCTCAGCCCCCCGGAACATCGTTGCGACAGCGGTGACGTACCACAAGCCGGAGCTTCTACAGCTTCGTGCAGCCGAGTTGCAGGATCATGTCACGCAGGGTTGTCCGGCACGAGAGGGGACTTTCTGCCGCCATCGCGGTGGAAAGCACGAGCCGGAGCCGGAATCACCAGCGCACCCAGGGCGATTGCAAAGTCGCCGTGATCTCGTGAGTGTGCGGGTCACGGCGGTTACGCCCTGCATGTGGCGAAGGTTGAGCGGAGCCATGGGTTCATGCGAGCGGAGGTCCCGGCGCACGAAGCATGAGCGCGAAGCGGTGGCGCTCGCCGTGGAGATCAGGAAGGCTTCCGCGCATGGTCTCTGTTGTGCAGAACGTGGCGATCGACTGTGCGGATGCCTACGAGCTTGCTCGGTTCTGGAGCAGTGTGACCGGGCGCCCGCTGCATCCGGAGGACCGGCCGGGCGCCCGCGAGACCCAGGTTCTGCTGGCGGAGGGTCCGGTGCTGTACTTCAACCAGGTGCCCGAGGCCAAGGCGGTCAAGAACCGGGTCCATCTGTGCTTGCGCCCTGAGACCTCGCGCGATCAGGAGGTGGACCGGCTGCTGGGGCTCGGTGCCACCTTCGTCGCGGACCACCGCAATCCCGACGGTTCAGGCTGGGCCGTCCTCGCTGATCCCGAAGGCAACGAATTCTGCGTCCTGCGCAGTGAGTCCGACCGGGCCGCCGCGCATCCCGAGGTCAGCCGTACAACGCCACCCGAGGCTTCACCGTGACGTCCGACGGTGACAGGAACGGCCCGGTGTCCCGGGAGGTCACCAGGAGTTGGGGGCGACGGTGTGGGGTTGCGGTAGGTGACCGTGACTTCCTGGAGGGCCTCGGGACGAAGCGGGCTCGTGGGCAGGGGCACGAAGTCCGTGGGTATGGCGGGCTCCTGGGCGTGGGAGGCCGGCGGCGGGGCCGCGAGGGCGGGGCCCGCCGTGGTCAGACCGGAGACGCCCTCAGACTACGCAGCGGGTCCTCCCAGGCGGCGCGGCACCGCGTACCCTCCGCCGTTCCACACGTGAACGACATCGCAACTACCGCCGGGTAGTGGGGAGATCGCGTGGAAGGCGGGCCACACGAGTGATCCCCGTTCCCTTCCCCCTCCCCGTGAGCTAGAAACTTCAACGACCAGCACCACCACACCACCCGGCACTCCACAGGGTGGTCGACGGCACACGCGCCGCGCCCGAAGGGGATTGACCACAGTGACCGAGCAAGCTCACGGAACGGGACGGTCCGGCACGCGCGCCCGCAGACGCCTGCCGCGTCTGAGGATCGCCCTCGCCGCCGCCGTCTCCTTCGCTCTCGCCGGAGCCGCCGCCCAGGCCATGGCCGGCCAGCCCGAGGGCGGCGACGGGCAGCCGACCGTGCCGACCCTGTCCTGGTCCGACTGCCAGGGCGGCTTCGAGTGCGCGAACGCCGACGTGCCGTTGGACTACCGCGACCCGCAGGGCAAGACCATCACCCTGGCGGTCATCCGGAAGAAGGCCCCGGACCAGACCAAGAAGAAGGGCACACTCTTCCTTCAGCCCGGCGGCCCCGGCAACTCCGGCGTGGACTTCGTACGCGGCAACTACGCCGGCCTGCCCGCAGCCCTGCGCGACTCCTTCGACGTCTTCGGCTACGACGTACGCGGCGTCGGGCGCAGTTCGGCGGTCACCTGCTGGGACGATCCGACGTTCACGCAGGCCGTCACCGCCGCCAAGGGCGTCCCCGGCCCGGACGCCTACGAGACAGCCGTGCGCCAGGGCGCCGCGTTCGACCAGGCCTGCGAGGACAACGCGGGCGAGCTGGTGCCGTACGTGGGCACCGGGTACGTCGCCCGTGACATCGATCTGCTGCGTCAGGCCCTCGGGGAGGACCAACTGACGTATTACGGGCGGTCGTTCGGGAGTTACATCGGCACCGTCTACGCCGCGATGTTCCCCGAGCGGGTGCGCGCGCTCGTCCTCGACGGGGCGTACGACCCCGAGCACTACGCCAACCAGCCGTACGCCTACGACCGGCCCCAGTACCTGGCCCTGGACGGCGCGATGAGCCGGTTCCTCGACTGGTGCGAGGGGGACCAGGACACGTGCGGGTTCGGGGACGGCGACCCGCGGGCCGCGTTCGAGAAGCTGAAGGCCGACCTCGACGCCAACCCCGTACCGACCGCCAACGGCGGCCAGGCGAACGGCTACACCGTCGTCTACCGCCTCATGTTCAACATCAACGAGGGCAAGGTCATCTGGCCCTCCCTCGGCGAGGCCCTGCGCAAGGCCCAGCAGCGCGACACCACCTCGTTCTTGCTCCGGCCGCCGTCCCCGGCCAGCTTCGACTTCCTCAACCCGAACATCGCGGTCGAGTGCGTCGACAAGGACTACCCGCGCAGCGCGGCCCTGCTGAAGCGTCAGGTCACCACCAACGCCAGACTGGCCCCGCTGCTCGGGCCGGCCATGGCGTACGGCCCGCCGCTCTACGACCACCAGCACGCCGCCACGTGCACCCAGTGGACCGGCGAGAAGCCCAGCCGCTACGACGGTTCCTTCCGGGCGAAGGGCTCCGCGCCGATCCTGGTGCTCGGCACGACCGGTGACCCGGACACCCCGTACCAGGACGCGGTGGCCCTGTCCCGCGAGCTCGACAACGGCCGGCTGCTCACCTTCCAGGCCGAGGGCCACACCGCCTTCGGGCGCAGCGCCTGTGCGACGGACGCCGTCACCGGCTACCTGGTGGACCTGAAGGTCCCCGCGCGCGGCACGACATGCGCGGACGAGACCCAGCCGCCGTCCGCCACACCGAAGGTGGCCCCTGCGGGCACGACCCTCGACGAACTCCGCAACGGTGTGAGCGACCGTCTGGACCGCCTCGGCGTCCTGCGCTGACCGGCCACTCCACGGCACCCCGGGTGCCGGGCCTCACCGGGCCCGGACCCGGGGTGTGCGCGTTTCCGGTGCTTCCCGCCCCTTGACCCCCTCTCGCGCGAGCCCGTAGAACTGCACTCGCAGAAACCGGTTACTACCGCTTACCGCAAGGGAAGGTCCCCGTGATGAGAGCCTCTGGAGACCGGGAAGAGCCCGCCGCGGACGGACCGGCCGGCCGCCCGGCGCCCGCCTCCCGCCGGGTGGTGCTCAAGGGCGCGGCCGTCACCGCCGGGCTGGCCGCCGCCGGGATCGCCACGACCCGGCCCGCCTGGGCCGAGGACAGCCCGCCGGACCGCCCGGAGAGCGTCACCGCCCGCATGGGCGGCACCTCCGTCACCCTGTCCCTGGTGGACGGCGCCCTGCGCTGGTCCGCCCGCCGAGGCGGCCGTACGGTGATCGACACCTCGGCGCTGGGCCTCCGGCTCGGCGACGGCACCGTCCTCGGCGCCGACGTCCGGGTGGTCCGGGAACGGTACGGCACCCACCGCACCACCTGGACCCCGGTCTACGGCCGCAACGCGAGCGTCACCGACCACTACCAGGAACAGCGCTGGGACCTGGCCGACCGGGCCTCGGGCATCCGCTTCGGCGTCCAGATCCGCGCGTACCGGACCGGCGTCGCCCTGCGCTACCTCCTCCTCGACGAGGGCACCGCCACCGTCGCCGACGAACTGACCACGTTCGTCTTCCCGGACGGCACCACCGTCTACAGCGCCCGCGACGAGAACGCCTACGAGCCGGTCGCGCCGGGCTCCATACCGGTCACCGGCACCTCCACCACGGACAACGGCCCGCTCACCGACCTGCCCCTGACCGCCACCCTCACCGGCGGGCTCATCGCCTGCGTCTGCGAGTCCTCGCGGGCCGACTACCCGCGGCTGATGCTGAGTTCGGTCGCCGGTGAGCCCAACACCCTCGCCGCCTTCCTCATGGAGCACACCGCCCGCGGCACCGGCCCCGTGGAGACGACCTCCACCGTCTCCACGCCCTTCGCCACGCCCTGGCGCGCGGTGGTGATCGGGGCCACCCACGCCGAACTCGTCGACAACGCCGAGCTGGTGCTCAACCTGGCACCGCCCAACGCCCTCCCCGACACCTCCTGGATCAAGCCCGGCAAGGTCTTCCGCTGCGAGCTCAGCACCGCCGCAGGGCTCGCGGGCGTCGACTTCGCCGTGGCCCGCGGCCTGGAGTACATCGAGTACGACGCCGGCTGGTACGGCCCGGAGTTCACCACCCCGGACGCGACGACACCGATCGCCGCGATCGACCTGCCGTCGGTCATCTCGTACGCCACGAGCAAGGACATCGGCGTCTTCCTCTACGTCAACCGGCTCGCGCTGACCGACGCCGACTCCCTCTTCGGCCTCTACAAGAGCTGGGGCGTGCGGGGCATCAAGCTCGGCTTCATCAACGACGGCACCCAGACGATGACCAACCAGATCATCGACTGGGCGAAGACGGCCGCCAAGCACCGCCTGCTGATCGACATGCACGACGACGTCCGGCCGTTCGGCTACGAGCGGACGTACCCGAACTGGATCAGCCTGGAAGGCGTACGCGGCAACGAGCAGTTCCCGACCGCCACCCACAACGTGACACTGCCGTTCGCCCGCAACATCGGCGGCCCGATGGACTACACGATCTGCTACGGCCAGTCCCGCGACAAGACGACCAACGCCCACCAGATGGCGATGGCCGCCGTCTACTACCAGCCCCTCAACTTCCTCTTCTGGTACGACAAGCCGTCCAAGTACGGCAACCCGGCGAACTGGCCCGGCCTGCCCTGGTTCAACGCCGTGCCGGTGACCTGGGACGAGAGCCGCACCCTGGCCGGCGCGATCGGCGAGTACATCGCCATCGCCCGCCGCAGCGGCCCCACCTGGTACCTGGGCGCGATGACCAACGAGTCGTCCAGGACGCTGTCCCTGCCCCTGTCCTTCCTCGGCAGCGGCAGCTACACGGCGACGGTCTACTCCGACGGCACCCCCGGCTCCAGCCCGTTCCGCACCCCGGTCGTGGTCGGCACCCGGACCGTCACCGCCGCCGACACACTCGACGTGGCCATGGCCCCGGCGGGCGGCCAGGCGGTGATCCTGACGCCGAGCTGATCCGGAGCAGGTGGGATCGCCCACCGGCACGCAGGGCGCCTGACGGGGAGGGTCCGCAGGCGCGCGGTTCCGCCGTGTGAGCGTCGGCTTCTCGTCTCAACTCGTCCACGGCCCTTCCAGGTCCGCGAAAGTAGGTCGTGGCCGGTCACCCGCCGGCCGGATCCGCCGAGACGGGAGGCCTGCCATGCCCCGACGCCCGCTGAACCGCCGTGAGCGACTGACCCTGATGGGAATCCTCCTGGGCAGCCTCGTGTCCGCCGTCGCCGGAGCGGCCACCAGCGAGACCTTCAAGGTGTTGCTGTCCTGAACCGTCCGGCTCGCGCGCACGCCCCACGCCGTCTCGAATCCGTGACAGTCCGGACGGCGGCGGTTTTCCTAGGCAAGGATGCTTCGATGACCGGTCACACGAGTGGCTCCCGGCAAGGGAGCCAGCGGCGGATTCCGCAGCCCCTGGGCGTGACGCCGGCGCCGCTGCGCGACTTGAAGGACTACATCTACCTGCTCTACGTGGAGGCCGGGGCGCCGCCGACGCACCGGATGGCGGCCGACATCGGGCACGACGACGTGTTCCCGGGCAGCCCCTCGAAGGCCACCGTCCACCGGATCATCGGCTCCAGGGAACTCCCCACCGGGCAGGAGGACGTCGTCTCCGTCGCCCTCCTGCTCGCGCGCGAGACCGGCAGGGACCCGGTCGAGGTGGAGACCCGGGTACGGCGGATGTGGGTCGCCGCTCATCTCGCCCAGCCGCTGGGGATCCCCGTGTCCGACATCGACCCGTTCGCCCTGGAGGTGCACCGGGCGATCAGCGTCCCGGGCGAGAGGTCGTTACCCAGGCTGCCCGCCTACGTCCTGAGGGACCACGACACGGAGCTGGGTGCCCTCGTCGACCGGGCGATCGCGGGTGAGAGCCTGCTCGTCACGCTGGTCGGGGAGTCCTCGACCGGGAAGACCCGTGCCTGCTGGGAGGCGCTGCGGCGGCTGCCACCGGGGTGGCGCGTATGGCACCCGTTCGATCCGAGCCGTCCGGACGCCGCCCTCGTGCACCTCGCGGAGGTGGGCCCGCAGACGGTGATCTGGCTGAACGAGGCCCAGCACTACCTCCTCGCCCCGGACTCGAAGACCGCCGAGGGCATCGCCGCCGGCCTGCGCTCCGCCCTCACCGACCGGCGCCGCAACCCGATCCTGGTCCTCGCCACCGTCTGGCCGCGTTTCTGGGAACCCCTGGCCTCGCCTCCGGCCACGGGGACGGACGACCGCTTCGAACAGCAGCGCAAGCTCCTCACCGACCTCGGCCGGTGTATCGCCGTGCCCAAGACGTTCTCGGAGAGCGACCTTCGCCAGGCACGCCGCAAGGCGCACGACGACCCGCGTCTCGCCAGCGCCCTGGCGGGAGCGGCCGACGGGCAGATCACGCAGTTCCTCGCGGGCGTGCCGGAACTCATGCGGCGCTACCTGTGCGCGCCGCCCGCGGAACAGGCCCTGGTCCACGCCGCCATGGACTACCGCAGGCTCGGGCACGGCCCCGTACTCCCCCATGAACTCCTCGTCGAAGCCGCCGAAGGCTATCTGAAGGACCACGAGCTGGCCCTGCGTGCGAGCGGCTGGCTGGACAAGGCCCTGGCGTACTGCGCCATGCCGTGCCACGGGGTGCCCGGACCGCTGACACCCGTGGTCTCCCGCAGCGATGTGCTCGCGGGCGGGGCCTACAGGCTGGCGGACTACCTGGAACAGCACGGCCGCCTGGAGCGTCGGCTGGTATGCCCTCCGGCCTCCTTCTGGAACGCGGCGGTTCGACACGGCCTCGGCACGGACGACACCGTCGAGCTGGCCCGGGCCGCGCAGCGCAGGGGACGCCTGCGCGTCGCGGCGGCGCTCTACGAGCGGGCCCTGCGGTCCGGGAACACCGAGGTGCGGCCCGAACTGGCCGGGCTCGCCGAGGGAGTCGGCGACACGACCATGGCGAAGCAGTTCTACGAGGCCGCGTGGCGGGACGATCACCTGGCGCGCTGGGAACTCGTACGGCTGCGTGAGATCAAGGGCGAGCCGGGCAGGGCCGAGGAACTCGCCCATGAGGCCGCCAACCAGGGCGACAGCACGTCGCTGACGCGGCTGGCCCGGCTCCGGCAGGAGGCCGGCGACGAGGAGGGGGCGCAGCGGCTGACGAGGAACGCCGCGGCCCGGGGCAAGATCAGGACGTTCGCGGGACTGGCCCGGTCCAGGGAGGAGGTGGGAGACCGGGCGGAGGCGGAGTCCCTGGCGTTCCTGGCCCTGGCCCAGACGGGCAGCACGTACGCCCTGTCCGAGCTGGCGGGCATGCGGGAGAAGGCGGGCGACGGCGCGGCGGCGGAGCGCCTGGTGCTGGCGGCGGCCGAACGGGGCAAGGCACGTCCCGCGATCAGGCTGGCCTGCATGCGGTGGCAGGCCAGGGACCGGCAGGGCGCGGCGCGGGCCCTGGATCTCGCCGCCGCTTCGGGCAGCATCTTCGCCCTGACCGAGCTGGCCCGCCTGAAGCAGAAGTGGCAGGACCCCGACGGGGCCGAGCAGTTCCTGCGCAGGGCCGTGAGCCGGGGCAGCATGTTCGCCCTGACCGAGCTAGGCCGGCTGCGGGACAAGGCCGGGGACCGGCAGGCCGCGCTGCGGCTGTACCGCAGCGCGGCCGAGCGGGGAAGCACGGACGCGCTGGCCCACCTCGCCCTGCTGAAGGAGGAGGAGGGGGCCAGTGAGGAAGCCGAACGCCTGGCGTGCGGCGCCGCGGACGGAGGAAGCACGTTCGCGCTGCTCGAACTGTCGTGGCTGCGCGAGCAGACCAGCGACCGCCAGGGCGCCGAGCGTCTGGCCCAGACCGCCTACCGTGCGGGCAACTCGGGGGCGCTCGTGCTGCTGGCGCGGTCTCGGGAGAAGGCCGGGGACAAGCACGGCGCCGAGAGACTCGTCCTCCAGGCGGCCCGCTCCGGCGACAGCCGGGTGCTCAACGAGTTCGTCCTGCGCAGGGAGAAGACCGGTGACAGCGCGGGGGCCGAACGCCTCGCCACGGCCGGAGGCGGCAAGGTGGTGCTGCAACTGGCCTGGATCTGGGAGTCGGACGGCAGGAGCACGGATGCGGAGCGGCTCTACCAGCACGCCGCCGATCAGGGACAGACGCAGGCCCTGCGGGAACTGGCCCGGCTGAAGCACCAGTCCGGCGATCTCGACGCGGCGGAGGAGTACGCCCGGGCCGCGGCCTGCGCCGGGCACGTGGCGGCACTGTGCGAACTGGCGTGTATGTGCGCCGAGAGGGGCCTGGCGGCCGACGCCGACCGCCTCCACCGGGCCGCCGTCGACGCGGGATACGGTGGCGCGCTGACCCACCTCGCGGAATTACGCGCCCGGACGGACCTCCGCTGGGAGGACCTTCCCCGCTACGGCCTCACCGCGGACGGTGACCTGTCGGGCCCCTGGCATTTCGAGTCGTCCGGGAGGCCGACGTCCGGGCTCCGGTGTCAGGTGCCGTGAGCTGCTCAGGGGCCGCCCGAGCCGATGTCCACCACGCGCGCCCAGGCCGGCGGTGAGTCCGGGACGTACTCGGGGTTGGTCTCGTCGTAGGCGTAACCCTGGTGGCGGCGCGGGAACAGGCCGATCACCGTGCGGCACGGGGGGCGGGTGTCCGGCCAGGGGGTCTGGCCGTCGGTCAGGGCCACGATGACGTCCGGGGCGGGGCGGGCGCGCAGGGCCCGGGTGAAGCCGGTGCGCAGGTCCGTGCCGCCGCCGCCCGTCAGCGGGATGCCCTCGGCACGGCACAGCGTGTGCACGAAGCGGGCCGACGCGTCGCACGGCACCACCGTGACCAGGTCGCGCCGGCCGCCCACGGCCCGGGAGATCGCGGCCACCTCCAGCAGCGCGCTGCCCAGTTCGGCGTCGCTGACCGACCCGGACGTGTCGATGATGACGGACACCCGGGGCGGCCTGCGTCTGATGCTCGGCAGCACGGCCCCGGGCACGCTCGCCGAGCGGCGGGCCGGACGGCCGTAGGTGTAGTCCTCGCCCGCGCCCGGCCCGGACGCCGCCGAGCGGACCGCCGTGCCCAGCAACTCCCGCCACGGCTGGGGCGGGTGGAAGGCCTCGTCGGCCCAGCGCCGCCACCCCTGCGGGGCGCTGCCGGGACGGCCCGTGATGCCCTGCGCCACCCGGAAACGGACGCCGTCCCGCTCCTGTTCGCTCAGGCCGTGCGCACCGTCCGGGCCGAGTTCCCAGTCGCGGTCCAGGCCGTCGGCGCCGCTGCCGCAGTCCAGCCAGGCCAGGTCGCTCAGCCGCGGGCCGAGGCGGAACTGCCGCAGGTAGTCCTCCATCAACTGGCCTTCGGGCAGCCCCAGTGTCTCCGGGCGGACAGCGCCCTCGGGGCGGGCCAGCCCTTCGCCGTAGACGTCGTCGTTGATCTCCAGGTCCGCGGCGATGTTCATCCGCAGCCGCTCCCCCGGGCCGCTCAGCCCGCGCTCCCGCGCGACCCGGTCGCCACGCCCGTGGTGGTCGCGCAGCAGGTGCGACACCTCGTGCACCCACACGCCGGCCAGCTCCTCGACGGGCGTACGGTCCACGAACGCCGGCGAGACGTAGCAGCGCCAGTACCGGTCGACGCCCATGGTCGGGACCCGCCGTGACTCGACGACGTGCAGGGCGAACAGGGCGGTCGCGAGGTAGGGGCGGACCCGGGCGGCGTGCAGGCGGGCGGCGAAGAGTTTGGCGCGGTCGAGTGCGGCAGGGGGTCCGAGGGTGTCTGGCGCCGGGGGCGTGTCCGGCTCCTGCCCGGTCATCGGCCCGCCCTCGCCGCGGCCGACGGCTTCGTCCGGGCCGCCGCGTCGTCCGCCCGGCGGGACAGGGACACCACCCCGGCGAGGCTCTCGATCGTCGCCGGTACGTCCCAGTCCTCCCGGCGCAGGGCGGCGAGCGTCGTCGCGGGGACGACCACGACGTCCGGGGGTCCGCTCTCCACCGCCCTGACCAGCAGCGCCCACGCCGCGTCCCAGCGGGGCTTGTCCGGACGGGCGCGGACCGCGGCGACGACACCGTCCAGCGCGGCCTGGCGCAGATCCCCCCGCTCGGGCAGGACCGCACCGGCCGGGTCGGCCAGGAGCGTCTCGGGGTCCGGGAGGTCCATCCGGTCGATGCTCGCCAGCAGTTCCAGGCCCGGCCCGTCCCCGACGGTGCCGCGCACCAGCTGGGAGAGGACGTCCCGGGATGAGCCGGCGGCGGTCGCGAAGGCGATCAGGTGCAGTGTCATCTCCCAGCTCCGGGGCGACGGCCAGGGCCCGCCCCGGCGGGTTTCGCCGCTGGGCAGCCGGTGCACGAGCCCGGGGCGTGCGGAGAGCAGCCCGCACACGGCACGCCGGGCGAAGGCCACGGCCTCCGGCAGCTTCCCGGCGTCGAAGGAGGGCAGGGTCGCCCGGGGCCAGGTCCCGCCGAGGCCGCGTACGACGACCTCGGTGTCGTGGGCCCACTGGAGGTGGACGAAGCGGTTGGCGAGCGGCGGGCTGAGTTCCCAGCCGTCGGCGGCCGAGGACCGCGGGTTGGCGGCGGCCACGATCCGCACGCCGGGCGGCAGCCGCAGCGCGCCGATCCGCCGCTCCAGCACGAGCCGGAGCAGCGCGGCCTGCACGGCGGGCGGCGCCGTGGACAGTTCGTCGAGGAACAGCAGCCCCCGCCCGGCCCGCACCAGTCGTACGGCCCAGTCCGGCGGGGCCATCGGAACGCCCTGCTCGGCGGGGTCGTCGCCGACGATGGGCAGCCCCGAGAAGTCGGACGGCTCGTGCACGCTGGCGATCACCGTGGTCAGCGGCAGGTCCAGGGCCGTGGCGAGCTGGGTGAGGGCCGCCGTCTTGCCGATGCCCGGCTCGCCCCACAGCAGCACGGGCAGGTCCGCTGCCACGGCCAGGGTCAGGGCCTCCAGTTGGGTGTCGGGGCGGGGTTCGGTGGTGGTGTCGCGCAGCAGGGACAACAGGTCGCCGGCGGTGTCGAGTCGCGTGGCGGTGCCGGGCTCTGCGGACGGGGTGCGTGTGGGCATGTGATCACCTGTGGGTGTGAGTGCGGGCGGGAAGCCGGGGGAGCCGGGCGGAGGCCGCCGGCCCGGATGTCCGGGTCAGAAGAAGGAAGGTGTGGGGCGGGAGGCCGCGCCGCGCCAGCGGGAGGCCTTGAGGTCCACGGGGCGCAACCGCCCGGGTGAGGGCCCGTCCAGGCCCGCCCGGAACAGTCCGTAGGCGATGCGCCGCCGCGCCGCCGTCTCCAGCGCGTCCCGCAGCGGGCCGTTGCGCAGCACCGCCTCGGGGCCCAGCAGGCCCTCCACGACGGCCAGCGCACCGGCGACGTCGCCGTGGTCGAGGCGTTCGCGGACGCCGGTGAGGCAGTCGGGGCGGCGGTGTGCGTCGTCGATGGCCCGCAGGCAGGGCAGCGGGGGCCCGCCGAGGGCGGCCAGCAGTTCCTCGCGCCGGATCTCGGCCGGGTCGTGGTCCAGCGCGGCGAGCACACCGTCGACCAGGCCGATCCGGTGCCGGGCGCCCCGGCACTCCACCAGCCGTGGATCACCGGCCCGTCGCGGCACCCGGGCGGTGCCGGCCGGCGCCCGTTCCGCCCTCAGCGCGCAGGCGACCAGCGGATGCAGCCGTCCGGCGTCGATCGCCCCGGCCCGCAGCAGGGCCAGGTCGGGCAGCACCCAGGTCGCGGCGTCGGGCAGGACGGGCAGCGAGGTGTCGCCCCCGTGCCCGCACGCCGTCACGGCCCCGTCGGACAGGTCCAGCACCAGCCGGCCGCGCGCACCGAGCCGCACACAGACCCTGCCGCTCGAACGCCCTTCGGCACGCAGCAGGATCGCCGCCTCGGCGGGCCAGCGGTCGACGGCACAGGGGTGGCCGGGCGGCAGCAGACGGGCCAGTTCCGTATGCACGGCCGTATCCCTGATCCCGGCCGAACGGCCGTCGTCCGAAGGCCCTTCGGCCCCGCACCGCACCCCCAGTTCACCGGCCCGGCGGGCGTCCCACAGATGGCGGTGCAGGTCGAGACGGAACCGCCGGCTCGGACGGGGATGCGGATGACGGCGGTCGGCCGCGTCCGCGTGGGACGCGTCCCACAGGGCGAGGCTGATCCGCTGACCGGCGTCCGCCCAGGCCGGCGGCGTCCGCACCACCAGGTGCAGCGGACGCACACCGTCCCGCCCGGCCGCGTCGTACCGGGCCAGGGTGACGGTCAGCCCCGGCCGCAGCAGCCCGTCGGGCGCGATCCTCGGCATGTGCCAGCGCAGCAGGTCGGGAGCGAGGTGACGAAGGTCGTCCCGAAGCCGGGCGGCGAGTTCCGGGCCGTGGATCCGGGCCACGGCACGCGGCCGGAGGTCGACGTCGACGCCCGCGGCGGCGCACGCGCCCGCCCAGTCCCCGGCACGGCGCCGGGCCGTAGCGGTCTCGATCATGGAGGGCGGCACGGCGAACTCGCGCACGCGCGGCCAGAAGGAAAGCGGCTCGCGGGAAAGCGGCTCGCGGGAAAGCGGGGAGCCCCCGTTCGCGGTGTGGGTGAGCATCAGCACTCACCTGGCGCGGACGGGACCCCCAATCTGTCAACAGAGTGAGTCGTCATCGCCGGGATGCTATCGCCGCCGACTCCCTTGCGCAGCCGATTATTTCGCGGCTCGGGGCGTTGCGGGCTTTGCCATCTCTTTACAACCCGCCCCCCGGCCGCCTCGTCTCTCCGCTCGACCCGTCACACACCCCGCCCCTCACCGGGCGGGACCGACGAAGGAGAGCGTTCCGATGCGCCGAACCGTCCTCACCGCCCTGGCCCTCGCGGGCACCGCCGTGCTCCTGGGCACCGGACCCGCGTTCGCGGGCGGGGCCACGACCCCGAGCCCGGTCCCGTCGGCCGCCGCGCCCACGCCCGGGCCGGCGGAGAGCGCCGTACCGACGCCCGCCCCTGCCGAGCCGACGCGCGGCCAGGCCGGCTCCCGCCCGGCAAAGAGCGCCGCGCCGACCCCAGCACCGGCCGACGACGACCAGGTCTCCGTCGTGCCGAGCGGCGCGCCCGACACCGGTGTGTCCGAGGCGTCTTCGGACTCCGGCGCCGGCGGCACGGCGATCGGCGCGGGCGCCGCCGCGGTGCTCGCGCTGGGCGGCGGGACGTTGGTCGTCGTGCGGCGTCGCCGGGCGAGCGGGGCATGACCACGTTCTCCAGGCGCGCGTTCACCACGGCGGCGCTGGCGTCCCTGCTCACGGCCTGCGCGGGCCCCGGGGCCAAGGGCACGGCACCGGAGTCCGGGGCCGGCGCGCCACAGGCGCGGTCCCCGCACCGGACGGTGCCGGCCGCGGGGGCGCGCCCCCTGGCCCGTTCGGTCCCGGTCCGGCTGCGGATCCCGGCCATCGGTGTCGACACCCCGGTCATCCGGCTGGGCCTGGCCCCGGACGGCACCGCGGGCGTGCCGCCGGTGACGGCGGACGACCGGGCGGGCTGGTACCGGCACTCGCCGACGCCGGGCCAGACCGGCCCGTCGGTGATCCTCGGGCATGTCACGGTCGGCAGGTACGGCGACGGCGTCTTCCGTCACCTCGCCGAGCTGCACCGCGGTGACCGGATCGTGGCGCGCCTGGAGAACGGCGCGGCGGCGGAGTTCGCCGTCACGGCGGTACGGACCGTCCCCAGAACCCGTTTCCCGGCGGACGACGTCTACGGGAACGTGGACCGCCCGGAGCTGCGGCTGATCACGTGCGGCGGAGCGCGTACCGGCGACGGATACGCGGACAACGTGATCGTGTTCGCGGCGCTGAGCGGCACCGAGACCCCCACCCCTGGAGAGCGTTGAAACGGTCCCGTGAGAAGGCCGCGTCCGAGCTGTTCGCCGCCCTCTACCCGCGCCTGGCCGGCTGGTGCCGCCGGCTCGTCGACGACGACGAGACGGCGCACGAGATCGCCTCGGAGGCGTTCACCCGGCTCTGGGCCCGCTGGACGAAGGTGGAGGAGCCCCGCGGTTTCCTCTACGTCACCGCGGCCAACCTCGTCCGGGACCACTGGCGCAAACTGGAGCGCGAGCGCAGGGCGATGCACCGGGTCACCTCGGAAGCCGCCGTACGGGCCCACCCCGAGCAGGCCGACCCGTCGGTGCGTCTGATCGTGCAGTCGCTCCCGGAACGACTCCGCGTCCCGATCCTCCTCCACTACTACGCTGACATGCCGATCCGGGAGGTGTCCGTGCTGACCGGGCGCAAGGAAGGAACCGTCAAGGCCGACCTGCACGCGGCCCGGGAACTGCTCCGCGTCCACCTGAGGAGAAGCCTTGACCACACGCCTTGACGACGATCCGGGCGACCGGGAGTCCGGGCCCGACGACCCGCTCGCCGTGATCCTGCGGCCCTCCTCCCCCGACTACCTGGGCGCGCCCCCCGGCCAGTACGAGGTGATCCGCCGCAGGGCGACCCGGCGGCGGGTGCTGCGGGCCGCGGCCGGGGCCGGTCTGTGCTGCGCGGCGGCGGCCCTCATCGCCCTCCCCCTGCGCTCCACGGCCCCGGATCCCGCCCGCTCCCCGACGATCCCGATGGCCCCGCCCCTCGCGAGCACGGCGCCTGCGACCCCTACGCCGACTCCCTCGGCGTCTCCCCCTTCCCCGGCACCTCCGTCCAAGACCCCGGCCCCGGCCACGACCCGCCCCCGCACGGACACCCCGGGCGACGCCACCCGCCCGACGGCCGCGCCCCGCACCCCGTCGGCCGTACCGACCCCGGCCCGGCCGGTCCCGTCGGCGACTGCGCCGGACCCGGATCAGAGGTCGGCCTCCAGCAGCCGGTAGCCCATGTCACGGCGTCGAGCGCGAACAGCCCGGCATGCCGGGTGCACCGGGGGCCACTCGTCAGGTCGTCCGCGAGCCGGGCCAGGCCGGGGCGATGACCTCCTCGCCGGTCTGGGCGAGCAGGGAGATCCGCGCACGTACCCGCGGGTCGAGGTAGGCGTGGAGACGGCGCCAGTACGCGGCGGCGAACCCGTCCGCGCAGTCGTGGGGGACAGGGACCGTCTCCTGCCGTTCGCCGCCGAGCAGGCCGGCCGGGCGGGCGGGCGGGCAGCTGGGACGGCACGGGTGTCGTCGAAGGCGGCCCCGCCTCGGGGAGGTACTCCCGTACCAGCCAGAAGCGTTTCCGGAAGACGTCCTGGTCCCAGGTCAGGACGACGACACGGCGGCGGGCCACCCGGCGCAGCTCCCGGATCCCGGCCGCCGGGCCGGACCAGTGGCGCACGGTCGGCAGGGCCATGGCGGCGTCGATGGCGCCGTCCCGCAGCGGCAGGCGTTCCGCGACGGCCCGCACGCCGGGTGCGGCTCCCGGTGGCCGCTGGTCGAGCATTCCCCGGCTTGACACGCCTTAGGACCGTCTGCGGTGGTTCGTACGAACCGGTGCCCGCTCCGACGTTCGGGACGCTCGTGAGGTCGTCGCCGAGCGCGGCACGGATCCGCGCGGCGATCCGCGGATCGGCCGCCGCGTCCGGGCGTAGGCCGTGCCGGGCGTGTCATAGGCCGCCATACGGGTCAGCCAGCGCCGTGGCCCTGGCGTCGCACCCTTTCCGCCACCTCGCTCTGCTCGGTCTCCCACCAGGGCCGCACCAGGCCGGGAGCCGGGCCGCCCTCGGACTCCGGTGAGGCCGGGGCGAGTTCGACGTCCAGTCTGCGGTCCAGTGCCGCCGACTGGGCACGCTCGGCGCGGGCCCACTGGGCGAGGATCGTCAACAGGAAGGGCAGGGCGGTCAGTTCGGCGATGCCGAGCATGGCACCGCCGCCGATCTGCTGGTCGTGGCGGACGTCGGGCGACCAGGGCGGGGCGTGGTGGAGGTACCAGGCGCCCGCGATCAGGGTGCCGTGCGTCATGACCACCAGGCCGGGGAGGGCGTCGACGATGCCGTCCAGGAAGACCAGGGCCGCCCGCACGGGGTGGGTGCACCAGGCGGGCAGGGCCTGTTCGCGGGTGAGCACGGGCAGGACGAAGAGGCAGCCCGCCGCCAGCAGGTGCAGGTACATCAGCTCGTGCAGCCAGCCGACGCGCAGCGCGGTGGCGAAGTACGGCGTGAAGTAGACGGTCAGTTCCGTGGCCAGCACCAGGACCGTGCTGACGAGGGGGAACGTCAGGGTCCTGACCAGCCGGCCGGTCATGACCTGCCGCACCCGGCCCGCAGCGCCCTCCGGCAGCGCCTCGACCGCGAGCCGCAGCGGGTCGCCGAGGGCGAGGCCCAGCGGCGCGAGCAGATCGAGGGCGACGTTCTGCACGGCGGCGGGCCAGAACAGTTCATGGTCGTAGACGGCCAGCCCGGACATCGTGGCCCCGGTGATCGCGCCCAGCCCGAGCACGGCGAACGCGGTGAGGCGCGCGAGGGGCCAGGAGCCGCCCCGGCCGCGGACCCGGGCGACACCCCAGCCGTAAAGCCCGCCCAGGACGACGACGAGCAGCAGCGCGGGCACGTCCAGCCGCCAGGAGCCCAGCAGCCGCCCGGCGGTCAGCTCCGGCAGGTACACAGCCGACAGTTCGTTCACCGGGCGGACGGTAGCCGTCGAAGTTAAGGACCCGACCCAAAGCGTGTTCATCAACGTGAATGAGAATCATGTACGCGACTATTGACGCGTCCACGGCAACCTCTTACGTTCCCAGAAAGCGCTTACCCCAGCCAGTCCCATGCGTCCGATCTCACCTTGGAGACGAACGATGCACCTGAGACCAGTGATCGCGTCCGTCGGCCTCCTGGCCGGCAGCCTCGTCGCGCTGTCCGGGAACGCGGCACAGGCGGCGACCACCCGGTACGAGGCCGAGACATCGCCGGCCGTGTGCGCCGGCGCCATCGAATCGAACTGGGCCGGATACTCCGGCAGCGGGTTCTGCAACGGCGACAACGCGACAGGTGGCTACGCCCAGTTCACCGTCACCGCGTCCACCGCCGGCACCGCGACCCTGAAGGTCCGCTTCGCCAACGGCACGACCTCCGCACGCGCCGCGAACATCGTGGTCAACGGCTCCACGGCCACCACCGCGTCCTTCGAGGGCACCGGCGCCTGGAACACCTGGGCGACCAAGACGCTCACCGTGCCGCTGCGGTCGGGCAGCAACACCATCCGCCTCGCCCCGACCACCTCCGCCGGCCTGCCCAACATCGACTACACCGACGTCGAGACGAGCGGCGGCGACCCGCAGCCCACCGGCCCGGTCCTGTACGTGTCACCCAGCGGCACGGACGGCGCGGCCGGTACGGAGTCGAACCCGACGACCCTCACCTCGGCGATCAGCCGCATTTCCTCGGGCGGGACGATCTACCTGCGCGGCGGCACCTACCGTTACTCCCAGACCGTCACCATCCCGGCGGGCAGGAACGGAACGTCCGGGGACCGTACGGAACTGTTCGCCTACCCGGGCGAGACCCCCGTGCTGAACTTCTCCGCCCAGAGCGAGGACCCCGCGGGCCGCGGTCTCGCCGTCAACGCGTCGTACTGGCACGTCAAGGGCATCGTCGTCGAACGGGCCGGTGACAACGGCATCTTCCTCAGCGGCAGCAACAACGTCATCGAGCGCACGGTGACCCGCTTCAACCGCGACTCGGGGCTGCAGCTCTCGCGGGCGCTGTCCAGCACGCCCAAGGACCAGTGGCCGTCGAACAACCTGATCCTGAGCGCAGAATCGCACGACAACGTCGACTCCGACGGCGAGGACGCCGACGGCTTCGCCCCGAAGCTCACCGTCGGCCCCGGCAACGTCTTCCGCTACACCGTCTCCCACAACAACATCGACGACGGCTACGACCTCTACACCAAGACGGACACCGGCCCCATCGGCGCGGTGACCATCGAGGACTCCCTCGCCTACGACAACGGCACCCTCAGCGACGGCTCCCAGGCCGGCAACGGCGACCGCAACGGCTACAAGCTCGGCGGCGACGACATCGGCGTCAACCACGTCGTCCGGCGCAGCATCGCCTACCAGAACGGCAAGCACGGCTTCACCTACAACAGCAACACCGGCGCGATGCAGATCTCGGACAACGTGAGCATCGGCAACGAGCAGCGCAACTTCAACTTCGACTCGGGCAGCACGTCGGTGTTCCGGAACAACACCTCGTGCGACAGCGGGTCGAACGACCGGATCATCGGCAACTCCGACAGCTCCAACCAGTTCTGGTCCGGCTCCAACGGCTCCCGCTGCTCCTCCTACGCCGGGGCCCTGCACTGGTCGTTCGGCTCGGACGGGCGGCTCGTCGTGACGTTCGGCGGCGGTCAGTAGACTCGCCGTATGGCTTTGGGATGCAACGGCCTGCCGCACTGCTTCCTCTGACACCGCGGTGAGGACGGCGACGTGAGCGGATCACGTCGCCGTCCTCGGCGTGCCCGCCGTCCGCGGGCGCCGACGACTCCCCGTTCACCGCCTGCATCCGGCTCAGCGCCGAGCTCTGTCCCGCTGAGCCGTCGAGGAGCATCCATGCCGACCACCCCTGCGGGAACCGGCCGACACCGCCCGTCCGACCGGCTGCTGACCGTGCTGACCTGCCCCCTGTGTCCCTCGGGCCTGGAGCGTGCCGACGGCACGCTGCGGTGCGCGGCCGGGCACGCCTTCGACATCGCCCGGCACGGCTACGTCGGTCTGCTGACCGGCCACCGGCGGGCCCCGAGCGCCGACTCGGCCGACATGGTCAGGTGCCGCGGCGCGTTCCTCCGGGCCGGGCACTACGACCCGCTCGCCCGTACCCTCGCGAGGCTCGCCGCGGAACTCGCCCCGCCCGACGCCGTCGTGCTGGACGCCGGTGCGGGCACCGGGCACTACCTCGCCTCCGTCCTGGACGCGCTCCCCGGGGCCATGGGGCTCGGGCTGGACAGCTCGGCCCACGCCCTGCGCGCCGCGGCCCGGGCCCACGCCCGCGGAGAGGCCGCCGGGTGGGACGTCTGGCAGCCGTGGCCGGTCCGGTCCGGCTGCGCCCACCTCCTGCTCAACGTGTTCGCGCCCCGCAACGGGCCGGAGTTCCACCGTGTCCTGCGGCCGGACGGCGCCCTGCTCGTCGTCACCCCCAGCGACCGGCATCTGCGCGAACTGCGCGGGTCCGTGGGGCTGCTGGACGTCGACCCCAGGAAGGAGGAGCGCCTGCGCCGGGCGTTGGCGGACCGCTTCCGGCACGAGCGGGCCGAGCCGCTGGAGTACGCCATGAGCCTCACCGCCGGGGACGTCGCCGGTCTGGTGACGATGAGTCCGGCGGCACATCACGTCGGTGACGCGGAACTGCGGCGCCGGGTGGCGGCGTTGGCGGTGCCTGTGCGGGTGACCGCCTCGTTCGTGGTGTCCGTGTACCGGCCTCGGGAAGGTTAGGCGACGGGTCAGGTGGCGGGCCGTGCGGTCTCGTCCATGCGCTGCTGCTGGGCCGTGGTGAGCGTGCGGATCATCAGGGCGGCGGTCCCGGCCGCCGCCACGATCACCATGTCGGCGGCGAGCAGGGGCAGGACGTCGGTGTAGGCGCGGGCGATGACCTCGTCCGTGGAGCCGGCGTGGATGAGGCCCAGGTCGCCGGCCAGGCCGACCAGCCACAGGCCCCACCACCAGTTCACGACGGCCGGCAGCCGCCGGTCGGGGAAGAGGGACCGGTGGGCGTCCGCGACGATGCCCCGGGGTATCCACAGGTTCACCACGGGGACGATCCAGCCCGCGAAGAGCCAGGGATACGCGTACTGCGGCTCCGCGCCCGAGAGGGCACGGGCGTTGTCGCGCACGCGGTCCAGCCAGGACAGGAACGCGAGAGCGCAGACCACCGTGACGGCGGCGCCCACGGAGTTGACCAGGTGGTAGGAGTCCTCCAGCGCGGTCAGCGGGCGGTGTACGCCGTCCCCCTGGTCCGGCGGGCCGGAGGCCGGCTGTCCGGCCATGGCGAGCCGGAGGTGCCAGACCGCCCGGGCTGCCCACGCCAGCGCGGCGAGGGCGAGCCCGGCGACGGCGCAGCGGGCCGCGCCACGGACCGGGCGCAGGGCGGGGGCGGGGGTGGGGTGGGGGGTTTCCTGTTCGCTCACCGGGTCATCCTGCCGTACCGCTCAACCGTTCGTGTTCCGCAGCCCCCCTGCCCGGCCCTGCTCGTCCCACCGCACCTCCAGGACGTGGTCGACGGCGTCCCGGTCGAGGGGGCCGTACACGTGCGGGAACAGCGTGTCCTCGGCGACGCCGGGCGGCGGGGCGGGGTCCGCGGCCTCCCATGCCACCCGCGCGGTGAGGCGGGTCTCGTCGAGGGCGAGCACCAGCAGGGGCCTGGGCGCGTCCCGGTAGAAGGCGTTGACGACGGCGAGGGTGGTCTGTTCGTCCGGTGAGCAGTGCACGAAGCCCTCCTCGGCGAGGGAGGCGGGCGCGTACGGCCCGTCGGGGGCGGCGTGCCAGTCGGTGAGCGGTACGGAGTGGTAGATCATTGCCCCGTTATAGGCCACCGGGGGGCTGGGGGGGGGCTGAGGGGCCGGGGGGCCGGGGGGCCGGGGCCTCTAGAGCCCCAGGGCGGTGACGGTGCGTGCGGTGGCTTCGGCGATCAGGGCGTCGGAGGGTTCGGCGTCGTAGCCGGGGCGGTCGGTCATGACGGCCAGG
The DNA here is from genome assembly GCF_042958445.1 of Streptomyces sp. NPDC007991. Classification (NCBI taxonomy): domain Bacteria; kingdom Bacillati; phylum Actinomycetota; class Actinomycetes; order Kitasatosporales; family Streptomycetaceae; genus Streptomyces; species Streptomyces sp. NPDC007991. Next base: position 72,166 of record NZ_JBIBJD010000019.1, read on the forward strand.
ACGAGCGGTGAGGTGCGGGGCGGCCGGACGATCGCGATGTCGTTGGCCCTGCCGTAGTTGCCCGTGCCGGTCTTGTCGGCCACCTGCCAGTCCTTGGGGAGCCCGGCCCGGATGCGGCGTGCGCCGACCGCGGTGGCGTTGTGCGAGAGCCAGTCCGTCAGCAGGGCGCGTTCCCCGGCGGGCAGGGCCGTGCCCAGGAGCAGCTCGCGGAAGTCGGTGGCGACGGCGCGGGGTGTGGTGGTGTCGCTGGGGTCCTTCGGCCGTACGTCGTGCAGTTCGGGCTCGTAGTGGTCCATGCGGCTGACGGTGTCGCCCAGTTCGCGCAGATAGGCGGTGAGCTGCGCGGGGCCGCCGAGGTCGCGCATGAGCAGGTTGCCTGCCGTGCCGTCGCTGTAGCGGACGGCGGCGGCGCAGAGGTCGCGCAGGGTCATGCCGGTCGTGACGTGGCGTCCGGTGATCGGCGAGGTGGACTTGAGGTCGGCCCGTGTGTAGGTGACGCGCCGGTCCAGGCCGTCGAGGGAGCGGTGGTGCAGGACCGCCGCCGCGGCCAGGGCCTTGAAGACCGAGCAGAAGGCGAAGCGCTCGTCGGCCCGGTGCACCGCCGTGGCGCCGGTGGCGGTCGCGAGGGCGTAGACGCCGACGCGGGCGCCGTACGCGCGCTCCAGGTCGGCGAGGCGCGGGCGGTGGACCGGCGGGGCGGGGGTGCGGCGGCTCGGCCCCGGGGTGGGCCGGGCACTCGCGGCGGCGCGGTCCGCGCGGTCGGGGTCCCGGCCGGCCGTGCCGCAGCCGGCCAGGGGAAGTAACGCCGCGGCGGCCAGGAAGGCGCGGCGGGACGAGGCGGGCCCGTCTGCGGACATGCGTGGTGCTCCTTTCGCTCGGATCACTGGGAGGCCCTCTTCACCAGGGGCTTCCCGCTCACTCGGAGTCGGCGGGGACGGCGGCCAGCAGACCGCGGACGACCGGTCCGGCGGAGCCGCCGCCGGTGACGCCCTCCTCGACGACGCAGGCGACGGCGACGTTGCCGCGGTGCGCGACGAGCCAGCCGTTGTTGGCCTGGTCGTCGGAGACCTCGGCGGTGCCGGTCTTGGCGCCGATCTCGCCGGGCAGGCCGGACAGGACACGCGCGGTGCCGTCGGTGACGGTGGCGCGCAGCATCGCGCGCAGCTGCGCGACGACGCCCCGCGGCAGCGGAGTCGTACGGGTCGTGTCCTCGTTCCCCTCGGTGAGCGAGGGCTGATGGAAGGTGCCGGAGACGGCCGTCGCGGTGACGGACGCCATGATCAGCGGGTTGGCCTGCACCCGGCCCTGCCCGATCATCGAGGCGGCCTTCTCCGTCTCGTCCTTCGGCACCGGCACCGAGCCGTCGTACGAGGGAGCCCCCACGTGCCATTCCTGGCCGACGCCGAAGTACGTACGGGCCACTTCGCCCAGTTCCCCGTCGTCGAGCCGGTCGCGCAGGCTGATGAACGCGGTGTTGCACGACTCGGTGAAGTCCTTGCGGAAGGTGGCGCCCGGGTGCTCGGACAGCTCCACGTTCTGGAACCTCTTGCCCACCGTGAGGTACTTGGGGCAGTCCACCACGTCGTCCGGTGCGACGGCGTCCTTGAGCAGCAGGGCGCTGCTGGTGACGATCTTCCAGGTGGAGCCGGGCGCGTAGGTGCCGGACAGCGCGCGGTTGAAGCCGGAGGACGGGGAGTTCGCCACGGCCAGGATCTCGCCGTCGTCGATGCGCAGGGCGACGAGCGCGGCGTTCTTGCCGTCGGCGTGCGCGGCCAGGGCCTTCTCGGCGGCGGCCTGCCAGCCGGCGTCGAGGGTCGTGCGGACCGGGCCCTCCTCCCGGACCGTCCGCGCGCCGAACCTGGCCTCCGTGCGCTCGACCTTCCCGGTGGACCGGTCGACCAGGTGGATCGCCCCGCGCGGGCCGGTGCCCCCGCCACCCCCGCCGAGCCGCCCCATGACCGGCCCCAGGGAAGGGAACTGCGCACCCGACAGGGCCGTGCCCTCCCGGTCGGTGACCTCGGGGGGCTCGGTCTCCTCGCGTTCGAGGCGGAACTTCTCGGTGTCGCTCAGGCGCGGGTGGACGACGGACAGCTTCCAGTCCACCTTCCAGTTTCCGTCGCTCTGCTCGCGCAGCGGCAGCTTCGACTCGTAGGTCCAGGTGCCCAGGCCCTCGACGGGCATCCGGGCGGTGAACGGGACGGTGACCGTGCCGTCCTCGGCCTCGGCGGCCGACTCGGCCGTGAGCTTCGGTCCGCTGATGTCGAGGCCGGCGGTGAAGCTGTCCAGCACCCGCTGTGCCGGGCCGGGGCTGGTCGTACGGCCGGCCGCGCTCGGCAGCCGGCCGGCGGCCCAGTCGGCGAGGAACGCGCGGGCCTGTCGCACGGCCGCGGGGTCGGGTCCGGCGTCCCGTCCGAAGGGGCCGAGACCGGCCGCGTACGCTCCGCCCGCGGCGGCGGCCAGCACCACCGCGCCCGCGGTGACGGCCCGCACGGCCGTCCGGCGCGGACTGCGGCCCCCGGTGATGTCGCTGGAGTGGTCGTGGTGATCCATGCGCCGAGAACAGCAGCGGGCCGGGCACCCTGTCCAAGTCCGGTATCGATCTCGGATCAATACCGAACGGATATGCTCCCTGCTCGTGGACCTGGTGCGGCACTTGGAGTGCTTCGTGGCTGTTGCAGAAGAGTCACACTTCGGCCGTGCCGCGGCTCGTCTGGGCATGGCCCAGCCGCCGCTCTCGCAGCGCATCCAGCGCCTGGAGCGGTACCTGGGCGTCCGGCTCTTCGAACGCACCAGCCGGCAGGTGGCCCTCACCGAGCCCGGGGCGCTGCTGCTGGCGGAGGCCCGGGAGGTGCTCGCCCGCTCCGAGGCGTTCATGGCCACCGCGCGCCGCATCCGGGACGGCGAGACCGGCCTGCTGCGTGCCGCGCTGCCGCCGGACCTCTCCGGGGAAACCGTCGCCGCGCTGCTGGCGGGCTTCACCGGCGCGGGCACGAGCGGCCTGGAGCTGGAGCTGCACGAGCTGTCCACCGCCCAGCAGTTGGAGCGGTTCGCCGCGCACGACCTGGACGTCGGGCTCATCCACCACCCGTGTGACGTCTCCGGGCTGGAGCTGGGCCCTGTGCTGCGGCGCGAGCTGGGGGTGCTGCTGCCCCGCGGGGCGGCGGCGGCCGGGCTCGGCGAGGTACCGCTCGCCTCCCTCACCGGCCACGACCTGATCCTCTTCCCCCGCGCCGGCGCCCCCGCCGTCTACGACGACCTCCTGACCACCTGCGCCCGCAACGGCTACACCCCGCCCGCCGTGCGCCACGCCCAGGGCGCCAGCTTCGTGCGCGGACTGGTGCTGTCGACGGAGGCGGTGGCGCTCAGCCCCAGGGACACGCACGGGCACGCGCAAGAGGACGCGGCCCCGGAAGGGGGCGTCGTATGGCGGCCCCTCTCCGGCGCACCGCTGGCCCTGCGGCACTCCGTGGCCTGGCCCGCGGGGCGCGGGGACGCCGCCGTGTCCGCGTTCGCCGACGCCGCCACGCAGGCGCTGCGCGGCACCGCCGGCGCGACCCCCGACCTGCCCTCCCGCCCGCTGCACCTGCGCCCGGCATCGGAGTACTGGCTGTGACCGACGCCCTCGCCCGCATCCACGCCGCCTTCGCCGACGCCGGGGTCACCGGCCGGCTGCACGCCGTCGACATCGACAGCGGCGCGCAGCTCGACGCCGGGGCGGACCAGTCGGTCTGCACCGCCAGCGTCCACAAGCTCTGTCTGCTCGTCACGCTCCACGAGCAGGCCGCGGCGGGGCTCCTGGATCTCACCGAGCAGGTCGAGTGCCCGCCTCAGAGCCGCACCACCGGCCCGACGGGGCTCGCCGCCATGCTCGACGGCGCCCGCCTGTCGCTGCGCGACATCGCCTATCTGATGATGTCCGTCAGCGACAACGCCGCCGCCGACCTGCTGCTGGCACGCCTCGGTCTCGACGCCGTGAACCGCACCACGGCCCGCCTCGGCCTCACCGGCACCTACGCCGTCCACACCTTCGGCGAACTCCTCGCCACCATCAAGGAGGACGCCGGCCCCGGCGGCGCGGGCTCGCTGGCCGACCCGCACGTCGTCGCCCGGCTGCGGGCACTGGACCCGGCCCGCACCAACCACAGCACCCCGCGCGACATGACGCGTCTGCTCGCCGCCGTCTGGCGGGACGAGGCGTGCACGCCCGAGCACGGCGCGGCCATCCGGCGGATTCTCGGGCTCCAGGTGTGGCCGCACCGGCTGGCGTCCGGGTTCCCCTTCGACGACGTCCATGTGGCGGGCAAGACGGGCAGCCTGCCGACCGTGCGCAACGAGGTGGGCGTCGTCGAGTACCCCGACGGGGGCCGCTACGCCGTCGCCGTCTTCACGCGCACGGCCCGCACCTCCGCCCTCCAGCCCGCCGCCGACGCGGTCATCGGCACGGCGGCCCGCCTGGCCGTGGACGCGCTGCGTGCTCTCCGGGCGGGCCCGCGCGGGACCGGGCCGGGTCACCGATCGCAGCGGTGACCGAGAGCGGGGAGCCGAGGGCCGCGACTCAGAGCTGGAACTCCGCCGGGGACAGGCCCAGCGCCGCGCAGGCCTCGCGCAGGACCTGCGCCTCGGCCTGGGAGAAGTGGCCGTCGGCACCGGCGATGACCATGCCGGTCTGGATCACGGCCCTGGCCTCGGTGGGCTTCTTGGCGGTCTTGGCGATCTCCTGCATGGCCTCGGCCTTGCCGTGCTGGAAGTTCATCGTCAGCTGGTCCACATGCTTGTTGAAACGCTGCCGCAGCTGCTCCGGCGGGAAGTTCTGGAGCACGTCGTTGCTGAGGATCATCGACTCGACCTGCTGCCGCTCGGCCGGGTCCACCTGCCCGTCGGCCGCCGCGACCAGGGCGCAGACCGCCATGCTCGCGTCCCGGTACGCACCGCTTTTCAGCTCGGCCTTCAGCGAGCCGAGCTGCGTCTTGAACAAGCCGACCAGCTGGGCCTTGCCGCCACCGCCGGACCTCGACCCCCCGCTGTGCCCAGCCGTGGCGCCACGCCCGGCCTGATTCTGCTGGAGAGCCTTGGCCTGGTCCTTGAGCTTGTCCCACACTGCCATTGAGTCACCTCGGTATTAGTCGGAGTCATCTCGCGAACCCGCTCCCGCGCGCTCACCCGATCAACGCCCGACCCCCAGGCAAAGGTTCCGCAAAACGCGCCCTCTCTCACCCTGTGTTTCTCTCACCGCGCCCACACGGCGACTGCCCGCACCCGGTGATCGGGTGCGGGCAGTGGGGATGACGTGGTGTCACGCGCCGTCGCGTGAGAGGAGCTTCAGGCGCGGGCCGAAGCGGAACGCCACGAAGCCCGCGGCGGCCAGGGCCGCGGCCGCCGCGAGGAGGATGCCGATGCCGCCGGCTCCCGTCGAGGCGAGGCTGCCGCTGTCGAGGTTCGTCGACGTGCCGCCCGTGGTCGAGGAGCCGGTGCCGCCGGTCGTGCCGGACGTGCTCGCGCTGGGCGACGGGCTGGGGTCGGCCGAGGGGCTCGGATCGGTCGAGGGGCTCGGGGACGGCGATGCGGACGCGTCGCCGGGGACGACCTCGACGGCGAACTGGGTCATGGCGTCGCCGACCGACGCGGCGACCGTGTACGTGCCCGTGCCCTCACCGGCGGTCAGGGCCGGGGCCGTGGCCTTGCCCGAGTCGTCGGTCCTGACGCGGACGGCCTGCTCGCCGTCCTCGAAGCGGGGGGCGTCGTCGCTGTCGTCCTCGACCCGGAACTCGACCTCCGTACCGGCCGGTGCCGTGGCGCCCGACGTGACCACACGGGCCTGGAGGGCCTCCTCGAAGGCCTCGCCCTGTTCGGCGCGCTGGTCGTCACCGCCCGCGACGCTCACGGTGTAGGCCGACTTGCGCACCTTCACGGTGAAGACCGTGGAAACGCCGCCCGCCTCGGCGCGGACCGCGAACTCGCCCTCCTTGCCGATGCCCGTCTGAAGCGGCGCGGACTGGGCGCGGCCCCGCGCGTCGGTCGGCACGGCGAGCTTGGTGGTGTCGGCGCCGTCCTTGATGAAGAAGAAGGCTCCGAGCTTGTCCGGGTCCTCGACCGTGAACGTGACGGAGGCGTTCTCGACCGGGTGGCCCGCCTTGTCCCGGACCACCACGGCCACCGGGTCCGCGCCGCCGCCCGGCTGAGTGGTCTGGCCGGCTCCGGAGACCTGGGTCAGCTCCGCGATCGCGGGGGTCCTCCACTGGAACACGATGCGCCCGTTGCCGGAGCGGTCGGTGTTGACGCCGCCCTCGGCGATGCCGCCGCGCACCGGCTCGTCGGAGGGCTGCCAGAAGGGGTCCGTCCTGGCGGGGGCCACCGTGCGGTCGCCGCTGAGCAGCCGCGCGCCGGTCACCCGGTCCGGGGCGACGTAGCTGCTGCCGCCCGCGCCGCTGCCGGTGGTTCCCCGGTCGTCGTCCGTGCCGCCGCCACCGCCGCCGCCCGCGTAGCCGGCGCCGCCGCCTCCGCCCGCGCCGCCCGAACCGGAGCCGCCCGCACCGCCCTTGCCGCCGCCGGACGCGTCGGCGCCGGAGGAGCCGTTGCCGCCGCCCGCGCCGCCGGTGTCCCCTGCCGCGCCCTTGCCGCCGCGCTCGGACTCGGTGTCGTCCTGGCCGCGCTCGCCGCCACCGGGGCCGCCCTGGCCCGCGTCCAGGCTGCCGTAGCCACCGCCGCCGCCACCGGCGGCGATGAGCAGCGGCTTGCCGCCGCTGGTGCGGACGCCGCTGCTGTTGCCGCCGACCGCGCCGTACTTGTCGCCGCCCGCGCCGCCGAGCGCGTCACCGAAGCGCTGCACGCCGACCGCGAGCGACAGCCGCTCCCCGGGCGTGACGCTGAGCGCGCCCGCGGTGTAGCCGCCCGCGCCGCCGGCTGCGAAGGGGGTGCCCTCGCCGCCCTGGCCCCAGGCCCGTACGTCCAGCGCCGTGACACCGGCCGGGACCTGGAACTCCTCGCGGGCGCCGGTCGGATCGAACAGCCGGCAGCCGGAGAAGCCCTCCGTCGGTGTGCAGGTCTTCCCGGCGAGGACCGCGCTGCCCGCCGCCGTGGCGGCCGGCGCGCCCGTCAGGGCCGTGCCGGCGGTCAACGCCACGAAGCCCAGGGCCGCCGCACCGCGCCGGAATCTGGCGCGGCGCAGCACGACGGAACCGTGATCCATCAAGGAAACTCCCCCACTTGTCACAAGCTCCCCCCAGGGAGCCATGAACAGCTCGATCAGAATCGAACACGACTAGTGGGGCAGCTGACCAAACTTGAGGCCGCTGGTCAACTGAGAATGGTCGATTCCGGGCAACCGCTTGCCGAACTCCCCACGGGCGTCCGGGCTCGCCGGACCGGCCTCGGGAGCGGACCCGGCAGCGGTCCCGGAACCGGCCGGGCAGAGGGCGCGGACGACGTACGTGTAGAGGGCGTAGTCGATCGCGTGCGCCTTCGGGCGGCCGTTCTCGTCGAGGCTCTGGTACTTCATCAGGTTCTGCGCGAGAGCCACCTGGCGCTTGCCGTCCCGGCTGGACAGCGCGGTCATGCCGGCGCCGAACACCGCGCCGTCGTGGCCCCAGAAGCGGCCGCACGGCAGTTCCTGCGCATAGATGCCGAGGCCGTAGTCGAAGCCGCTCACCGGGACCGTGCGCGTCATCTCGTCCAGGGCGGCCTTGCCGATCAGCTTCCCGCCGAGCAGGGCGCGGTAGAAGCGGTTCAGGTCGTCGGTGGTGGAGACGACCGCGCCCGCCGTGTACGCCCAGGACATGTCGTAGACGCTGTAGTCGCGCGGCGGGTCGATCAGGCCGTACCACGACTCGTACATCCGCGGGTGCGGGCCCTTGATGTACGGGGTGCGCGGGAAGGACGTGTGGCGCAGCCCGGCCCGGTCGATGACGTTGCGGGTGATGTGCTTCTCGGCGTCCTGGCCGGTGATCTTCTCCAGGAGCAGCCCGGCGATGACGTAGTTGGTGTTGGAGTAGGACCCGGGCAGCTCGCCCGGGCGTCCGGTGGCGGGGGCCGCCAGACCCAGCCGGACCAGTTCCCCGGGGCGGACGGAGCGGAAGCGCTCCTCGTCGAGGCTGGCGGTCGAGCCCTTGGCGAGGGAGGGGAAGGCGCCCACGATGTAGTCGCCGATGTGGCTGGTGTGGTTGAGGAGCATACGAACGGTGATCTGCCGGCCGCGCTCCCCCGGTATGAGGTCGGGGAGGTAGTCGCCGACGGGCGCGTCGAGGCGGAGCCGGCCGCGCTCCACCTGCTGGAGCAGGGCGACGGAGGTGAAGGTCTTGCTGATGCTGCCCACGCGGTGCCGCATGCCCGGGGTGACGGGGCGTCCGGTCTCGACGTCGGCGACGCCGGAGGCTCCGGTCCACCGCCGGCCGCCGTCCCTGACGGACGAGAAGACGCCGTACATGCCCGCCTCGTGGATGGCCTCCAGCGAGTCGCGCAGGGCGGTTCTGTCGAGCGACGTGCCGTCCACGGGCCCCGCGGGCGGCGCGGCCGGCCCGGCGTGAGCGGGGGCGGTCAGCACGGCGGTGGTCGTCAGCAACGTGGTGCCCAGGACGGTTCCGAGAAGCCGGGCGATACGCAACGGCCTTCCCCTTCCTCGGTGTTCGACAAGGTCGGGGTCATCGTCACGGGAAGCGGATGCGCCTTACATCCGCCTGGGGGATGATCGTTTATCGGCCGGTCGAGGGCAGAGTTGACCACAAGTGGCCTTGATTCCACTGGAGTCTTCGTCGCGTCCGACTCATTGACGCCACACGTCTCCCGCCCCTACGGTCTGGCCGAATTGCCGAACTGCGTTCGCAATACCGAACACGCTTCGCTCCGTAACCCCCCGACGGAAGGCCGAGCCGCCATGACCACCCCCCGCAGACCCTCACGCCGCCGTGTCCTCGGCATGGCCGCAACCGTGCCGCTCGCCCTGACCGCCGATCTGGCCCTGGGCGCCGGTCCGGCCGGCGCGGCGACGGGTCCGGCGTTCGTGATGGCCTACTTCACCGAGTCCCCCGACGGCCTCGGCACCGACTACGGCCTGCACCTGGCCGTCAGCCTCGACGGTCTGGAGTGGACGCCGCTCAACCAGAACAAGCCGGTCGCCACCCCCACCCAGGGCGCCGGCGGCCTGCGCGACCCGTTCGTGCTGCGCAGGCAGGACGGCACGTTCACGGTGCTGGCCACCGACCTGAAGGGCACCGACTGGAGCTACAACAGCCAGTACATCCACGCCTGGGACTCCGCCGACCTGCGCTCCCTCACCGGTTACCGCAGGCTCAAGCTGCACGACATGACCACGCACAGCTGGGCCCCGGAAGCGTTCTGGGACGCCTCGCGCGGGCAGTACGGCATCGTCTACTCGTCCGTGAACTCCAGCGGCCACAACGTGCTGATGGTCAACTACACGACCGACTTCCGCACGGCGTCCGCGCCGCAGGTCTTCTTCGACCCCGGCTACGACGTGATCGACGGCAGCCTCGCCCTGGGCGTCGGCGGCACGAACTACCTGTATTTCAAGGACAGTTCGAAGCAGGCCCTGGTCGGCGCCCGGTCCGCCACCCTCGCCCCGGGCAGCTGGCAGGTCTTCAGCACGCCGGTGGCCCACGGCGGCACCGAGGCGCCGATCCTGGTGAAGTCGCCGTCGTCCGGCACCTGGTACCTCTGGGGCGACACCTACACGCCCAACGGCGTCTTCTACGCCTGGCAGACCGGCGACCTGGCCTCCGGCACCTGGACGCCGGTCGACCAGCGCCGCTACACCCAGCCGGTGAACTCCAAGCACGGCAGCATCGCACCGCTCACGGGCACGCAGTACGACAACCTCCTCGCGCACTGGGGGGCACCGGCGTGGAACCGGCTGAAGTCGTACAACCACCCGGACCGCTACGTCCGCCACGCCGGTTTCGCGGGCCGGATCGATCCCTACCCCTTCGACCCGTACACCGACGCCCAGTGGAAGCTCGTCCCCGGCCTCGCCGACGCCTCCGGGGTGTCCTTCCGGTCGGTCAACTACCCGGACCGGTATCTGCGGCACTACAGCTACGAGCTGCGGCTGGACGTCAACGACGGCACGTCGGTGTTCGCCCAGGACGCCACGTTCCACAAGGTCGCCGGGCTCGCGGACTCCGCCTGGACGTCGTTCCGCTCGCACAACCACCCGACGCGCTACATCCGCCACTCCGGCTACGCCCTGCGCATCGACCCCGTCTCCACGGCCACGGACCGTGCGGACGCGACGTTCCGCATCGGCTACTGACCGCACCGGGCCGACGGCACCGACGGGCGGGAAGGCCGGGCCGGGCTCCCGAGCGGCACACGCGGGGACGCGACGGCCCGGACCGGCCTTCCACTGCCCGCAATCTCCCACCCGGCGCCCCGCTCCGCCTCCCGGGCGGGCCCGAACGGGAACCGGCCGGGCGAGGACCGGCCGAACGGGAACCGGCCGGGCGAGGACCGGCCCGGCGGGCCTGGGATGATGCGGCACATGTCAATACTCGCCACCCTCGCGGTGCTGGCCCTCGCCGCCCTCCACGCCTACATCCTGGTGCTGGAGATGTTCCTGTGGACCACGCCGCGCGCCCGCGCCGCCTTCGGCACCACCGCCGAGTTCGCGGACGGCACCAAGGCCCTGGCCGCCAACCAGGGCCTCTACAACGGCTTCCTCGCCGCCGGACTGCTCTGGGGCGCGGTGGCGTCCGACCCGGTCGGCTTCCAGGTCTCGGTGTTCTTCCTGGTGTGCGTCGCGGTCGCGGGGGTGTACGGCGCCGCGACGGCCAGCCGGAAGATCCTCTTCGTGCAGACCGTCCCGGCGCTGATCGCCCTGGCCCTGGTGCTGATCGCGCACTAGGGCGCGGCGTCAGGCGTCCTGGGTGACGGTCTGCTCCATGAGCGCGACCGCCTCCGCCTCCGCGGTCGCGGGCGGGACCACCAGCAGGTCCCAGCGGCCCCGGCCGGGCGTGAGCAGGCAGACCGTGTCCGGGGTGGCCGGCGACTCCCTGCGGCCCACATGGACCTCCCGGCCGGCGACGTCCAGCCGCTCCGGGCAGGGCAGCCAGGTGTCCCCGTGGACCAGGACGCTGCTGACCTGGCCCCAGGCGCGCGGCAGCACGGCCAGCAGCCCGGGCAGCTCCGCCGTCAGGTCGTAGGAGCGGGGCCACCACGCCCCGTCGATACGGCGGGCCGTGCGGCCGAGGCGGGGCTGGGTCGCGAGCCTCAGCCGGACCTCGGAGGGTGCCGGGAGGGGCGGCGGTGGCGAGGAGGTGGATGTCATCAGGGCTCCTGCTGGAACGGGGGGGCGTGGCCAGGAGGCCGTCGGCCACCGGTTGCGGAATACCCCCGGTTCTTCCACCGTACGCCGCAGAGCGGCACGGGAGCCGGGGCCGCCCGCGCCGCCCCGCGCCGGTCAGAGGCCGTAGCGGCTCTTCAGATGGCGCCAGAAGTCACGCGCCATCCACTTGTCGAACTCCGTGATCTGCGTGGCGCTGCCCGCCTTCATCAGGAAGCAGCACTGGCCGGTCGGCGACCAGTCGTAGAAGTCGTCCAGGCCGAAGGTGTGGCCGACCTCGTGCAGGTAGATGTGGATGTTCTCCTGGCTCAGGGCGCCGGTGAAGTACTCCTGGCCCATGCGCTGGCCCCAGTCGCCGCCCGCGCCGCCGCCGAAGCCCTTGGTCAGCCACAGTGACTGGTCGTAGTGGCGGGCGGCGCCGCCCGGGCACTTCGAGTAGTTGCCGTCCTGGTGGAAGAAGCGCCCGCAGTCCGGGGCGCAATGCGGGGCGCCGCCGCTGTCGAGGATGCCGGTGTAGATGTCGACGGAGTTGTCGTTCCACTGCAGGGTGGAGCGGTCCTTCACCGCCCAGCCGACGATGTTGACGGGCACATTGGTGTACGGCCAGGCGTTGTGCCCCTTGCCGTTCTCGGTCATGGCCGTCATCCACTTGCCGAACTGCTTCTTCAGCGCCGCGTGGATCCGGTCGCGCAGGGCGGCGCTGACGGGGGCGTCGGACTCCCAGCGGACGCAGTAGTTCACGCTGCCGCGGTTGGCCATGACCTGGTCCCAGCCGTAGTTGCGGAAGCCGTACAGGTTGCCGTAGGTCGACTCGACGTGGTTCCACACCTCGTTCATGGGCTGGACGAGGTTCGCGGGCGGGTTCCACTCGTCGGCGGCCTGCGCCTTGGCGCTCGCCATCCCGGGGGTGGCGAACGCCGCCGCCAGCACCGCGAGCACGGCGAGCAGCCGTGCGAGGTGTCTGCGCATGGTGATCTCCCTCGTGTGGGGGACGGGGTATCACCGGCAGGTCGTCACAGGCCCCGCAAACGTTGCCCGGGCTGTCGAGACAGATGCCCGGGTGTGGATATAGCGGGCGCTTTATCCCATTACGTCAGCGATAATCGGAGCATGACTACGGCAACGTATGAATGGCTGGCGGCTTCGCCGGATCACGCGGTCGCCGTGACCCTCGCCTTCGTCGGCGGGTCGATCATCGCCCTCGCGCTGATCTGGGCCGTGCTGGTCGGGATGCGCGTCATGGACAAGGACACGCACCACCCCAGCCCCGAGGAACAGCCGCACCTCCCGGACGGCGGGCCGGTCCATGAGATGCGGGAGATGCGGGAGCCCGACGAGATGCCGGTCGTGACGCGCGACGGCGAGCGGCTCCTGCCCCATGAGCTGCACCACGCGAGCACCAGGACGGGCAAGGACCAAAAGCCCCGCCGCTGGCTGCCCGGATCCAGCGGCTCCTTCGGCGGCGGCGGCCTCGGCCACACCTGAGGCCATGAGACGCGGCAGGACCACAGGACGCGGCGGCACGGCCCCGGCCCGCCGCCTGACGCGCTTGACGCGCTGGGCGGCGGGCGGGGCGGTGCTGCCCCTCGCCCTGGCCGCCGTACTCACCGGCTGCGGCGGCGACAGCCCCGGGGACGCCGCCCGCGAGGCGGAGTCGGCGGTCGGGTCGTTCGCCTCGCAAGCGTCCGAGGCGGTGGAGTCGGCCACGGCGGAGGCCGGACGCAGGCTCGACGACATCCGGGGCGGCATCGACGTCAAGGGCGATGTGAAGGCCGCCCGGCCCACGGTCGGCTCCGACGGCCGGGCCCGGTCCGAGATCACCGTCACCAACACCGACGACTCGGAACGGTCCTTCGCCGTCCAGGTCGATTTCACCGACGCCGGGGGCCGGCTGACCGACACGGTCATCGTCACGGTGGAGCATGTGCAGGCGGGCGACGTGGCCACGGCCACCGCCCGCAGCACCCACGATCTGTCCGGCGAGGTCCGGGCCGTGGTGGCGCGGGCCGTGCGCTACTGACCGGAGCCGGCGTCCGCCACCGAGATGTCGGATGTCGTTCCCGCAGGTGGCGTGTACTGCTGGGCCGTGCGGGTGGGCCCGGACCCCGGCCGCGGGGGCTCGCCCCGGGGCCGGGGACGGGATGCGGGAACTCCTAGCGCGCGAGCCACACCGTCGTGTCCGGCCCGAGCCGGCCGTCCTCCAGGGGGGCGCTGGCCAGCAGGACCTCACCGGCCGGCAGCGGGACCGCCGTGCCGGACAGGTTCGTCACGCACCGCCAGCCCTCGCAGCGGTCGAACTGCAGGACGCCGTCCGGGGTGTCCTCCGCCCAGGTCAGCTCCTCGCCGTCGAGCAGTTTGCGGCGCAGCCTGAGGGCCGTGCGGTACAGCTCCAGGGTCGAGCCCTCGACGCCGTCCTGCGCCTCGACGGCGTGGGCGGCGAAGCCGGGCGGCTGCGGCAGCCAGGCGCCGCCCGGCCCGAAGCCGTACGACGGTCCGGTCGTCGTCCACGGCAGCGGCACCCGGCAGCCGTCGCGGCCCTTGCGGACATGGCCGGTCTGTTCCCAGATCGGGTCCTGGAGCACCTCGGTGGGCAGGTCGGCGACCTCGGGCAGGCCCAGCTCCTCGCCCTGGTAGACGTACGCCGAGCCGGGCAGCGCCAGCATCAGCAGGGTGGCCGCCCGGGCCCGGCGCAGCCCGGCCGCCTCGTCGACGGCGGGGGCGTGACCGCCGGAGAGCAGCCAGGCGTTCTCGTCGGTGCCGGGCGGGAGCATCAGGCGGGACGCGTGGCGGACCACGTCGTGGTTGGACAGCACCCAGGTGGCCGAGGCGCCGGCCGCGCGGGCGGTGGCGAGCGAGTCGGTGATGATCTGCCGCAGTTCGCCGGCGTCCCAGCCGGCCTCCAGGTACTCGAAGTTGAAGGCCTGGCCGAGCTCGTCCGGGCGGGCGTACAGCGCGCGCCGGGCGCCGGGCACCCATGCCTCGGCGATGGCCATGCGGGGCGGCCGGTAGGCGTCCAGGATCTTGCGCCAGTCGCGGTAGATCTCGTGCACGTCGTCGCGGTCGTAGAACGGGTGCGTGCCGGGCGGCATCGCGGTGAGGGCGTCCTCGCGGCTCAGCTCGGGAGCGCCGAGGTCGCGCAGCGGTTCACTCAGGTCCTTGACGAGGGCATGGGCGACGTCGACGCGGAAGCCGTCGACCCCTCGGTCGGACCAGAAGCGCAGGGTGGTGCGGTAGTCGGCGCGGACCTGCTGGTTCTCCCAGTTGAGGTCGGGCTGCTCGGGGGCGAACAGGTGCAGGTACCACTGGCCGTCGGGCACCCGTTTCCAGGCGCTGCCGCCGAAGACGGACTGCCAGTCGGTGGGCGGGAGCTCGCCGTGCTCGCCGCGGCCGTCGCGGAAGACGTACCGGTCGCGGGCCGCCGAGCCGGGTCCGGAGCGCAGGGCCTCCTGGAACCAGACGTGCTGGTGCGAGGAGTGGTTGGGCACGAGGTCGACGATGACCTTCAGACCCAGCCGGTGGGCCTCGGCGACCAGGGCGTCGAAGTCGTCGAGGGTGCCCAGGCGCGGGTCGACGTCCCTGGGGTCGGCGACGTCGTAGCCGCCGTCGGCCAGCTCGGACGGGTAGAACGGGCTCAGCCACAGGGCGTCCACGCCCAGGGCGGCGAGGTGGGTGAGGCGGCGGGTGATGCCGCGCAGGTCGCCGAGGCCGTCGCCGTCGGCGTCGGCGAAGCTGCGGGGATAGACCTGGTAGACGACGGCCTGGCGCCACCAGTCGGGGTCCCGGGACGACAGGTCGAGGGTGGAGCGATCGGTCACGCGGTCTCCTTGTGCGGGGCATACGGGCGGCGGCATCGACAACAGCGACAGCACTGAATCTGTCCAGAATGCCGGAAAGAGGAACCATCGCGTCGATCGGAGCAATCCATTCCTGCTGTGATGAAAGTGTGATGGCGGAGCAACTTCCTTTCCATACCCGCAGGTTGACAGCTTGCTGCGGCACGGCCACGATGGGGGCGCACTGAGGCGCATGTGACCAATGGGCCCAGTGTTTCTTCGACCACTCATCCGGTGCGGCCCCGGCAGCCGTGTGCCGCGCGCTGCCCGCCTGCCGTCACCCGGGTTCGGCACAGCCAAGAAATGGGATCCGCATGTCCATAGCGAGACGTGTCACCGCGCGACGCCTGCTGGGGACGGGCGCCGCGGCCCTCGCCCTCTGCGCCGCCTCCGCCACCACCGCGTTCGCCACCGGTACGCCCGGTGGCGACGGCTGGTCGTCCGGCGGCACCTACAAGCCCGGGACCGGCGCCGGCACGGAGACCGGGACCGACCGCTGCCAGTTCTCGCTCGACGGCTCGAACTTCTTCGACTCGGTGAAGGTCGACGACCAGAACCTGAAGCCGACCGAGGACGGCAAGGTCCACATCAAGGTCCGCACGGCCGGCGACGCGACGACGTGCACGGCCTCCCTGGCCTCCTACCTCGCGCACGGCGCGACCTTCGCGACCTCCGGCGAGCAGGTGTTCGTCGACTTCGACACGGTGACGGTCAAGCCGGGCGGCACCGACTCGCTTGACATCGCCATCCCCGACAAGGGCTGCTTCGGGCAGATCGACCTCTACCGGGGCGCCGTGAAGTTCGACGGCGTGCTCGACGCGAAGGACGGCTTCGAGCACGGCGAGCTGCCCAAGGGCCCCGACCGCCCGGTCATCAAGGACAAGCTGATCGCGGCCTGGAACGGCGGCTCGAAGGAGTGCGAGCTCACGCCTCCGCCGACTCAGTCGCAGCCCCCGTCCACCCCGCCCGCGAGCCCCTCGAAGCCGGCCGAGGAGACGACGCCCCCGGCGCCGTCCGAGCCGTCCGAGCCCTCGTCGCCCCCGGCCACGGACACGGACACCCCCACCCCGTCCGCCTCCGAGTCGACGACGCCCCCGGCCCCCAAGCCGAACGGCGGCGGCGGCGACCTCGCGGAAACGGGCGCCGACAGCAGCACGGGCCCGATCGCCATCGGCGCGGGTGTCCTGCTCGCGGGCGGCGCGGCCATGGTGGTCCTGACCCGCAGGAAGCGCGCGACGCGTTCCTGACGCCATGACGGGCCCGGGGCTTCCACGGCCCCGGGCCCTTTTGGTCGGCCAGTCCCCGGAAACTAAGCCCCTTCGACCACCGTCAGCCACAGCTTCACGTACCGCTCCACGTCGACGCCCAGCGCCACGTCCACCAGGGGCTGGGCGCGGGTTCCCTCGTGGATCTCGGACTCGCCGGGGAGCGGGCGGCGGTCGACGATCGTCTGGCCGCGGGTGGGTCCGGGGGCCAGGGCGACCTCGACGGGCAGCCGCTCGGTGGTCAGGCCGCCCGGGTCGACCACCGCGCACACCGCGCCCGCGTCGCCGAGCCCGCCCGTCGGGGTGGGGTCCCCCGAGGTGGCGGGGTCACGGTGGGCGAGGAGTTCGCCGGCCAGGCGGAGGCTGGGGTCGGTGCCCGCGCGCAGGCGCTGGACATCGGCCGCCGGGACCAGGACCTGCTTGAACACGTCCAGCCCGTACATCGTGATCGGCACCCCCGCGGTGAGCAGCACCGCCGCCGCCTCCGGGTCGTGCCACACGTTGAACTCCGCGACCGGCGTGGCGTTCCCGGTCGCCACCGCACCGCCCATGAACACGATCCGCTCGATGTTGCGGGTCACCTCCGGGTGCGTCCGCAGCAGCAGCGCGATGTTCGTCAGGGGCGCCATGGGGATCAGTGTCACCGGCCTCGGCGAGGCGAGGATCTCGCGCCGCAGCAGCGTCACCGCGTCCACGTCCACCGGCACACGGGTCGGCGCGGGCAGCCCCAGGTCCCCCATCCCGTCCTGCCCGTGCACATGCCGCGCCGTCCGCACGGGTTCGATGAGCGGCCGCTCGGCGCCCCGGGCCACGGGAATGTCGCCGGCACCGGCCACCTCCAGCACCGTCAGGGTGTTGCGGACCACGCCGTCCACGTCCGTGTTCCCGGCCACGCAGGTGATGGCCCGCACGTCGAGCGCCGGATGCCGTACGGCGAACAGCAGGGCGAGGGCGTCGTCGACGCCGGTGTCGCAGTCGATGATCACCGGAATACGCTGACCGTCCGTCACGGCGGTGGCTCCTTCCACTGTTCCCGCACTGGGCTTTCGAACCTGGCTTCGAACCGGGCTCCGCACGCTCGACCCTACGGCCTGCGGCACCTGCGCATACGGGGGAACCGCTCCTACGCCGCCTCCCACAGCTCGGTGCCGCGCGCCGCCACCCGGTCGGCGACCCCCCGCAGGAACGCGGCGGCGGGCAGGGTTTCCAGCCGCCGCCCGTCCCGCAGGCGCGGTGCCACCCGGTCCGCCTCGGCCTCCCGCCCGCCGATCACCGCCTGGTACGGGACCAGCCGAGCCTCCCGGACGCGCGCGGCGAGGGTGCCCTGCTCGGGGCCGCGGACCTCGGCGCGCAGGCCGAGGTCACCGGCGCGGGCCGCGAGTTCGTGAGCATGATCCGCCTGGTCGTCCCCGACCGGGAGCACCGCCAGCTGCACCGGGGCCAGCCAGGGCGGGAAGGCCCCGCCGTGGGCCTCGACGAGGTGGGCGACCGCGCGCTCCACACTGCCGATGACGCTGCGGTGCACCATGACCGGGCGGTGCTTGGCCCCGTCCGCGCCGATGTAGTGCAGGTCGAAGCGTTCGGGCTGGTGGAAGTCGATCTGGACGGTGGACAGGGTCGACTCCCGCCCGGCCGGGTCGGCGATCTGCACGTCGATCTTCGGGCCGTAGAAGGCCGCCTCGCCCTCGACGGCCTCGTACGGGATGCCGGAGCCGTCCAGGACCTCGCGCAGCATGGCGGTGGCCCGCCGCCACAGGTCCGGGTCCGCCACGTACTTGCCGCCCTCGCCGGGCAGCGAGAGACGGTGGCGGACCGCGCGGATGCCGAGGTCCGCGTAGGCCCGGCCGATCAGCTCCAGCGCGGCACGCGCCTCCTCGACGGCCTGCTCCAGGGTGCAGAAGATGTGCGCGTCGTTGAGGGTGATGGCCCGCACCCGGGTCAGACCACCGAGGACGCCGGACAGCTCCGAGCGGTACATGCCACCCAACTCGGCCATGCGGAGCGGCAGTTCGCGGTAGCTGTGGGAACGGGAGCGGTAGATCAGGGCGTGGTGGGGGCACAGGCTCGGGCGCAGCAGGACCTGTTCCGAGCCGAGGTCCATCGGCGGGAACATGTCCTCGCTGTAGTGGTCCCAGTGCCCGGAGATCTCGTACAGCTCGCGTTTGCCGAGGACGGGCGAGTACACGTGCCGGTAGCCGGCCCGCCGTTCCGCCTCGCGGATGTACTCCTCCAGGGTGTGCCGCACGATGGCGCCGTCGGGCAGCCAGTACGGCAGCCCCGCCCCCATCAGCGGGTCGGTGTCGAAGAGGTTCAGTTCACGGCCGAGCCGTCGGTGGTCGTGCATGGTGGGCTCCTCGGGTCGGAGGCGAGCACCACGCGAAGAAGCCCCGGGGCACTCACCCCGGGGCTTGAAGACATCTGCGTCAGCAGTCAGCGCGCCGGGACACTCTCCGGCGTCGTCGTGAGAGACGGGAACGGCTGGGCGCGCTTCATGGGCGTGACCGTAGCAGGGGCGTGGCGCGCGGAGCCACGGCTTTTTCCCAGGGCCCGCAGTGCGGTTTCCCCTCACTCGAACAGCCCGTCGCACTGGTGTGCCGCCCGTCGCGGTGGTGCCGTAAGAGCAGGTACCCGATCTTGGAGAGCCCGCCCCGTCGGGAGGCACCTCCATGAACTCCCGCAGGAGGCCTGCGATGCCCCACCCTCCGGCCGGCCGGCGCGGCCCAGGTGCCCGCGCCCTCCTCGCCTGCGCGCTGTCCGTGACCGCCCTGCTGGTCACGGCCTCCTGTTCCCTCCGGGACGAGCCGCGGCCGCGGTGGTTCTCCGCCTCCCCGACCGGCACCGGCGCGTCACCCGCCGTCGAGCGGCCCGCGAGCTCCGGGGCCGGTCTCACCGAGGCCCAGGCCCAGGCGGCGCTGATCACCCACGCGGACCTGGGGGAGCCGTGGGGACCGACGCGGGGTGCCAGTACCTGGCGGGACGGGCTGCTCAAGGCGACCACGGAGCACCTCGACTGCCAGCGGCTGCTCGACGCCCTCTACACGGAGGAACTCTTCGGCACCCCGGCCGGGCCACGGGCGACGGCCGCGTTCGACGACGCCGACACCGACGCCCAGGTGCGCTACCAGGTCGCCGCCCATCCGCCGGCGGACGTCGACCGCACCCTGGCCTGGCTGAAGTCGCTGCCGGGCACGTGCGGCGAGTTCCCGGCCGCGACCACGCGCGGCGGCGTCCAGACCGTCCAGGTCAGCGACATGCCGCTGCCGCCGGCGGGGGACGCCCGGCAGGCCCTGCGGGTCACCCTGGCCGGTGAGACGGAGGACGGGGAGCTGACGTACCTCACGGTGGACCTCGCGGCCGTACGGGTGGGACAGGAGACGATCACGCTCACCAACGCCGGTCTCGACGAGGTGTACGCGGAGCTCACGCAGCAGATGGTGGATGTCGGGGCGCGGCGCCTGACCGAGATCACGAAGCAGGGGCGGGCACGGATCTGAACCCGGTACCGGATCGGCGGCGGTTGGCTACCTCTCGAAATGCCTGCGGTGGGCGATCACCTCGCGGGCCACGTCCAGGGCCGTGCGGCCGCGCGCGAAGGCGTCCGCCCGCAGCCGCGCGAGCGCGTCGTCGGCGCCGGTGCCGAGCTGCGCCATGATCATGCCCACGGCCTGGTAGACCTCGTCGTGGTCCGCGGCCAGCCCGCTCAGCCAGGTCTCCTCGTCCCGCGGCTCGGCCTCGGTCTCGCGGGGCAGTGCCATCAGGGCCACCGTCATCACACCGGCCACGAGCCGGGCCACGTGCAGCTGGCGGTCGGTGAGCCCGCCCGGGCTGTCGCGGTACAGGTCGAGGGTGCCGACGCACACCGCGTCGCTGCCCAGCGGCACCGCGTACACCGCCCGTACCCCGGCCTCCGTCGCCTGCTGGGCGAAGACCGGCCAGCGGCCCGCGTCCCGGCCGGTCGTCAGATCGCAGGCGAGCACGGGCGCCCCCTCCTCCAGCACGCTCTGGCAGGGGCCGTCACCCAGCGTCGCCTGGATCTCCGCCAGGTGCGCGGCCTGCGCGCTGCTGGCGCTGAGCTGGACCGGCATGCCCTCGCTGCGCAGCGACACACTCGCGCCGGTCACCGGCAGCAACTCGACCGCCACCTCGCACAACCGGCCCGGGACCTGTGAGGGCTCGACGCCGCGCACGCCCATCGCGATCACATCGGCGGCCCGGATCCCGTCCAGGTCCAGGTCACCGCCCCCGGTGCGGCGCGGACCCGGGTCACCGCCGGGGGAGCCTCGGGGATCGTCCCTGGGCCGCACGACCACCGCCTCCTTCACCACCGGCCTTCACCATCGACGCTCTTCCGGGCCGCCCTGCCACGGACGCGAGGTGGGCCGGCGCACGACCACCCGCCCGGGACGACCCGCTGCGCGACGCCCGCGCGGCCGGTCGCCGTGACGGCGACCGCCCGGTCGGCCGGCTTACGGCGACCGACCCGGCGCCTCCCAGGGCCCGAGCCCGGCGCCCGCCCGGATCATGCACCGAGCCCTCCCGGAATCGTCGCCCGACTACCCGAGGCGGGGGGTGCGAAACCCGCGCGCCGGGCCCGTCGCCCCGGCCTGGCCTCAGGGCTTGTCGTGCGGGGTGTCCGGCTGCCGTACCCGCTGTCCCCTCACAGCGGGGGCTGGGCGGGCGCGGGCCCGAGGGTGGTGGTGCCGGGAGCCGTACGGTGTCCGAGACCCGTCCGGTAGGCGTCCAGCGCGGCCTCCACCCGACCGGTGCGGCGCAGCAGGTCGCCCAGCAGCCGGCACAGGTCGGCCAGGTCCCCCGCGGCGCCGGCCCGCTCCAGCAGGCTCAGGGCGCGGACGTAGTGCTCCTCGGCGTCCTCGGTGCGGCGGGCGTCCTCGGCGATGATGCCGAGGAGGCGGTGCGCGGCGGCGGAGTGGACGGCGCCGCGCTCGGAGGACAGGTCGTCGAGGACGCCGTGCAGCAGGGCCGCCGCCTCGTCCGACTTTCCGCGCCGGTGCAGCACGTCGGCCAGTTCGACGGCGACCTGGCTGCTGTAGAGGGCGGCGCGCTTGGCCGACAGCATGCCGAGGGCCTCCCGTAACTCACCTTCGGCCCGCTCCAGTTGGCCGTCCTGGGCGTAGACGTAGCCGCGCATCCAGTGGCAGTTGGCGAGTTCGGTGCGGATCTGCAGGCTCCGGTACAGCTCGGCGGCCTTGGCCAGCGAGGCGTCGGCCTCGGCGAGACGGCCCTCGGCGACCAGGGTGCGGGCGACGGACCGGTGCATGCGCGCGACCAGGGCCGGGTCGCCGGACTGCGGGGCGAGCGCCAGGGCGAACTCGGCGGCCTGGGCGGCGCGGGCGTGCGCGCCCATGTCCATGTAGGGCCCGATGGCGCTGGCGTAGAGCAACAGGAGCGCGTCGGGATCGTGCAGCCCACCGCGGTTCAGCTCATCGAGGGTGGTCTCCAGCAGATAGACGGCGTACCGGAGTTCGCCTGCGAGGTAGTGCGCGACGGCCCGCCCCCGCAGCGCCGGGACCCGTGCGGGCAGCGGCGCGCCGGCGAGACAGGCCTCGGCCCGCTCGAAGTACCGCCGCCCCGCCCCGAGCTCGCCCGTCTCCAGGGCGCACTCGCCGAGCCCGAGCAGCGCGGCGGCCTGTTCCCCGGCCAGCCCCTGTGCCTCGGCCTCGACGAGCAGCTCGGCGTACTGCTCCGCCGCCGCCTCGGCCTCTCCGACGGCGAAGACGCGCTGGGCCTCGGTCAGCCGCAGCCGCAGCTCGGTCACGCGCCGCGCCGAGCGGCCGGTGGCGAGTTCGTCGAAGGCGACGCCGAGCCGTCCGGCGAGATGCCGCAGGGCGTCGTCGGAGGGCCGCACCCGGCCCGACTCCAGGGTGGAGATGTAGGCGGGGGTGTACACAGGTTCCGCCAACTGCCTCTGGGTCAGCCCCTGTTCGACACGTAATCGCTGCACCCGCCGCCCGATGGTCCCCGGATCGTCACGCTCCCCCACGCCGGCTCCCCCTGCCCCTCTTGCCGTTCGGCTCGGACAGCCCCTAGGTTAAACCGAGAGTTAAGCGTGCTTAACACGCTGCTGTCGTAGCCACCGCCCCAGTTGCGAGGTCGCCGTGCTCGAACGCACACGCACCGCCGAGCGGTACGCCCGAGGTTTCGCCGCGGCCGTCGTCGCCGTCGCGACCCTACTGCTCGCGGCGAACGCGGGACCGGCGAGAGCGGATGATCCCCAGCAGGGCCCGCGGACGGTCGCGGACAGCCGCTGACGCGATAAGGGATCTTCGACCAGATTCAGCCGATCTTCCCGGTTGACCAGGAGGCGTACGCCGCCTGCAGCACGGTCGACCGGATTGTCGTGCGCCCTCGCCGTCAGCGGAGTCGATCAACGCCATGGGCAGGCCAGACAGCGCAATGCCGCCAGGCGCCGCCGCCGGTACCTCCACTCCGCGCGTGTAGCGCACAAGGTCACCAACAAAGCCATCGAGGTCATCGGCCAGACCAGCCTCGGCCTCCTCGACGGCCTCAGCCTCGGCGGCTTCAGCTACCTGACCGGAGCCGAAGTCGTCTGCCCGCCGGCCTACAACGTCGGCCTGTACGGCAGCATGGTGCCCTTCCCGGTAACAGGCGGAGCCAAGCGTGCCGCAGCGGAAGGAGGGGACCTTCTCGATGCCTGCCGTGCGCGGCAATGGGGCGAGAACCCGGACGTACTCCGACTCTCGGCACTAGTGGCATCATGAACGAGGTGAGGGTTTCCGGTGGGACGTACAACTGAGCAAACACGACCGCTCTCAGCTTCCCCGACTCAGGCAGGAAGCGGCAATCAGGAATACGGCAGGGCGAGTTCCGAGCCCGCGGCTCCCGGCGTGCGGCGGGAGGTCATCGAACGGTACCCGGAAGCCCGTTTCTGGGTCGCCCACAACAAGACGGTTCCCTTGGAGACCCTCCGGGTGCTGGCCAATGATCGAGACTCAAGGGTGCGGTCCATGGTGGCGAGCAAGCGAAAGCTAACCCCCGACCTCCTGACCATGGTGGCAGCGGACCTCGACGAATCCGTCAGGCTCGCCGTCGCCCACCACAAGAGTGTGCCGAAAGACGTTCTGAAACAGCTGCGTACGGATACCTGGGAGGAAGTCCGGTACGTGGCGCGTAATCGGCTCAGGTGAGGCCCAGTGCCGTTCACAATTCAGGGCGTTCAGCCGCACGAAGGCCACGTCGTTGAGATCGACGAGTACGTCCCCATGGCCATCCAGTGGCCGGGCTACGCACGCCTTCAACAGGCACCGCACTCCGTCGTTCTCGATGTCGCGGCCTCCTTGGTCGAGATCAAGACGGACCACGACAGCGGCGAGGTGGTGGAACTCATCTTGGTCCACGTCGTCCGGCCAGAAGACAGCGAGCTCCCTCTGGGCGTGCCCGGCACCATCGAATCCGGTGTTCCACTGATGTCGTACACCGAGTCCAGCCAGGACAGTTCTGCGGGTGGCGTCCGCTTGTACGCGGATGGGCTACGTGTCCGTTTCGGGCAGGAGAGTGCGACGGCGCGGGCAGTCGGTGACCCGGCAGTGGTGTTCGTATTCTCTGAACAGGGACACCTGGTCGAGTTCGACGTGAGGCTCGACTTCGACCGCATGGCCCGGCTACGTGCTGTGTGCGGGCTCCTCGGGTAGCCAGACCTGCGACACCGGCGGCAGCAACCTCCAAGATCTGACCACCAGATGGACGGCAGGGACATCGTCATGGTCAGCGGCGACTCCGACATCCTTGCCCCCGCCGGCCTCGCCGTCGAGAAACGGCAGCGACGTCTACACTCTGCGCGTCTTCGACGCCCGGACGTACCTCACGAAGGCGCCGTAAGCCTCCGGAGAGGCAGTGAGGACCCCGACCTCCGGGTACTTGGAGTCTCGGACTGCGACCCTGGCTTCGAGGTCGGCGACCTCCACGCAATCGCCGCCGCTGCTGCCGCTGTACGACGACTTACGCCACCGAGCGCGCGTCAGATCCAGGGTGCTCCCCATAGCGTTCCTCCATCACGCGGGCGATCAGTTCCGCCGACCCTCTCTCGGAGAGGGCATCGGCCTGGAGGCGAGCGTAACCGACCGAACGTTCCCTGATGACCTCTGGATTGGCCGTCATATGGCCTTGGTCATAGCTCTCGCTGTAGTGGATGTCTGGGTCGCCGTCGAACCGGAGGAGATTGAAGGAGCCCATCATCGCCGAGTGCTGGCCGGCTGAGAACGGCAGGATCTGGAGGTGCGTCCAGGGCTGCCCGATGAGACCCAACAGGTGGGCGAGTTGGTTTCGCATGATGTCGCGACTGCCGATCTGCCGGTACAGCACGGCCTCGTCCAGCACCGTCCACACCACCGGCGGCTGCTCGCGTTCCAGGATGCGCTGCCGCTCCATCCGGGCCGCCACCATCTCGTCGAGCTTCTCCTTCTGCTCGACACCCAGTACGGCCCGGGCATAGTCCGCCGTCTGGAGCAGCCCGTACACCAGCTGGCACTGGTACGTAGAGATGTAGGAGGCGTTGCCCTCCATCTCCGCATATGCCTGAAACCACGTAGGGAGTTGGCTCCGCAGAACCAGCCCCACCAACCGCGAGAAGAAACCGTCGGTCATCAGGGCCACGTCCGCCCGCTCCGCGAACTCCCTGGTCGGGACCTTGTGCGCGGTCTCGATCTGGCCGACCAGCGAGCCCGTGCAGAAGATGCAGTCCCCGAGTTCCTTCTGGGACAGCCCCGCACTCTCCCGGTACCGGCGGAGCTCCGAGCCGAAGTAGTCCAACGGCGAGGCGGTGGGGTCGAGTCGGCGGATGTTGGGCATGAGAGGTCACCCCTGGGTCCGAACGCCGCGCGGCGTTCATTTCGGTCTGTAGCCGAGAGTAACCACTTGACTTCACGCTGGTGGCATGAATCATGTAACTGCCGACCAGGCGGGCGGACTTGGCACCAGGTATGGCACGGACTTCACCCTGGGTGAGCACTCCGCCCGGCACCTGCGCCGCATCCTCAGGGTCTGTCTCACCGCCTGGGAGATGGCCGAACTGTGCGACTCCGCCTCGCTCGCCCTCACCGAGCTGGTCGCCAACGTCGTGCGCCACACGCCCGACCGGCGCGCCGCGGTGCTGATGACGCGGCGGCCGGACGGGCGTGGGGTGCGGGTGGAGGTCACGGACACGTGCCCGCGACCGCCCCTGTCCACAGCTGTGGACGAACTCGCCGAGGACGGACGCGGCGTGCTGATCGTCGACGCCGTCACGGACCGGTGGGGATGGACTCCCCTCCCCGACCGGCCCGGCAAGACCGTCTGGTTCGAGTGCGACGTGAGCAAAGAATTCGGCGAGTGAATTCAGCGCGCGGATTCAGTCAATGCGAATTCTCACGGGAACGCAGATAACGCCAGCCGAAATAAAAAACCCCGACCGCTCCACCGGCGGCGCCGACCGCACAGGTCGCCGTCGCCCACGTCGCCATGTCCCGTGTGATCCACAGCAGGCTCACCACGACCAGCGCTATGGAGAACAGCAGGCGTTCTCCATAGCCCGGGCCGCGCCGGCCGGTCAGTCCCCGGTCGCCGTGCACTTGTACGTCACGCCCTTCATCCTGATGTCGCGGTACCCCACCTTCACGGTCGGGTCGGCGGGCGCGACATCGGTGCCGCCGCCACCACCGCCGCTCTTCTTGCGGCAGTAGTAGCCCAGCGCATCGAGCTTCTTGATGTCGCTCATCGCCTGGTACTTCTTGTAGGAGGCGATCATCGCGGCCCGCCTCTCCGCCGGCGTGGCCTCCTTGGCCTTCGTGTACGCGTAGCACCCGATGCTGGCGCCGATGCCCACCCACGAGGCACCCTTGGCCAGCGCCTTGGTGAGGCCCGCCGCGCCGCTGCCGATCCCGAGGACCGCGCAGATCTCGTCCGCTCCGGCGCGCAGTTCCGGCTGTGCCGGAGCGGCCTGTGCCGCCTGCGCCCCGACGCCGCACAGCGCGCCGGTCATGGCGAAGGTGATGACAGCAGAAATTCCCTTGCTTCGTATGGTCACGAAGTCCATCCCCGTTTTTTGAATTGCATGGCCGGATTGCTTGGCCGGATTGCATGGTCAGTGCGAAAACGACGCTACCCACGGGGGCACACGTAAGCAATGGAGGAAATGTGAACATCACCGGGAGGAGATTCAACCGGGCAAAATCTTCCTCAGTGCCTCGTCAAGGCTTTTCGCTACCTCCGCGTCACCCGGCCGGCTGCCGCCCGGCCCCTTCGGCGGGCCGTACAGGGCGTCGAGTTCGGTGGTGATGGTGTGGGTCACCGCGCCGTAGAGCGGGGTGCGGGGGCGGTGCACCGCCTCGCTCAGGGCCGGGAGCAGGATGTCGCGTGAGTAGCTGGTGCCGTCGGCCATCCGGTCGGGGGCCAGACGGGCCGTGCTCTCGCCGCCGGGCGACGCCGAGGGGCCCTCGGCGTACGCGGGGGCGTGCCCGCATGCCGGGGCCGTGCCGGGCTCCTGGTAGGCCGAGGTGCGGGTCGCGGCGAACCCGGCGCGCAGCAGGCAGCGTTCGCTGTCGGGGTCGGTGAGGAACGCGATCAGTTCGGCGGCCTTCGCGGCGCGCTGCTCGGACGTGGAGGAGGTGACGGCGAGGTTCTGGCCGCCGAGCACGGACTTGCCGGGCAGCCGGGCCACCCCGAGGTTGGCCCCGAAGGTCTCGTGCAGGGTGGGGTAGACGTACGGCCAGTGCCGCAGGAACGTCGTGCGGCCCTCGGCGAAGGCGCTGAGCGACTCGGCCTCGCGGGACTCGGAGGTCCCGTCGAGGGTGTACGGCGAGGCCGTGCGCTCCCGCAGTTCGCTCACCCCGGCCGTCAACTGCTCCTCGGTCGCGACGTACTCGCCGTCGTCGTCGGTGAGCCGGAAGCCCGGTACGGCCGAGGCGAAGGCCTCGATCGCGTTGACGGTGCGGCCCTCGTAGGGGGCGAGCTGGGTGGTCCAGATCGCCTCGTAGTCCTTGATCCCGGCTTCGTCGAGGGGGCCGAGCAGTTCCCGCAGTTCGTCCCAGGTGACGTCTTCGCCGAGGTCGGTGCGGGAGGCACTCGCCTTCACCAGGTGGTCCTTGCGGTAATACAGCAGGCCCGCGTCACTGTTGAAGGGGACCGCGTACCGCTTGCCGTCCCAGTACGACGTGCTGTCCACGGACTTGACGATGTCCTCGGGGTCCTCGACCGCCGAGTCGCTCAGCGGGCGGATCAGGCCGGCTTCGGCGAACTCCGGGATCCACGTCACGTCCAGGTTCACCACGTCGTACTCGGCGCTGCCGGACTGGAGGGCGCCGAGCAGCTGGCTGCGCTGCTGGTCGGCGGAGCCGGGCAGTTCCACCAGGCGGGCCCGATAGCCGTGGTCGCCCTCCTTGGCGTTCCAGGCGTCGATGAGCTGCTGGCGGATGCCGTTCTTGCCGGTGACGTCCTGGCCGCTGGCCACCACGATCCGGGGGGAGGGGTCGACGCCCGGCTGCTGCTGCGCTTCACCGCCGGTGCAGGCCGTGAACGTCAGCAGCGACAGCAGGGACAGCGCGGCGGCCGTCAGGCGTCGGGCCATCATTCCTCCCCCGTTCCGGTGCGGGCGACCTCGTCGCGCAGGGCGGGCACGAGGTCGTCCCCGGCGTCCAGGCAGCGGCCCCGGCCGGCGTCCGCGATCAGCGTGCCGGGGCGGTCCCGGTCGCAGGCCCCGTTCTTCAGCGTCACCATGGCCACGGGCACGCCGGCGGCCCCGGCACTGTCGACCACCTTCCGCAGTCCGTCACCGGTCAGGCGGTTGTCGTCCTCGCCGTCGGTGAGGTACACGATCAGCTGCGGCCGCCCGTCGGCGCCGCGTTCCCGCATGAACGCCAGGGCGTCCCGCAGGGCGGCGGACGGATCGGCTTCCGCGTCCCGCACCCGGGCGGCGCCCAGGGACCGCTCGGCCTCCCGGCGGGCGTGCGTGCCGAAGCCCAGGAGGTCGGTGTGCGTACGGCCCTTGAGCCCGTGCACGGCCCACACCCCGTACTCGTCCTCCCCGCCGAGGCCCGTCAGGGTCTGCCGGAGAATGCCCGGGCCGCCGCTGGGTCCGTCCCACAGGCCGGCCATCGAGCCGGAGCTGTCGAGGAGGTACAGGACCCGGCCGGGGCCGTGGGCGTTGCCGTAGCGCTCCAGTGCCGTGTCCATGGCCGACGGGTCGGCGGAGTGGGCGGGCGGGACCTCGTCGGTCAGTCCCTCGGGGGCCGACTTCGCATCCAGCAGGCGTCGCTCGCCGTGCGCGGACCGGAAGCCCTGCTCGCCGAGCACCCCGCGGCCCTCGTCGCCGGTCAGCCAGGAGCGGAAGCGGTCCACCTCGGCGTCCCGCGCGTCGGCGTCCCGCTCGCCGTCCTCCCAGCGCACCCGCACGAACGTCGGCTCCAGTCCGGGGACGTCGTCGGGGTAGACGGCGGTGCGCGGGGCGCGCGTGGCCGGGTGGCAGCCGACGCCGCTGCGCAGCAGGAACTCCGGGACCAGGGCCGCGCTGCGGTCGTCGACGGCGTCGACGTCGGGCAGCGTGCACAGCAGCCGGGCGGCGGAGGGCTCGGGCCGGCCGGACCGTGTGAGGAGCCGCTCCGCGCGGCGCGCGTCTGCTCCGCCGCCGTACAGGCCCGTCGTCGCCAGCAGCGCCGCGTCGGCGAACTCCGGGTCGGGTCGGTGCACTTCGGCCTCGCCGGGCGCCTGTTCGAGGTCGGTGACCAGCTGCGACAGCGACTGCCCGGTGGGCTCGACGGCGTCGTCCAGGCCCTCCGGGACGGCCAGGACGACCGGCGAGTACACGAACGGCCCGGTGTCCGGGTACAGCCGGGCGAAGAAGCGGTCCTCCTGGGCCGCGGTGGCCCGGCGGACGTCCGCGCGGGTGCCGGGGATCCACACGTCCGGCTGCGGGCCGATGTCCCGCTGCGGGTTGTCGTCGTCGCGCGGCTGCTGCCAGGCGTCGGTCCGCTTGCCCAGCGCGGTCACGACACCGGCGGCACCGGCGCTGTAGACGGTGACGCCGCTGCGCCGGCAGCCGTCCTTCGTGGTGTTGGCGTCCGAGGCGACGTAGGCGTCCGCGGCCGCCTTCATCGCCTGCTCCAGGTCGGGGTCGGTGAGCAGACGCAGCTCCAGTGCCGGGGCGCAGGGGCCGGAGTCGCCGGTCAGGACGAGGACGCCGTAGCCGCCGGCGCCGGTGGCGAGCAGCGCCAGCAGCACCGCCAGGCCGGTACGTCCGAGCCGTTGGAGGGCTTTTCGGGCACGGCCGAGCATGCGCCGGAGCCAGAGGGCCCAGGGGGGAGGCGGGGGGTCCGGCTCGGGCGTGATCACCGGGCCCGCCGCCAGCAGCACGTCCGCGTCCGGGTCCCAGGGGGGAGCCAGCGCCTGCGGCCGCTGCGAGTCGTCGTCCTCCGCCTTGTACTTCGCCTCGGCCATCCGCTGCTTCACCGCGGCGTACAGCCGGGAGAGCCACACCTCGCCGCCCTCGTCGAGGACGTGCACGAGTTCCCGGGTGAAGGGCGTCGGGGCGTCGGCGTCGCCGCCCAGGATGCAGCGGTTGGGCTGCACGCTCATCAGCAGCAGCACCTTGTGCTTCTTCCGCTTCGGATCGTCGAAGCGGTGCCAGATCTCCGCGGCGTTGCCCGCGTAGCAGCAGTCGAGGATCACCACCACCTGCTGGGCGCGGCTCTCGACGAGTTCGCCCAGCACCTCGCTGAAACTCACCGAGCCGGGCAGCCCGTCGCCCGTGAGCACGCGGGCAGTGCGCAGTTGGAGGTGCAGTTCGTTGCCGGAGGTGGAGGTGACGGCGTGCCCGGCGAAGTAGAGCAGCAGCAGTCCCCTGGCGTCCTGGCAGGCGCGGCGCAGTGCCCCCGTGAACTCGTCCGGGGTCGGCGAGGCCAGAGCCCGCACCTCGTGCGCATCGAACACGCTGCCCCGGTGCAGTGCGTCCTCGAGTGTCCTCCGGTTGTGCCGCACGGCGGGGAGCTGGCCGGTGACGCCCTGGGGATCCGGTGCCGTGTGGTCGTACTCGGACACACCGACCAGCAGCGCCCGGTTCACTTCGCCGCGCGGGTCGAAGCGGCTCACCGGCCTACTCCCCGTCGGTGTCCAGCGGGCGGATCTGCGGCTGGGGATCGCCGCCCTGGAGCCTGCGGCGGTTGTTCGTCCAGGTCTTCACCGCGCGTGCGGTGTACTCGGTCAGTGACGCGATCGTGACGACGTCACCGAGCACTTTGAGGACGAGTTCGAGGTCGGGTCCCAGCCGCCCCTTGGTCGCCTCCGCGCTGGTCTGCGCCTCGATGCTCAGCTTCTTCTCGGACAGCAGTTCCGCGAGCGGCTCTTCCCGCTCCAGCCACGTCTTCAGGGCTCTGACATCGTCCACGGTCCCGCCGGCGCCCAGCCGGACGCGCACGCCTAAGACAGCCACTTCGTCCCCCTCTGTCATCCCCACATCATGACACCAGGTCAGGCCTCGGCGGCAGACCTTTGACGCGACATGAGCAAGCGATTGCACGCCCCCGTCACGCCAGGCGCAGACGGCGCACGCGACCCTAGGCCTGGGTCTGCAACTGCCTCAGCTGCCGCTGCACATGGTCGAGCGCCCCCTCACGGCGCCCGGGGACCCGGCCGCGCAAGTCGGCGAGCGCCGCGCCCAGTTCGCGGGCGCGGGCGGGGTCGCGGACCTGGCCCCACTGGTGGTGGGCGCGGTCCACGGCGGCCTCGACGGCGGGCGCGTCCGGTGCCTGACCGGCGTTCAGACGGACGGCGGCCACCGTCAGCCAGGTGTGGCAGCTGCGGCCCGCGTCCCCCGCGAACATCGCCAGGTCGGCCCGGACCTCGGCCCAGTGCAGGGCCTCCTCGGAGGCCGGCCCGTGCGCGGCGACGGCCGCCTGCTCGTGCCGGGCGGCGAGCGCGTCGGCGTCGGCGTGGCGGCCGGACTGGACGGCGGCGGTGATGGCGGCGTGCGGGTCACCGGCCGCGGGGCCCGGCGTGCTCAGCACCAGGTCGGTGCCCGCGCTCTCCGGCGCGATCCGGGCCAGCGCCTGCTGGTGCAACTGTTCCGGCGGCGGCCGGAACCCGCTGCGCAGGATCGTCGCGACGGCCTTCATGTACGCCGGTGCCGCGACCGTGCGCCTGGACGGCGGGGGTGCGATACGGCCGTACACGGCGTTGCCGCGGCCCGAGTCCAGCGGGGTGCCGCGCAGCAGCTCCCAGGTCTCGGCGTCCGCGTGCAGGTCGAGCAGGAGGGTCGTGGCGCCGGCCGGTCTGAGGCGCAGTTCGTCCCGGAACCAGTGCCAGGGGAAGGCCGTGTAGCGGGCGGTGGAGGCGGTGGTGCGGGCCAGCGCCAGGTGGGGCAGGCGCTGGCGGCGGTCGAGCTGGAGCTGGCCGGTGACGTACACGGTGAGCGGTCCGGGGGCCGCGGCGGCGGCGCGGAGCCGGGTGAGGACGGCCTGGGGCTCCAGCGGGTCGGCGAGTTCGACGACGTTCGCGGTGTCCGTGCCGGCCAGCACGCCGGGCTGGACGGCGGCCAGGACGGGGAGCACGGACGCGGCGTCGACCAGGCGCCCCTTGCCCACCGGCGAGGCCGCCAGCAGCAGCACGGTTCCGGGCATCTGGTCCCTCCCCCTGTCGATCACGTACGTCAGCACGGTAACCGCTGCGGCTGCAAAGGGGGGCCCCAGGCCCCTAAACGTCCGCCTTCGAGGGTTTCGCCCGCTCCTCGGCGACGGTCCGGCGGCACAGGGCGGGCAGCGCGTCGCGTCCGCCGACTTGCCAGGCGGTTCCCGGCGGTGTGCCCTGGGAGGCAGGGGCAGGGAGAGAGAGGAGAGCTCTCATGGCTCATGCGGCACCCGCCTCGCGCAGGATGACCAGGCAACGCCGTACACCCGATGTCTTCGGCCCGCGCACCCACGCGATGGCGAAGGTCGCGGTGCCCGTCGTCCTCGGGCTCGTCTACGGCTACTGGGCCGCGGCCATCCGGCGTGACGCCGGGCCCGTCACCGGTTGGAACCTGCTGTTCGGCTTCGTCACCGCGCTCGTGTTCGCCGTGCTGTTCGCCGCCGTGTGGCGCCTCTCCCCGTGGCTGGGGCGCGAGGCGCACGCGCTGCTCTGGTTCGCCTTCACCGGCTGCGCGATCGGCTTCCTCTACAGCCAGACCGGCGAGTCCGTGCTGCAGTCCACCGGGGTGGGGGTGGGGGTCGGGGTGGGCGTCTTCGTGGCGATGTTCTACCGCTACTACACGCACGAGGACGCCGCCGGCCGGCCGCTCGACTGACTCGGTACCGGCACGACACGTTCGGCTCGTCCCGCGGGGCCGAATGCAGTCACGCCGGTCGCGGGACGGGCCCGCGGGCCCTTGCCTTGAAGGGTGTCCGAGCGCGACCGTGCGCCCCTGCCCGAGCGGGCGCCCTTCCGGCCGCGGAACGCCCTGTCGGCCGTTCTGCTGGCCCTGGCGTGCCTGCTCGTGCCGTTCGCGACGCTCGCCTCCTGGGCGGCGCACGGGCTGACCGACACCGGCCGCTACGTCCGTACGATGGCGCCGCTGGCCGCCGACCCGGACGTGCGGCGGGCGGTCGCGGACGCCCTCGGGGACGGGGTCATGCGGGAGGCCGGGCAGGAGCTCGGCACCGGTCCGCCGCCCGGCACGGTCGGGCACTTCGTGCACGACGCGGCGCGCTCCTTCACCCGGACCGAGGCGTTCCGCACCGGCTGGGACGCGGCGAACCGGGCCGTCCACGACGCCGTGCTGCGCGCCCTGCGCGACGACGGCACCCGGGCCCTTGCCGTCACCGTCGACCTCGCGCCGATCGTCACCCGCGTCAAACACCGGCTCACCGCCGACCACGTGTCGTTCGCCCACCGCATCCCGGTCCCCGACACCCGGGTCCCGGTGCTCCCGGCCGACGACGTGGACCGGCTCCGCAAGGGATACCACGCGCTGGACACCGCCGCCTTCTGGCTGCCGCTCGCCGCCGCCGTGTGCGCCGTGGCCGGGACAGCCCTCGCCGTGTGCCGCCGCCGCGCGGTCACCGCGCTCGGCCTCGGCACGGCCCTGGGCGGCGGGCTGCTCGTCCTGGCCGTCGCGATCGGCCGCCGCCTCACCCTCGCCGACCTGCCCGACACGCTCGACCGCCCGGCCGCCGGCGCGGTCTACGACGCCCTGACGGCCACCCTGTCGGCGGTGTCCTGGCTGCTGCTCGCCTTCGGCCTGACCGTGGCGCTCGGCTCGTGGCTCACGGGCCGGTACGGTCCCCGGCTCGCCGCGCGGCGACGTGCGCGAGCGTCCGCAGCGCCCGCCGCAGCACCGGCTCCGGAACCGACCCGAGCCCGATCCTGACGGCGTCGGGCGTGTGGGCGGGGGAGACGGCGAAGGCGGGGCCGGGCGTGACGGCGATGCCGTGCGCGGCGGCGGCCGCCGTGAAGGTGTCGGCGCGCCACGGGGCGGGCAGCTCCCACCAGGCGAAGTAGGCGCCCGGCTCGGACCGTACGGCGAAGCCCGCGAGTTCCTCGGCGAGGATCCGCTGCCTGTGCGCCGCGTCCGCCCGCTTGGCGGCCACCAGCCGCGCCACGATCCCCTCCCCGGCCCACCGCGCGGCTGCCTCCAGCGCGAACCGCCCCGCACTCCACCCTCCCGACCGCACGGCAGCGGCCACGGCCCCGACCCGGTGCGGCGGCACGACGAGGAAACCCGCGGTGAGCCCCGGGGCGACCCGCTTGGAGAGACCGTCGACGACATGGGTGAGGGCGGGCGCGAGAGCGGCGAACGGATCACCCCGCTCGTCCAGGAAGGACCAGATGCGGTCCTCCACCACCGGCAGGTCCAGGTCGTGCACCAGCCGGGCGAGTTGCAGCAGGCGCGGGCGGCTCGTCGTCAGGGACGTCGGGTTGTGCAGCGTCGGCTGCACGTACAGCGCGGACAGCGGCGCCGAACGGTGCGCGGCGACGACGGCCTGGGGGAGCAGCCCGGCCGCGTCACCGGCCAGCGGCACCAGGGTGAGGCCCAGCCGCGCCGCGATCTCCTTGACCAGCGGATACGTCAGCTGCTCCACCCCGACCCGGCCGCCCGGCCGGACCAGGGAGGCCAGCGCGGCGGCGATGGCCTGCCGGGCGTTGCCGGTGAACAGCAGCCGGTCCGGGGCGGGGCGCCAGCCGGGGGTGGCGAGAAGCGTGGCCACGGCCTCCCGGGCCGGCCCGGTACCGGTGGCGGCGGCCGGCAGCAGCGCCTCGGCCAGCACGTCGGGACGCAGCAGCGGCGCGAGGACGGTGGCGAGGAGCTCCGGCTGGCCGGGGGCGCTGGGATAGTTGAGCTCCAGGTTGACGAGGGCGTCGGCCTGGCCGGGCTCGGCGAGCGCCTGCCCCGTCGGCCCGTCCGGCGTGGCCCGTACGAAGGTGCCGCGCCCGACCTCGCCGACGACCAGCCCGCGCCGTACGAGCTCGCCGTACACCCGCCCGGCCGTCGACGGGGCGATCCCCCGACGCCGGGCGAACGCCCGCTGCGGCGGCAGGCGCTGGCCGGGTTTCAGCCGCCCGCCGGCGATGTCGTCGGCGATCCTGTCCGCGATACGGCGGTAGTCACCCATCGGCCGGCCTCCCCCTTGGATTGCACCGAGAGCAAAGATCTTATTGCACCGAGTAGTTGGAGCTGCCTAGGGTCGTCCCATGGCACCCTTCCTCGCATACGAGGACAAAAGACCCGACTCCGCTCGGCAGTCCCTTGTCCCCCTGGTTCTCGTCCACGGCCACCCCTTCGACCACACCATGTGGGCCCCGCAGCTGCGCACGTTCTCCGCGGACCGCCGCGTCGTCACCCCCGACCTGCGCGGCTACGGCGCCTCCCCGGCCGCACCGACCCTCACGGACTTCGCGGGGTTCGCCCGGGACATCGAGGCCCTGCTCGACGAGCTGGGCGTGGAGTCCTTCGTCCTCGCCGGGCTCTCCATGGGCGGCCAGATCGCGATGGACTGCTACCGGCAGTTCCCCGGCCGTGTCCGCGGCCTCGTCCTCGCGGACACCTTCCCGGCGGCGGAGACCCCGGAGGGCGTCCGCACCCGCGACGCCATGGCGGACCGTCTCCTGCGGGAGGGCCTGCGCGGCTACGCCGACGAGGTCCTGGAGCGCATGGTCGCCCCCCACGCCCCCGCCGAGGTCAAGGCCCACGTCCACCACATGATGACGGCCACCTCCCCCGAGGGCGCCGCCGCCGCCCTGCGCGCCCGCGCCCGGCGCCCCGACTACACCGCCCTGCTGACCCAGGTCCGTGTCCCGGCCCTGGTCGTCGTCGGAGCCGACGACACCTACACCCCCGTCTCCGACGCCCGGGCCATGCACGCGGCCCTCCCGGACGCGGCCCTGCACATCATCGAGGGCGCGGCCCACATGCCGAACCTCGAACGCCCCGCGGAGTTCGACCAGGCACTCGGGGAATTCCTGGACCGCGTCGACGCCCGGCGACCTTCCCCCGCACCACCCCGTCTTTGAGGGAGGATGCGGGAGTCCCTGAGGGAGGATTCGGGCACCCACCCCGCGAACGGAAGGCCGGGCCTTGGACACCGCCGCTGCCGAGTGGACCGCCGCCGACGGGCCGCACCGCCGTCCGCTCCGCCGGCGGGCAGGCGCCTGGTGCGCCGCCCTGCTGCTCGCCGGGGTCAGCGTGCCCGTCGGCTTCCGCACCGCCGACAGCGACGGCATCACGCCCATCCCGCAGATCCTCGCCTTCCTCCCCTGGCTGCTCGCCCCCACCGGCCTGGCCCTGCTGCTCGCCCTGCTGTCCCGGTGGTGGCTCGGGACGGTCTGGGGCGTGCTCCTGCTCGGCCTGCTGGCCTGGTTCATCGAGCCGTACGGCAAGGTCGGCGACCCCGTCGGCCGCCCGGTCGCCGACCTGCGCGTGCTCACCTCGAACGTCGAGTTCGGGCAGGGCACCGGGTCCCTGGTCGCCGCCGTCCGCCGCGAGGAACCGGACGTGCTCTTCGTGGAGGAGTGCGACTACGCGTGCGACGCGCGCCTGAAGAAGGACCTCGCGCAGGACTATCCACACCGCCGGGCCGTCGAGGGCGGCGGCTCCGAGGGCTCCGTCATCCTCAGCCGCTTCCCGCTGCGGCCCACCGACGGCGTCCCGGGCACCATGGGCATGCCCGGGGCGATCGCCGACGTCGACGGGCATCCCGTACGGCTCCAGCTCGCCCACCCCATGCCCCCGCTGCCCGGCCAGATCGACCTGTGGCGCAAGGAACTGGACGCCCTGCGCGACGCGGCCGCCACCGACCCCGGCACGCCCCTCGTCCTGGCCGGCGACTTCAACGCCTCCCAGGACCACGCCGCCTTCCGCCGCATCCTCGACACCGGCCTGAGCGACGCCGCCCGCCTGGACGACGCCGACCGCACGCCCACCTGGCCGGCCCGGACCGCGCCGGTGTTCGGCGCGCAGATCGACCACGTCCTGGTCTCGAAGGACTTCGCGGCCGACCGCACGCGCGTCCTGGACCTGGCCGACACGGACCACCGGGCGGTGGTGACGGACCTGACACTGCACGCGCGGGAGTAGACGCCGCACACGGACGAGAAGGGGGACGCCCGGCGGGCGCCCCCCATGGATACGTCTGGCTACGTCTGCGGCTCAGACGCCGATGTCGCAGCCGTCGGCACGCCACACGGCCACGACCGCCGGTCGGACGTACGTCCCGGGACCGTCGGGCCAGGTGCTGGCCGGCTTCTCCACGGACGCGCCGTCGATCTCGCCCGGGTGCTGCACGGCGACCAGGACACGCCGGTCCTGGATGATCGGACCGCAGGTCTCCGCACCCGTCGGCACGGTCAGGAACTGCTTCAGCTCACCGCGCCGCTCACCCCGGGTCGCCACGCCGAACAGGCCGTCGTGCGAGCCGAGCTGGGCGCCGTCGGTGGAGATCCACAGGTTGCCGTAGGGGTCGAAGGCGACGTTGTCCGGGCAGGAGATCGGGCTGACGCCGTCCTTCGGGAACCCGGCGAAGTAGGTCGCCGGGTCGTCCGGGTCACCGGCGACGAGGAACAGCGACCAGGCGAACCTCGTGCTCTCGGGCCGGTTCCACCGCTCGGTGAGCTCCAGCACGTGCCCGTGCTTGTTGGCGTTGCGCGGATTGGCCTCGTCCGCCTTGGCGTTGGAGCCGACACCGCGGTTGGAGTTGTTCGTCAGGGCGACGTACACCTTGCCGGTGACGGGATTGGGCTCGATGTCCTCGGGCCGGTCCATCTTCGTGGCGCCCACCTTGTCACCGGCGAGACGGGTGAAGACGAACACCTCCTCGGCGCTCATCCCGTCCACGTGCGAGACCGCGCCCTCGGCGGTGGCGGTGGCCAGCGGAATCCACTCGCCGCTCCCGTCGAACTCGCCGTCGGCCGGCAGCTTGCCCGTGCCGTCGATCTCGACGGCGGGGGAGTCACCGGTGAGCTTGGCGACGTACAGCGTCCCCTCGTCGAGCAGGGAGAGGTTGTGCTCGCGCACGGCCCTGCCGCTGCCGTGCCGCATCCGCTTGCTGCCGACGAACTTGTAGAAGTAGTCGAACCGCTCGTCGTCGCCGGTGTAGACGACGGGCCGCCCGTCCGCCGTCATCCTGATGTTCGCGGCCTCGTGCTTGAACCGCCCGAGGGCGGTGTGCTTGCGCGGCGTGGAGCTCGGGTCGTACGGGTCGAACTCCACGACGTACCCGAACCGGTGCGCCTCGTTCGGCTCCCGGGCGACGTCGAACCGCTTGTCGAACCGTTCCCACTTGCGCTCGCTGGCCCCGGTCCCGATGCCGTACCGCTTGTCGGTCGCCCGGCTGCCGCCCGCGAAGTACTGGTTGAAGTTCTCCTCGCCGTGCAGGGTCGTGCCCCACGGGGTCACGCCGCCGGAGCAGTTGTTGAGGGTGCCGAGCACCTTGGTGCCGGTCGGGTCGGCGGAGGTCCTCACGAGCTCGGACCCGGCGACGGGCCCGGTCAGCCGGAACTCGGTGGTGGCGGTGACGCGCCGGTTGAGGTGATGCCGGGGAACGGCGGTCAGCCTCCCGGTCTTCCGGTCCCCCTCCACGACGACGGCGGACAGCCCGTGCGCGGCCCACGCCACCTCGACCTGCTCCCGGGTCGGGTCGGCGGCGTCGTACCCCCGGAACATGAGCACCTCGTCGGTGTACTCATGATTGGCGATGAGCAACTGCCTGCCACGCTCACCCGGCAGCGGAAGCAGCGCGAGGAAGTCGCAGTTGTACCCGAACTGCCCGGCCTGGGCCTTGGCGGTCTGCTTCTCCGGATCGAAGGCGGGCGCACCGCGCAGGATGGGCTCGCCCCAGCGGATGACGACGTTCTGCCGGTACCCCTCCGGCACGGTCACGGCGTCGGCGGTGTTGGGCGCGACGGGCGCGAACCGCAGCCCGCGCGCCCCCTTGTGCTTCCGCCCGGCGCCCTCGGCGGCGGCACCGGCCGATGCGCCATTGGCCGGAGCGGCACCGGCCTGCGGAGCCCGCGCGACACCCACGGCTCCCGCGCCCGCCGCGGCCACGGTCACCACGGCCGCGGCCCGCATCATCGACCGCCGGCTGAGCGCACCGGCGATCACGTCACCGACGTACTCGTTGGAGCTGGTGTTGGGCACCTCGTGGAAGCAGGCGTCACCACACCGGAAACGACAGGTCAGGGCGGACCGGCCGCCGGGGTGCGATCCGGACGGCGTTCCGATCAACGGCAGCAGCTTGCGCACTTTGCTCTCTCCTTGGATGCCCTTGGTGTCAGCGTGACCGTAGGGGCACATATGTGCGGCAGCCGGGCGCCGGGGTGAACAGCGGGTGAACCTGCGGCAGCCTTACGGCAGTTACGGCGATTCAGCACGGCGACACCTTCGCAGGCCGGATGTCCCTCTTGACAGCGCGGACCACCCATCCCCGACCCTGCCCAAGATCACTCAGGAGGGCCGCTAACCTTACGTGTCCGTCCTGGCCAGGGATTGACGGGCTTCAACTCACGCGAAGGGTTGCGCGCACATGGGCATTCTCACTCTCTTGCGAAACGCGTTCGGACGGTCACGCAAGTCACGGGCCGCCGAGGCGGAGGGTGCGGCGCAGACCGCGACGACGACGCCCGAAACCCCGACGCCCGCGACGACGGACCCGAAGGTCCCGTCCCCCTCCCCCGAACCCACCCCCACGACCCCGACGGCGGACGTCCCCGAACCCCGAAACGAACACGACCTCGTGTCCCTGGCCTTCGACCGCGTGACGGTCCCCGGGCCTCTGCGGCCGGCGGACGGGGAGCGGGGGGTTTCGGAGGAGCGTGCGGCTGCTGAGAAGCCTGCGGCTTCGGAGGAGCCGAGGGCTGCGGAGGAGCAGAGGGCTGTTCAGAAGCCTGCGGTGGCGGAGAAGCCGCAGGTCGCAGAGGAGCCGGAGACGGTCGCGGAGAAGCCCGCGGCGGTGGTGCGGGAGGCAGAGGCTGAGGCCGAGTCGGCGGACGCCGATCAGCCGACGGAGACCGCGGAGTCGACCCCGGCGGGGGAGCCGGTCACCGAGGAGCCGACTGCATCGGACGAGGCGACGGCGGAGAAGGCGACCGACGCCGAGTCCCCAGCGCCCGAGAGGCCCGCATCATCGTCGGCCCCCGAGCCGACCGAGGATGGCCCGGAGGCCCAGGCAGACACCGAGCCCCCGGCAGCGGCGGAGCCCCAGCCCACGGCCGAGCCCGACACCCCGCAGCAGCAGCCGGCCACCGCCGCGAAGCCGGACCTCGAGCCCGCAGCTCCGAAGGCCGACTCCGAGCCGACCACCGAGACCGAGCCGACGCCAGAAGCCGAACCCACGGCGGAGTCCGAGCCGACGGCCAAGGCGAAGCCAGCGGCCAAGGCGAAGCCGCAGGCCAAGACGAAGCCGGCGGCCAAGACGGAGCCGCAGGCCAAGGCGGAAGCGTCAGCGCAGCCGGACGCGTCGGCCGAGGCGGAGCCGACGGCCGCCGCCGTGGACGCTCCCGCAGCCGCCGGCGGCGAGTCCGCCCCACAGGGGCCACCCGCAGCCGACGACGAAAGCAGCACGGGTGGTGCGGGTGGGAACGACACGGCCGAAGCCGAAGGCGAGGCCGAACCGGACGTCACCCCCACCCCCGCCGTCCCCCTCACCCGCGTCAAGACCCGCGCCCCAGGCCTCACCACCGCCTACAAGGCCGCCGCCACCACCCTCAAGCAGCACAACCTCTCCGGCACCCGGGCCAAGGTCTACCTCGTCCTCGACCGCTCCGCCTCCATGCGCCCGTACTACAAGGACGGCTCCGCCCAGGCCCTCGCCGAGCAGACCCTCGCCCTCGCCGCCCACCTCGACCCCGAGGCCACCGTCCCGGTCGTCTTCTTCTCCACCGAACTCGACGGCACCGGCGAGATCACCCTCACCGACCACGAGACCAAGATCGACGACCTGCACGCCGGCCTCGGCCGCATGGGCCGCACCAGCTACCACGCAGCCGTCGAAGCCGTCCTCGCCCACCACGACAAGGAAGCAACCCCCGGCACCCCCGCCCTGGTGATCTTCCAGACGGACGGCGCCCCCGACGCCAAGACCCCCGCCACCCAGGCCCTCACCGAGGCCGCCAAGACCCATCCCACCGTCTTCTTCTCCTTCGTCGCCTTCGGCGACCCGGAGAACAAGGCCTTCGACTACCTCCGCAAGCTCAAGACCCCCAACACGTCCCACTTCCTCGCCGGCGAAACCCCCCGCGAGCTCACGGACAACGAGCTCTACGAGGGCGTACTGGCGAACTGGCGCCCGTAGACCCCCGGGGGGTGGACAGCACACGGCAAGCCGTCCACCCCCCGAAACACGTGTGAGTCGATCTTCAACGGACCAGTAGGATTTCGACCATGGCGGCCACTGGATCCGAGAAGCAGGGGGCGAAGGCGTACTACGTCTCGACCCCCATCTACTACGTCAACGACGCTCCTCACCTGGGCCACGCCTATACGACCGTCGCAGGCGACGTGCTCACCCGCTGGCACCGCCAGCGCGGCGAGAAGGTGTGGTACCTCACCGGCACGGACGAGCACGGTCAGAAGATCATGCGCACGGCCGAGGCCAACGGGGTCACCCCCCAGGAGTGGGCCGACAAGCTCGTCACCGAAGCGTGGAAGCCTCTCTGGGAGCACCTGGAGATCGCGAACGACGACTTCATCCGCACCACGCAGAAGCGGCACACGGACCGCGTCCAGGAGTTCGTCCAGGACCTGTACGACAAGGGCGAGATCTACAAGGGCGGCTACGAGGGCCCTTACTGCGTCGGCTGCGAGGAGTACAAGCTCCCCGGCGAGCTCCTCGACGGCGAGGGGGAGTACGCGGGCCAGAAGCTCTGCCCGATCCACAAGAAGCCCGTGGAGATCCTCAGCGAGGAGAACTACTTCTTCAAGCTGAGCGAGTACGGCGAGAAGCTCCTCGCCCACTACGAGGCCAACCCCGGCTTCATCCAGCCCGAGTCCGCGCGCAACGAGGTCGTGAACTTCGTACGCCAGGGCCTGCAGGACCTCTCCATCTCGCGCTCGACGTTCGACTGGGGCGTCCCGGTCCCCTGGGACGACAAGCACGTGATCTACGTGTGGGTCGACGCCCTGCTGAACTACGCCACGGCGGTCGGCTACAACGAGAACCAGGCCAAGTTCGAGGAGACCTTCCCGGCCGACGTCCACCT
The DNA here is from genome assembly GCF_042958445.1 of Streptomyces sp. NPDC007991. NCBI lineage: Bacteria > Bacillati > Actinomycetota > Actinomycetes > Kitasatosporales > Streptomycetaceae > Streptomyces > Streptomyces sp. NPDC007991. The sequence goes on from NZ_JBIBJD010000019.1 coordinate 114,222, forward strand.
GGTCGGCAAGGACATCCTCCGCTTCCACGCGGTGATCTGGCCGGCGATGCTGATGGCGCAGGGCCTGCCCCTGCCCGGCAGGATCGCGGCCAACGGCTGGCTGATGGTCGGCGGCGAGAAGATGTCGAAGTCGAACCTGACCGGCATCAAGCCGCAGGACCTGACCTCGCACTTCGGCGTGGACGCGTACCGCTGGTACTTCCTGCGCGCGATCGCCTTCGGCCAGGACGGCTCCTTCTCCTGGGAGGACTTCTCCGCCCGCTACACCAGCGAGCTGGCGAACGACTACGGCAACCTGGCGTCGCGCGTCGCGGCGATGGTCGGCAAGTACTTCGGCGGCGAGCTGCCGGCGTCGGCGGCCGACGGCGAGGCGGAGCAGGCGATCCACGCGGGCCTGGCGAAGGCCGTCACGGAGGCGGACCGCCGGATCGGCGAGGAGCTGGACTTCCAGGGCGGCATCCTGGCGGTGTTCGACTTCGTCAAGCAGGTCAACGGCTACATCACGGAGCAGGAGCCGTGGAAGGTGGCCAAGGACCCCTCCGCCGAGGGCAAGGCCCGCCTGGCCACAATCCTCTACACGGCCGCGGAGTCCCTGCGCGCCGTGGCGGTCCTCCTCAACCCGGTCATGCCGGAGACGTCCCAGAAGCTCTGGGATTCGCTCGGTGCGGAGGCCTCCCTCGGCGCCCTCGCGGACCAGAAGACCGGCGAGGCCGGCGAATGGGGCAGGCTCCCGGCCGGCACGACGGTCACCAAGGGCGCGGTCCTCTTCCCGCGCCTGGAGGAGAAGCCGACGGCGTAACCGGCGTAACACACTCGCTACAGCGCGGGGCCCGGGGGAACGAGAACCTTCTCCCGGGCCCCGCGCTTTGCGAAGATCGCGGGAGACCGGCCACCCGGCCGCCATCACACACCCGGGGGACTCCCATGGCACTGTTCGGCAACGCCCACACCATCGACCCGGCATCGGCCCAGCACGACTACGCCCGCCTCCTCGGCCACGGCGAACAGGTCCACGCCGCGTTCCTCCTCATCCGCGACACCATCCTTTTCACCGACCGCCGCCTGATCCTGATCGACAAGCAGGGCATCACCGGCAAGAAGGTGGAGTACCACTCCGTCCCCTACCGCAGCATCACCCACTTCGCGGTGGAAACGGCCGGCACCTTCGACCTGGACGCCGAGCTGAAAATCTGGATCTCCGGCACCCCGACCCCCATCGAGAAGACCTTCACCAAGGGCGTCGACATCTACGAAGTCCAGGCGATCCTGACCCAGTTCGTGGCGAGGTAGCCCCGGCTGCCATGGTCAATGGGCCTAGCTTGCTACATCACCGAGCAGGAGCCCTGCTCGGGCCCTGGCAAGGGATGCAGTTGGTCCTAGCACGTGGCGTACCTGCACGCGAAGTTCGGTATGCCCGTGCTTCGAGTGCCGCGTCGGCACCTGGTCGGCACAGAGCACCCGCCCTTTCGTACTGGGTCCCGCCAACGTTCCGGAGATCACCGACGAGTCCGCCGTGGCCCGGGAGCCAGCCCTGGCCACCCTCTCGGCCATCGTGCACAGCAACAGCCCGAATGCCCCCGCCACACTGAGCATGGTGGCCCGCGGCATGCGGGCGCTGGACAAGGCAACAGCGAAATACTGGTGCGAATGGCTTGAGGTCGGGCTGGAGGACACTCCGGTCCGGGAGACATGGAGGGAACTGGAGAAAATGGTCGCCACATATTTCCCGGGCAGGGGCACGCTCTTTGAGGAGACCTACCTGGAGGGCAAGGCCGAAGGCAAGGCAGAAGGCAAGGCCGAATCCATCCTGAGCGTGCTGGACAAGCGCGGCATCGCCGTCCCCGAAGCCACCCGCGACCGCATCACCACCTGCACCGACCTCGACACCCTCACCCTCTGGTTCGACCGCTCCCTGACAGCCACCACGGCGGAGGACCTGTTCCTCGAGGAGTGAGCGGCCCCAGAAGGCCAGGGCCCGCCCGGCGAGGAGGGAGCGGGCCCGCGTCGACCCTCTTCAGGCGTGCGGTGCTCGATCGGGATATTCGATGGTCGCCGCTCTCTGTGTGACTGGGGCTGGGACACCCTCGCCGTTCACCGCATCGAGTGGTGGGCCATGGCGCATGCCCGTGTGATCCAATGGCCGCAGAGCCGGGACCACCTCGCGAGGGGAGCACGAAGGCATGTCGACGGTCATACCTGTGCCCGACAACTGGCGGCCTCTTTTCCACAGTTGGGACGAACTCCGCCAGGGCTACCACGCCGGGGACAAGGACGAGACGGTGCGAGGCTGCGCCCGCCGGCTCGACGCGACGTTGCCGGGGTCGGAGGGCGATCCCGTGCTGTTCTGGACGCTGGGTTTGCTCACGGTCGCCCCCTACGTGGCCTTCGGCAACCCCGGTCCGGGAGTCGAGGACAACGTCGTCGCCGTACTGAGCCGGGTCGCACACGGTGACGACGGCAAGGCATGCGCGCACAGCTGGCATCCGTACGAGGCCGACGTGGACGATGTGCTCGAGCGCCTTCCCGCCGACCTCGAGGTGCTGAGCTCCCCGGTGAACCAGGCCCTCGACGACCTGCTTCCCGAGGACCTGCTTCCCGAGGGCTACCTGGATGAACTCGAAGACCAGGAGGCCGAACCCGCGAACCTCACCGGACCCGAGATCCTCGCCCGCTGGCAGTGCCCGCGTACCGCATCGGGGTTCGCCCGCGCTGCCCTCGACTACCTGGGCGCAACGGTCCGCTGAGGCGGAGCGTGGGCCACGAAGGCTGCCCACGCGCCGGGTGTGATCGCCAGCCGGGGACCGTCGACGTTCTTGGAGTCACGGACGTGCACGGTGCCGGGGGTGATGGCAAGCTCGACGCAGGAGTTGCCGTCGTTGCCGCTGCTATAGCTGCTCTTGAACCACGCCAGCTCGGAGGCGTCCCCGGCGGTGGTCTTGCGGATCATGTCTCTCCCAGCAGTTGCTCGATGAGGGCCAGCGACTCCCGTGGCGAGAGGGCCTGAGCCCGGATGGTGCCATACCGCAGCTCAAGGATCCGCAGGTGCTTGGGTTCGGAGATCGGCCGACCGTTGAACGCGCCGTCCGAACGCCCCACGGCCGTGCCGTCCGGGAACTTCAGCAGTTCGATCCGGCCATCCAGGCCGGAGTAGTTCATCGGCATCACCTGAAGCACGACGTTGTGCAACCGCCCCACCCTCGTCGAGGCCCTCGCCGACCGCTGGGGCGTGCGGCTCGAACCCGCCCCCCGCAAGACCGTATGGGCGGAGCTCGACCTACCGAGCCTCTGACCAGCGAAAACGACACACGCACCGTGACCCGGCCGCGTGTGCTCCGGTGCCGTCGGTGGTCTTCTCCAAGGAACACGAGAGGGAAGGAAACCGCACCAAGCCCCACCCCTCCCGCCCACGGCGCACGCTCACTCCCCCGAGTGAACATCACCAACTGAGCTGGATTCGTGCCCGGTTGCCTGCCCTACGCTCAGCGCAACACCAAGCACGGCACAACCCCAGACATGCAACGGCCCTCGCCGGGACGGCAATCCCAGTGCGAGGGCCTGACCACCAAGGAAGCAGACACCTTCCCGATGGACACCCAAAACACTAGCGTGCGCCCGCACGCCCAGTCCCGTAACGGCGGCAAAAACCACCCGCACCGGCGCACCGGCGGGCACGCCCACCCCGGCGGGGGCGTCATCCACGACAACACCCGCCACACCACCCGATTCACGGTGATCGGCAACCACCTCACGCAGACCCGGACCTGTCGCTCCTCGCGATCGGACTCGCCTGCCACATCCAGTCCCTCCCCGCAGGCTCCCCCCTCGACATCAAGACTCTGGCCGCCCGCTTCCCGGAGGGCCCGACCCGTATCACCGCCGCCCTGCGCGAGCTGGAGACCCACGGCTACCTGCTCCGCACCCGCGAACGCACACCGGCCGGCCGCATCGTCACTGGTCGCAGCGAAGTACTGGTGCGAATGGCGGGGGCCCACTCGACAAAAGGAGCAGGCCCCGGCGCACAGTCGGCTCGGAGCGGCGTGTCTAGCTCACCGCCGACTTCCCCGTCACCCCCGCCCGGTCCCGGGCTCCCGACTGCGGCCCCCTGTGGGTGTGCCGTACGAACGCCACCCCCACCACCGCCAGGATCGACGCCGCCGACAGTGTGTACAGCCCCCCGTTCGTGCTGCCCGTCGTGTCCTTGAGGTAGCCGAAGAGGGTGGGTGACACGAAACCGCCCAGGTTTCCGAGGGAGTTGACCAGGGCCAGACCCGGCGCGGCGATCTTCAGGTCGAGGCCCGACTGGGCCATCGGCCAGAACAGTGTGGCCGCGCACTTGCCGCCCACCGCGGCGAGAGTCAGGGCGGCCAGGCCGAACCAGGGCGAACCGAGCGTGGCGAGGAAGGTGCCGATGGCAGACAGGACCAGGGCGATCGCCAGGTAGGGGCGACGGTCCGGGGCCCGGTCGGTGAAGTGGGCCATCGTGTACATCGCGATCACCGCGCAGATCCAGGGGATCGCCGACAGCAGGCCGATCTGGAAGGACGACAGCCCGCCGATCTCCTCCACCAGGCTCGGCAGCCAGAACGTGATCGCGTAGCCGGTGAGCGCCATCGCGAAGAAGACCGCGGTCAGGACGGCGACCTGGGGGTGGAAGATCAGCTTCAGCCGCGACACCGACGGCGCCCGGTCACGCGCCTCCTTGTCCCGCGCCACCGCCTCGCTCAGCGCGTCCTTCTCCTCCTGCGTCAGCCACTTCGCGTCCTGGATCCGGGAGACGAGGAAGAACCCGGCGATGAAGCCGACCAGGATCGAGAAGGCACCCTCCAGGCCGAACATCCACCGCCAGCCCGCGACACCGCCCGCACCGTGCAGCTCCAGCAGCGCGCCGGTGATCGGGCCGGTGACGATGTACGCCGTGGCCGAGCCGCCCAGGAAGATCGCACTGGCCCGGCCCCGGCTGGAGTCCGGCAGCCACTGGGTGAAGTAGAGGAGCACGCCGGGGAAGAAGCCGGCCTCCGCGACACCGAGCAGGAAGCGCAGGCCGTAGAACATCCACACGTTGTGGATGAAGCACATCGCCACGATCACCGCACCCCAGGTGATCATGATCCGGGTCAGCCAGACCCGGGCCCCGAACCGCTCCAGGAGCATGTTGCTCGGCACTTCGAACAGGGCGTACCCGATGAAGAACAGGCCCGCGCCGAGCCCGTAGGCGGTGGCGCTCACCCCGACATCGGCCCGCAGTTCGTTCTGGACGAACCCCACGTTCGTCCGGTCCATCTGGTTGACCAGCAGCATCAGGACCAGGATCGGAAGCATGCGGCGCAGGAATTTGCCGACCGCACGCTGCTCGGCCTCGGGTATGGCTGTTGCGGCGTCTGACATCGTTGTCTCCCTCGATGTGCACATACGTGAACAGCAGTCACGTACGCGTTCTCGAAGGGACTTTATGGAGGCCTAACTTCCGGGTCAACGGGTTGAGCAGAAGTACATATATGTGAATGCGGGGCGGGCGACCGCACACGTCCGCCCCACACCCATCTGTCAGGCCGTGGGGTCCACGCCCATGGTGAGACTCGCGACGACGCCCTTGGCGATGGCGTTCTTCCTGTACTGGAGCTTCAGCAGCCCGCCCTGGGTGCCGTTGCCCGGGTAGATCGTGTCCTCGTCGAGGGTGGTGCGGGTCGTGGTGTTGGTGGAGTACGGCTCGACCTTCGCGGAGGCCAGCACGGCCTCCTCGTCGAAGAAGAGCTGACCGGTGTGGCAGGTCGTGCCGCCCTCGTAACCGGCGTCGGTCCAGGCGCCGTTCACATGCACCTTGGTGTGGATGTGCACGCAGCGGCCCTGGTACCAGCCGGGGAAGACCGTACGGAACTCGACGAAGCCCCGCTTGTCCGTCCGCCAGGTCCCGCGCAGATAGCGCTCGTCGTCGGTGGGCTCCTGGTGCCCGCCACCGCCACCGCCCCCGTCCGGGGGTCCGCCCGTGGGCGTGCCGGTCGGCGCACCCGAGGGCGGCGTGCCTCCCCCGCCACCCCCGCCCCCGTCCCCGCCACTGCCCATCGCCTCGTACCCGGAGTACACACCCAGCGCGTTGCAGTGCCAGACGTCGACGGCGGCGTTCGCGAGGGGCTCGCAGGTCTCGGCGTCGATCACCTTGAGGCGCAGGGTGAGCGGGATGCCCTCCTGGTCCTCGGTGATGTCCCGGCGGAGCTTGTCCGCGTCGATGTAGTAGGGGCCTTCGGTGGTCTCGGAGGTCAGCTTGTAGCAGGCCTCGCCCGCGCTCCCGGTGGCCTCGGCGCGGGCGGCCTCCGTCCCCGCGTCGGCGAACGCGCCCGTCGCGAACGTACCGCCGACGCCCGCCGCGACCACCGCGCCGACACCCGCGGCGACGACCTTGCGGCGTGTCAGATCCCTGGTGTGCTTCGGCCCTTGGGCCGCTTCCTGTTCGGTCATGGGAAGGGAAGTTAGGGAGCCCGTCTGTCAGGAACCTGAGTAAGAGCTGGGCAAGAGCCCTGGGTACGAAAGCGGCTCGGAACCGACGCCGGTTCCGAGCCACTCCCTCCAGGTCCGCCTACTTCGGCTGCGGTTTGCGCACCGACAGGTGCAGTTCCTTCAGCCGCGCCTCCTCCAGCTCCGTCGGCGCGCCCATCATCAGGTCCTGGGCGTTGCCGTTGAGCGGGAAGGCGATGGTCTCGCGGATGTTGGGCTCGTCGGCGAGCAGCATGACGATGCGGTCGACGCCGGGGGCGATGCCGCCGTGCGGCGGGGCGCCGAAGCGGAAGGCGCGCAGCATGCCGGCGAACTTCTCCTCGACGGTCTCGCGGTCGTACCCGGCGATCTCGAAGGCCTTGAGCATGATCTCCGGCTCGTGGTTCCGGATCGCGCCGGAGGACAGCTCGACGCCGTTGCAGACGATGTCGTACTGCCAGCCGAGGATGTCCAGCGGGTCCTGGCTCTCCAAGGCCTCAAGACCGCCCTGCGGCATGGAGAAGGGGTTGTGCGAGAAGTCGATCGCGCCGGTCTCCTCGTCCTTCTCGTACATCGGGAAGTCGACGATCCAGCAGAAGCGGAAGACGTTCTCCTCGAAGTGCCCGGCACGCTTGGCGGCTTCCACCCGCACCGCGCCCATGATCTTGGAGACCTCGTCGAACTCGCCCGCGCCGAAGAACACCGCGTGGCCGGCGGACAGGGAGAGTCGCTTGGTGAGCTCCGCGACGTTGTCCTCCGTCAGGAACTTCGCGATCGGGCCCGACAGCGAACCGTCCTCGGCGACGCGGACCCAGGCCAGGCCCTTGGCGCCCTGCGAGACGGCGTAGTCGCCGAGCTGGTCGAAGAACTTGCGGGGCTGGCCCGAGACGTCCGGCACCGGCAGGGCACGGACGTGCTTGCCGGCGAACGCCTTGAACTCCGAGCCCTCGAAGATGTCGGTGATGTCGACGAGTTCGAGCTGGGCGCGCAGGTCGGGCTTGTCGGAGCCGTACTTCAGCATCGCCTCGCGGAACGGGATCCGCGGGAACGGCGAGGTGACGTGACGGCCGCCGCCGAACTCCTCGAACAGCTCGGTCATCAGCTTCTCGACGGGCTGGAAGACGTCCTCCTGCTCGACGAAGCTCATCTCGATGTCGAGCTGGTAGAACTCGCCCGGCGAGCGGTCGGCGCGCGCGTCCTCGTCACGGAAGCAGGGCGCGATCTGGAAGTAGCGGTCGAACCCGGAGATCATCAGCAGCTGCTTGAACTGCTGGGGCGCCTGGGGGAGGGCGTAGAACTTGCCCGGGTGCAGGCGGGACGGGACGACGAAGTCGCGGGCGCCCTCGGGGGAGGTCGCGGACAGGATCGGCGTCGCCATCTCGTTGAAGCCGAGGGCCGTCATCTTGTGCCGGATCGCCGAGATGACCGCCGTACGCAGCATGATGTTGCGGTGCATGCGCTCGCGGCGCAGGTCCAGGAAGCGGTACTCCAGGCGCCGTTCCTCGTTGACCCCGTCCTCGGTGTTGATCGTGAACGGCAGCGGGGCGGCGGCGCCGAGCAGCTCGACCTCACCGACCTCGACCTCGACCTCACCGGTCGGCAGGTCGGGGTTGATGTTCTCGGCACCGCGGGAGACGACCTTGCCGTCGACTCGGACGGTCGACTCCTTGGACAGCTTGTCGAGGGCCTCGTAGGCGGGGGTGCCGGGACGGGCCACGAGCTGCGTGATGCCGTAGTGGTCGCGCAGATCGATGAAGAGGATGCCGCCCAGGTCGCGCCGATTGTGCAGCCAGCCACTCAGCCGGACGTCGGTGCCGACGTCAGAGGAGCGGAGCTCGCCGCAGGTGTGGGACCTGTACCGATGCATCGTCGTTCATCCAGTCTTCGCTGATCGGGGTCTGTGTTTCACGTGAAACTGGCCCCCAGCGTACCGGCCAGGCGAAGATCGACTCTCCTCAGTTAACGATCGAGCACACTTCACTCTTCGGTGGCAGCGTTCGAGCGCCTCTTCTTAAAGTAGGCCAATGCGCACTGGCGAGCCCCTGCCCGCCGTGGGGGAGGCTCTCGCAGCCCTCGCGACCGGCCTCTGGCACTGGGACACCGCCACCGGGCTGGTCACGGTCGACGCCGAGGCGGCACGGTTGCTCGGGCTGCCCGCCGAGCAGGTCAGCCTCACGGAGGCCCAGGCTCGGGCCCGGCTGCACCCGGTCGACTGGAACGAGATCACCGGCGTGACCCAGCTCGCCGTCGCCGAGGGCACCCTCGCCGAGGTACGGATCCGGATCATGGACGAGCAGGGCCGTATCGTGCGGGTCGTCCGCAGCCGCTCCAAGCCGTCCTTCGACCGGGCCAGCAAGACGTACCGGGTGATCGGCACCCTCCAGGAGGTCACCGAGCCGACGCCGGGCACGCCGGCCGGCCGCAGCGCGGTCACCGGCGACTGGCGGCGCTCCCGGGAGGCGTTCCTGCTGGACGCGGGCCGGGCGCTGGCCGAGGCGCGCTCCACGCAGGAGGTCCTGCGGGTCACGGCCAATCTGTCGATGCCCGGGTTCTCGCCGGACGGGCTGGCGGTGTTCGGTGTGGAGGGCGACCGGCTGACGATCATCGGGCACCACGGGCAGCAGCAGGGCGACGACAGCCCGTTCTCCGACATGGCGCTGGACACGGACTACCCGGCCGCCGAGGTGGTGCGCACCGGCCGGGCGGTGTACCTGTCCTCCCCCGAGCAGTACAAGGCCCGCTACCCGCTGACCTGGCCGCTCGCCCGGCGCTTCGGCCGCCGGTCCTGGGCGTTCCTGCCGCTGACCGTGGCCGGCCGCACGATGGGCGCGTGGATGGCGGCCTTCACCTACCCGGTCGCCTTCACACCGGACGAGCGGTCCGTGCTGGGGACCGTGGCGCGGATGCTGGCCCAGGCGCTGACCCGGGCGGGCGTGGCCGAGAGCGAGCGGGCGCTGACCGACGGGCTCCAGCGCACGATGCTGCCGAGGCTCGGCCCGCAGCGCATCCCGGGTATGAGCGTCGCCGCCCGCTACGTCCCCACCGGCGGCGGTCTCCAGGTCGGCGGCGACTGGTACGACGTGATCCCGCTGCCGAGCGGACGGTTCGCGCTGGTCATCGGTGATGTGCAGGGACATGACGTACGAGCGGCGGGGCTGATGGGCCAGCTGCGCATCGCCCTGCGCGCCTACGCCTCGGAGGGGCACCGGCCCGACGCCGTCCTCTCCCGCGCCTCCCGCTTCCTGCACGGCATCAGCGACGAGGACCCCGCCGACCCGCGCTTCGCGACCTGTGTGTACGTCGAGGTCGACCCGGCGAACGGCGTGCTGGACATCGCCCGGGCCGGGCATCCCGACCCGGCGATCCGGATGTCCGACGGCACGGTGCTGACGCGGCCGACGTCGGGGGGCCTGCCGCTGGGCATCGACCCGGACGCCGACTACCCCACGACCCGGCTCGCCCTGGAGTCCGGCGAGACCATGCTGATCTGCACGGACGGCCTGATCGAGACCGGCGGCCACGACCTGGACTCCGGCTGGCGGCGGCTGCGCGAGATCCTGGAGGACCACAAGGGTGATCTGGAGGAACTCGCCGACACCCTGGTGCAGGCCGTGCACGGGCCGTCGTCGCACCACACCACCGGCCCGCTGATCGACCGCCGTGAGGACGACATCGCGCTGCTGCTGCTGAGCCGGGAGGACGAAGGGTGCGGCTGCGGCGACACCGTGCTCGTACGGGCCCCCGTGCGGCGCACGATGCTGACGGTCGCGCAGGCCGAGCCGGAGCGGATCGCGGTGGCCCGGCAGCAACTGCGCGATCTGCTGTACGACTGGGCCTCACCCGACCAGCGCGACTCGGCGGTGCTGCTGCTGTCCGAGCTGCTGACGAACGTCCTCGTGCACACCGACTCCGACGCGCTGCTCGTCGCCGAGATCACCGGCGAGGTGGGTGAGCGGCGGCTGCGGATCGAGGTCACCGACACCGGCGACGACCTGCCGCACAAGCGCAGCCCCGGGGAGCTGGCGTCCTCCGGCCGCGGCCTGGTGCTGATGGAACTGCTCGCGCACGCCTGGGGGGTGGATCCGCGCGGCGAGGGCAAGAGCATCTGGTTCGAGCTCTACGAGTCGGTGGACGGCGCGGGCGACGGGTCGTGGCCGGCGTAGCGGGTCACGACTCCCCGGACGCCGGCGGCTCCTGCTCCCCGTAGCGGCTGCGGAGTTCCCGGAGGACGCCGAAGGCGGCCGCGGTGAGCGGCACGGCGAGCAGCATCCCGAGCACTCCGGCGACGGAGGCCCCGGCCGTGATCGCCACCATCACCACCGCCGGGTGCATCTGCACGGTCCGGCTCTGGATCACCGGCTGGAGCACGTGCCCCTCCAGCACCTGCACCGCGATCACGATCCCGAGCGCCCACAGCGCGATGACGAACCCCCGGTCGGCGAGCGCGACCAGCACGGCCACGGCTCCCGAGATGAAGGCGCCGAGGTAGGGGATGTAGGCGCCGACGAAGACCAGCGCCCCGAGTCCGGCCGCCCCGGGCACGTCGAGGACGAGCAGTCCGACGGTGATGCACAGCGAGTCGATGAGCGCGATGAAGGTGGTGCCGCGCATGAAGCCCTCGACGGCGTGGAAGGCCCGCCGTGCCATGGCTTCCAGGGTGTCGGCCGAGCCACGCGGCGCGAGGGCCCGCAGCGTCCCGGCGGCCTGGTCGGAGTCGCGCAGGAAGAAGAAGACGAGCAGCAGCGCGAGCACGGCCATGGCGATGGTCTCGCCGACCACGCTGACCCCGCTGATCACGCCGGACGCGGCGGAGCCGCCGAACTTGCCGAGGAGCTTCCGGGCGTTGGAGGCCACGTCGTCCAGCGAGGTCCCGGCCGCCCCGAAGTGGGCGGAGATGCCCCGCGCGGCGTCTCTGAGCGAGGCGACGATCTCGTCGCCCGTGTCGATGAGCGCGGCGACCACGATGTAGACGGCGCCGCCGACCACGGCCACGACGGCGACACAGGTGAGCCCGGCGGCGACCGACCGCCGCACCCCGGCCTTCACCAGCCGCCGGTGCAGGGGCCCGAGCAGCGCCGTACCCAGCAGCGCGAGCAGCACGGGCACGACGGCGGCCCGGAACTCGTCACACAGCCGGATCCCGACGTAGACGACCCCGGACACGAGCAACACGAGCACGCACCAGGCGGCGAGCCGCCGGAGGGGCTCCGGGAGGAGCGGCCGGGCTCCGGAAGCGGCCGGGCCGGGTCCGGAAGCGGTCGGTTCGGAGTCCTGCACCCCTCCACCCGACCACTCCCGGGCCGGACCGTCCCGCCGGAAAGACCCGCCCGGGTGACGGAGCGTCAGCGCCACGGGACCGGCCGCCGCTCCAGGCCGGGCCGCCAGGCCGCCAGGGTCACGGACGCCACGGCCTCCACCTCACGGGCTGGGCTCTGCCCGGCGAACGACGGGGCCGCCAGACCCCGGGACCACTGCGGCCACCGGGCCACACACGAGCACCGGGCCACAGCGGACCACCGCGCCACCGGGGCCGCCAGACCACCGCGCCACCGACGCACCGACGCACCGACGCACCGAGGCACCGAGGCACCGAGGCACCGAGGCACCGAGGCGACCACACCCGACCACCGGGCCACCGGGCCACCGCGCCACCGCGCCACCGCGCCACCGCGCCACCGCGCCACCGAGGCGACCCGACCACACCCGGCCACCGCGCCACCAGACCGACCGGGCCCGCCCTCGGCGTCGGTCGCCAAGTCGCAGGCCCGCGTCGCAAGACCGCCCGGTCCAGGGCGGCCCGAGAGCGCCCGGCATCAGGCCGGACGGAGGGGCGCCACGCGTTCGACGCCCCGGGACCGCACCCGCGTCAGTCCTGCGGGCCGCTCGCGGTCATCCCGTGCACCGCCGGAACCGTCCCCAGCCGGCCCTTCTGGAAGTCCTCGAAGGCCTGCATGAGTTCTTCCTTGGTGTTCATCACGAACGGGCCGTAGTGGGCCATCGGCTCGCGGATCGGCTGCCCGCCGAGCAGGACGACCTCCAGGTCCGGCGTGTGGGAGTCCTGCTTCTCGTCCGCGCGGACGGTCAGCGAGGAACCGGCGCCGAAGACGGCGGTCTGGCCCATGTGGACCGGGCGCCGCTCCGTGCCCACGCTGCCGCGCCCGGCCAGGACGTACGCCAGGCCGTTGAAGTCCTCGCGCCACGGCAGGGTGAGCTCCGCGCCCGGCGCCAGTGTCGCGTGGATCATGGTGATCGGCGTGTGCGTGATGCCGGGGCCCGCGTGCCCGTCCAGCTCACCGGCGATGACCCGCAGCAGCGCGCCGCCGTCGGGGGTGCTGAGCAGCTGGACCGAGCCGCCGCGGATGTCCTGGTAGCGCGGGGCCATCATCTTGTCCTTGGCCGGGAGGTTCACCCACAGCTGGAGGCCGTGGAAGAGCCCGCCGGACATGACGAGATGCTCCGGTGGCGCCTCGATGTGCAGCAGACCCGAGCCCGCGGTCATCCACTGGGTGTCGCCATTGGTGATGGTGCCGCCACCGCCGTTGGAGTCCTGGTGGTCGAAGATCCCGTCGATGATGTACGTGACGGTCTCGAAGCCGCGGTGCGGGTGCCACGGGGTTCCTTTCGGCTCCCCAGGCTGATACTCAACCTCACCCATCTGGTCCATCATGATGAACGGGTCGAGGTGGCGGTAGTTGATCCCCGCGAACGCCCGGCGCACCGGGAAGCCCTCGCCCTCGAAACCGCTCGGGGCGGTCGTGACGGCGAGCACGGGACGGGCCACGGCATCGGTCGGCGCGGTCACGCGGGGCAGCGTCAACGGGTTCTCGACGGTCACAGCAGGCATGTCGGTTCCTCCTCGTGTACGCCCAGTTTAGTTGAGCGTTGAACTTTCTGCCACCCTTAACGGAGAAAACCGGGTGGGCATTCCCGGGCGACGGCGCAGCGAACCACGGGACGGGCACACGCCGAAAGGCCGGCTCCCCGCATCGGGGTGCCGGCCTCTCCCACGGTCCGCGTCAGGCGACCAGCCCGGGCTCCTCGCTCCGGGCCCGGACGGACTCGGCCGGCCCGGTCTCGCGGTCCCGCATCACCACCGTGGCCACGGCCGCCGCGGCCAGGACACCGACCGCGCTGATCGCGAAGGTCGTCGACATCGAGGCCGTGAAGGCCTCCCGGGCCGCCCGCACCAGGCCCGGGTCGCCGCCCGCGACCGCCAGGGCCCCGCCGATGGACTCCCTGGCCTGCTCGGGAGCACCGGCCGGCATCTCGTCCGCGTAGCCGCCGGAGAGCAGGGAGCCGAGGATCGCGATGCCGAGGGCGGTGCCGGACTGCTGGACGGTGTCGTTGAGGGCGGAGCCGACGCCCGCCTGCTCCTGAGGGATGGTGCTCATCAGCGCGGCCACCGCGGCCGGCATCGCCAGCCCGGCACCCAGGCCCAGGATCCCGAGCGCCACGGCCGGGACGGTGAAGCCGCTGTCCGCGCCCAGCGTGGTCAGCAGCCCGAAGGAGGCGGCCATCAGCAGCATGCCGCCGAGGATGACGATCCGGTTGCCCGCCTTCACGGCGAGCTGCGCCCCGGCCGCGTTGCCCGCCAGCGCGGCCACGGCCAGCGGCAGGAAGGCCAGGCCCGCCTTGACCGCGGACCAGCCGAGGACGAACTGGAGGTACTGGGTCAGGACCAGCAGCAGACCGGCGTTGCCGATCTGGACGAGCGCCAGGGAGAGCGAGCCCCCGCTGAAGTTGCGGTGCCTGAAGAGGACCAGTGGGACCATCGGCGAGCGGGTGACGTTCTCCCAGACCACGAAACCGGCCAGGGCGGCCACCGCGACGGCCAGGACGAGCAGGGAACGGCCGCCGAACGCGCCGTGCTGCGGAATCTCGATGATCCACCACACCAGGGCCGTCATGCCCACCGCCGACAGCACCGCGCCCAGCGGGTCCGGCTTCTGCCAGGGCGCCTTCGACTCCGGCATCAGCAGCACCCCGGCCAGCAGCGCCAGCGCGACGATGGGCACGTTGATCAGGAAGATCGCCTGCCAGGCGAAGTGGTCGATCAGCACACCGCCGAGGACCGGGCTGCCGACCAGCCCCAGCATCGACACCGAACCCCATGCCGCCATCGCCCTGGGCCGCTCGTCCTCGTCGAAGACGGTGATCAGGATCGACAGCGTCGACGGCATGATCAGCGCCCCGCCGACCCCCATCGCGATCCGCACCGCGATCAGCTCACCCGGGGTGGAACAGAACACCGCCCCCAGCGAGGCCGCCCCGAACATCAGCAGGCCGATCAGCATCACCCTCCGGCGCCCGAACCGGTCCCCGAGGCTCCCGGAGGTCAGCAGCAGCCCGGCGAAGACGAGCGTGTAGGAGTCGAGGATCCACTGCATGTCCTGGGCGCTCGCCCCGATGTCCTCGGTCAGCGAGGGCACCGCGACCGTGAGCGCCATGCTGTCGACGACCAGCACCAGCGTGCTCAGGCACAGCACGATCAGGATCCACCAGCGGCGTGGATGGCGAGTGTCCATGTCAGCTTCCCCTCCTGCGAACACCGTTCCTTCGATGCGAACACTGTACGCACAGCAGAACAGTGTTCGCAACACTCAGGTTCTGTACGCTGATTGCGCACGCTGTTCGCAGCAGGTGCCGGAGATCACGACGGTGCCGGAGATCCAGCAGGAGGAGCCGATGAGCCGGGGCAAGACGACGGACAAGAACCCGATCCCGTCCGTATGGGCCCGCGAGCAGCGCCGGACCGACCAGCCCGCGCTCAGCCGCGAGGCGATCGTCCGCGAGGCGATCGCGATGCTCGACGCGGACGGCATCGAGGCGCTCAGCATGCGCAAGCTCGGCGCCCGCCTGAACGCCGGCGCGACCTCGCTGTACCGGCACGTCGCCACGAAGGACGAGCTGATGGAACTCGCGGTCGACGAGGTCGCCGCCGAGATCCACGTCCCGCCGGCCGACAGCCCCGACTGGCGCGCGGCGGTGACCGAGGCCGCGGCGTCCTTCCGCACGACGGCCCTACGGCACCCCTGGCTGACCCTGGTCCTGGGCCAGGCCGGACTCGCCTACCTCGGGCCCAACTACATGAGCTTCTCCGAGCGCCTCGCGGCCCTGTTCACCGCGGCGGGCTTCCCCGAGCCGAGCCGCGCGATCGAGACCGTCTTCTCGTACGTCATGGGCATGAGCAACGCGGAGGCCGCCTGGCTCACCACGGTCGCCCGGTCCGGCGAGGCCGAGGCCGACTTCATCGCCCGCCTCATGCCCGCAGCGCAGCGGGCCGCGGCCGACCACACCCACCTGGCCATTCCGCACGCGGAGGTCGAGGAGGCCACCACCGACCCCGTCGCCCTGCGCGACGCGAAGTTCGCCTACGGCCTGGAGGTCGTCCTGGACGGCCTGGCACTGCGCCTGCCGAAGCCCGGGCAGCACACCTAGCCGTCTGCGATGACGTCTAGCCGTACATCCGGCGCATCGCGAACTCGACCATCTGTTCGACGGCCTTCGCGTCGAACACCATCCGGTGCTCGCCCTCCATGTCCAGCACGAAGCCGTAGCCGGTCGGCAGCAGGTCCAGGACCTCCGCGCCGGTGATCACGAAGTACTTGGACTCCTTGCCCGCGTACCGGCGCAGCTCCTTGAGCGTGCTGAACATCGGAATCACCGGCTGCTGGGTGTTGTGCAGGGCGAGGAAGCCCGGGTTGTCACCGCGCGGGCAGTAGACCTTCGACGTCGCGAAGACCTGCTGGAAGTCCTCGGCGGACATCTGCCCGGTCGTGAACGCGCGCACCGCGTCCGTCAGGGAGGGCGGGGACGGCTCGGGGTACAGCGGCGGCTGCTGTCCGTACCCGCCGGACATCGGCTGCTGCGGAGGGGCGTACTGCCCTTGCGGGCCCGCTGTCTGGTCGTAGCCGTACATGAGCGCAAGAGTACCGAGCGCGGCCGGGCGATCGGGCCGGTACGGCGGGCCCGGCGAACCGACAGCGACTTGACAGCGCCGGATCTGTGGATCGCCGCGCCCCCCGCTCGTAGCGTCGGACCATGAACGGACGCCATGACGACGGCCCGCACGAACACGACAGAGGCCTCTCCCACGACCTGCCCGTCCTCGCCCGCCGCCGGATGATCCGGCTGATGGCGGGCGCGGGCCTGGTCCCGCTGGTGGGCTGCACGGCCGAGGACTCGCCCACGGCGTCCCCGTCCACCTCCTCGCCGGCCGCCGGGTGCGCGGAGATCCCCGAGGAGACGGCCGGGCCCTTCCCCGGAGACGGCTCGAACGGCGTGAACGTCCTGAAGGAGAGCGGGGTCGTCCGCGGCGACATCACGCGGAGCTTCGGCGACTTCGCCGGGGGCACCGCCGAGGGCGTCCCGCTCACGATCACGCTGACGGTGGTGGAGGCGGCCTCCGGATGCGGCACGCCGAAGCAGGGCGCCGCCGTGTACGTGTGGCACTGCGACCGGGACGGCGCCTACTCCCTCTACTCCGACGGCGTCACCGAGGAGAACTACCTGCGCGGCGTCCAGGAGACGGACGAGAAGGGCCGGGTCACGTTCACCAGCATCTTCCCCGGCTGCTACCAGGGCCGCTGGCCGCACGTCCACTTCGAGGTCTACGACAGCCTGGCCGACGCCACGGCGGCCACGGCGATCAAGAACACCTCTCAGCTCGCCTTCCCGAAGGACGTCTGCGACGCGGTGTACGCCACGGACGGTTACGGCGCGAGCGTACGGAACCTGAGCGGCCTCTCCCTGGCGGACGACGGCGTCTTCAGCGACGGCCACGACCGGCAGCTGGCGACGATGACGGGCAGTACGGGGGACGGCTACACCGCGACCTTGACCGTTCCGGTGTGACCTGTCACAGATGACCGGAAGGGGTTGCAACTTATTACTGGCGGGTAGCATCATCGTAGCTACTTGTTGGTACGTGAACTAGCGCGAGGATCCAGTGCCTCGCCGATCTCTCTACGGAGCCGGGAGCCGTCGCCATGGGGCACTACAAGTCGAATCTCCGCGACATCGAGTTCAACCTCTTCGAAGTACTCGGCCGCGACAAGGTGTACGGCACCGGCCCGTTCGAGGAGATGGACGTCGAGACCGCGAAGAGCATCCTGGAGGAGCTGACCCGCCTCTCGGAGAACGAGCTGGCCGAGTCCTTCGCCGAGGCTGACCGCAACCCCCCGGTCTTCGACCCGGAGACCAACACCGCGCCGGTCCCGGCCTCCTTCAAGAAGAGCTACCAGGCCTTCATGGACTCCGAGTACTGGCGTCTCGGCCTGCCCGAGGAGATCGGCGGCACCACCGCGCCCCGCTCCCTGATCTGGGCGTACGCCGAGCTCGTCCTGGGCGCCAACCCGGCCGTGTGGATGTACTCCTCGGGCCCGGCCTTCGCCGGCATCCTCTTCGAGGAGGGCAACGAGGTCCAGAAGCACATAGCCAAGATCGCCACGGAGAAGCAGTGGGGCTCCACGATGGTGCTCACGGAGCCCGACGCGGGCTCCGACGTGGGCGCCGGCCGCACCAAGGCCGTGCAGCAGGAGGACGGCTCCTGGCACATCGAGGGCGTGAAGCGCTTCATCACCTCCGGTGAGCACGACATGTCGGAGAACATCCTCCACTACGTGCTGGCCCGCCCCGAGGGTGCCGGCCCCGGCACCAAGGGCCTGTCCCTCTTCCTCGTCCCGAAGTACCTCTTCGACTTCGAGACCGGTGAGCTGGGCGAGCGCAACGGCGTCTACGCCACGAACGTCGAGCACAAGATGGGCCTGAAGGCCTCCAACACGTGCGAGATGACCTTCGGCGACCAGCACCCCGCCAAGGGCTGGCTGATCGGCGACAAGCACGACGGCATCCGCCAGATGTTCCGCATCATCGAGTTCGCCCGCATGATGGTCGGCACGAAGGCGATCTCCACGCTGTCCACGGGCTACCTGAACGCGCTGGAGTACGCCAAGGAGCGCGTCCAGGGCCCGGACCTGGCGAACTTCATGGACAAGACCGCGCCCAAGGTCACCATCACCCACCACCCGGACGTCCGCCGCGCGCTGATCACGCAGAAGGCGTACGCGGAGGGCATGCGCGCCCTGGTGATGTACACCGCCTCGATCCAGGACGCGATCCAGATCAAGGAGGCCGCCGGCGAGGACGCCGCCACCGAGCACGCGCTGAACGACCTGCTCCTGCCCATCGTCAAGGGCTACGGCTCCGAGAAGGGCTACGAGCAGCTCGCCCAGTCGCTGCAGACCTTCGGCGGCTCCGGCTTCCTCCAGGAGTACCCGATCGAGCAGTACATCCGGGACTCCAAGATCGACACCCTCTACGAGGGCACCACGGCCATCCAGGGCCAGGACTTCTTCTTCCGGAAGATCGTCCGCAACCAGGGCACCGCGCTGAACTCCCTCGCCGAGGACATCAAGAAGTTCCTCGCCCTCGGCACGGGCGGCGAGGAGCTGGCCGGGGCCCGCGAGCACCTCGCCAAGGCCGCCGTCGAGCTGGAGGCCATCGTCGGCCTGATGCTGACCGACCTCGCGGCCACCGAGCAGGACGTCAAGAACATCTACAAGGTCGGGCTCAACACCACCCGCCTGCTGATGGCCTCCGGTGACGTCGTCGTCGGCTACCTGCTGCTCAAGGGCGCCGCGATCGCCGCCGAGAAGCTGGAGACGGCCACCGCCAAGGACAGGGCCTTCTACACCGGCAAGATCGCCGCGGCGAAGTTCTTCGCGGCCAACGTCCTGCCGGGCGTCACCCTGGCCCGCAAGGTCGCCGAGGGCGTCGAGCTGGACCTGATGGAGCTGGACGAGGCCGCGTTCTAGATCTCTCACGTCCTCTGTTCGAGGGCCTGTTCCCTTCCCAGGGGAACGGGCCCTCGTCCGTCGTTAAGGTGAAGCCATGACCCAAGCAGCCCGCTTCGACCGCGGCCACACCGACGACCTCATGACCTTCCTGGCGGCGAGCCCCTCGCCGTACCACGCCGTGGCCACCGCCGCCGAGCGGCTGGAGAAGGCAGGCTTCAGGCAGGTCGCCGAGACGGACGCCTGGGACGGGACGAGCGGCGGCAAGTACGTGCTGCGCGGTGGCGCGATCGTCGCCTGGTACGTGCCGGAGGGCGCCGCTGCGCACACGCCGTTCCGGATCGTCGGCGCCCACACCGACTCCCCCAACCTGCGCGTCAAGCCGCTCCCCGACAGCGGGGCGCACGGCTGGCGCCAGGTGGCCGTGGAGATCTACGGCGGGCCGCTGCTCAACTCCTGGCTGGACCGCGACCTGGGCCTCGCGGGCCGGCTCACCCTGCGCGACGGCTCGACCCGCCTGGTCGATGTCGACCGGCCGCTGCTGCGCGTGCCGCAGCTCGCCATCCACCTGGACCGCTCGGTGACGGCCGACGGCCTCAAGCTCGACAAGCAGCGGCACATGCAGCCGGTCTGGGGCCTGGGCCATGACGTCCGGGACGGCGACCTGATCGCCTTCCTGGAGGAGACGGCCGGCATCCCGGCGGGCGAGGTCACCGGCTGGGACCTGATGACGCACTCCGTGGAACCGCCCGCCTACCTGGGCCGTGACCGCGAACTGCTGGCCGGTCCGCGCATGGACAACCTGCTGTCGGTGCACGCCGGCACGGCGGCCCTGGCGGCCGTGGCCTCCGGCGCGTCCCAGCCGGCGTCCATCCCGGTCCTGGCCGCCTTCGACCACGAGGAGAACGGCTCACAGTCGGACACGGGCGCGGACGGTCCGCTGCTCGGCAACGTGCTGGAACGCTCGGTGTTCGCCCGCGGCGGCTCCTACGAGGACCGGGCCCGCGCCTTCGCCGGTACGGTCTGCCTGTCCTCCGACACGGGTCACGCCGTCCACCCCAACTACGCGGAGCGGCACGACCCGACGCACCACCCGCGCGTCAACGGCGGCCCGATCCTCAAGGTCAACGTCAACAACCGCTACGCCACGGACGGTTCGGGCCGCGCGGAGTTCACGGCGGCCTGCGAGGCGGCCGACGTGCCCTTCCAGTCCTTCGTCTCCAACAACTCCATGCCCTGCGGCACCACCATCGGCCCGATCACCGCCGCCCGGCACGGCATCAGGACCGTCGACATCGGCGTGGCCATCCTGTCGATGCACAGCGCACGCGAACTGTGCGGCGCCGACGACCCGTTCCTGCTCGCGAACGCGCTCACCGCGTTCCTGGAGAGGTAGAACAGGCCGTCACCGCATGGGTGTTCCCCTCGGGGGTACCCGGTGTGCGGACCGGAACGACCGGACCGTACAGGGAGGCGACACTCATGGGCCTCGGCGGATGCATCATCCTCATCGCCGTGGGAGCCATCCTCACGTTCGCGACCGACTGGGACATGCAGGGGGTCAACCTCGACCTCGTCGGCATCATCCTGATGATCGTCGGACTGATCGGCGTCACGACGTTCAGCAGCATCGCCAGGCGGCGGCGCGTGGTGGTGCCGCCCACGACGCCGGTCGTGGACGACGGACGACACCACACGCGTGACGGCTACAGCGACGGGTACGGGGTGTAGGGCCACGGGGCCCGCACCCCGGCCCGCCTTCTGGGCCGTCGAGCCCGGGAAGGGTCGGCAAGGGTTGGGAAGGCTTTCGAAGGAACACCCACTCATCTCAGCAACTAACTCAGTAATGTGCTGAGTTATGGACTTCACCGTTATCGCGCACGCCGTAGAGGTGGATCACGGCATCAAGCGGCTCTCGATGCGCTTCATCAAGAAGTACGCGGCGCCGGAGCGGCAGCGGCTGAGCGCCGAGCTCTGCGAGGAGATCTCCAAGGAACTCGACAAGCTCGGGCTCATCACGCTGCCCCGGCGACTGCCGACGTCCGAGAACGAGTTCGTGTTCGTGATCGAGAAGGACAGCGCCCTCGGCCAGACCGTGACCGTCGCGTCCACCCTCGCCGCCCTCGACAAGCTCGGTCAGAGCCCGCTGCCCCGGCTCTTCGACAACTACACCGAAGCGCGCGCCCACTTGACCTCGTGATGCCCTGATCGGATCGTTTCCGACCGATAGGGGTCCAGGTCCGACCGGGTACCGGAATCGGCTTGGTGAGGCCTCCTCGGGCCAGTAGTTTTATCGGCGCGCGAAGCGAGGCGCCTGCAACGCGCGAGCACCGCCGTTGCAGCGGAGGCTCCCTGACATCCCTTGCCACGCAACGGAGTTGAGCCTTGAGCGCTTCCGAGAAGCACCCCGTCGTCCCCGCCGCCGGCGGCGGGACCGATCACATACCCCCTTTGTTCGCGAACGCGAACCATCCGCCCCGGAGCGTCTACGTCGCCGCCCTGTCCGGCGGCCCGGACATGGCCGTCGCAGGGTGGCTCCACCTGTCCTACGAGGCCCTGGAGTCCAAGGCCCCGGTCAACGCCTGGGCCGAGTTCCACGAGGAGCTGTACGCGGACCCCGCGCTGAACGTCAGACGCGGTGACACGCTTCGCGCCAGGAAACTCGCGGCCGGGCAGGGCAGACCGCGCCTCACGTCGGCCCGGCGTGGCCCGAGCCGGGCCGAACAGTGGGGCTACCGGCACGTCCTGCGGCGCGGACTGGAGGTCGTCGCCCGGCTGCCCGGGACCACGGCGGGCACCGCCCGCGGAGCCGCGATGAGCGCCACGGCGACGACCGAGGCCCTCCTCGACGGGCTGTCGTCCCGCCACCGCGGGGACGGCTCCGCCGCCCTGGCACTCATCCGCACCAACACGGCCGTCACCCAGTGGTACGAGCTCACCCCCCGCCCGGCCCCGGCCGCCCCGGACCTGGTCCAGGGCCCGCCGTACGCCCTGGCCTCGGCGGGCGGCCTGCTGGAAGCGGCGGAGTTCGTCGCGTACTGCGCCTACCAGCACCACGCCCGGTTCCACAACCGCCGGTTCCTGTGGGAGTGGCTTCCCGAGCTGCTCCCGGACGCTCTGCGGCCCCTGCGGATCTAGCGCCTCGCCAGCGTCTGGCGCCCGTCGGGATCTGGCGCCCCTCCGGATCTGGCGCGCCCCCTGCATCCGGCGTCCCGCCGGGTCTGGCACCCGCCGAATCCGCCGAGCACCGCCGTCCGAGACCACCGTCCGAGACCACCGGCCGAGACCACCGGCCGAGACCACCGGCCGAGACCACCGGCCGAGACCACCGGCCGAGCATGATCGGCACGGATACCACCGGCGCGAGTATCACCGGCCAACCGCCACCGGCACGAGTACCACCGACCGAACTCCACCGGCCAAGCGCCGGGCCCGCGCCGGAGTTCCCTTCCGGCCGCCGGGCTCGGCCGCCCGGTGCCGGACCTCACCGGCGCCGGCTTCGACCGCCCGGCGCCGGAGTCTTCCGGCCGACCGGCCTCCGACCGGCCTCCGCACCCGGCGCCGGGCCTCCCCGGCCGCCGGTCACCACCAGGCGCCGGGCCTCCCCGGCCGCCGGTCACCACCAGGCGTCGGGGATCCCTCCGGCGCCGGCCTCCGCCCCCCGCCCCTGCCACTCACCGTCTCCCGGCCCCGCGCCGGGCCGCCCTTTCCGCTCCCGTGTCCCGGAGGACTCACCATGCCCGTTCAAGCCGCCCCCCGCTCCTTCACCGTGCAGTGGGGTTCCGAATCCGTACTGGTGTCCAATGTCGAGCCCGAGTTGCCGGTCGCGACCGCGGACGCCGACCTCGCGAAGGTGGTCGAGGCGGGCCGGGCCAACCCGGTGACGCTGCTGCCGGAAGCCGCCTGGCAGGCCGTCGCCCGGGCCACGACCAGCCCCGACGGCGTCGCCGTACAGCTGAGGCCCACCGCCGCGGAGCCGTCCGGACTGCTGATGGTGGAGAACGTCGACGGCGCGACCCTGCACTCGGTCGTCACCCGCGTCCACCTCAGCGAGATGCTGCCCGGCATCCAGCCCCGCACCGGGATGGAGGTCATGGAGATCCCGGACCCCCAGGTCCAGGGGATCACGGACGCCGACCGCCCCTGCGCCATCGTGCGCTACCGGTACCAGGATCTCGCCCACCTGCGGAACCACGTCTGGCAGACGATCCACGGCACGCTGTCGCTCAACAGCTACGCGCCCTCCGTCCTGGCCCGCAAGGTCACCCGCAACCTCATCACGCACCCCGTGGAGATCACCTTCGAGGACGGCACCGAGCCCTTCCACGCCCTGGTCGTACGGGACGGCATCACCCGGCTCGCCAGCGCCTGGGCCGTCCTCGCCGGGCCGGACGCGGACGCGGCGGAGACGGCCGGGCTCGCGGTGGACTCCCTCTTCGGCAAGACCTCCGCCGCACCGGCCGCGCAGGGCGGCAGCCCGCTCGGGCAGCGACTCGCCGCGAACCGGGAGAGGTGGCGCCGGACGCTCCGGGAGGAGTTCGCCCAGGGCATCACCGAGGAGCAGCCCGGGACCCGCACCGCCCAGATCGCCCAGACCTACGTCCTCCCGGCCCAGATCGCCGTCGGGGCGGAGGGGCACCCCGGGCATCTGCTGGCCGCCGAGGACATCTTCGACGACGCCATCCGCTCCGTACTGGCCTCGGTGCACGTCGAGTTCAAGCAGTGGGACACGGCCGCCCAGAACGTCGAGGTCGCCACCCGCGCCCTCAAGCGCGTGATCCAGCTGGGCGACTCCCTGGTGCCCAAGGACGATCTGCAGGTGGTCTACGGTCTGGCGGTCGGCCGGATCCCCGTCGAGGAGCTCCCCGGGGTCTTCGCCACCGATACGGTCACGGCGCCGCCCGGCACCGCCCTGTGGCGCAGCGTCTACCTGGTGCACGCCCTGACCCGCCCGGAGCTGCTGGAGCCCCTGAAGGACCAGGCCAAGGCCATCAAGGGCGGAAAGCGCATGGGGCTGAAGGGGTTCGCGGAACTGCTCGGTCCGCTGATCGACCTCCCCTGGCGCTCGTACAAGAAGCACGTCACCACCCAGGCGCGCAACGCCTGGAACAACGGCGGTGTCCTGACCTCCGACGTCATCCAGGAGTGGGAGCCCCGCCCCACGGACGACTTCACGAGCCTGGTGGAGCCCGCCCTGGCCGGTGACACCGACGCGCGCTGCACCCTCGCCGTGGCAGGGGGCGTGGCGCTGATCGCCGACAAACTCCTCACCCGGAACGTCGGTTCGGCGCTCATGGCCGCCAAGGAGAAGGGCGGCGTCCCGTTCCGCGCCGACGTCAACCAGGTCGTCGAGGACCTGTCCCAGCAGCACAACGAGCTGGGGCTGTGGACCCTCGCGCTGGCCGCGAACCGGTTCCGCAGCGACGCCCTGCCGGAGAACGCCGTGACCATGCGCCAGCTCATCCACAAACAGAGGACCGAAGGGCAGGACAGTACGCCGTACGTCCATTTCAAGGTCGACCTGGACAGTCCCGACCGGATCGAGCGTGACGGCGACGGTGTGCCCGTGATGCTGCACCAGTGGGATGTCGTCTGGGCTTCCAACCCTGAGCGAGCCCTCAAGGCGCACCCGCCCAAGGCCGTCCTGATCCCGCCCCCAGGTGAGACGGACGGCAAGGACGCGGGCACCCGCGAAGCCGCCGGGCTCGCGGGCCCGGACCTGGGCGGCCGGCCGCAGGAGGCCCGGCCACAGGAAGACCAACCGCAAGACGGCCGGCCGCGGGAGGTACACCGGCCCGCCAGCCAGCGCGCCGCCGAACACCGGCAGGTCCTGCGGCAGAACATCACGGCCGCGCGGGACTCCCTCGACCGGCTGCTCCTCCTCGAACCCGAGGTGGGCAGCCACACCCCCATCGTCCCGGTGAGCGTCCTGGACGAACTGCACACGCTGCTCATCGGCCTGCAGACGGACGTGGAGAACCTGCGCCGGAAGGCCACCCGGGAAGAGCCGGTGCCGGAGGACGAGGAGGTCCCGGAGGAAGCCGGGGTGTGAGGCCTACGCCTCGTCCATCCCGGCCAGCACCAGGGGAAGCCGGTCCGTCCCCGCCTCGGTGAGGCGGACGGGGACGCCCCAGTCCTGCTGGTGGACGTGACAGGCCGGGTAGGCGTTGTCGGGGTCGTCGTCGCAGGAGGCGGCCATCGCGGACACGTGCAGCACGCCGTCCCTTACGGACGGGTCGAGTTCGAGGGTGCGGGACAGGTCCGTCCCCGCGCCCTCGCCGCCGCGCAGCAGGTCCGGCGGGGTGGAGGAGACCAGCAGGCGCGTGGAGGGGCCGTACCGGGTGTCGAGCTTCTGGCCCGCCGGGGCCTGGAAGATCACGTCCAAGCGGAGCCGCCCCGGGGTGACTTCGGTGGCCTCCCGCTGCGTGCGGTGGGCGACCTCGGGCACCTTCACCGCCTCTTCGGGCAGTCGCAGCCGGGTCAGCCGGTGCCGGGCCGACTCCACGACCACGATGTCGTCGCCGGCCAGCACCGCGTCGCTGGGCTCGCGCAGGTCCGTGGCCAGGGTGGTGACCTCGCCGGTCGCGGGGTCGTAGCGCCGCAGGGCGTGGTTGTAGGTGTCGGCTACGGCGACGGACCCGTCCGGCAGCGCGGTGACGCCCAGGGGGTGCTGGAGCAGGGCCTGTCCGGCGGCGCCGTCCCGGTGGCCGAAGTCGAACAGGCCGGTGCCGACGGCGGTGTGGACGGAGCCGTCCGGGTCCACCCAGCGCAGGGCGGACGTCTCGGAGTCGGCGAGCCAGAGGCGGTCGGGGGTGGCGGCGAGGCCGGAGGGCTGCGCGAACCAGGCCTCGGCCCCCGGGCCGTCCACCAGCCCCTCGTTCGTCGTCCCGGCCGCGACCGCGACCGTCCCGTCCTCCGGGTCGTACGCCCACAACTGGTGGATACCGGCCATGGCGATCCAGACCTTGCCCTGCCAGTGGGCGACGTCCCAGGGGGAGGAGAGCTTCACCTCGCGTCCCGGTCCCGAGGTGGCCTCACCTTGCATCCACTGCCATCCCGTGCCGGCCAGGGTGGTGGTCCGGCCCGTCTCCGGGTCGAAGCGCCTGAGAGCGTGGTTGACCGTGTCCGCGACCACGACCGAACCGTCGGGCAGCAGGGCGAGGCCCTGCGGTTCCTGGAAACGCGCCCGGTCCGGATCGCCATCGGTCAGCCCGCGACCGCCCTGGCCGATCCTGCGCACCACGCTCTCCCCGTCCTCGGCGAGCTCCACCAGCTGATGCCGGGTCGTGTCGCTCACCAGGAAGTTCCCCGAGGGCAGCAGCAGCGCCTTCCCCGGGAACCGCAGCACCGTCGGCTCCGGCTCCGGCGGCACGTAGGGACCGTCCCCTCGCCGCAGCGTCCCCTTGGCCCCGTGCTCGGCCTCCAGCTCCGCCACCAGCCGCTCGATGGCGTGCACATGCCCTTCACCGGCGTGCTGGGCGACGACGTACCCCTCGGGGTCGATCACGACGAGCGTCGGCCAGGCACGCACGGCGTACTGCTTCCACGTGGCCAGCTCGGGGTCGTCGAGCACCGGGTGCTCCACGCCGTACCGCTCGACGGCGTCCACCACCGCCCGGTGCTCCGCCTCGTGCACGAACTTCGGCGAGTGCACCCCGATGACCACGACCGTGTCCCGGTGCCTGTCCTCCAGCTCGCGCAGCTCGTCCAGGACGTGGAGGCAGTTGATGCAGCAGAACGTCCAGAAATCCAGGATGACGATGCGTCCTCGCAGGTCGGCGAGGGTGTACTGCTGCCCGCCCGTGTTCAGCCAGCCGCCCTTGCCGGTCAGCTCGGGGGCGCGGACGCGGGCCCGTCAGGGTGCGGAGTGGTTCATGCGTCCAGGGTGTCATCCGGCACTGACAGCCGGTCCAGGGCATGGCCGGTGGTGGCGTCCACGTGCTCGGGCACGTCGTCGTGGCGGTCGCCGACCGTGAGGGTGCCGGTGGGTTCGAACATCAGGATCGCGGTCGGCACGGGGGCGTACGGCTTGTGCTCGGTGCCGCGCGGGACGGTGAAGACGCTGCCCCTGGGGAGCACGACCGTCCGCTCCCCGGCCGGCTCGCGCAGGCCGATGTGCAGCTCGCCGTCGAGGACGAGGAAGAACTCGTCGGTGTGGTCGTGGACGTGCCAGACGTGCTCGCCCTCGACCTTCGCGACGCGGACGTCGTAGTCGTTGACGGCGGTGACGATGCGCGGGCTCCACTGCTCGGAGAAGGAGGCCAGCGCGTGGGCGAGGGAGACGGGTTCCTGGGTCATGAGGTGATCTTCGGGGGTGCCGGGCGTCTCGCACGAGTGCTAGAAATCGCACATGCCGCAAGGATCCTCGCATCGCCCGCACCGGGTCGTCCTGATGGTGGACGAGAACTCGAACCCCTTCGAGATGAGCTGCGCCATCGAGGTCTTCGGGCTGCGCAGGCCCGAACTGGGGCGGGAGCTGTACGACGTCCGGCTGTGCGCCGCCGCGCCGCACACGCGGATGCGGGACGGCTTCTTCACGCTCACCGGGGTGGCGGGGCTGGAGGCCGCCGAGGAGGCGGACACCCTGATCGTGCCGAACCGGCCCGACACCGGCACGCCCCGCGCGCCGCGCGTCCTGGACACCGTACGCCGGGCACACGCGCGTGGCGCCCGGCTCATCGGGTTCTGCTCGGGTGCCTTCACGATGGCGGAGGCCGGGCTGCTGGACGGGCGGCGGGCGGCCTGCCACTGGATGTGGGCGGAGTCCTTCAGGGCGAGGTTCCCCCGGGTGCGGCTGGAGCCGGACGTGCTGTTCGTGGACGACGGCGACATCCTGACCGCCTCCGGCAGCGCCTCGGCGCTGGACCTGGGCCTGCACGTCGTACGGCGTGACCACGGCGCCGAGATCGCCAACCACGTCTCCCGCCGACTGGTGTTCGCCTCGCACCGGGACGGCGGGCAGCGGCAGTTCGTGGAGCGGCCGGTCCCGGACGTGCGGGACGAGTCCCTGGCGCCCCTGCTGGCATGGGCGCAGGAGCGGCTGGGCGAGCCGCTGACGGTGGCGGACCTGGCCGCACGCGCGCGTGTCAGCCCGGCCACGCTCCACCGGCGCTTCAGGGCCCAGCTCGGGACGACGCCGCTCGCGTGGCTGACCGGGGAGCGGGTCGCGCTGGCCTGCCGGCTGATCGAGCGGGGCGAGGAACGGCTGGACGTGGTGGCGGCCCGCAGCGGGCTCGGCACGGCCGCCAACCTGCGCAACCGGCTGCGGCGGGTGACCGGGCTCAGCCCGTCGGCCTATCGGCGGCGTTTCGGCAGCGGCGCCGGGGAAGCCCTGGTGTCATGAGATTCCTCGTGTACGACCGGCTCCTCGGCTTCGGCGACGACTACTGGATCGAGGACGACCGCGGCTCCAAGGTGTTCCTCGTCGACGGCAAGGCGCTGCGCCTGCGCGACACCTGGGAGCTGAAGGACACCCAGGGACGCGTCCTGGTGGACATCCACCAGAAGATGCTCGCCCTGCGCGACACGATGGTGCTCCAGCGGGGCGGCGAGCCGCTGGCGACGATCCGCCGCAAACGGCTGTCCCTGCTGCGCAACCACTACCGGGTGTCCCTGGCCGACGGCAACGAACTGGACGTCAGCGGCAAGATCCTCGACCGGGAGTTCGCCGTCGAGTACGACGGGGAGCTGCTGGCGGTGATCTCCCGGCGGTGGCTGACCGTACGGGACACCTACGGCGTGGACGTCGTCCGTGAGGACGCGGATCCGGCGCTGCTGATCGCGGTGGCGGTGTGTGTGATCCACCTGGCGGAGAAGGAGCGGGAGGGCTGAGGGCGCGTCCTCAGGGCCGGCGGAGACGTCTCAGGGCCTGCGAGGCGTCCTCAGGGCCGGCGAGGCGGCTGGAGTCCCAGCACCCGGTCCTTCAGCGCCGGGAACTGCTCCCGCGTCGTCGCGACCTTGCCCGGGTCGAACTCCACCGTCAGCACCTCTTCGCCGGCGCCCGCCTCGGCCAGCACCTCGCCCCACGGGTCGACCACGATCGAGTGACCGGCCTGGGGAACTCCGGCGTGCGTCCCGGCCGTTCCACACGCGACGACGAACGACTGGTTCTCCACCGCCCGCGCCTGAGCCAGCAGCGTCCAGTGCGACCGGCGGCGCTCGGGCCAGCCCGCCGGGACCACGAGCGTCTCGGCACCGGCGTCGACGAGACCGCGGAAGAGTTCGGGGAAACGGAGGTCGTAACAGGTGCCGAGGCCCAGGGTGGTCGCCGGCAGACGGACCGTCACCAGTTCGGCACCCGCGCCCATCAGCACGGCCTCTCCCTTGTCGAAGCCGAACCGGTGGATCTTGCGGTAGACGGCGGCGAGGTCGCCGGAGGGGGAGAAGACGAGGGAGGTGTTGTAGAGGGGCCCGTCCGGATCACGCTCGGGAACGGACCCCGCGTGCAGCCACACGCCCGCGTCGCTCGCGGCCTTCGCCATCGCCTCGTACGTCGGCCCTTCGAGCGGCTCGGCCTCCTGCCCGAACTCCTCGTAGGCGAAGGCACCCGTGGTCCACAGCTCCGGCAGGACGACGAGATCGGCCCCGGCCTGCTCCCGCACCATCGAGGCCACCCGCCGACGGCGCGATTCGACCGATTCGCCCTCGTCTACGGCGATCTGGATCACAGAGGCGCGCACACTACCACCGTCCTGGCATTCGACCCGTCCACATGGGGTTCCCCACGGGCCTACGATCGTCACACGAAAGCACTGCCGGGGTGCCTCACAGCAGCGTAACTTAGCTGCCAAGACACCCGCCGACAGCCGCCACCTCCCACTGGCAACCGCCACCACCTGCCCGTGCACCGACCGCCGAGGGGTCCCGTTCCGTGAGTCTGCATCCCACCCTCCAGCCCTACGCCGACGCCTGGACCCACTCCATCGAAGCGATATCCGAGCTGCTCCAGCCGCTCGCGGAGGCCGAGTGGAACCGGCGGACGCCGTGCCCCGGGTGGTCGGTGCGGGACGTCGTCTCCCATGTCATCGGCCTGGACTGCGAGATGCTGGGCGACCCGCGCCCCATCCACACGCTGCCGCGCGACCTGTTCCACGTGACGAACGACCACCAGCGCTACATGGAGATGCAGGTCGACGTCCGCCGTCACCACACGGCGCCGGAGATGACCTCCGAGCTGGAGTACGTGATCATCCGGCGCAACCGCCAGCTGCGCAACGAGTCGCGCGACCCGGGCACCAAGGTGCGCGGCCCGCTCGGCACGGAGCTGACCCTGGAGGAGTCCATGCGCCGGCACGCCTTCGACGTGTGGGTGCACGAGCAGGACCTGCGCACGGCCCTCGGCCGGCCCGGCAACCTCGACTCCCCCGGCGCGCACGTCGCCCGTGACGTGCTGCTCGGCGAACTCCCGCGCGTGGTCGCCGAGGACGCGCAGGCACCGCGCAGCTCGGCCGTCGTCTTCGACGTCCACGGCCCCGTCGAGTTCCTGCGCACGATCCGCGTCGACATCCAGGGCCGCGGCACCCTCGAAACGGCCCCCGCCCTCGGCCCCGCCGCCACCCTCACCCTCGACTGGGAGACGTACGTCCGCCTGGCCTGCGGCCGCGTGACACCCGAGTCGGTCTCCGATCGCCTGAAGACGGAGGGCGACCCGGAACTGACGGCGGCGATCCTGCACAACTTCACGGTGACCAAGTAACCCAGCTGCGGGCAGTCGTGCCTCCCCCAGTGCCTCAAGGGCCTGGGCGGTACCCCCAGGTGGCACGGGTGGGCGCAGCGGCACCTCGCCGCGCCGAGCTGCGCACCCACCCGCCCCCAGCACCAACGCCCAGCACGGCAAAAACCCCATGCCGCTCACGCCCCGCCCCACGTACCGTCCCTGCGCATGACAACCCCGTCCCGCCACAGCCGCCTCACCTTCCACGGCCCCCTGTCCGAAGCACGTGCCGACCAACTCGTGACGCGCCTGGCCGCCAACACCCCGACCACCGTCGTGGACATCGGCTGCGGCTGGGGCGAGCTCATGCTCCGCATCCTCGCCGCCACCCCGGACGCCACCGGCACCGGCATCGACATCAACGCCGACGACCTGGCCCGCGCCCGGAAGGCAGCCGAGGCACGAGGCCTCACGGCCCGGGTCCGCTTCCTCGAGGAGTCCGCCACCGGCACCCCGCACGGCCCCGCCGACCTCGTCCTGTGCGTCGGCGCGAGCCAAGCCCTGGGCGGCACACTCCCCGAGGCCCTCGGAGAACTCCGCAGGCTCGTCTCCGAGGACGGTCGCGTGCTGCTCGGTGAGGGGTTCTGGCAACGCCCCCCGACCCCGGCCGAACTGGCCCGCATGTGGCCGGACGCCAAGGCCGACGACCACCCCGACCTCGCCACCCTCGTCGGCCTGGCCGTCGACGCGGGGTTCCGGCCGGAGTGGACGCAGACCGCGAGCCTCGACGAATGGGAGGAGTTCGAGTCGGCGTACCTCGCGGACACCGAGGTGTGGCTCGCCCGGCACCCCGGCCACCCCCTGGCCGCCGAGACCCGGGAGCGCGCCGACCGGCACCGAGCCGCCTGGCTCACCTA
Organism: Streptomyces sp. NPDC007991; assembly: GCF_042958445.1. Lineage (NCBI taxonomy): Bacteria > Bacillati > Actinomycetota > Actinomycetes > Kitasatosporales > Streptomycetaceae > Streptomyces > Streptomyces sp. NPDC007991. Next base: position 146,054 of record NZ_JBIBJD010000019.1, read on the forward strand.
CCGCGGCGTCCTCGGGCTCGCCTACCTCACCCTGGTGCCCGTGGCGGCCGAGGGCCCGGGCTAGGTGTATTGACCCGTGAGGTTGGGGACGCGGCTGGCGGGTGGTTTGCCTGCGAGCGCTGTGTGTCCGCGGTGGTGATTGTAGGTGTGCAGCC
>NZ_JBIBJD010000020.1:0-143484 GCF_042958445.1 Streptomyces sp. NPDC007991
CCCCCTCGCCGCTCCCGGCATGATCGCGGCGGCGATCTTCTCCTTCATCACCAGCTTCGACGAGTTCTACATCTCCCAGTTCCTCTCCTCCGTCGACACCGTCACCCTGCCGGTGCAGGTCTACAACTCCCTCACCTTCGAGATCGACCCCAGTGTGACCGCGGTCAGCGCGCTGCTCACCGCCTTCGCGATCCTCGCCCTGGGCCTGGTGGCCCTGGTGCGCTGGATCGGCTCCGGAAAGCAGGGCTCCCTGCTCTCGGTCGAGAACACGGCAGGCGTCGCCAACCCCGCAGGCGAGACCGTGTGACCACCAACGCCCGACGCCCGTGCTCTCGTGGCACACCATCCCGCCAAGACCGAAAGAGCCATGCGCATGACTGACACACTCACCGCTCCGTCAGGGGAGTCGGAAGCCCTTCAATCCGTCCCCCGTGGCTACCTCGCCCACGACTGGCGACCCGCCACCGGAGGTCGCACCTTCGAGGTGCGCAACCCCGCGACCGAGGAAGTCATCGCCACCGTCGCCGACTGCGACGCGCAGGACGCGGTGCGAGCACTGGACGCGGCGGCCGCGGCCGCCGACCAGTGGGCCTTCACCAGCCCGCGGGACCGCGCGAACGTCCTGCACCGTCTCACCGACGCCATGAGCGAACACCGCGAGCGGCTGGCCCGGATCATCACCCTGGAGATCGGCAAGACGATCACCGAAGCCCGCAGCGAGGTCGACTACGCCGCGGCCTATTTCCGCTGGTACGCCGAGGAGGCGGTCCGCCCGCACGCGCGCAGCACCCCCTCCCCGGACGGCAGGAGCCACATCGTCACCGTCGCCGAACCGGTAGGGCCCTGCCTGCTGATCACCCCGTGGAACGTTCCGCTGGCCATGGCCGCCCGCAAGGTCGCCGCCGCCCTGGCCGCCGGCTGCACCGCCGTACTCAAGCCGGCCAAACTCACCCCGCTGTCCTCCTTGGTGCTGGGCGAGCTGGCGCGTGAAGCCGGCGCGCCCGCAGGAGTCCTGACCGTGATCACCAGCAGCGACGCGGCAGCGGTCACCACGGCACTGCTGGCCGACCCACGGCTGCGCAAGCTGTCCTTCACCGGGTCCACCCCGGTCGGCAGGCTGCTGCTCCAGCAAGCCGGTGCCCGGGTGCTGCGCACCTCGATGGAGCTGGGCGGCAACGCGCCGTTCCTGGTCTTCGACGACGCCGACCTCGACCTCGCGGTCCGTGAAGCGATCATCGCGAAGATGCGGCTGGGCGGCCAGTCCTGTGTCGGCGCCAACCGGTTCCTGGTCCAGGAGGGGATCGCGGACGCGTTCGCCGCCGCGCTGGGCGAACGGATCGCCGCCATCCGGGTCGGCTCCCCGGAGCGGGAGGACACCGACCTCGGCCCGCTGGCCGACCACCGGGCGGTCGACAAGGCCCGCCACCTGATCGAGGACGCCGTGGCCCGTGGGGCACACGTCGTCGCCCAGGCGGACATCCCCGACGGGCCGGGCCACTACGCTGCCCCGACCGTGCTGGACCACGTCCCCGCCGACGCCGAGATCATGCACGAGGAAGTCTTCGGACCCGTCGCCGCCATCCACCGGTTCTCCACCGAAGCCGAGGGCATAGCGGTGGCCAACAACACCGAGCACGGCCTCGCGTCGTACGTGATCACGTCCCACATCGACCGCGCCCGCCGGGTCGCCGCCCGTCTGCAGGCCGGAATGGTCGCGATCAACCGCGGCCTGGTCTCCGAGGTCGCGGCACCCTTCGGCGGGATCAAGCAGTCCGGTCTGGGGCGCGAAGGCGGGCCCGAGGGCCTCCACGAGTACCAGCAGCTCAAGTACCTTTCACTGCCCGGCTTTCACACCTGAGCGAGCCTCACGCAGACCACGAACGGCTGCACCGCGTTCGCAGACCGGACATGAGGCACCGCACGGCTCGCGTCGTACGGCGCCGAGGTCAGCCTGCCCCTCCTCCACCGAAGTGGGCGGGCTGGCCGCGCTCCCCGGACCCACGCTCCAGCACCGACGACGACCTGATCGCCAGGAACGTCGAAAAACATCGGCGTCGAGTTCGACTGTGTCAGCACCGCCCAGCAAGCGGGCGCCTACAGCCGGACCGGCAGACCGTCGAACTCGCCGACGAAGCCAAGGGCGTCGAGCCGTCGCGACGGGCCTGTGCGCGGCCCATGTAGGTCGCGCGGCGGCGCGGCCCCGGGTACCTGACGGCCCCTCCCCGGCAAGCAAAAGGGCGAGGCCCGAAGACCCCGCCCGCCCCTCACGAAACCCCAGCTCAGGGCCACACCAGGCAATAAGGCTGATGCCCCGCCTCATGCAACCGATGGCTGAAGTCCTGCCACTCGTGCAGCAGTTGGTACACATTGAACGCGTCCCGCGGCCCGCCCCGGTCCGGGACCGTCGACCAGATGAAGGCCGCCGCGCCCACCGCCTCCTCGCCGATGCCCCGCAGGGGGTCGACGACGGTCATGGGGAGTTTGACCACCGCGTAGTCGGGGTGCAGGACGACCAGTTCCAGGGGCGGGACCTTGTACAGGGGGACGCCCTCGATGCCCGTGAGGACCATCGCCGCCATGGTCTCCGGCTTGATCTTCGTGAACATGCCGTTCATACCGAGCTCGTCGCCGCCGAGTTCCTCGGGACGCATCGAGATCGGGACGCGGGCCGCCGTCGCCCCGTCGGGCGCGCCGAAGTACTTGTACGTCACCCCCACCCGACCACCATTCCTGCTCCCCGTCCGAAGATCGTCCATCCGGCGTTCAGTACGGCGGTCGAGCCGGTCCGGTTCACTCGGCAGCCCCTGCGTCTGACGTGCTTCCTGCGTGTCCTCCGCTTCGCGCCGGTGCCTTCCCCGCCGGGCACGCCGAGGACCCAGGTCATCAGTCCCCTCGCCCAGTCCGCCACCGCGATGCATATCTCCACCCGACTGCTTTTCTAGGACGCGTCGCCCCCGCCGCGCAACCCGATCATCGTGTCAGTGACCTCCCCCGCGGCCGCTCGCCGAAACGTGCGCTGAAACATCTGTCCGCAGGATCTTCGCAGCCTCCGACCACCCCGGGCCGTTTGAGCTGTGTGTATCACGCCCCAGTCTCGCAGACGACAGAGGTCCGGGGACCCGTTGCGGCTCACTGTCCTACCCTGAACAGGTCACTCACACCCGGATCCCGACGACGTCGGAGAAGGTCGGAGAAGTCGCAGGTCATGAGCGAACTGGCATATCCGTATGAAGCACCGGCCTCGCAGGCTCTGTTCGACCGTGCGACGGCCGTCACACCCGGTGGCGTGAACTCGCCGGTGCGGGCCTTCCGTGCCGTCGGCGGCACACCGCGGTTCATGGTGTCCGGCAAGGGGCCGTATCTGACCGATGCCGACGGCAGGGAGTACGTCGACCTCGTGTGCTCCTGGGGGCCCATGATCCTCGGGCACTCGCACCCCGAGGTGATCGCCGCCGTGCAGGACGCCGTCGCCCGCGGTACGTCGTTCGGTACGCCCGGTGAGGGCGAGGTCGCGCTCGCCGAGGAGATGGTCGCGCGGGTCGAGCCGCTGGAGCAGGTGCGGCTGGTCTCCAGCGGCACCGAGGCGACCATGTCCGCGATCCGGCTCGCGCGCGGGTTCACCCAGCGCAGCAAGGTGATCAAGTTCGCCGGGTGCTACCACGGGCACGTCGACTCGCTGCTCGCCGCGGCGGGCAGCGGCGTCGCCACGTTCGCCCTCCCCGACACCCCCGGCGTCACCGGCGCCCAGGCCGGCGACACCGTCGTCCTGCCCTACAACGACCTCGACGCCGTACGCGCCGCCTTCGCCGCCCACCCCGGCGAGATCGCCTGCGTGATCACCGAGGCGTCCCCGGGCAACATGGGCGTCGTACCGCCCGCGGACGGCTTCAACCAGGGGCTGAAGGACCTGTGCGCCGAGCACGGCGCCCTCTACATCTCCGACGAGGTCATGACCGGGTTCCGGACCAGCCGGGCGGGGTGGTACGGGATCGACGGCGTGCGGCCGGACCTCATGACCTTCGGCAAGGTCATGGGCGGCGGCTTCCCGGCCGCGGCCTTCGGCGGACGCGCGGACGTGATGGCGCACCTCGCGCCGGCCGGGCCCGTCTACCAGGCCGGCACCCTGTCCGGGAACCCGGTGGCCACGGCGGCCGGACTCGCCCAGCTGCGGCTGCTCGACGAGGCCGCCTACGACCGGGTCAACGCCGCGTCGCAGCAGATCCGGGGGCTCGTCAGCGAGGCGCTGACCAAGGAGGGCGTCGCGCACACGCTGCAGAACGCCTCCAACATGTTCTCCGTGTTCTTCACCGACCGGCCGGTGCGCGACTACGAGGACGCCAAGGCGCAGGAGTCCTTCCGCTTCACCGCCTTCTTCCACTCGCTGCTCGCGGACGGCGTCTACCTGCCGCCGTCGTCCTTCGAGTCCTGGTTCGTCTCCGCCGCGCACGACGAGCGGGCCGTGCAGCGGATCGCCGACGCCCTCCCGGCGGCGGCCCGAGCCGCCGCGGAGGCCACGGCATGAGCAGCGAGACGACCCACGACACGAACGGCGACCTCACCGTCGTCCACGTCGTGCGGCACGGCGAGGTCGCCAACCCGGACGGCATCCTCTACGGGCGGCTGCCCGGCTACCACCTGTCCGAGCTGGGTCGGCGCATGGCCGACCGGGTCGCCGAGCACCTGGCGTCCCGCGATGTGACGTACGTCGTCGCCTCCCCGCTGGAGCGGGCGCAGGAGACGGCGGAGCCGATCGCCAAGGCGCACGGGCTGGACCTCGCGACGGACGAGCGGCTGATCGAGGCCGAGAACATCTTCCAGGGCAAGACGTTCGGCGTCGGGGACGGGGCGCTGCGCAAGCCCGGCAACTGGAAGCACCTGGTCAATCCGTTCCGGCCGTCCTGGGGCGAGTCGTACGTCGACCAGGTCGTGCGGATGACGAGCGCGCTGAGCGCCGCGAAGGACCGGGCCCGGGGCCATGAGGCCGTCGTGGTCAGCCATCAGCTGCCGATCTGGATCGTGCGGTCGTACGTGGAGCGGCGGCGGCTCTGGCACGACCCGCGCAAGCGGCAGTGCACGCTGGCCTCGCTGACGACCTTCACGTACCGGGGCGACAGGATCGTTTCCGTCGGCTACACCGAGCCGGCCCGCGATCTCGTCCCGGCGCATCTCCTCGCCGGCGCCAAGCCGGTGAAGGGGAAGGCCAAGGCGTTCGGCGCGTAAGCCCTTTCCGTCCGCCCTCTTCTGTGTGCTTACGACTCCTTCGTTACGGAATCTGCAAATATCAACGGAACCTCCCCGTTCATCACGACCTCTGACTGGGTGACCACCAGAGAACGTGATGAACGGGGATGCAATGCGCCCTTACTCCCGCAGGGGAATGCTCTCGATCGGCGCGGGGGCCGCGGCCGCCGTCTCCCTCGCCGGGTGCGGCGGACTCACCGGGTCGGACGAGTCCAGTCATGCCGACGGTTCCGGGGAATCCGCCCAGGGCGGGTCGAAGCCGAAGCCGGCCGCCCGGCCCATCGGTGACGGCTCCACCGCCTACACCGGCAAGCAGCCCCACCAGCCCGCGAAGCCCGAGCCGCTGGAGCCGGGCCAGACCCCGCCGCAGTTCGTGGTGTTCTCCTGGGACGGCGCCGGCGAGGTCGGCAACGGGCTCTTCCCGCGCTTCCTGGACCTGGCCAAGGAGCACGGCGCGAGCATGACCTTCTTCCTGTCCGGGCTGTATCTGCTGCCCGAGTCGAAGAAGCGCCTCTACGACCCGCCGAACAACCCGCGCGGCGCCTCCGACATCGGCTACCTCACCGACGAGCACGTCAAGGAGACGCTGAAGAACGTCCGCCGGGCCTGGCTGGAGGGGCACGAGATCGGCACGCACTTCAACGGGCACTTCTGCGGCGAGACCTACGGCTCGGTCAAGAACTGGACGCCCCGGCAGTGGCGCAGCGAGATCGACCAGGCGAAGTCCTTCGTGAAGGAGTGGCGCACCAACACCGGCTGGACCGACATGCCGTCGCTGCCGTTCGACTACGACAAGGAGCTCGTCGGCGGCCGTACGCCCTGTCTGCTCGGCCAGGACAACCTGCTGCCCACCGCCCGCGAGCTGGGCTGGCGCTATGACGCCTCCTCGCCCGGCGGCCGTCAGGTCTGGCCGGTGAAGCGGCAGGGGATCTGGGACCTGCCGTTGCAGCAGATACCTTTCCCCGGCCGTGGCTTCGAGGTCCTCTCCATGGACTACAACATGCTGGCGAACCAGTCGATCAGCACCACCAAGGCCCCGGCGCACAACTACCCGGGCTGGCGGCAGCAGTCGGCCCAGGCGTACATTCAGGGATTCAAGCGGGCATACGAGACAAACAGGGCGCCTCTCTTCATAGGCAACCACTTCGAGCAGTGGAACGGCGGCATCTACATGGACGCCGTGGAAGAGGCCTTCAAGCACATCGCGCGGGAGAAGGAGAAGGGCGCGGATGTGCGTCTCGTCTCCTTCCGGCAGTTCACCGACTGGCTGGACGTGCAGAAGCCCGAGGTGCTCGAAAAGCTCCGCACGCTGGAGGTCGGGCAGCAACCGGCCGGTGGGTGGAAGGGGTTCGTCGAGAAGACCCCGCAGGGGGCCGGGACGCCCTCCCAGAACGCCGCCTGAAATGCGGTTTTCCGCCCGCAAGGGGGGTGGGCGAGAGCCTCGGAACGGACATGCGAAACTTTTCACATGAGTGCCGCCAGCCGCGCCCCCCTGCGTTCGAACCGCTCGATCCGCTCGATCCGCACGGCCCGCTCGACCCGGGTCCGTCGCCGCGCCGCCCTGACCGCCGGTGCCGCCGTGGCGGCGCTGCTCGTCACCGCGTGCGGCTCCGGCGGCACCTCCGGCGGGGGCGGCAACACCAACTTCGTCACCGGCACCGACGGCATCGCCACGGTCGCCCGGGGCGAGCGCACCCCGGCACCCGACCTGTCCGGCAAGACCATCGCCGGCAAGACCCTCGACGTCGCCGACTACAAGGGCAAGGTCGTCGTCCTCAACGTGTGGGGGTCCTGGTGCAACCCCTGCCGCGCCGAGGCCAAGTACTTCGCGAAGGTCTCCAAGGAGTACGCCGGCAAGGGCGTGCAGTTCGTCGGCATCAACACCCGCGACACCTCAACCGGCGCCGCGCTCGCCTTCGAGAAGGACTGGGACATCACCTACCCCAGCCTCTACGACCCGACCGGCAAGCTGCTGCTGCGCTTCGACAGGGGCACCCTCAACCCGCAGGCGATCCCCTCCACCCTGATCCTCGACCGGGACGGGAAGATCGCGGCCCGCTCGCTGTCCGCCCTCAGTGAGGAACGGCTTGTGAAGATGCTCAAGCCGGTCGTCGCCGAGAAGTGAGCGGAGTAGTGACGTGAGCGCGCTCACCCTCGCCGCGGTAGCGGACCCCAACGGCACGGTGCTCAACGGCGCCCTGCTGGTGGCCCTGCCCATCGCCCTGCTCGGTGGACTCGTCTCCTTCTTCTCCCCCTGCGTGCTGCCGCTCGTGCCCGGCTACCTCTCCTACGTCACCGGAGTCAGCGGCACCGACCTGGCCGAGGCCCGGCGCGGCCGGATGGTCGCCGGGGCCTCGCTGTTCGTGCTCGGCTTCACGGCCGTCTTCGTCTCCGGCGGGGCCTTCTTCGGGTACTTCGGCCAGACGCTCCAGGCGGAGCGCGGCGTGCTCTCCAAGGTGCTGGGCGTCTTCATGATCCTCATGGGCGTCTTCTTCATGGGCCTGATGCCCTGGCTCACCCAGCGCGAGTTCCGTTTCCACCGCAAGCCGGCCGCCGGTCTCGTCGGCGCCCCCGTGCTCGGCGCGCTGTTCGGCATCGGCTGGACACCCTGCATCGGCCCGACGCTGGCCGCCGTCCAGACCCTCGCCCTGAACCAGGGCAGCGCGGGTCGCGGAGCGGTACTGACCATCGCGTACTGTCTGGGCCTGGGCGTGCCGTTCGTGCTCGCCGCGGTCGCGTTCCGCAAGGCCCTCGGCGCCTTCGGGTGGATCAAGCGCCACTACGTCTGGGTGATGCGGATCGGCGGCACCATGATGATCGTGACCGGTCTGCTGCTGCTGACCGGCGCCTGGGACCGCATCGTGCAGGAGATGCAGGTCTGGTCCGACGGCTTCACTGTGGGGATCTGATCGATGAGCAAGACCACCGCCTCCGACCCGGCCCCGACCGCCGCCGAGAACCGGGAGCTGGGCGACGCCGGCTCCCAGCTGTCCACCGCCCCCACGGAGGACGCGCCGGGCCTGCCCTCCCTGGGCGTCATCGGCTGGTTCCGCTGGTTCTGGCGGCAGCTGACCTCCATGCGGGTCGCGCTGCTGCTGCTCCTGCTGCTCTCCCTCGGCGCGATCCCCGGCTCGCTCATCCCGCAGAGCGGCACCGACGAGACGAAGGTCGCCGACTTCCGCAAGGCCCACCCCACCCTCGGGGACGTCTACGACAAGCTCGGCCTGTTCCACGTCTACAGCTCGGTGTGGTTCTCCGCGGTCTACATCCTGCTGTTCATCTCCCTCATCGGCTGCATCGTCCCCCGCACCTGGCAGTTCGTGGGTCAGCTGCGCGGCCGTCCGCCCCGCGCGCCCCGGCGGCTGAACCGGCTGCCCGCCCACACCACCTGGCGCACCACGGCCGAGCCCGAGCAGGTCCGCAGCGCCGCCCTGGCCCTGCTGAAGAAGCGCCGCTTCCGCGCCCACCTCGCCGGTGACGCCGTCGCCGCCGAGAAGGGCTACCTGCGCGAACTGGGCAACCTCGCCTTCCACATCGCCCTCATCGTGCTGCTGGTCGCCTTCGCCTGGGGCCAGCTGTACAAGTCCGAGGGCAACAAGCTGGTCGTCGAGGGCGACGGCTTCTCCAACACCCTCACCCAGTACGACGACTTCAAGTCCGGCAACCTCTTCACCTCCGACGACCTGGTGCCCTTCAGCTTCAACCTGAAGAAGTTCACCGGCACCTACGAGCGCACCGGCCCCAACAAGGGCACCCCGCGCCTCTACCAGGCCGACCTCACCTACAGCGACGGCCCCTACGGCAAGGACCAGAAGACCACCGTCAAGGTCAACCACCCGCTGCAGATCGGCGACGCCAAGGTCTACCTCGTCAGCCACGGCTACGCCCCGGTCATCACCGTCCGCGACGCCACGGGCAGGGTCGTCTACGACGACGCCGTGCCGCTGCTGCCGCTCGACGCCAACGTCACCTCCTCCGGCGTCGTCAAGGTCCTCGACGGCTACCGCAACGCCCAGGGCAAGAAGGAACAGCTCGGCTTCAACGCGTTCTTCGTGCCGACCTTCGGCGGCGCCGCCAGCGGCACGATGCTGTCGCAGTTCCCCGCGCTGGACCATCCGCTGCTCGCGCTGTCCGCCTACCACGGCGACCTGGGGGCCGACTCCGGCATCCCGCAGAGCGTGTACCAGATGGACAAGACCAACATGAAGGAGTTCAAGGACTCCAAGGGCAAGCTGTTCAAGAAGCTGCTGCGCCCCGGCGAGACCATGAAGCTCCCGAACGGCGCCGGTTCGGTCACCTTCGGCAAGGACGTCAAGGAGTGGGCCGGCTTCCAGGTCGTCCAGGAGCCCGGCGGCGGCTGGGCCCTCGCCGGGGCCCTCGCGGCCATCGGCGGTCTCGCCGCCTCCCTGTTCATCCAGCGCCGCCGCGTCTGGGTCCGCGCGGTCCGGGGCGCCGACGGCGTCACCGTCGTGGAGATGGCCGGCCTCGGCCGCAGCGAGTCCGCCAAGGTCCCCGAGGAACTCGGCGAGCTCGCCGGGATCCTCTACGACCAGGCACCGGCCGCGCCCGGCCCCGACGACCCCGCAGATTCCCCCGACACCGACCAGGAGCCGGGTACCGCAACCCCCGTACCTGCCGAAGGGGCTGAGAAGTGACTCTCGCCGCCGCCACCAACGAACACCTCGCGAACATCAGCAATGTGCTGATCTACTCCGCGATGGCCGTCTACACCCTGGCGTTCTTCGCGTACATCGCCGAATGGCTCTTCGGCAGCCGCAGCAAGGTCGCCAAGACCGCCGCCGCACTCACCGCCAAGCCGGCCGACGCGAAGAAGGCGCCCGCCGTCACCGTCAACCAGGCCGGCGGCACCGCCGTCCTGGAGCGGCCCAAGGTCACCGTGCGGGCCGGGGCCGGGCAGCGGGACGTGCCGGACGGGCCCGGGGCGCACGGCGGTGACGAACAGGGCGACCTGTACGGCCGGATCGCCATCTCCCTCACCGTGCTCGCCTTCCTGATCGAGCTGGGCGGCGTCATCGCCCGCGCGGCCTCGGTGGAGCGGGCCCCGTGGGGCAACATGTACGAGTTCAACATCACGTTCTCCACGGTCGCCGTCGGTGTGTACCTCGGGCTGCTGGCGCTGAAGAAGAACGTGCGCTGGCTGGGCCTGTTCCTGATCACCTCGGTCCTGCTGGACCTGGGCCTCGCGGTCACCGTCCTCTACACCGCCAGCGACCAGCTGGTCCCGGCCCTGCACTCGTACTGGCTCTACATCCACGTCTCCACGGCGATCTTCTGCGGCGCGGTCTTCTACGTGGGCGCGGTCGGCACGATCCTGTACCTCTTCAAGGACTCCTACGAGAACAAGCTCGCGAGCGGCGGCACGCCCGGCACCTTCGCGACGTCCGTGCTGGAGCGGCTGCCCTCCTCCGCCTCCCTCGACAAGTTCTCCTACCGCGTCAACGCGGCCGTCTTCCCGCTGTGGACGTTCACGATCATCGCGGGCGCCATCTGGGCCGGCGACGCCTGGGGCCGCTACTGGGGCTGGGACCCGAAGGAGACCTGGTCCTTCATCACCTGGGTCGCCTACGCCTGCTACCTGCACGCCCGCGCCACCGCCGGCTGGAAGGGCCGCAAGGCCGCCTACCTGGCCCTGATCGCCTTCGGCTGCTGGCTGTTCAACTACTACGGCGTGAACATCTTCGTCTCCGGCAAGCACTCCTACGCGGGCGTGTAGCGCTCCCGCGGAAGCCTCGGTCACACGGGTGAGGGGCCCGGCCCGGCTGCCGGCGATCCGGTCGTCGTCCCGGCCGCGGTGAGCCGGTCGAGGTGGGCGTGGAGGGCAGCCGCGCCTTCGATCATGGCCCTGCTCCGAGCCGTCAGCGCCTGACCACGCGCCGCCACGGCCGCCCGCAGCGCCTCACTGCTGCCCTCGCGCCGCAGCCCCTGAAGCACCGGCCGGATCTGGTCGAAGAGGTAGTGACTGCGGCGCAGCGTGTGCACGAGGCGGGCGTCGCGCACATCGGCGGGTTCGTACACCCGGTACCCCGTCCCGCGCTCCCGGCTCGGCGTGAGCAGCCCGGCCCCCTCCCACACCCGGAGCGCGGACGTCCGTACGCCCAGCAACGCGGCCACCTCCCCGATGCGCAAGCCCCCGGACCGGGGCAGCGGGGCGGGCGGTTCGGCCGCCAGCAGCTCCAGGGCCTCGCTCGCGGCCCGCAGGGAGACCCGCTCCTCGTGCAGGGCGGCGTGCGCGGCGTCGACCAGGGCGAGCGCGCCCGGGACGTCGTCGTGCAGGGCGCGCATGATCCCTGTCGCGGTCTGCGGCCCGTACCCCCGCAGCAGGGCCCGGTACGCCAGCAGGGCGCCGCGGTGCGTGTCGGTGAAGACGCGGTAGCCGGACGCGGTCCGCCCGGCGGGCGGCAGCACTCCGGCGTCCTCGTAGTTGCGGATCTGCTGCGTCGAGACACCGGCCAGCCGTGCGAGGTCGACGGGGCGGTAACGGCGTTCGTTGGTCATCGATTTGAAGGTTACGGCAGAGCACCCGGCGTCAGTGCCCGAAAAGTCTCAACGCTGCACTTCAATGGAAGACTTGAAGGAATGGACAACAGCATCCGGGTCACCGGCGCCCGCCTACACAACCTCAAGAACGTCTCCCTCTCCCTGCCGAAGAACAAGCTGGTCGTCCTGACCGGCCTGTCCGGCTCCGGCAAGTCCACGCTCGCCTTCGACACCCTCCACCAGGAGGGCCAGCGGCAGTACCTGGAGTCGCTGGGCATGGTCACCGGCTTCGTCAGCAAACCCGCCGTCGACTCCATCAGCGGCCTGTCCCCGTCCATCAGCGTCGACCAGCACCTCACCAACCGCAGCCCGCGCTCCACGGTCGGCACGGTCACCGAGGTGTTCACCTACCTGCGGCTGCTGTGGTCGCGGATCGGGACCCGCCCCTGCCCCGGCTGCGGCAAGAGCATCCCGCCGTCGTACGCCAACGCCGCCGGGGCCGCCGCGGCCGACGACGACGCCGAGGGCGAGCGGATCCCCTGCCCGCACTGCGGCACGCTCGTGCCCGAGCTGGTGATGGGCTCCTTCTCCTTCAACAAGCCCGCGGGCGCCTGCCCGTCCTGCACCGGCCTCGGCGAGGTCATCCGGCCCGACGTACGGCGCCTGGTCGACGGCTCCCGCTCGCCGGCCGAGGGGGCGGTACGCGGCTGGAACCCCAAGCTCACCGAATGGAACCTCACCGCGCTGCGGGCCGCCGCCCGCCACTACGGCTTCACCTTCGATGCGGACCTCCCGGTCGACGAACTGGGCGAGCCGCAGCGGGACTTGCTGGTCCACGGCGTCGAAAGCCCCGAGTTCCGGCGGCACTTCCCGTCGGTGGCGGCGCCGACGACCGTGGCGACGGGCCGCTTCGAGGGGGTCGCGACCGCGCTGCTGCGCCGCTACACGGAGCGCGCCGACGACCCCGAGTACTGCGAACGGGCCGAGAAGCAGGGCCTGGTGAAACAGCCCTGCGGGGAGTGCGAGGGCACCCGGCTGCGGCCCGAGAGCCGGGCGGTGACCGTGCGCGGACTGACGATCGTCGAGGCGGCCCGCCTGCCCCTCACCGACCTCGACGGCTGGCTGGCCGGCCTGAAGGAGGGCTCGGCCGGGGAGGAGTGGCTGCTCGTGGAGCCGGTCGTCGCCGACCTGGAGGAGCGGGTACGGCGCCTGGTGGACGTCGGAGTCGGCTACCTCAGCCTGGACCAGTCCACGCCGAGCCTCTCCGCCGGGGAGACGCAGCGGCTGCGGCTGGCCGCCCTGCTCGGCTCGGGCCTGACCGGCGTGCTGTACGTCCTCGACGAGCCGACCATCGGCCTGCACCCCTCGGACACCGCCCGTCTGATCGGTGTCCTGCGCCGGCTGCGCGACCTGGGCAACACCGTGCTGGTCGTCGAGCACGACCTGGACGTGCTGCGGGCGGCGGACCACGTGGTGGACGTCGGCCCGGGGGCGGGCCGGGACGGCGGCCGGATCGTGGCGGCCGGGACGCCGCAGGAGGTGGCCCGCGCCGAGTCCTCGGTGACCGGCGCGTATCTGTCGGGCCGGCTGCCCGCGCCCGCGTCCCGTGGCCGCGGCGACAGCGCCTCGGCGCTCGTGATCCGCGGGGCCCGGGCCCACAACCTCAAGGACGTGACCGTACGGATCCCGCTGAACCGCCTGGTGACGGTCACGGGCCCGTCCGGCTCGGGCAAGTCGACGCTGCTGCTGGACATCCTGGGCCGGGCCGCCCGCCGTCACTACCACGGGGCGGGGGACCTCCCGGCCGAACACGACGGCATCGACGGCTGGGAGCACCTCTCCAAGGCCGTCCTCATCGACCAGGAGCCCATCAGCCGCGTCCCGCGCTCCAACGCGGCGACGTACTCGGACGTCTTCACCCCGATCCGGGAGGTCTTCGCCGCGAGCAGCGAAGGACGCCTGACGGCGGGCCGGTTCTCCTTCAACGTCCCCGGCGGACGCTGCGAACGCTGTGAGGGCGCGGGCGTGCTCACCGTGCGGATGCACTTCCTCCCGGCCGTGGAGGTGCGCTGCCCGGCCTGCCAGGGCCGCCGCTTCCGGCCCGAGGTGCTGGCCGTGCGGTACCAGGGGTACGACATAGCCGAGGTGCTGGCGGCGACGGTGGACGAGGCGCTCGGGGTGTTCCGGGACGTGCCCGGCGTGGCCTCCCGACTCCAGCGCATGGCGGACGTCGGCCTCGGCTACCTGCCGCTGGGACAGCCCGCGCCCACACTGTCCGGGGGCGAGGCCCAGCGCCTCAAGCTGGCGAAGGAACTGGGCCGCCGGGCCGCCGACCGGACCCTCTACGTCCTCGACGAGCCGACGACCGGTCTGCACGCGGCGGACTCCGCGCGACTGCTGGACGTGCTCCAGCGGCTGGTGGACGCGGGGCACTCCGTCCTCACCATCGAGCACAACGTCGACGTCATGCGGGCCTCGGACTGGCTGATCGACCTCGGGCCGGTCGGCGGGGCCGGAGGCGGCCGGGTGGTGGCCGAGGGGACCCCGGGGGAGGTGGCGGCCGCGCGGGCGTCCCGGACCGGCGGGTTTCTGGCTGGGTGACCTGCGCAGGGCTCTCGGGATCGCCCGTTTCCTCGGCGGCGTCGTGCCCCGTCAGCCCTGCCTCTCCAGCACCGCGTAGTCGGCGAAGCTGCGGCGGTAGCGCAGGTGCCGGGTCTCCTGGGTGTGCCTGCGCTGCCACTCCTCCACCTCGGCCGGGGCCTGGCGCGGCCCCGAACTCGCCCCGCAGTCCTCCTCCTCTCCCGAGACGCAGTACGCCTGGTACTCCGGCAGCGCCGACGCGTCCTGCACGATCGAGTACGGCACGTACCGGAAGATCCGGCGCCCCGCCGGTTCCCCGCCGTGCTCCTGCCTCTGGTGCTGACGCAGCAGCACGTTCGCGTCCGTCACGGCACTCCCGTCGAACGCGGCCCGCGCCTTGTCCCGGCGGACGCCGAGTTCCTCACACGTCGCGCATCCCGGCACGGGCGCGGGGGGCCGGCTCGGACCGGCTGACAGCCCTTCCCTGGAACGGTCGTTGGCCGCGCGTACGCCCGCGCTGAGCCGTTCCTCCAGGGTGGCCACCCGGATCCGCGCCGGGTCCGCCTGCCACTCCCGGCCGCCGCCGACCGGGCGCAGCATCACATACGGGCCGGTTCTGTCCTGGTACTCGCCGACCTTGCGCGTCGCAGGGTCGTAGACGAGCGTTCCCGGTTCCATTCCGTGCACCTCCGTAACTCTGGGTGTACAGAGCGTTGCGCAGGGGAACAGTCCGGTTCAATGCTTGGCGTGTGACACCGGTGCACTGTCACGGAGGGGGATGGCCGTGAGCCGACGCAACGGCGGGGCGGAGTCAGGGGCGAGCACGGCGGCCGTGTTCGGAGAGGTGCTGCGGCATTTCCGCGAGGCGGCGCTGCTCACGCAGGAGGCGCTGGCGAGGCAGATCCCGTGCGACCGCTCGCATGTGGCGCGGGTGGAGGCGGGCACGAGGGTTCCGCAGGAGAGTTTCGCCAAGAAGTGCGACGAGCTTCTCGGCACGGGTGGGGTGTTGCTGCGGTTGTGGGGGCGGATCGACTGGTATCCGCAGGTGGAGCATCCGGACTGGTTTCGGCGGCGGGCGGAGATGGACGAGGAGGCCGTGACCCTGCGGGAGTACCAGGAGCGTGTCATCCCGGGGTTGTTACAGACGTCGGACTACGCTCGGGCGCTGTCCTCGCGCTACGTGAGGGGGGCGGAGCTGGAGGAGCGAGTCCGAGCCCGGATGAGTCGACAGCAGCGTTTCCTCGCCGATGGCGGTCCGCTGTACATCGTCGTCCTCGACGAGAGCTGCTTGCGCAACGTGGTCGGTGGTCCGGCTGTCATGCGGGACCAGTACGCGCACTTGCTCAGCGTCGCGCAGCGCCCCAACATCCGTATCCAGGTCGCGCCCGCAGGTCCCCTCGAAATCGTTCGTCCCAGTGGCTCCATGTCCCTGATCACGCTGCCCGAAGGGCGCCAGTGGCTCTATTCGGAGTCCCTCAACCGTGGCCACTTCACCAACGATCCAGCCCTCTATGAGCGCTATAACCAGTTCTATGATGTGCTCAGGGCGGACGCCCTGTCAGCTCCCCAGTCCGCCGCTCTGATCCACGAGGCGATGGAGAGGTACGAGCACTATGGACCGGAACGAGCTCGGCACAGTGACCTGGGTCAAGAGCAGCTACAGCGACGGCAACGGCGGCAACTGCATCGAAATCGCCCCCGATACCCCCGGCGTCGTCCCCATCCGCGACAGCAAAACCCCTGACGGACCGGTCCTGCTCGTCACCCGGTCCGCCTGGTCCGCTTTCCTCGCCGGCGTGCGCTGAACTACTGCCCGCTCAGCATCTGCAGGATCCGGTTGGCCGCCTCCGCCACCGGTTGGCCCACGGCCCCGACGGCCGAGGCGATCGCGGCGACAGCCATCAGCGCACGGTGCCGCTCCTGCGCGGGCGCGGCGTCCGCGGCCAGCACCGGCAGGGACTCGTCGATGAGCTGCGCACTCGGTTGCGGCAGCTGCTCGCGCAACTCCCGGACTTCGCGGATCAGTTCGGCCAGGGCCAGCCGCAGGGCGGGGTCCGTTTCGCCCGTGGCCCCGTTCTTCACGATGCCCGTGTTGCCGCTGCCGCCGTGCATGCTGACGCTGTCGCCGTAGTAGTAGTTGTTGCCGCTCATGCCGCGATCCCCACGTTCCCGCTGCCGCCGTACATGTTCACGTTGTCACCGAAGTGGTAGTTGGTGGGCGAGTTGATGGTGAGCTGCTCCACCGTCACCTGGAACTCGGTGTCGGGGTTCTCCAGGGCGCCCGCCACGTAGCCCACGAGCTGGTCGAGGTGCTCCGGGGTCCGGCTGGTGACCATGGCGGTGGACGGGCCGGCCGTCTCGATGGCGAGGACGTAGTGGGACGGCGCCGTGACCACCGAGAGCATCTCGATGAAGAAGTAGATCAGCGCCGCACCGGAGCAGACCCATACGAAGATGATCAGTCCGCTGCCGCTGCCGCTGCCGCCGCTGGAGGGATCAGCTTCGTAGGGGGACGCTCCGCTGTCGCCGGCCTCGTTCGCGAGGGAGATCAGGCCGGCGATGATCGACAGGCCGATGGCCACGGCCAGGATGATCCCGGTGCGTGCGAGGAAGCGGAAGACCGCCTCCTTGCGCTTCGGACGGAGGGTGAACGTGTACACCCGCGCGATGTTCCGCAGCGGGTAGGCCGCTGTGCCGACCCATAACAGCCGCTTGCTGACGCGCAGTTCGATGTCCGTCATGGCACGCGGCGGGGTGGCGGGCGGGGGTGGGACGTCCCACTGCCCCGGTGGCTGTCCTGTTTCCATGAAGCCCCCTGAGAGCTGGTGAAGGCACAGTGAGAGCGGTCACTGTGTGAACACCATTGACGACCATGCGTTTCCGGGGGGCAAGTGCTTTCACACAAGCCCCGCACACTTGGGCCGCCCGCGCCCCCTCAGGACTCGTCGCGCCTCGGGTCGTCGTCCTTGTCCCTGTCCTCGTCGAGCGACTTCAGGAAGTCGGGGTTGTCGTCGGGCGCCACCCACTGCCCGGGACGCGGACGGCCCCCCGCCGCGGCGCCCCGCCTCTTGCCCGCGATGAGCCAGGAGATCGAGCCGACGAGCGGGAACAGCAGCACGAGGATCGCCCACAGCGGCTTGGGCATGTGCCGGATCTCGTCGTCCTTCGTGCTGATGCAGTCGATGAACGCGTACACGCTCAGCGCCAGCGGCACGAGGAACATCAGTACCCGGAGCATGCGCGGCCTCTCAGCGAAAGCGGGTGGGCGGTTCAGGGCCAGGGTAGCCGCTCGGGGATACTGGACCGCATGGCTTACGACGATCTTCGCTCGCTGCTCAGGGCTCTGGAGCGCGAGGGCGACCTCAAGCGCATCAAGGCCGAGGTCGACCCGTATCTGGAGGTCGGGGAGATCGTCGACCGGGTGCAGAAGTCCGGCGGTCCCGCCCTGCTCTTCGAGAACGTACGCGGGTCGCGCATGCCGCTCGCGATGAACGTGTACGGCACGGACCGGCGCCTGCTGAAGGCGCTGGGCCTGAAGTCGTACGGCGAGATCTCGGAGCGGATCGGCGGGCTGCTGAAGCCCGAGCTGCCACACGGGTTCGTCGGCGTGCGCGAGGCCTTCGGGAAGCTCGGCGCGATGACCCACGTACCGCCGAAGAAGGTGAAGGACGGCCCGGTGCAGGAGGTTGTCCTGACCGGGGACGACGTCGACCTGGACCAGCTCCCGGCCCTGTTCACCTGGCCGAAGGACGGCGGGTCGTTCTTCAACCTGGGGCTCACCCACACCAAGGACCCGGAGACGGGCATCCGCAACCTCGGGCTGTACCGCCTCCAGCGCCACGACCGGCGCACGATCGGCATGCACTGGCAGATCCACAAGGACAGCCGGAACCACTACCAGGTGGCGGCCCGGCGCGGGGAGCGGCTGCCGGTCGCGATCGCCTTCGGCTGCCCGCCCGCCGTGACGTACGCCTCCACGGCTCCGCTGCCCGGGGACATCGACGAGTACCTGTTCGCCGGGTTCCTCGCGGGCAAGCGGATCGAGATGGTCGACTGCAAGACCGTGCCGCTCCAGGTGCCGGCGCAGGCGGAGGTCGTCATCGAGGGCTGGCTGGAGCCGGGCGAGATGCTGCCCGAAGGGCCCTTCGGCGACCACACCGGCTTCTACACGCCGCAGGAACCCTTCCCCGCGCTGAAGATCGACTGCGTGACGATGCGGAAGCGCCCCCTGCTCCAGTCGATCGTCGTGGGCAGGCCCCCGACGGAGGACGGACCGCTCGGCCGGGCGACGGAACGCTTCTTCCTGCCGCTGCTGAAGATCATCGTGCCGGACATCGTGGACTACCACCTGCCGGAGGCGGGCGGCTTCCACAACTGCGCGATCGTCTCGATCGACAAGAAGTACCCGAAGCACGCGCAGAAGGTCATGCACGCCGTCTGGGGCGCGCACATGATGTCGCTGACCAAGCTGATCGTGGTCGTCGACTCCGACTGCGATGTCCATGACCTGCACGAGGTCGCCTGGCGGGCGCTCGGCAACACGGACTACGCCCGCGACCTGAGCGTCGTCGAGGGGCCGGTCGACCACCTCGACCACGCCTCCTACCAGCAGTTCTGGGGCGGCAAGGCCGGGATCGACGCGACGAGGAAGTGGCCCGAGGAGGGCTACACGCGCGACGGCGGCTGGCCCGACATGGTGGAGTCCGATCCCGAGACGGCGGCGAAGGTGGACCGCCGCTGGAAGGAGTACGGCCTGTGACGTCCGCTTCCGCCGCGATCCCCCAGCCGGGACGCACGAAGGCGTTCCTGCGGCTGGTGATGATCGAGCACTCGGTCTTCGCGCTGCCCTTCGCCTACATCGCCGCGCTCACCGCGATGTACCAGTGGGACAAGAACGTCCACTGGGGGCGGCTGCTGCTGGTCACCATCTGCATGGTCGGGCTGCGGACCTTCGCGATGGCGGTCAACCGGATCATCGACCGGGAGATCGACGCCCGTAACCCGCGCACCGCGCACCGCGAACTGGTGACGGGCGCGATGTCGGTCCGGCACGCCTGGACCGGGGCCCTGATCGCCCTCGTCGTCTTCCTCGGCGCGGCGGCCCTGCTCAACCCGCTGTGCCTGGCGCTGGCCCCCATCGCGGTGATCCCGATGGTGGTCTACCCGTACGGCAAGCGGTTCACGAACTTCCCGCAGGCCATCCTGGGCCTCGCGCAGTCGATGGGCCCGGTCGGCGGCTGGCTGGCCATCACGGGCTCCTGGTCCTGGGACGCGGTGCTCCTCGGTCTCGCCGTCGGCATCTGGATCGGCGGCTTCGACCTGATCTACGCCTGCCAGGACGTCGAGACCGACCGCGAGATCGGCGTCATGTCCGTCCCGGCCCGCTTCGGCATCCCGGCGGCGGTCCGGGGCGCCCGGGTCTGCCACGCCCTCACGACGGCCCTGTTCGTCTGGTACGCCCTGGCCACCGGCGCCGGCGCCTTCTTCTGGCTGGGCCTGCTGATCGTCGCCGCCGCGTTCCTCTACGAACACACCATCGTCCGCCCCCACGACCTGTCCCGAGTGAACCGCGCGTTCTTCAGCGTCAACGGCTTCATCGGCATCGCCCTGTTCGTGTGCGCGCTGCTGGACCTGCTGGTGCGCGGCCTCACGGTGTGAGTGCGGGCGGCGTGGCCCGCGGGCGGCGGAAGACGAACGCCGCCGCCACTCCCGCCAGCAGGCCCAGCAGGTGGCCCTGCCAGCTGACGCCCGTCTGGGTGGGGGCCAGGCCCGCCAGGATCGAGCCGCCCCAGATCGCGGCGATCAGGACGCCGGCCAGGATGCCCCAGGGGCGGCGCTCGATGAAGCCGCTGACCAGGAGGAAGCCGAAGAGGCCGAAGATCAGGCCGGAGGCGCCCGCCGTGTTGGTGTGCGCCGGGGCTATGAGCCAGACGCCCAGGCCGTCGACGAGCACGATCAGCGCGCAGACCAGCAGGAAACGCCGCAGGCCCGCCAGCGCGGCGAGGAAGCCGAGGACCAGCAGCGGCACCGTGTTCGCGGCCAGATGGGCGAAGCCGAAGTGGATGAACGCCGACGGGACGACATCGACCAGCTCGGACGGCACGCGCGGCGTGACCCCGAGGCCGTCCAGCGCGTGGCCGCTGACCACGTCCACCACTTCCAGCAGCCACAGCAGCGCCACCCAGGCCAGCATCAGCTTGCCCGCGGCCCTCGCGCGGTCGCTCCGTGACCAACCGGATGCGGTACCCGCCATGGCGACCCCCAGTGCTCGCTCGTCCCTCCGGGGAACGCCTCGCCCCCCTTGGCCGGTTCCCACCCTGCGACGCCGGATAGGCTCGGTGTTGTGAACCCAGTCAAGCCAGGCGAGACACCGCGTACGCCTTGGATCGTAGGGGTGTCCGGCGCCTCCGGCACCCCGTATGCCGCTGCCGTGCTGCGGGCCCTCCTCGCCGCCGGTGAAAGCGTGGACCTCGTGGTGTCCCGGGCCTCCCGCCTCACCCTGCTCGACGAGACCGGGATCTCCTTCCGGGACGCCCACTGGCAGGACGACCTGCGGGAATGGCTGTCCCGGGGCGCCGACGGCAAGCCCGGCACATTCTCCGTGGACATCGGCGCCGTACGGCACTGGAGCGCCGGCGACCTGGCCGCCGGGCCCTCCTCGGGGTCGTACCCCACCCAGGGCATGCTGATCGTGCCCGCCTCGACCGCGAGCGTGGCCGGGGTCGCGCTCGGGCTGTCCAAGGACCTGTTGCAGCGGGCGGCGAGCGTGACCCTGAAGGAGCGCCGCCCCCTGGTCGTGGCCGTACGCGAGACCCCGCTGAACGGCCAGACCCTGCGCCACCTGGTCGCCCTCGACGACGCCGGCGCGACCGTCGTGCCCGCCTCACCCGGCTTCTACGCGGGCGCGACGCACATCCAGGACCTGGTGGACTTCGTCGCCGGACGCGTCCTCGACGCGGCGGGCGTGCCGCACCGGCTGTACCGCCGTTGGCAAGGTGAGCTCGGCGGCGGATCACACGCCGACGAGTGAGCCACACCCCTGTACGTCATCACAACCACAGACTTTTCAGACAACTTCAGCGGAAGGCTTCGATCGCAATGGACGCGGTGGACAGGCAGCTCATCCAGGCCCTGAGGGAGAACGGCCGGGCCTCCTACGCGGAGCTGGGACGCCTCGTCGGACTGTCGGGGCCCAGCGTCACCGACCGCATCAACCGGCTGGAGGCGGCCGGTGTCATCACCGGCTACCGGGCCACCGTCGACGCCGCCTCGCTCGGCCTCGGCGTCACCGCCCTCATCGGCATCTCGCTCTCCGACGCCACCGACCACGAGGACGTGGCCCAGCGGCTGCGGGACCTCTCGGAGATCGAGGACTGCTGGTTCATCGCGGGCGACGACTCGTACATGCTCAAGGTGCGGGCGGAGAACGTGGACGGCCTGGAGAAGATCATCCGGCGGCTCAGCGGCACCAAGGGTGTGTCGCGGACGCGTACGACCATCGTGCTCTCCACGAAGTGGGAGAACCGGGTCGGGGAGCTGCCCGAAGAGGCGTAGTCGTACGGTTGGGACGTCGTCGTAGAAAGGTGTGGGCATGGATCTCGGGCTCAAGCGCGAGCTGGAGGAAAAGGTCAGGGCCGGTGAGCGGCTGACCCGTGAGGACGGCATCGCGCTGTACGAGTCGGACGACCTGGCCTGGCTCGGCGGCCTCGCGCACGAGGTGCGTACCCGCAAGAACGGCGACGTCGTGCACTTCAACGTCAACCGTCACCTCAACATGACCAACGTGTGCACGGCCTCCTGCGCGTACTGCTCCTTCCAGCGCAAGCCGGGGGAGAAGGACGCGTACACGATGCGCATCGAGGAGGCCGTCAAGCTCGCCAAGGCGATGGAGGGCGAGAACCTCACCGAGCTGCACATCGTCAACGGGCTGCACCCGAACCTGCCGTGGCGCTACTACCCGCGTTCGCTGCGGGAGTTGAAGGCCGCGCTGCCGCACGTCTCGCTGAAGGCCTTCACGGCGACCGAGATCCACCACTTCGAGACCATCTCCGGGATGAGCGCGTCCGAGATCCTGGACGAGCTGATCGACGCGGGTCTGGAGTCGCTGACCGGCGGCGGTGCGGAGATCTTCGACTGGGAGGTCCGGCAGCACATCGTGGACCACCGGACCCACTGGGAGGACTGGTCCCGCATCCACCGGCTCGCGCACGAGAAGGGTCTGAAGACCCCCTGCACGATGCTGTACGGCCACATCGAGGAGCCCCGGCACCGGGTGGACCATGTGCTGCGGCTGCGTGAGCTGCAGGACGAGACCGGGGGTTTCCAGGTCTTCATCCCGCTGCGGTACCAGCACGACTTCGTCGACATGCAGGACGGGAAGGTGCGCAATCGCCTTCAGGCGCGCACGCAGATGGCGACGGGGGCGGAGGCGCTGAAGACCTTCGCGGTGTCGCGGCTGCTGTTCGACAACGTGCCGCATGTGAAGGTCTTCTGGGTCATGCACGGTGTGCAGACCGCGCAGTTGGCGTTGCAGCACGGCGCCGATGACATGGACGGGTCGGTCGTCGAGTACAAGATCACGCATGATGCGGACAACTTCGGTACGCCGAACAAGCTGACCCGTGAGGACCTGCTGGATCTCATTCGCGATGCGGGGTTCCGGCCGGTGGAGCGCAATACCCGGTACGAGATCATTCGGGAGTACGAGGGGCCTGACCCGGAGCGTCGGGAGTCGCCGCAGCCGATGCGCGTGTGATTCCCGGTGCGGGTGCGTGGGGGCTGGTCGCGCAGTTCCCCGCGCTCCTGAGGTGGGTACTCGGCCGGCATGGTTGCCATCAAGGCGCCTGAGGACGCCTATACCGCTGAACCGTTTGTTCCTGAGCGCGGTGGGCTGCCCGCCCTGAGGCGGGCCGCGGCCGGGTGCCGGGGGTGTCCGCTGCATCGGGACGCCACCCAGACCGTGTTCGGGGCCGGGAGCGAGGACGCTCGCGTCATGCTGGTGGGGGAGCAGCCCGGGGATCAGGAGGACCGGCAGGGGAAGCCGTTCGTCGGGCCCGCCGGGCGGCTTCTGGACCGGGCTCTGGAGGAGGCGGGCATCGATCCTTCCGAGGCCTACGTCACCAACGCGGTCAAGCACTTCAAGTTCACCCGGGCCGAGCCGCGCAAGCGCCGGATCCACAAGGCGCCCAGCCTGCGTGAGATGACCGCGTGCGGCCCCTGGCTGGCCGCCGAGCTCGCGGTCGTGGAGCCGGAGTTGATCGTCGTACTCGGGGCCACCGCCGGGAAGGCGCTGCTCGGGTCCTCCTTCCGGGTCACGCAGGTGCGGGGCACAGTGCTGGAGGAGGAGATCCACGGCCGGCCGGAGCGGCTGGTGCCGACGGTGCATCCGTCGTCGGTGCTGCGGGCGGACGACCGGGAGGCGGCGTACCGGGGGCTGCTGTCGGACCTGAAAGTGGCGGCGCGGGTACTGGCGGCATAGCTACCCTCTCCGGTAATAGCTACAATCCGTCCATGCCCCTTACCTTCACCTTCGACCCCGCCGTCACGCCCGACCTGCGTGACGGCATCCTCGACCTGTGGGCCGACGTCTCCAACGCGGGCGGTGCCGTCGGCTTCGTGCCGCCGGTGACGCCGGAGGACATCCGGCCCTGGCTGACGCGGCACTTCGCGTCGATGGCCAAGGGGCAGGTCAGGCTGCTCGTCGGGCACGACGAGGAGGGGCGCGTCGCGGCGACCGCCTTCCTCACCCTCAACACGCACCACCTCATGACGCACTGGCTGTGGCTCTACACGGTGATGGTGCATCCGCGTCACCAGGGCAAGGGGTACGGGCGTGACCTGCTGTCCGCCGCGGCGGACGCGGCGCGTGGCCTCGACGGCATCGAGGCGATCCGGCTCACCTGCCGGGGCGGCCTCGGCCTGGAGCGCTTCTACGAGTCCTGCGGCTACAAGGAGGTCGGCCGCATCCCCGGCGCGATCCGGGTGGCGCCCGGTGACGACCGGGACGACATCTTCATGCTGCTGCCGCTGAACTGAACCCCTCGGCCCCCGTACCCCCCTGCAAGATCGGCTGCCCGGCGTGCTTCACTGGACGGTGCCCGTTTGGGTGCGTTCTGGCCGTTCGAACCGGAAGAGTGGATTGAGATGCTCCGCTACACGCTGATGCGCCTCGGCATCTTCGCAGGCTGCCTCGTGGTCGTCTGGGGCCTCGTCTACTCCGGCCTCGCCCCGCGCGGTCTCGGCGCCAGCAACGGCCTGTGGATCATCATGCTCGCCCTGGTGTTCTCCGCGCCGATCAGTTTCGTCGTGCTGCGCAAGGAGCGGGACCGGGCGTCCGTGCAGATCGTGCGGCGGGTGGACCGGATGAAGGCCAACCTGGAGGCCAACCGCAACCAGGAGGACGTCGCCGACGAATCGTCCCGGGCGCAGGGGCAGACCTCGTAAAGGCCCCGCACATACCGGCGTACAGCGCCCCGTTTCCGTACTTGCTCGGAAACGGGGCGCTTTGTCATGTGTGGGTGACATTACGTTTCCGCCTGTCAAAGCCAGGCTTTGAGGTCCTCAAAGTTCAGGTGTTAAGGTTGATGTCATGAAGTCAGCAGTCGCGCCCTCCATGCCCCCGAGCGTTCTGCTCGTGGCGCGCCTGCACGTGGATCTCTGTCGGTGCGCGTCCGCAATCTGCCGTCCCTGACGTAACGCAACCCCCGCCTTCCCACGTCAGTCCCTACGCGTCCCCCAACGGAGCCAGTCCGTGTCCTCACACACGAAGTCCTTCAAGGTGCCCTTCTGGGCCCAGATCATCGCCGGTCTCGTCCTGGGCGTGCTGCTTGGCTGGCTCGCCCGCAGCCAGGACCTGTCCTGGCTGGTCACGACCCTGGAGAAGGTCGGCGACACGTTCATCGGCCTGCTGAAGCTCGCCGTCGCCCCGCTCGTCTTCTTCGCGATCCTGGTCTCCATCACCAACCTGCGGAAGGTCAACAACGCGGCCCGCCTGGCCTCGCGCACCCTCCTGTGGTTCATGGCCACGTCGTTGATCGCGGTGAGCATCGGCCTGGTCATCGGCCTGCTCACCAACCCGGGCGCCGGTACCGGTCTCACCCCCAAGGACGGGGCGAAGCCCGACGACACCGGCTCCTGGATCGACTTCCTGACCGGCATCGTGCCGACGGACGTCATCACGCCGTTCACCGAGCTGAACGTGCTGCAGATCGTCTTCATGGCCGCCGTCGCCGGTATCGCCGCCCTCCAGCTCGGCGAGAGGGCCCAGCCGATCCTCACCCTCAGCGAGTCCGTGCTCGAACTGCTGCAGAAGGCACTGTGGTGGGTCATCCGGCTCGCCCCGCTCGGCACCGTCGGCCTCATCGGCAACGCCATCGCCACCTACGGCTGGGACCTGATCGGCAAGTACGCGACGTTCACCGCCGACATCTACGTCGGCTGCCTGATCGTGCTGTTCGGCGTCTACCCGACACTGCTCGCGACCGTCGCCAAGGCCAACCCGGTCCAGTTCTTCAAGGGCGCCTGGCCCGCGATCCAGCTCGCCTTCGTCTCCCGCTCGTCCGTGGGCACGATGCCGCTGACCCAGAAGGTCACCGAGCGGCTCGGCGTGCCGAAGGAGTACGCCTCCTTCGCGGTGCCGTTCGGCGCGACGACCAAGATGGACGGCTGCGCCGCGATCTACCCGGCCATCGCCGCGATCTTCGTCGCCCAGATCTTCGGCATCCAGCTGGGCGTCGGCGACTACCTGCTGATCGCGTTCGTCTCCGTGGTCGGCTCCGCCGCCACCGCCGGTCTCACCGGCGCGACGGTCATGCTGACCCTCACCCTCTCCACCCTCGGCCTGCCGATGGAGGGCGTGGGCCTGCTCCTCGCGATCGACCCGATCCTGGACATGATCCGCACCGCGACCAACGTCGCCGGCCAGGCCCTGATCCCGGTCCTGGTCTCCGCCCGCGAGAACCTGCTCGACCGCACGGCCTACGCCACGGCCGACGGCTCCTCGCTGGACGAGCCGCGCGACGCACGGGCCGAACAGGTCCCCGCCACGGCCTGACGCACTGGCGCCCTCCGGCCGGTCCTCCTCCCGCTTCCCGGGCGAGGGCCGGCCAAGGGGACCGTACGCTAAGCGGTATGGGTGCCGTGAAGACCAAGCGGATGCCGCGTGCGGTCCGTGAACAGCAGATGCTGGACGCCGCCGTGCAGATCTTCGGACAGCGCGGGTACATGGCCGCGTCGATGGACGAGATAGCCGAACTCGCGGGCGTGTCGAAGCCGTTGGTCTACCTGTACCTGAACTCCAAGGAAGACCTCTTCACCGCCTGCATCCGCCGCGAGGCCAAGGCACTCGTCGAGGCCGTGCGCGCCGGTGTCCGGCGCGATCTGCCGGCCGACCGGCAACTCTGGGAAGGTCTCGGCGCGTTCTTCGCGCACACCGCGCGCAACCCGGACGCCTGGGCGGTCCTGCACCTCCAGGCCCGTACGCACGGCGAGCCGTTCGCCGCCGAGGTCGCCGCGATGCGCGAGGAGATCGTCGCGTTCGTGACCCAGCTGATCCTCGCCGCCGCGCGCGAGGCACACCGCGACCCCGACCTCCCCGAGCGCGAGGTCGCCGGCCTCGCCGAGGCCCTGGTCGGCGCCGCCGAGTCGCTCGCCGCCTGGGCCAATGCCACCCCGGGCGTCACGGCCCGCCAGGCCGCGGCCACGATGATGAACTTCGCCTGGGCGGGCCTCGGCGACCTCATGGCGGGGCGGCCGTGGTCACCGCCGGAGGAACGGGCGGGGACTCAGGTGGAGTAGACGTCCCCCGTCAGGTGGAGCCTGTCCTCCCGGCCCCGCAGTTCGAACCGGCCCTCCTCCGCCGCATAGGTCACCGTCCCGGGCAGCAGGACCGGCGCCCGGAACTCCGCGCGCACCCGGCAGGAGTCCGGCGTCCCGTGCGCGGCGAGACAGCGGGCGACGGTCCACATGCCGTGGGCGATGGCCCGGGGGAAGCCGAACAGGCGGGCCGTGAGCGGGTGGAGGTGGATCGGGTTGCGGTCCCCGGAGGCGGCCCCGTAGCGCCGCCCGACATCCCCGGCGAGCCGCCACTCGGCGACGGCCGGCAGCGGCTTGCGTATGTCCTCCTGGTGGGCCCCGGGCTGGTTCTGCGGGGTCCCGGCGGGCCGTCGCGTGCGGTGCCGGGCGAGGTAGGTGCTCGTCGACTCCCATACGACGTCCCCGTCCTCGCGCACCTCGGTGACGACCGTCGCCTGCGTGCCGCGCCGGTGGGGCGCCAACCCCTCGACGTGCACGGTGAGTTCGTGTGCGCCGGTGGCCGGCATCGCCCGGTGCCGGGTGATCGTGATCGACGTGTGGACGAGGCCCAGCAGCGGCAGCGGGAAGTCCCGGCCGCTCATCAGCCGCATGGCCAGAGGGAATCCCAGCACGTGCGGATACGTCAGCGGCAGCGCGTCCTCCCCGGTCGGGAACCCGCAGACCCGCTCGTACGCCGCCAGCCGCACGAGGTCGACGCGCAGGCCCGGCAGGACCAGCCGGGTGCGCGGGAACTCCGCGCCGGGGGCGGGGCGTTTGAAGGGGGACAGCAGGGCGCCGCGCGCGAGGAGCGGGGCGAGGGAGGGGGACCCGGTGAGGACGAGAGCGGCGTCGGCCATCACGCCCCCAGCAGGCTCTGGCCGCATACGCGGACGACCTGCCCGTTGACCGCGCCCGAGGCCGGATGCGCGAGCCAGGCGGTGGTCTCGGCGACATCGGCGGGGAGACCGCCCTGCGCGAGGGAGTTCATGCGGCGGCCCGCCTCGCGGATGAACAGCGGGACGGCCGCCGTCATCTTCGTCTCGATGAAGCCCGGCGCGACCGCGTTGACCGTCACCCCGTGCTCGGCGAGCGCGCGCGGCGCGAGCGAGCGGACCAGGCCGACGATCCCCGCCTTGCTCGCCCCGTAGTTGGTCTGCCCCGCGTTGCCGGCGATGCCCGCGATGGAGGCGGTCGCCACGATCCGGCCGCCCCGGTTCAGCGTCCCGGACTTCAGCAGCGCGTCCGTCGTGCGCAGCACGCTCGCCAGGTTCACCTCCAGCACCGGCATCCAGCGTTCGGCGGGCATGTTGACCAGGCGCCGGTCCCGTGTGATGCCCGCGTTGTGGATCAGCAGGTCCAGGCCGTCCGGCAGGGCCTCGGCGATGCGCGCGCCCGCGTCGGCGGCCGTGATGTCGAGGAGCAGCGCGGTGCCGCCGAGCCGGTCGGCGACGCGCCGGGCGTCCTGCTCGGCCTGCGGTACGTCGAGGACGACGACCCGGGCCCCGTCCCGGGCGAGCGTCTCGGCGACGGCCTCGCCGATGCCGCGCGCGGCGCCGGTGACCAGGGCGGTGCGGCCGGTGAGGGGGCGGTCCCGGTCGACGGGGGTGGCGGGCTCGTCACCGGACCCGACCTCGATCACCTGCCCGCTCACATACGCCGACTTGGGCGACAGCAGGAACCGGAGCGTGGACTCGGCGGCCGAGGCGTCCGTGAGCCGGACCAGGTTCACGGTCCTGCCCCGGCCGATCTCCTTGCCCAGGGAGCGCGTGAAGCCCTCCAGGGCCTGCTGGGCGGCGGCCTGGTGATGGTCGGCGGGGTCGAGCGGCGCGCCCAGCAGGACCACGCGCCCGCTCGGGGCGACCGACCGTACGACGGGATGCAGGGCCGCGTGCACCTCGGCCAGGCCCTCCACGTCCCGTACGCCGGTCGCGTCCAGGACGACGGCCCCCGCCCGGTCCGAGCTGGCCGGGCCCATCCCCGTACGGGCGAGGACCGGCGCCAGGTCGAGGCCGGACCGGCCGGCCGTGAGGTGACGGAGGCCGCCGTCGAGGGAGGGCCGCTCGGGGGACCAGCGGGTCAGCGCAGCGGGCTGGGGCAGGCCGAGCCGGCGGGTGAGGAAGCGGCCGGGCGCGGTGGCGGTGAAGCTCAGATAGCGGTCGGCCATGGCGACTCCCAGCTCGGATGACGGTTCACACTTGCTTACTCTGGAGTAAGGTTACCGTAGGTAAGGCTACGTCACAGGCGAGGAGCGGGTCGAGATGGGCACCCAGAAGATGTCGGTGCGGCGTGTGGCGGTCGTCGGCGGAGCGCGCATCCCGTTCGCCCGCGCCGACGGCCCCTACGCCACCGCCTCCAACCAGCAGATGCTCACCGCCGCCCTCGACGGCCTGGTCGAGCGGTACGGGCTCCAGGAGCCGGGCGCGGTCGGCGAGTTCGTGGCCGGCGCGGTCCTCAAGCACAGCCGCGACTTCAACCTGGCCCGCGAGACGGTCCTCGGCTCCCGTCTGCACCCCACCACCCCCGCCTACGACATCCAGCAGGCCTGCGGCACCGGACTCCAGGCCGTCATCGCCGCCGCCAACAAGATCGCCCTCGGCCAGACCGAGTCGGCGGTCGCGGGCGGCGCCGACACGGCGAGCGACGCGCCCCTGGGCGTCAACGACACCCTGCGCCGCATCCTCCTGGAGGCCCGCCGCGCCCAGTCGCTGAGCGGGCGCGTGAAGGCCCTGGCGAAGGTGCGCCCCGGTCACCTCGTCCCCGACATCCCCCGCAACGCCGAGCCGCGCACCGGCCTGTCCATGGGCGAACACGCCGCCGTCACCGCCCGCGCCTGGGGCATCGGCCGTGAGGCCCAGGACGAACTGGCGGCGGCCAGTCACCAGCGGCTGGCGGCGGCGTACGAACGCGGCTTCTTCCAGGACCTGGTGATCCCCTTCCGGGGCCTGGCCCGCGACCAGAACCTGCGCCCCGGCTCGACCGTGGAGAAACTCGCCTCCCTCAAGCCGGTGTTCGGCCTCGACCAGCCCGAACCGACCATGACGGCCGGGAACTCGACACCGCTGACGGACGGCGCGGCGACCGTGCTGCTGGCGAGCGAGGAGTGGGCGAAGGAACGCGGCCTGGAGCCGCAGGCGTATCTCACCGCGTACGAGACGGCGGCCGTCGACTTCGTCGGCTCAGACGTCGCCGGCGGCGAGGACGGGCTGCTCATGGCGCCCGCGTACGCCGTGCCGCGCATGCTGGAGCGGGCCGGACTCGGCCTCGCCGACTTCGACCTGGTGGAGATCCACGAGGCCTTCGCCTCCCAGGTGCTGGCCACGCTCGCGGCCTGGGAGAAGCGGGGGCTGGGCACGGTGGACCGCGCCCGGCTGAACGTCGCCGGCTCGTCCCTCGCCACCGGCCATCCCTTCGCCGCCACCGGCGCCCGGATCGTGGCGACCCTGGCCAAGCTGCTCGCCGAACGGGACGCGCCCGCCCGCGGGTTGATCTCCGTGTGCGCGGCGGGCGGGCAGGGCGTGACGGCGATCCTGGAGCGGGCCTGAGGGCGCCGGTACCGAACGTGAAGGACCCTCACTTAACCCCCGAGAATGCACAGGCCTGGCTCCGGACCATCCCCGAACCCGCACAAACCCGCCACGTGAGGCCCGTACGATCCCGTTCCTACCGTCAGTAACCCCTTTCTGAGGGTTCAACCGGTTGAGCGCCTCGGCGTGCGAGGCACGTACGTATGCAGCAAGCAGTTCCTTCGCTGCGCGCCCCAGGAGCCGCCCGTGTCCACTGCCCATCCCTCCTCCGCCTACGGCGACATCTACGGCGGACCGGTCCTCGTCGAACCCGAGACGCGGCGGCTGGACGGGGTCGTGCGGGAGGCGTCCGTACCGCCGCTGGCGCCCCCGTGGACCCACGGGTCGCTCGCCGACCTGCCGTTCGACAACGCGAGCGCGGACCCGGACGCCGTGGCGCTCAGCCGCAAGGACGCCGAGGGGCGCTGGAGCGACGTCACGGCGGCGCGGTTCGCCGAGCAGGTGCTGGCCGTGGCGAAGGGGCTGATCGCCGAGGGGCTGGTGCCCGGTGACCGGATCGCCGTGATGGCCCGCACGATCTACGAGTGGACCGTCCTGGACTTCGCGGCCTGGGCGGCCGGACTCGTCACCGTCCCCGTCTACCCCACCTCCTCCGTCTTCCAGACCCGCTGGATCCTCCAGGACTCCGGCGCGGTCGCCCTGGTCACCGAGTTCGCCGGGCAGGCCGCCGCACTCGGCCCGGAACGCGAACGACTGCCCGACCTCAGGCACATGTGGATCGTGGAGAAGGGCCACATCGACCGGCTGGCGGAAGCCGGGGCGCACCTGACCGACCAGGAGGTCGAGGTGCGGCGCGGCATGCTGGGCCCCGACACCCTCGCCACCCTCGTCTACACCTCCGGCACCACGGGCCGCCCCAAGGGCTGCGCGCTCACCCACGGCAACTTCTTCGCCGAGGTCGACAACGCCATCGAGCTGCTCTACCCCGTCTTCCGGGCCAAGACCAGCGAAGAGGCCTCGGTCCTGCTGTTCCTGCCCATGTCCCACGTCTTCGGGCGCATGGTGGCGATCGCCTGCGTCCGCGCCCGCGTACGGCTGGGGCACGCCCCGAGCATCAAGGCGGAGAACCTGCTCCCGGACCTGGCGAGCTTCCGGCCGACCTGTCTGATCGCCATCCCGTACATGCTGGAGAAGGTCTTCAACGCCGCCCGCGCCAAGGCCGAGGCGGGCGGCCGGGTCACGTCGTTCGACCGCGCGGCGGCGGTGGCGCGCCGCTACGGCGAGGCGATGGAGGCCCAGCAGACCGGCACCGGCCCCGGCCCCACCCGCGCCCTGAGGACCGCCCGCCTCTTCTACGACCCCCTGGTCTACCGGCGGATCCGCAACGCGATGGGCGGCAGGGTCCGCTACGCCATCTGCGGCGGCTCCCCCCTGGGCCGCCGCCTCGCCGCGTTCTACGCCGGAGCCGGCATCGAGATCTTCGAGGGCTACGGCCTGACGGAGACCACGGGCGCGTCGACCGTCACCCCGCCCCTCAAACCCCGCCTGGGCACCGTCGGCTGGCCCCTGCCCGGCACCCGCGTCCGGATCGCCGCCGACGGCGAGATCCTCATCGCCGGCGACCACGTCCTGCGCGGCTACTGGGACCCCCAGGCCGGCGGCGTCGTACCCGCCGCCCCCGACGGCTGGCTCGCCACGGGCGACCTCGGCGAACTGGACGACGAGGGCTATCTGACGATCACCGGCCGCAAGAAGGAACTGCTGATCACCGCGGGCGGCAAGAGCGTCGCCCCGGCGCCCCTGGAGAACTGGCTGCGCTCCCACCCGCTGATCTCCCAGTGCATGGTCGTGGGCGACGGCCGCCCCTTCGTCGCGGCCCTGCTCACCCTGGACCCGGACGGCATCACCCACTGGCGCCAGATGAACGGCAAACACCCCGTACCGCCCGGACTCCTCGTCGACGACGAGGAACTGCGCGCCGTCCTCGAGCGCGCCGTCGACGAGGCCAACAAGACGGTCTCCCGCCCCGAGTCCATCCGCCGCTTCGCGATCCTCCCCCAGGACTTCACCGAGGAGGCGGGCCACCTGACCCCCTCGATGAAACTCCGCCGCGCGGCGGTGATGCGCGACTTCGCGGCAGAAGTGGAGCACCTGTACGCGCGGTGAGACCCCGGGTCCGGTGGAAGTCGAAGCGGGTGCGGCAGACGGCCAAGAACGTCCTGTCCCCCGAGGAGACGGACGAGGCGCCACTCGGCATTTGCGAGGTCTTCACACATGGTCCTTGACGACGCAGGGTGCCTCGCTGTTGGCTTTCTGCCACCTCGTCGCGATGCTCCCCCATCGGAAGGCACCACCAGTGAAAGCGCGCAACCCCCGCCGGTCCGCTCTGCGTCCCCTCTCCATGGCCCTGGCGGTCTCCACAGCGGCCCTGTCCCTCACCGCCTGCGGCGGCAGCGGGAGCGACGACTCCGCGGGCGTGAAGAAGGGCAACGACATCACGGTGGGCCTGCTGCTGCCCGACCGGGACACGGCACGCTTCGAGAAGTTCGACTACCCCCTGATCAAGAAGGAGGTGGCCTCCCTCACCGAGAACCAGGGCAAGGTCAAGTACGCCAACGCCGAGGCGAGCCTGTCCAGACAGAGCGAGCAGTTCCAGCAGATGATCGACGACAAGGTCGACGTCATCCTGGTGGACGCGCTGAACTCCAAGACGATCGCCTCGGACGTCCGCAAGGCCAAGGACGCCGGCATCCCGGTCATCGCCTACGACCGGCTCGCCGAGGGACCGATCGACGCGTACGTCTCCCACGACAACGAACTCGTCGGGCAGGTGCAGGGCCGCGCCATCGTCGGGGAGCTCGGCGACAAGGCCCAGAAGAGCAAGGTCGTCATGATGAACGGCGACCCCGCCGACCCGAACACGGCACGCTTCAAGGACGGCGCGCTCAGCGAGCTCCAGGGCCAGGTCGACATCGTCCAGCAGTACGACACCAAGGAGTGGAAGCCCTCGATCGCCAAGGCCAACATGAAGAAGGCGATCCAGACCGTCGGGCTGAACGACATCGCCGCCGTCTACTCCGCCAACGACGGCATGGCGGGCGCCGTCATCGAGGCGCTGAAGGAGGCGGGCGCGACGAAGATCCCGCCGGTGACGGGGCAGGACGCCAACCTGGACGCGGTGCAGCGGATCGTGTCGGGGGAGCAGTACATGACCGTGTACAAGTCGTTCCTGCTGGAGGCGACGAACGCCGCGAAGATCGCCGTGGCCAAGGTCCAGGGACGCGAGATCGAGTTCGCGGCGCTGACCCGGGAGACGGTCGACAGCCCCACGCAGAAGAACATCCCGTCGATGCTGGTGCCGGTGGTCGCCCTGACCAAGGACAACATCAAGGAGACGGTGATCACGGACGGGGTCTACACCGTCAAGGACATCTGCACGGCGAAGTACAAGGCGGACTGCGCGGCGATCGGACTCGACTAGAACCTCAACGCGGCATCCGGGCCTGGCTCTTGACTTCGTGAGGTGCCCGCGCGACATTCCCCACCCCTTGAGGTGTCCCGTCGCGCTGGAGACGTCATGACCACTGACCTGCCCTCCGCACCATCGGCTGCTTCCCCCTCCGCTTCTCCTACTCGAAGACGAGTGCTGGCCGGTGCCGCGGGTGCCGGCCTCGCGGTCGCCGCCGGAGTGCGGCAGGGCGCCCACGCCGCCGACTTACCCCCGCTCGGCACGTACGACGTCGTCGTCATCGGCTCCGGCGCGGCCGGCATGACCGCCGCGCTGACCGCCGCCGGGCAGGGGCTGAGCTGCGTCGTCGTGGAGAAGGCCGCGACCTTCGGCGGCTCGACCGCCCGCTCGGGTGCCGGGATCTGGATCCCGAACAACCCGGTGATCCTCGCGGCCGGTGTCCCCGACACCCCGGCCAAGGCCGCCGCCTACCTCGCCGCCGTCGTCGGCCCGGAGGTCCCCGCGGACCGGCAGCGCGCCTTCCTCGCCCACGGCCCGGCGACGATCTCCTACGTCATGGCCCACAGCCCCCTGCGCTTCCGCTGGATGGAGGGCTACAGCGACTACTACCCCGAGCTGCCCGGCGGCCTGCCCAACGGCCGCTCCATCGAGCCCGACCAGCTCGACGGCACGCTCCTCGGCGCCGAACTGGCCCGGCTGAACCCGCCGTACCTGGACGTCCCCGCCGGCCTGGTGGTCTTCGGCGCCGACTACAAGTGGCTGTCCCTGGCCGCCGTGCACGCCCGGGGCGCCGCCGTCGCCGCCCAGTGCCTGGCCCGCGGCACGAAGGCCGCCGCGCTCGGCCAGAAGCCCCTGACGATGGGCCAGGCACTGGCGGCCGGCCTGCGCGCGGGGCTGCGCTCCGCCGGCGTACCGGTGTGGCTGGACACGCCGTTGAGCGACCTGCACGTCGAGAACGGCAGGGTCACCGGAGCCGTGGTCACCCGCGACGGCGCGCCCGGCCTGATCCGCGCCCGCCGAGGCGTGATCGTCGGCTCCGGCGGCTTCGAGCACAACGCGGCGATGCGCGACCGCTTCCAGCGGCAGCCCATCGGCACCGAGTGGACGGTCGGGGCCAAGGAGAACACCGGCGACGGCATCCGGGCGGGGGAGCGGCTCGGCGCGGCGCTCGACCTGATGGACGACGCGTGGTGGGGCCCGGCGATCCCGGTCCCGGGCATGCCGTACTTCTGCCTCGCCGAACGCACGCTCCCCGGCGGGCTGCTGGTGAACGGAGCGGGCAGGCGCTTCGTCAACGAGGCCGCGCCCTACACCGACGTCGTCCACACCATGTACGACGTCCACGACACCGACCCGGCCATCCCGTCCTGGCTGATCGTCGACCAGAACTACCGCAACCGGTACCTCTTCAAGGACGTCCTGCCGGCCCTGCCCCTCCCGGACGCCTGGTACGACTCGGGCGTCGCGCACAAGGCCTGGACCCTGGACGCCCTGGCCACGTCGATCGGCGTCCCGGCGGCGGCCCTGCGCACGACCGTCGACCGCTTCAACTCCCAGGCACGGCGGGGCGAGGACCCCGACTTCCACCGGGGCGACAGCGCCTACGACCACTACTACACGGACCCGTCGGTCCTCCCGAACCCCTGCCTGGCGCCCCTCTGGCTGCCCCCCTACCACGCCTTCCGCATCGTCCCCGGCGACCTCGGCACGAAGGGCGGCATGCGCACGGACGCCCGGGCCCGCGTCCTGCGCCCCGACGGCTCGGTGATCCCGGGCCTGTACGCGGCGGGGAACGCCAGCGCGGCGGTGATGGGCCACAGTTACGCGGGCGCGGGCTCGACGATCGGGCCGGCGATGACGTTCGGGTACATCGCGGCGAGGGACATCGCGGGGGTGCTGTAGGGGTGGCCGCGGCGGGACTACCGGGACACCGGCTCGGGGGGCTTGCGGGCGATCAGGCACGCCTGGCGGACCGGCTCCCCGAGTTCCTCGTCCGGCTCCCGGACGGTCCGCGAGCGCACGACGAAACCGGCGGCTTCCAGCAGGGCGGCGACCCGCTCCGGCTGCCGCCGCAGGAAGGTCAGCGCCACAAAGTGCCCAAAGGCCTCCTCGTAGCGGCGGGGCTCGTCACCGGCCTGGAAGCCGAGGAGCAGATGCCCTCCGGGCCGCAGGACGCGGTGGAACTCGGCGAAGACGGCCGGCAGCCGGTCGAGCGGGGTGTGGATGGTCGAGTACCAGGACACGACACCGTCGAGCGAGCCGTCGGGCAGGTCCAGGTCCAGCATCGAGCCCTGCTCGAACCGCAGGCCGGGATGCTCGCGCCGGGCGATCGCGAGCATCGACTCCGACAGGTCCAGCCCGAACACGGACAGCCCCCGCGACGCCAGATACGCGGTCACCCGCCCCGGCCCGCACCCGAGATCAGCGACCTCGCCCCCCGCACCCACGAGCTCCGTGAAGCCGTACAGCAGCCCCAGATCCAACGGCATGGCCACGCGCGGCTCACTGAAGCGGACGGCGTAGTCCTCCGCCACGGCGTCGTAGAAGACCCGGGTCTCATCCACAAAGTCGACGTCAGTCATGCGCCGACCCTACGGAGGGGGTCTGACAACGCGGGGGGGGCTCCTACGGCGTCCCGTCTCCCCGGTCCTCGCCCGTCTGCCGCGCTCCGAGGGCCGCCCCCGCGCCGATCGCCGTGCCGAAGCCCAGGCCCAGGGCCAGGCCCAGAGCGAGGTTGTCGAAGACGGTCAGGCCGAGGGCGAGTCCTGTCGCCGTGCCGAGGGACAGGCCGAGGGACAGGCCCAAGGCCAGGCGCTTGTCGGCGGGGGTGCCGCTGTCTTCCCCGTCGTGCTCCGGGTTTCTCCGCATCCGGGCATCTTCTCAGTAGCCGCGGGGATCAGGGGCCGGGGGGAGAATTCGCCGGAAATTCACCGGGGGGCAAGGGGAGGCAAGGCGGGGCGAGGGGGGAGCAAAAGGCAGGAGCCCCGCCGCCTGACGGCGCGGGGCTCCTTGGGTACTACTGATCAGACCGGCGTGACGTTCTCAGCCTGCGGGCCCTTCGGACCCTGCGTGACATCGAAAGACACCTGCTGGTTCTCCTCGAGGGAGCGGAAGCCGCTCGCATTGATCGCGGAGTAGTGGACGAAGACGTCGGGGCCGCCGCCCTCCTGGGCGATGAAACCAAAGCCCTTTTCGGCGTTGAACCACTTCACGGTTCCGGTAGCCATAAGCCCTCCTTGGGCTCAAAAGGGTTGCCCTGCTCCAGAACCAGCAAGTGTGAAGATGAATTCTGCACAACTGCATACGTCTGAGAATGACGAGAGCCCGCGGTCACATGCTCCGCAGGCTCTGTACTGCAAGGGAAACCAAACTGCAACTTGCGACGAGCCTAGCACGCAGGCCCCGGAATGCAATAGGGGTCAAGATCACGTCACCCGAATGTTTGAACCCTCTCCGCCGACTGGCCGTGAAGGCGCCGACCGCCGCTCACAGACCCACGGCGGGGCCGGGCGCGGCCCCCTACGCCATGAGGGCTAGCCTCACGATGTGGACAATCCTCGCACCCGGCCGCGCGTCGGCCACATCCAGTTCCTGAACTGCCTGCCCCTGTACTGGGGGCTCGCCAGAACGGGCACGCTCCTCGACTTCGAGCTCACCAAGGACACCCCTGAGAAGCTCAGCGAGAAGCTGGTGCAGGGCGATCTCGACATCGGTCCGATCACCCTGGTCGAGTTCCTCAAGAACGCCGACGACCTCGTCGCCTTCCCCGACATCGCCGTCGGCTGCGACGGCCCCGTCATGTCCTGCGTGATCGTCTCGCAGGTCCCCCTGGACCGGCTCGACGGCGCCCGCGTCGCCCTCGGCTCGACCTCCCGCACCTCCGTCCGCCTCGCCCAGCTGCTCCTCGCCGAGCGCTACGGCGTCCAGCCGGACTACTACACGTGCCCGCCCGACCTCAGCCTGATGATGCAGGAGGCCGAGGCCGGCGTCCTCATCGGCGACGCGGCCCTGCGCGCGACCATGCTCGACGGGCCGCGCTTCGGCCTGGCCGTGCACGACCTGGGCGCGCTGTGGAAGGAGTGGACGGGCCTGCCGTTCGTCTTCGCGGTCTGGGCGGCGCGCCGCGACTACGTCGAGCGCGAGCCGGTCATCACGCGCCAGGTGCACGAGGCCTTCCTCGAATCCCGCAACCTCTCCCTGGAGGAGGTCGGCAAGGTATCCGAGCAGGCCGCCCGCTGGGAGGCCTTCGACGAGGAGACCCTCGCCCGCTACTTCACGACCCTCGACTTCCGCTTCGGCGGCCCGCAGCTGGAGGCGGTCGCCGAGTTCGCCCGCCGCGTGGGCCCCACGACCGGCTTCCCCGCGGACGTGAAGGTGGACCTGCTCCAGCCCTGAGCGGGCCCGCGCTCGCGCACTACTCTGCTGGGGAGTGCGCGCGTACGGGGCCCGGCGGGGGCCTGCGGGCGCCCACGGGGGGAGGGGTGACGCCATGCGGCCGCTCGAAGCCGACGAACCCAGCGTCGTGGGGCCCTACCGGCTGCTCGGCCGGCTGGGCTCCGGCGGCATGGGCCGGGTCTACCTGGGCCGCAGCGCCGGCGGCCGTACGGTCGCGGTGAAGATCGTCCATCCGCACTTCGCACTGGACGAGGAGTTCCGGGCCCGCTTCCGCCGCGAGGTCGCGGCCGCGCGCCGGGTGGGCGGCGCCTGGACGGCACCCGTCCTGGACGCGGACCCGGACGCCCGCGTGCCGTGGGTGGCGACGGCGTACGCGGCGGGTCCCTCGCTGTCGGCCGCGGTCACCGAGGGCGGCGCGCTGCCCGCCCACACCGTGCGGGTGCTGGGGGCGGGGCTGGCCGAGGCGCTCGCGGCGGTGCACGAGCTGGGCCTGGTGCACCGGGACGTGAAGCCGTCGAACGTCCTGCTCACGCTCGACGGGCCGCTGCTGATCGACTTCGGCATCGCGCGGGCCACGGACGGTACGGCGTCCCTGACCTCCACGGGCGTGTCGATCGGCTCGCCCGGCTACATGTCGCCCGAGCAGATCCTCGGCAAGGGCGTCACGGGCGCGGCGGACGTCTTCTCCCTCGGCGCGGTCCTGACGTACGCGGCGACCGGCGAACCGCCCTTCCCCGGGGACTCCTCGGCGGCCCTCCTCTACAAGGTCGTCCACGAGGAACCGGAACTCGGTGACCTGGACGGGCCGTTGCGGGAACTCACCGCGGCCTGCCTGGCGAAGGACCCGGACACGCGGCCGGCCCCCGCCGAGCTGGCCCGGCGACTGGCACCCGAGGGCGCGGCCCGGCTGGTGGCGGACGGGTGGCTGCCGGGGACGCTGGTGGAGCAGGTGAGCCGCGGCGCGGTGCGGCTGCTGAACCTGGAGGCGACGGGGCCGGGGCCGGCCGGGGGCTCTTCGGGACCGATCGCTTTCAGCAGCCCGTCCGTGACCGGGGCGGAGACGGGGCCGCCGGCGGGCAGCGGGGTGCCGGCGGGGGCAGCGTCGTCCTCTGAGGCAGTGACGCCGGCTGACGCCGGGATGCCGGCTGACGCCGGGACGCCGACCGAGGGAGAGTCGTCGGCGGACACCACGACGCCGGCTCAGGCAGTGACGCCGGCTCAGGCAGGGA
Source organism: Streptomyces sp. NPDC007991 (assembly GCF_042958445.1). Taxonomy (NCBI): domain Bacteria; kingdom Bacillati; phylum Actinomycetota; class Actinomycetes; order Kitasatosporales; family Streptomycetaceae; genus Streptomyces; species Streptomyces sp. NPDC007991. The sequence goes on from NZ_JBIBJD010000020.1 coordinate 39,729, forward strand.
CGCCAACTGAGGCAGTGTCGTCGGCGGAGGCAGGTACGGCCGGGGTGTTCGGGCCGCCGCCGGTGATGCCCACGCCGCCGGGCCCCTCCACCGCCGTACCTTCAGCCGCACCCAGCGCCCCACCGGCCGCCGTGTCCCCAGCGGTAGCCCCAGCCGCACCCACCGCCCCACCCACCGCCGTACCCGCGCCCCGGGACGGCGGTCCGCAGGGCGACACCGTCGCCCCGTCGTCCGCCGGCCGGCGCCCCGGCAGGGTCTCCGTCTCCGTCGCGGCGACGTCGACGCCGTCGACGCCGGAGGGCGGCGGCCGGGAGCGGAGACTGAGCTGCACCGTGGCGCTGGCGGTCGCCGGGGCGATGGCGGCCGTGACGATCGGCTCGGTGTTCGTGTTCGACCTGCTGCCGGGCCGGACCTCCGACGACGAGGGCGGCTCCGGCGCGGGCGCCGACTCCCCTCCTGCGGCGACCGCGAGCCCCGCCCCGTCCGGCGCCGTGCCCGCCGCGTACCTCGGCACCTGGGAGGGCCAGGGCATCGCACTGGACGGCAGGCTGCCCCTCGGCACGTTCCGGATCACCGTCCAACGGGCCGCCGTGGGCCAGGAGCTGGGCCGGCTCCGCCAGACCGACCAGCTCGGCGGCGTCTGCGTCGACGTACTGACCCTGAAGCAGGTGACGAAGAAGGAGCTCGTCGCGACGTCCGTGGGCGCGAAGACCAACCACGGCGGCTGCAACCCGGCCCCCACGACGGTGCGCCTCACCCCGGTGGGCGACGACCTCCAGTACCGCTCGGAGAGCGAGGAGTCGGGCCGGCCTCAGGCTCGGTTGTCGAAGGTGCGGTAGTCGCGGCCGGGCCCGGCAGCCCACAGCCACGGACAGTGCCTTCGCCTCACCCCGGAACGACGACCGTGCGCAGTTCCCCGTCGCCGAGGTGGAGCATGCCCTTGCCGGGGGCGACCTGGCCGCCGACCATGCCGCGGTTGAGGCGGACGCCGATGAGGTCGCCGCTGGAGGACTCCTGCGGGGAGAGGAGGATGCCGCGGCGGGCCTTCTTCGCGTCGACCTGCCAGCCGGAGAAGCCGCTGCACACGTCCTCCTCGTCACCGGCGATGACGAGGGCGAGGCCGCGTTCGGCGCCCCGCGAGACGAGCTTCTTCAGCTGGCTCTCGGCGTCGCAGTCCTCCAGGATCTCGCCGTCGTCGATGAGCACCGCGATCGGCTTCTCCAGGGACGCCTGGTCGACGAGCTCCTCGAACTCGTCCTCGTCGATGTCGTCGCCGGTGAAGACCTTCAGGACGCCTTCCGTGCCGTCGAGCCCGCGCAGCGGCGACTGGCGCGGGGCCGCGAGGACCAGGCGCGTGCCCTGGGCGAGGAAGGAGTGCGCGAAGTTCAGCAGGACCGTCGAGCGGCCCGACTTGGCCGGGCCCGCGACGACGAACGCCGGTACGCCCTCGGCGAGATCGGGCCCGAAGCCGATGATCTCGTCGCCGCCGATGCCGACCAGACCCCACAGGCGCGAGCGGGACGCGTCCGGGTCGCGCAGCTCCCAGGCCTCCGGGAAGGAGATACGGCTGGGCAGGCTGTCGACGCGGAACGGGCGGTGCGAGCGGGGGACGGCGGCGTCGCGGGCCGTGGCCGCCTCGCCGATCGCCGCCAGCGCCGCGGCCTGGCCCTGGCCGCTGGTGTCCTCGGCGAGCAGCGCGAACTGCGTCTCCGTACCGAACTCGTTGCGGAAGGCCCGCCCCGGAGGGATCTCCTCCGGCACCTTGCGCGCCGGAATGCCGAGCGCCGAGAAGTCGCTGCGGTCGGCCAGCCGCAGACCGTACTTGTCCTCGGTGAGGGTCGCGATACGGCCGACCAGCAGGGTCCGGTCACCGGTGAGGACGAGGTGGATGCCGACGCTCGCGCCCTCGCGCATCATCGTCTGCAACTCGTCGGTGAGCGAACCGTGGTCGATCTCGCCGAGCGTGGGCACCCAGCCCTCCCAGCGGTCCAGCAGCACGACGATGTGCGGCAGCCGCTCGTCCTCAGAGACCGAGGCCCGCTGCTCGCCGATGTCGGCGAAGCCCTTCTCCGACAGCAGGTCCTGGCGGCGGCCCATCTCGCCCTTGAGCCGGTTGACGAGCCGCACGACCCGTTCGGTCTGGTTACGGCTGACGACCGCGCCGCAGTGCGGCAGCCGGGTCAGGGCGTTGAGCGCGCCGTTGCCGCAGTCGATGCCGTAGAGATGCACGTCGGCGACGGAGTGCGTGCGGGCGAGGGAGCCCGCGAGGGTGCGCAGCACCTGGGAGCGGCCGCTGCGCGGGGCGCCGCCGATCATCAGATGGCCGAAGGACGAGAAGTCCACGACGACCGGGCGGCGGGACTGGCTGGCGGGCAGGTCCTCGATGCCGTACGGGGCCGGCGGCAGCGTGCCGGCGCCCCCGGCGAACGCGGGCACCTCGATCTCGTCCAGCAGCAGTGTCTCGTCGAGGGCGGGCAGCCACGGGCTGTGCTGGGGCGGGATGCCGAGCGAGCTGTTGGCGTCCCGGATGGTGTCGACGAGGACCTTCAGGTCGGTGATCTCCTCGTCCTCACGGGACTCGGCCTTCGGCTTGACCAGCGCCGCCCGGCCCAGATCCTCCCAGGTCAGCGGCCCCACCCAGGGCATCAGCACGGCCGGGTCGGCGGCACCGGGCCGACGACCGCCCACGCGTCCCGACTGGAAGGGCACCAGCGAGGCGTGCCCGAGCCGGGCGTAGGCGCGGCCCGGGGTGTTCTTGGAGATGTGCCCGGCCTCGGGCGAGTCGATGACGTCGCTCGACTCGCCGCCGTCCGTCACGCGCAGCGCGATACGGAGGTTGGTGTTGGCGCGGATCTCGGGGGAGACGACACCGGACGGCCGCTGGGTCGCCAGCAGCAGATGAATACCGAGGGACCGGCCACGCTGGGCGATGTTGACCAGGCCCGTGACGAAGTCGGGCAGGTCACGCACCATGGACGCGAACTCGTCGATGACGATGAGCAGTCGCGGCACCGGCTGGTGCGAGGGGTCCCGGCGCACCAGGTCCTGGTAGTCCTCGATGTCCTTGGCGTCGGCGGCGGCCAGGATGTGCTCACGCCGGTGCAGCTCGGCACCGAGCGACTCCAGGGCCCGCTCCACCAGATGGGCGTCGAGGTCGGTCACCATGCCGACCGTGTGCGGCAGATGCACACAGTCCTTGAAGGCCGCGCCACCCTTGTAGTCGACCAGCACGAACGTCATGTTCTCGGGCGTGTTCGCCACGGCCAGCGCGGCCACGATGGTCTGCAGCAGCTCCGACTTACCCGAACCGGTCGTACCGGCGATGAGACCGTGCGGACCGTCCTTGCGGATGTCGATGCCGAACGGCCCGTCGTACGACTCACCGATGACGGCCAGCGTCGACTGCCCGCCCATCCGCCAGCGCGCCACGATCGCGTCACTCGTCGGCGGCTCCAGCTGGAGTACGTCCAGCAGCCGGCTGGAGCCCGGCAGCGCCGAGTCCTCGGTCTCACCGCTGATGTCCCGCAGCGGCGACAGCGCCCGGGCGAGCCGCAGACACCAGGCGGGCGAGACGAAGTCGGGCCGCACGTCCTTCAGCCGCTCCGCACCGGCCTCCTCCACACGCAGCCGCAACTTCTCGCTGCGGCCGGCCTGTTCGGTCTGCCGGTCGGTGGTGTGCCAGGCCTGGAACGAGGGGAAGGCACCGGCGACCTGCTGGGACTGCTGCTGGACCTGCTGGACCTGCTCGTACTCCTCGGCCTTGGGCTCGGCGACGACGTACGCCTGGCACTCGCCGGGCAGGAACCGCTCCTCGGCGTCGAGGCAGATGGCGAACATGGACACGGAGGGACCCTCACGCAGCAACCGCACCACACCCGGGAGCGAGCGCAGCCGCCGGGACCCGTCCCACACGACGACGATGTCGGGGTCGCTGAAACTCGAAGCACCCTGCGACTTGTTCTGCTCGGCGGCCTTCTTGCGCGCGTCGAGGATCTGCGTCAGCTCGCCGATGCGGGCGCCGACGGTCTCGGCGTCGGTCCCGATGAGCACGTTGACGTCCTGCCCACCGGACGGCCGGGCGTGCGGCAGCCAGCGCATCCAGTCCCAGGACTCCTGCGCGGCGTTCTCGCTCAGCACGTAGAACTGCACGTCCATCGGGCTGTGCAGCGCCGCGGCCTGTGCGACGGCCCACCGCCCGAGAGCGCGGGCGGAATCCCCGGGCCCGGCCATGCCGATGACGCCGAGGGTGCGCAGGTGCAGGGCGACCGGGGCGTCCTCGATCTTCCAGGTGACCTGGCGACGGTGGTCGTCCTGCTCGGGGTCGTCGAGCACGACCTCCGAGGGCAACTGCCCCGTCCCCACCCGCAGGAGAAGATGGTCGCGGTCGGTCCGCCGCCGCTCCCACAGCCGGGTACGCGGCCCGGTCCCCAGGGCGAGCACGGTGGCGGGGTCGGGTATGGCGTGCCGCCGGTCGGTCCGCTCCGCGACCAGCGCGTCCTGAGCGTCCTTCTCGATCCGCTCCTTCTGCTCCTCGTACTCCTGGACCTGCTTGGCGTGGGACTTACGCCCGTGCTTCTTGTCGTTGTAGTAGTTCGCGAAGAGCAGGATCGGCGCCAGGCCGGCCATGATCAGGTAGTACCAGCGCTGGAAGATCATCACGGACACGACGGCACCGACGAGCGGCGTCAGCGCCATCAGCCAGGGCAGCGGCCGGGCCTCGTACTCACGGGGCGGCGACGGCAGCCGGAAGCTGGTCTGCCGCTCGGGCGGACGCAGCCGCGGGGGGCGGTTGTAGTCGAGCCCTATGCCGTCGTCGGACCACTTGAGGGCGGCGTTGGGGGGCGTGTACCGGGTGAGTTCGAGCAGGGTGTTGCCGATCCCGATCTGAGCCCCGAGGGGCCAGTCGGTGGGCCCGCCCTTTTCCTTCCCCTCTTTCTTCTCCTGCCCCTTCTTCTTGCCGCTCTTCTTCTTCTCGCCCTGGTCGTCCTCCTCGTCCTCGGCGAGGGACGTGCCGTCGAGGGTGACGAGGCCCTTGTCCATGTGCACGGCGACCTGGCAGGTGCCGTCGGTGGCGACGGAGAGGGTGAGGGCCCGGGCATCGACCTCGGGATCGTCGACCCGGACGTACGAGGCGGCCCCGCTGCCGATGTCGTAGCGCCCGACGCCGAGCCGGTGCACGAACCCGGCCGCGGGCCCGCCGGCGACCCGCAGCTCGACGAGCCCGGTGGGCTCACCGGGCAGACACCCGGAAGGATCCTGGAGGCTGACGACCGCGCCGTCGCGCAGGGGCGATCCGACGACGGTGGCGTTCGGATCGACGGCGTACCCGTCCACGTACACGAGGGGCGCGTTGTTGGCCGGCACCTGCCGGTGCTGTCCCAGCGGGATGATCTGCGCGCCGCTCTGCCCGACCTGCTTGGCGAGCTCCAGCGCGATGTCCCCCACGGTGGACTCAGGATCGGCATCGAGCACCACGTCGGCGGTACCACCGCCGTACGGGTCGACGACGGTCAGAGTCAGGCGCACGACTAGTCCTCCCCGTGCCACTGGGCCGGTGTGGCCTTGTGGTTGCTGTGGCCGCTTCCGCAACGCGGGTCACAGTCGTAGCGACGATATCCGTTCCGCGTCGGGGCGGGGCAGTGGGGAGGTGCCGTGACATTCCCGATGGCAACGTCGTACACGACTTCATGACGGCTCGTTCACAATCTGGGGTTTGGCCCCACAGGCCACACCCGTAAGCTGCTGACGCAAGAGCGGACGATCACACAGTGGGTCCGCAAACAGGGAGCCACGGGGGTTGGCCCTGCGGCGTTGTGAGAGGGAGCGGCTTCATGGCCAAGGACCTTGATGTCACATATCAGGACATGCGGGACGCAGCCAAGCATGTCGTGAAGGAGAAGGAAAAGCTCCAGGAGAAGCTCGAGGGCCTCCGCAAGTACATCAACAACCTCGTCCAGGGCGGCTACGTCACGAAGAGCTCGTCCAAGGCGTTCGACGAGAACTTCGACGAGTTCGTGCGGGGCACGAAGGACACGCTCGACGGTCTGGACGGCATGGGGGACTACCTGACCATGGCTGCGGACAAGTTCGAGCAGATCGACGAGGAACTGGCGAAGCAGGCTCGCAAGTAGGGGCGCCGGCTGTAGCGGGGTGGCGTGCACGTGATGGAGCTGCGCCACCCCGGTCGGTTACTGAGGTTGAACTCGTGATGTCGTAGGGGCTGACGGGCCGTGAAGCCCTGCGGTATCAGCGGGGCATGAGGTATCCACAGGGCGGTGGTCTGACCGCCGAACGTCAGAAGTTCCGCGAGGAGTTACGGCTCCAGGCTGCCGAGGGCTTCGCCCGGGGCGAGGCGAGCTCGGTGATCGCCAAGGACCTGCGCGTCAGCATCCGGTCGGTGCAGCGATGGCGGCGGATGTGGGATGACGGCGGTCCGAGGGCTCTGCGGTCTCGGGGGCCTGCGTCGCTGCCGAGGCTGAGCGAGAAGCAGTTCGCGCAGTTGGAGGTAGAGCTGGCCAAGGGGCCGGCCGCGCACGGCTGGGAGGACCAGCGGTGGACGCTGGCACGGATCAAGACGGTGATCGGCCGGCGCTTCCACCTGACCTACACGATCCAGGGTGTGCGGAAACTGCTGGTACGCAACGGCTGGTCCTGCCAAATCCCGGCCCGACGTGCCATCGAGCGGGACGACGAAGCTGTGGCCGGGTGGGTCAAAGAGGTGTGGCCTTGCGCGGAAGACTCGCGGCGGCCCGTGGAGCCTGGCTCGTCTTCGAGGACGAAGCCGGCTTCTCCATGACGCCGCCGCAGGCGAAGACCTGGTCCCAGCGCGGCCGGACCCCGGTGGTTCGGGTCCGTGGCCGTTCCCGCAGACGGGTGTCCATCGCGGCGCTGACCTGCTACAAACCTGGCCACCGGTCACGGCTGATCTACCGGCCGCGCAGGGACGACGGTCGGCGGGACGGGCGCAAGAGCTTCTCCTGGCGGGACTACCGGGACCTGCTGATAGCTGCACACCAGCAGCTCGGCGGTCCGATCGTGCTCGTCTGGGACAACCTCAATGTCCACAAGGCTGCCGACCTGCGGGATTTCGCCGCGTCCCGGGACTGGCTGACCATCTACTACCTGCCGCCCTATGCGCCCGACCTCAACCCCGTTGAAGGGATCTGGTCGCTCCTGCGACGCGGCTGGCACTCCAACGTCGCCTTCAGCACCCTCGAACACCTCGTCCAGCGCATCCGGCGCGGCCTACGGCACATCCAGTACCGCAGCGACCTCATAGACGGCTGCCTCGCCGAGACTGGCCTGTCCATCAGACCCGCCTGAGCAACGGCACGACATCACGAGTTCAACCTCAGTAATGGACGATTCTCTTTAGGCTTTCCACTCGTCTGGCGTGATGGCTGCCCCTCCCCCGGCGTGGTAGTCGGCTGGTCTGAACGGCCGCGTCTGCCCAGAAGTAGCTGTGAGCCCTGCCCCAGGGTGGGATGTGCGGGGACGGAGATGACAGTTGGCATTAAGTGTCAACGGTTAGTAAAATCCGACCGCTTCACATCGCTGAGCGCGGAGCCCGCGCAATCGGGGGATCGACATGACGATGAGTGTGCTTCCGGCGGTGGCCTGTGGCTGACCGCGTGAGGATCGACGACCTTGAGGTCATCCGGGAGATGGGGAAAGGCCTCGGACGGATTCACAAGGCGTTTGAGGGCCTGCCGGACATCGTGGAATCGTATGGAGAGGACTTCGGGCACGACGGCCTGTCCGACAAGTTCGAGGACTTCGAGTCGAACTGGAACCTGAATCGGGACAAGCTTCAGGAAGAGCTCAAGTTCCTGTCGGAGTACGCGCTGGCTGCGGCGAAGACATACAGCAAGTTGGACCATGAGTTGGCCAAGGCGATCCGAGAAGCCCAGAGCTCCGGCAAGAAGGGTAAGTGAGTCGCCGTGGGGGCACGACCGCGTGACTGGTCGCCGCTGTGCTGGTTCGACCCCGTTCCTGGAGACCCGGACAGGGTCGCCAGCCTGGGGAAGAAACTCAAGAAGACTGCTGAGGAGCTGGAGCGTCAAGTAAAGAACCTTAAGGCCATCTCGGAGATCGACTCCTGGGACAGTGACGCGGGCAGGGAATTTCGTAAGCGGGCCGAAGGGTCAACGGGGAAGCTGGAAGCGGCACGAAAACGCTACGCCACTGCAGCGGCCGTACTCGGAGACCAGGTCGTCGACGTCGGCGGTGGTTATGCGGATAAGGTCCACGCCACGGCCAAGGACTACGCTTCCGATCTGAACCGCGCACAGCAGATCGCTGACCAGGCCCTCAAGGAGGCCCAGTCGGCGGAAGACGACAAACGTGCTGCCGGCACGAAGCTCGCCGATGCGGAAGACGATTCGAAGAAGAAGGACCTCGAGGATCAGCAGAAGGCCGCCGACGATGTGGTCAAGGCTGCCCAGGAGAAAATCGAAGAGGCGAAGCGTATTCGAGACGCCGCCGCTAAGCGGGCATGTGACGCGATCGACGAGGTCATTTCCGACGATGCCTTGAAGGACGGTTTTTGGGACAGCCTCCTCGACGACATCGCGAACATCACAGGTATAATTGCCACTTTCTGCGGGGTGTTGTCCCTGATGGTCGGCTGGATCCCTGTGATCGGCCAAGCGCTGGCAGGTATCCTGGGCACGGTCGCCCTCGTCATGTCCCTGGTTGGGTTCATCTGTACGGCGGTTCTCTACCTACGCGGAAATGCTGACCTCATGGACCTGGGTGAGGCGGCGCTGGGTTTTCTGATGATCGGCGTCGGGAAGGCGTTCTCGAAGCTCGCCGGTAAGTACGCGGGAGTGGTTCTAAAACGGCTGACCCGAATGAAGTCGAGCAAGACGCCGGGTATCGGTAAGGCTTTCAAACGGGACCGCCAAAAGCTGAACAAGCTGGGCTCTCAGGGCTTCACCAAGGTGCTCTCGATGTCACCGAGAGAGCTCGGCAAGACGATGGCCAGCCCCTTTACCGAACTCTTCACCAAGAGTGGCTGGAAGGGCTTTGCCGACAACGCCAAGACTGTTTTCAACCCGAACAGCTGGCGTGGTGCAAAGGAAGCCATCTCGGCGAACGGCGGAGTGGCGAAGTCGGTCTCTCTGGTGGACGCTGAAGTCGCTGCCAGTCTCAAGTCGATCAAGCCCATGGCGGACAACTTCCCCAACATTCCCGGGCTGAACGGGGTCAAGACCACGGTCAACGTCCTGACTGGTATTGGATATGCCGTCACTGGCGGAAATATTTATCTCGATGAAAACACCCGACCAGCATTCTAGGAGATCAGCATGACAGTTGAAATCGATGACTGGACCTGTCAGCTGAATTTCCCTGACGGATGGGTCGATCTGACGACCGGTATGGGACTTGATTCCGACGGGAAGGAATCCTGGGCGCGCGATGTCGTCCAATCCTTCAACCCTTTGGATCTCGTGGCGTCGAAGGAGTCCATCGAGAAGGACTTGATCCAACTCGCTCGGGCCGCAGAAAAAAACCAGGCGGTTCTCGCCGCTGCCTTCTTCGCCTTGGGCGGGGCCCACCACGCCACGTTCGACGTCCAGATCTTCGGTGAAGACGGAGTCGCTCTTTCGTTGGACGAAGTCGAGAAGAGACTGCTTGGGCACAAGGAGATCGTCGGGGAGCCGCAGGTCAGCAGGGTCGAGCTGCCCGTCGGGCCGGCGGTCCGGCTGCAGGCGATGTACCAGTCCAAGGGGGTGTTTGGATTCGGCAAGAAGCTCTCGGAAGCCGTCTCGTATGCCCTCCTGGTGCCCGAGACCTCCGACGTGCTCTTGGCGACGATGAACTGGAGCGCCATGGAACACAGCGATCAACTCGCCGACGAAATTGATGCGTTGGTCCCCACTCTGCGTTTGGTGCCTCTCGACGCCGAGGGCAACCCGATTCCGGAGGGGGGCACCCCTGATGTCTGAGTCCTGGGTGGACGAGGACGCCACCGCTCCGCCGAAGGACTACAACCTCGTCGTCCCCGACGGGTGGTTCAAGCTGTCGCTCGACCCGGAAGATCGCGATCGCAGCATCATCGCCCTGGCGGAGCAGCAGTTCCGCGGCGTCGACAATGCTCCACTGCTCAAGGAGCAGGTGATGCGCGAGTTGCAGAAGACGGCAAAGGATGCCTATCAGGCCGGTGGTATCGAGCTATACCTGTCAACTCTGCGGATCGGTCCTTTGCCACTTTCCTCGTCGCTTCTGGTCAGCTTTCCCATGCCGGGGACGATGCCGGCGTCCTCGGACGTGCACACCTTCGCGGAGGTGCTTGGCCGGCGTGGGGCGGAGGCCACCGTGGTCGAACTCTCCGCCGCTGGCAGGGCGGTCCGTGAACTCCGCTCCGAAGCGGCTTCCCCCAGTACACAGCTGGGCAACGAGCTCCGGACAACGACCGTCAAGTTCTACGTTCCAGTCCCGGCGACCGATGAGTGGCTGATTCTGTCGTTCTCCACGCCCCTGGATCCGTTGGCGCAGCAGATGGTGGGGCTCTTCGACGCGGTGGCGGATACGTTGCACTGGACCTGACACCGCGGTGAAGACGTGGCGCACAAACCAGCCTAGACGGAGCCACGCGTGGGAATCGCAGCAGATATGAAGGGACGAGAGGTGGGGGGACAGACCAACGCTGCGGCTGCCGACCGGCGTTTCGGCATGCGGGACGGCTTCGGACTTGCTGGAGTGATTCTCTGCCTAGTCGTCGGCACGAGTGTGATCTTGCTGGTGATGGGGCTGTGGAAGCGTTTTGCCCGCGAGACGGTCCCGGTGCTGGTGAATCTGCCCGGTGGCTCCTGGGCGCTGGGTGGTGCGCTCGGTGTGATCACAGCTCTCGGCGCTGTCGGCTGCCTACGCAGCTGGTCCGGCCCCTCGGGCGGAAGCCGGCTGACGCGCGGTCTGCGGGCTGCGGGGACAGCGCTCTGTTGCGCGGCGGCGTTCGGGCCGCTGTTCTACCTGCTGAGCGCGCTACCCGGTAAGAATTGCCGTTCGGCGAGTTGCGAGTACATCCCCGGCACGGGCACAGCCTTTTTGGCCTACGTCGTCGTCGTCGGCGCGGTCGGCTGGCTCTGCTTCCGCTGGTTCGATGCGAGAGCGAAGGGGCAGGCGGCGCGGGAGCGCGAAAGGCTCCGCAAGCTCCGCAAGAAGGGGAAGGGCAAGAGCCGAGCGGCGTAGGCGAACGTCAGTGCCAGCGTTCGGGTTGAGCCAGATGCGGCGGTCGAAGTCGTCGAAGACGGCCATGTTCGATGTCAGCCAGTCGAGTTCCATGGAGACTGTGCGCATGGTCGTGTAGGCCCGGTGCTCCTCGGACCACCAGCCGTAGTTGAGGGAGTCGTTGACGCCCCGGTCGCCGAAGTAGCGAAACTAGTGCAGTCCCCGGTGCCGAGCGGGGATGAACGAATTCCGAGAGCGCAGGACGGACCCTTGCACCATTTCGTTCTGGTCCTTTTTGTTGTCCGTCCAGTGCAGGGGCAGGGGAAACTACTCGGTCGGGTCGGCCTCGAACTCGAAGAAGATCACGTGCGCTTCACTGGGTCGGCGTTGTCAGAGGAGGTATCGAAGGACACCGTTTCCAGGACTGCAGCGGTCATGTCGCAGATTTCTCCCCAGTACTCCATGGCGGCGGTATCCACTGTGAAGACTGCAACGAAGGGCTTGGTCGGGAAGGGGATGAACACCTGGATCTGGCCGGTGAGGAGCTTCGCTTCTTCGCCTGTCGCGGTGAGCTCCGCGCCGACGGTGACCTCGCGGACGGAGATGTTCGATACGGCCGGTCCACAAGGCAAGGTGATGCTACGGCTGTCGTTCCCCGGGTCACGGTCGAGAGACTGCTGGATCGAACCAGCAGCCTCGTCGGGCGTGGCGTACGGAGACTCGATCGCACCCACGGTGAAGGAGAAGTGCACGACACCGCCGTTGCCGTCGCTGAACACACCCATGGCCGAATAGGCCAGCCCGGCCTCCGCGAAGACTTCGGTGAGCCCGGCGTAGAAGGGCGCCGCCGACTCCCAAAGGTGGGTGTCGCCTTCGGGGAAGAGTTCACGAGCGAATTCGGCCGCGGCGGATACTCGGGCATCAGCGTCGGCGTCGACGGGTAGAGCGTGGAAGCCCTCAGGCGCCACGAACCAAAGGGGAGGGATGACCGGATCCTCGATGACGGTCGTGATGCCGGGCGTTGCCATGCTGTCGGTGCTCACCTTCATGCCTTGCTTGGTTCGATGTCTCCGGGGGCCGGCGTCGCATCCTGGCCGGTTTCGTCCATCACGAGACCCCGTGACTCGGAGACGGCGCCCCGTCCGCGGCCGGGAGTGGTGGACTCGACCCGTACCAGTCCGCTCGGCAGTCTCGTGATGACAGGGCGCGTGGCACCCTCGGGCAAGGACGCCGTATAGCTGGAGAGCCGCTCGCGCTGTGCGGTCGAGAGTTCGGAATCGGACAGCCGCCGGTGACTTCCCGTGAGCAGTCCCACCAACTCGGTGGTGTGAGAAGAAGCGGTGGTGGTCAGCCGCGCCCATGAACCGTCCCTAAAGGTGACGCGAAAATCCCTACGGCCGATGCTGAAGGGCTTGGCCGCTGCATCGAGAACTTTCTCCCGCTGTGTTTCCCACAATGCGGTGTCTGCCCCGACGACAAGGAGGCGTCGTGTGGTCAACACGATCTCGGTCACGTAACCCTGCGGGCGCCGGGAAGGGTCGAGCTGCCAAGGCAGAGTGCGTGCGATGTCACCGGCGTCGGCCCACATCACAGGGAAGTCCTCCACCTCGTTTTCTCGCTCCTCCAACTTCCCCCGGCCCGGTTCGGGGTTGATCGTGCTTCCGCCCAGCAGGTCGGAGAGAATGCCCCACGCCACGGCGAACACTCCGGAGACGGCGGTTCGCGCGTGTACGCCGATTCTGCCGGGTAGGCGGCGAACCGCGAAGGTGCTCCCCTCCGGCCAGCCAGTCAGGTCGGATTCGATGTCATTGCGGCGGCGGTCCCGGAAAGAACGCCGGCCGTCCACGGAGGCTGCGGTTCCGGTCGCGAACGAAGCCGGGAAGCGAGCCAGTGTTTCCTCGCCGGGTGCTGGTTGCCAGTTCACAGGGGTTCCGTCCTCGTCAGGAGGCGACCGATTCCTGGAAACGGTCGCCGGGGTTGATGAGCTCGCCGACGTGCGTGGGAATCGACACCAGCTTAGGAGCGATCTTGAGACCGGCGTCGATCCCACGTCCCAGGTTGCTCATAGGGTCGATTGACCAGCGCCCCCGACTGGCCAAGCTGAGTCCACGGGTTCCGATCCACTGACCGTTGTGGACAGTTTGCTCGGCGACCAGAGTCATCCGTCCCATGAGACCCTCGGCCTTGATCAGACCGTTGTGCTTCAGACCCCACAAACCGATGGTCTTGCCCTTGACGGTGAAGCTCGCGGCTCCCGCGACGTTGTCGCCGATGCCGACAATGTTCCGTCCGATCGTCGTGACGCCCCGGAATCCACTGCCGAGCTGTGTCGCCCGCGCCGCTGCGACCGCGCCGTCTGCGACCTTGACTCCCTTGGCAAATGCGGTGATGCCCGGAATGGCTCCGAGCGCTTCGAGGCCCATACTGAACCAACTGACGTCGGCCCCGCCTGCCTTCGCCAAGAGATGGCTGATCAGCGCAATACCGCTGGTCACAGCCGCGGCTGTCGCGAAGATGGCCCCCAGGGGCGGGAAGGGCATGGTGATGATGGCCAGCATGCCGAGGATGCCGCTCAGGTCGCCGACCAGGTCACCGATCGTCTTGAAGAGGTCGGCGTTGTCGTGGAGCCATCCCTTGGCGTCGTCCCAGAAGCTGTCCTCGATGGAGTCGTCGAGCTCGTCGCGGATCTTGTCGGCGTAATGTGAGGCGCGCTCGTCCCGCTCAGACGTGATGCGGTTGAGCTGTAGCCGATATTCAGTGAGCGGATCGTGGTCGGTGCCACTCGGCGAGGGACTCGGTTCGCCTGGCCCCGGCTTGTTCGTCACGGCCTTCTTCTTATCGGCGTCGGCCTCTTCTTGAGCTCTCTTCGCGTTGGCGAGAACCTTGTCGGCCTGGGTCTGGAAGCCCTCCAGTTCGCCGGCCCAGCGCGTCAGATAGCCGTGTACGTTCTCGTAGCGTTCCGCCACCTCGCGAAGCTTCTTCTCCAGCCCCTCGGACTCGTCCCGCAGGGAGTTGGCATACTTGCCCTTGAGCTCGTCGTCGTTGCCGATGCCGCGGAGGAGACGGGCCTGCTCACGCAGAGAGCTCGCGACGCCCTTCATGCGCTTGACTTCGGAACGTATCTCTTCCGGATCTCCTGGGACGGGATCGGATTCCGCGAGGGGATGCCAGTCGCGCGGCCGGACTTTGGGAGCCGTCGTCACTTCTTCTTTTCCTTCTTGCGCAGTTCCTTGGCAAGCTCGGCGTCCAAGCCTGTGAATCCGTCGATGGTGGCCTTGATCAGCTTGCCTACGGTGTCGATGTGCGTAAGCAGGCTTTCGCGGTAGTCATCCCAGTTGTCCACGAACTCGTCCATGGCGCCTGTGATGTCACCGCTGCCCCAGTGCTCGCGCATGTCGTCACGGTGATTGCCGAGGTTCTTGAACTCCTTCTTAATTTTTCGGAGTCGGGACTCCGACTCCACAAGAAGGTCGACGTTCACCTTGAGATCTGAGTCGTTCGCCACGCCTACTTCTCCGGCCGGTCTAGTGGGTCTGTTACGAAGGCTTGGCTCTCAGCGGTTGACAGCTTGGATTTCCTGGACGGTGACCGTCTGGTCGTTGCCGAAGGTGCCGTTCGGGAGGTCGCCGCCGGCTCCGCCGGTACCGGTCCAGTCGATGTCCCAGGTGATGGTGGCCCGGAGCTTGTACGTGCCGTCCCCGGAGGAGCGAAGGTACTTGACGCCGCAGGGCGGGTCCTGGTCGGCCTTGCCCTTGGCGTAGGGCTCGCCGATGGAGTCGTCGGCGTTGATGGTGCACTCGCCGGAGGCCGGGTAGGTCTCGGCGTCCTCGGTGCCCGGCTCCAGTTTGAGGGACACCGGCTTGGCGGTGGTGGTGGCCTGGATGTTGAAGCCGGGGACGTTGAGAGCCGCCGTGGCCTGGACCTCATCGAAGACGGCCTTGTCGAGCCAGGCCCAGGTCGGCAGGTTCACCTTGGTCGTGGCCTCGGGGGCGAGGGTGACCTTGGTGTCGGGGAGCTCCATGTGTTGGTAAGCGAGAGCGGCGAGTATTTCCGGTTTGATGGCCTCTTCGTACTGGGGCGGCGGGCCATCGCCGTTCTCGACCCAGAAGGGGAGCTCCGTGCACGAGGACCGCTTGAGGGGGTCCGGCTCGTTGGGGTTCTCGACGCCGGCCCAGAACATCCCCTTGCCGTCGTTCTCGACGTTGTAGTCCTTGTAGCCGGGAGTGTCGGTCCAGCCGTACTCGTCCTCGTAGTGGCGCTGCATCTCACCGATCGCCGCACCCGCGGTCCCGCCCATACCGGGTGTGTTCTTCTTGCGCTCGATGTCCTCGGACATCTTTTTCTTGAAGTCCTTGGCGCCGAGGTAAGGGGCGTACCAGCAGGGTGGGGGTGTCCAGTTGACGTCGGTGGACGTCACGTTTCCGGTGCTGCCGTTCTTGGTAACGGATCCGGAGTACTGGATGCGGGCGGCGGCAAAGATGCCGGTCTTGTCGCCGCCGCCCTTCTCTTCTGTGGCGCCGCCCTTGCCGAAGTCCACCGGTTCCGCAGCGGCGTTGGGTGCCGTGAAGATGAGAGCGCTGATCGAAAGAGTCAGGGCAGCAGTGCTGGTGCCGAGGGCAGCACTTCGTGATCTGTTCACCGGCACTTCTTCGCTGCCGTCTCGACGAACACCTTGGATGCCTGCCAGAGACTCTTGCCCGTGGGGAACTTGACCATGACAATCCTGTAGTAGCCGAAGTCCTTGAGGCTTGGCTCGGTCTTCAGGACCTTCCCCGTCTTGACCTCTTTGCCGTAGAACTTCCCGGTGTCCGCGCAGAAGGCGACCTCTACGGATTGGCCATTCGGGGCGGAGCGTGTGGTGGCGTCGTAGTGACGGCGGGTGCCGGTGGCGGTCCAGCCACCCTTGATCCATTCGTTGATCTGTACCTGTGCGTAGTGGAGCCCCTCGCCGGTGGCGTAGGTGGTCACGGCCGCGTCCTTGGTCGTGCGCTTGTCGACGCCCCGATAGATGGCACGGAGGTAGTTCGCGGCGTCGTCCATCGCCGCCGCTTCGTTCTTGTCTTTCGGCTTGTCCCAGTCAAAGACCAGGTTCATGTCCTTGGGCAGGGTCACGTCCACGCCGTCCGGCTTGTCCTCTGCAGGTGCTCCCGAGGGCGATGCCGACTCCTTCGGCGTCTCCGCTCCCTGGTCGGCGCCGGCGATCTTGTCGTTGTCGCTGGACTTGTCGTCCCCGCTACCGCAGGCCGTCAACAGCAGTGCCGCCGTCGCCGCCAGCGCGGCAGCAACGGGCAATGGGCGGCGCTTCACAGTGGCTCCCCGTGAGAAACAGACGTTCAGTTAGGGCACTGACGCTACCGGTGAGGTTTCCGGTTTCACCAGAGCGAACTTCCGCGAGAACAGGGGCAATCCGGGTGTATGGGGCTCTCCGGGTGCTGGTTGTGTCCTGATCGTGCCTGAAGAGGGGACGGCCCTGGTGCCGCAGTGCGCGGCGTCCGGGGGCCATGGAGCTGGGGGTTCTGATTCGCTAGTGCGGTGCCCTGCACCTCGGTCAACTGGACGGCGGATAGGCCGACGTGAAGGAAGCCGGGGTGATGTGTTCGTCGGCCAGGATCACGACCTTGCCGCGGTCTTCGGTCACCGCGCCCTCTGTGTTGATTTTGTAGACATGGAGGGCGCGGCGGGATCGGTGATCGGCCGGAGCGGGGATTTCGAGAGGGCCTGTCCGATATGGGTAGTGGGTGGCGCAGTCCGGGCAGGCGTAGACGTTGAAGCCAGGGCCTGTGGGGGCGTGGATCTGGTGGACCAGGACTGGTTCGGCCGTGCTGCGCTGGCAGCGGCCGCACATCCGGAGGGCCGGGCGGGTCATCGGGTGGCCGTCGAGGCTCGTACGCCTTGGATGTGCCTCGGCTCTGCGTCCATTCCGAAGGTGGCCAGGTGGCCAGGTGGGCGGCTCGGCGGCGTTCGCCTTGGCGGCGAAGTTCGGTCGGATCCAGAACGTAGGGGCGTACGAGGCGGGATGCGTTGCCGTCGAGCCGTTCGGTGAAGCGGCGAGGCCCTTTGCTGAGCGCCGGTGGTCGTGGCCGTTAGGGGGCTTCACGAGCCACGCGTGAGCATCAGCCCCTCGGGGCGCTTGGATCGGCGCCTGCCCCGCATGGGATCATCCGTTGTCACGCCGATCACCTACCTCTGAGGACGAGCGCCATGTTGACCACGCGCCGGAGGGTGGCTGCGGCCTTCCTCCTTGCTGCAGTCACATTCTCTGTGGCCGGTTGCAGCAGCAGTTCGGACGACGGATCGAGCAGCGACGAGATTGCGGGAGCCGACGCAGGAGAGGCGGGCTCGCCGACGCCGTCCGCCTCCGCCTCGGCTGACAATGATGCGCCGACCTTTGACTTTCCGTCGGATGTCAAGGTGAGCGTGGAGAGGGAGCAGACGGGGGACCCGACGAAGGATGCAATTCTGCGGGATGTCGCCTACTCGGCTGAGGCCCGCCTCGAGGGCTTCGTCAAGGGGGATGGGCGAGCCGCCAACCTGAGCCGCTACTTCGCCGGGCCTGCCCTCACCTACTGGAGCAAGCGAATCGCGGCCGTCAAGCAGCAGGGGCTGACGAGTACGGGCTCCTATCGCTACTACGACTTCGAGGTCACGGATATCGCCAACGGAAAGACGGCGGCGGTCCGTTACTGCGAGGACCAGCGGAAGGCGTATTCCAAGGAGATCAAGACCGACAAGGTCCGGCGTACGCAGCCGAGCGACGACGACTTCATCGAGACCACGCTTCAGACTGCGAAGAATTCTCGCGGTGACTGGCAGGTGCAACAGGCGAGCTGGAAGAAGGCGGCTCCTTCGTGCGTGCAGGGATGAGCCCTATGAGTTCGGCACTGAGGATGGTTGCGGGCTTGATCTTCGTCGGGACCCTGGGGGTGAGTTCTCCGGTGTACGCGGCCGACGAGTTCTACGGGGACGAGGGACAGGGAAGCTCCTCTACCGAGCAGCCAAAGTCCAACAAAGGCGCTGAATCCGGCAAGGGATCCATCGGCGCCCACATCCGCATCAGCCAGAGCACCCCAGCCTCAAGCAGCTCCACCGCAACCGCCACCTCCTCCGACGCCAGCTGGGAACCTCCGGTGTGCTGGTACGAGCCCATGTACACGCCGGAGGAGTACGAGAAGTTCATCAAGGGCGCGTATGGCGGCGCTGAGGGGGGAAGCCCGGCGGCGGATTACGCGAAGAAGCGGGAGAAGGAGAAGTACCACAAGGGTGACAAGGGCCTGTGGTGGCAGGTTCAGTTCCCCGATGACACCTACGACAAGGCCTGCCCCGTCACGACGGACAACTGGGAGATCTGGGTTCCTCCGGCCGACCCGCAGCCGGACCCCAACAAGGTGACTCCCGAGATCCTCTCCGAACTGGCCTTCAACTCGACCAAGTTGCCAACCCCGCCAGTGCAGTTGCAGCCGCGCGCGGACCGGCTTCTCGTGAACCTCGGTACGAGGGTCGCCTTCAAGGGCGATCTCGACCGCGTGTGGACGACCGCGAGTCTCGACTACAAGGGCGTTCAGCTGGCCGCGACCACCGTCGCCACCCCCGTGGCGCTCAAGGTCGATGCCGGTACCGCCGACGCCGATCCGCAGAGCTGCACCTATGACCTGGTCAAGCGCAAGGACGGCTACACGGCCGACAGCGAGGACGCCGGTTGCAACGTCACGTACCTTCGTGCGTCGGGCAACGGTACCTACCCCTTCAAGGCGTCCATCACCTGGAAGGTGACATGGACCGACTCCGCCGACCCCGACGGTCCGCCGCAGCAGCCGGGGCTGCCTGACGGGTTGTCCACGTTCGAGCAGGACGTGACCGTCAAGGAGGCCCAGGCCGTGAACCGAGCAAGTGGCATGAGCCATGGCTGAGGGTGTGGTCCGGACCGGGCAGGCTGGGCCGGGGGTTTGGTGGCGAGCCGATGTCGTCCGGTGGTCGGTGTTCAACCTTGCTTGCGCTGGTGGCTCCTTGGGGCTCGCCTGGCTCGGCCCTGTCGTGCCGTTGTGGACGTCGATGCGCTTGCTGACCCTGCTTCTCGCCTGGATCGTGCTGCCGCTGGCATCGGTTCTCGTACCGCTTCTGCTGTTGCGGAGGGTTCCGCGTAAGCAGCGGAAGCTCGCCTGGCAGCTCGTCGTTCCCGTCGTCGCGGGAGTGGCGCTGGGCGTGTTCGGCAACGGCGCCGGTGATCAGGTCGCCCTGGCGGAGCGGGGCGAGTGGGCCGACGCCGTGGTCGTGCGCAAGGACGACGTCAAGACCAACCACTGTGATCTGCGGAGGGTCGACGGCCACGAGATCTCACCCTCGCTCTCAGAGGGCGACGGGTGCGGGGACTGGGTGGAGGCGGGTGACAAACTGCGTGTTCGGTACGACCCCGCAGGCGTCGCCAGCCCGACTACAGACGGGGAGCGCAGCTCGGACGCCGGGTTGCTCGCGGTCCTCTTCGGCCTCGCGGTCGTGATGGGTACTTGGGGTGGCGTGCGGCAGAGCCGGTGGGACAGGGAGTACGTGCCGGGGTGAGGGGCTCGCGCTCAGCACAGCACCCCCTCCGGCACCTCGATCCGCCGGTACTCCACCCACCACCCCACCCGTTCACACCGCCCCGCCACCACGAACAGCACGAACGGGGCCGGCAGGCCGACCAGGGCCACCGCCCACACCGGCAGGAGCCAGCCCAGTTGGGACACGCAGAGGCAGCACGCCAGTACGGCCGCTGCCGTGCGGGCGAATGACTTCGCGTCGGCGGTCATCCTGCGACGGCTGTCCGGCGAGTTCGTGATCAGGGCGCCGGCACGCATGCCCAGCGCCGCGCCCGCCAGCAGGCCCCAGAGGATGCCGCCCGGCAGGAACATGGCCGGGAAGCCGTCGCGGGGGAAGGCGAAGCCGAAGCCCACCGTCACGCCCGTGACCGCGCCGACGAGCGTGCAGCAGAGCACGGTGACGGTAGCCAGTTGGTCCCGGATCTGGGTCGCTGCAGTGCTGTCGCCCTCCCGCACCTGACGGAACACCCCGCCCGAGCCCACCACGAACAGCGGCGTGCCGATGAGCATCATGATCGCCGCGCCGAACCAGCCCCCATTCTTGCCGGGCGCGTCGGTAGCGGGGAAGAAGTCCTGTACGTGCCACGCCACGCCCGCGGTCACCGCGACGTACAACCAGTACCCGGCGATCAGTGCCCAGCCCGCGCCGATCTCGGCACGTCGTGCCAGTGCCAGTGGTGTGTGGAGGAGGCCTGCCACAGGGATAGAGATCAAGGCCCACACGAAGATGAAGGCTTCTGAGGAGCGTCCCTCGGCGCGGACCCTCTCGAAGAATCCCGGGAGGGGCGGGAGGCCGAATCGTTCCGGGGACCTGAGCAGAACTGCCATGACCAGGGCGGCTACTCCTGCTGTGACGCCCGCAGCGATGCGCGCGGCCTTGTCCCGCCGGGCCGGTGTCCGGCTTGCCCCACTGCCCGTCGCCGCAGTCATCCGTTGCCCCCCTGTAAACCCTGTGAAGCTCGCTGTTCCGCCCCTACAGCCAGACCTCCGAAACTACACTCGCGCCCCATGCGTAACTCCCGCAGCATGAAGACGCCCGCTTCACCCGGTGAGTTCTACGGAAGCGCGTGGAGAAGACGGCCCGCGGGAGCCGGTGCCCGGGCCGAACCCGAGCCCGAACCCGGGGGCGGTGACGGACCCTGACCCCCGCCAGTTCCAAAGCCCGAGCCCGAGCCCGGCACAAACAGTCCCGAGACCCCCGCGCCCACTGGCTGTTACTCGCCCTCACCCTCCCCCTCGTCTTCGCCCTCCTGCTCTTCGAGGGCTGGACCCAGCACGAGGTCGACGCCGCGAAGTCGCGGTCGCCCTGTGCCTCGCCCGTGCCGGACGCCGTCGCCAAGGGCGGGCCCGTGATCGGGATCAACCGGGACGGGATCCGGTCCGGGGCGATGCCCGCCCGGACCGTCGCGCTCACCTTCGACGGCGGGCCCGACCCCGTCTGGACCCCGCGGCTGCTCGAACTCCTCAAGCGGAACGGGGCTCGCGCCACCTTCTTCCTGCATGGCGCACAGGCCGCCCGGCATCCCGACCTGGTGCGGCGGATCCGGGCCGAGGGGCATGAGATCGGGTCCAACAGCTACACCGGGGCCGTGCTGGGTGAGTCCTCCACGCCCCGTTTCGAGGCCGAGCTCGAACTGACCCAGGAGGCACTGGCCGGGGCCGCCGGCGTGCGGACCAACCTGTTGCGGATGCCGCGCACCACCACCCCCGACACCCTGTGCGGTCGTGAGTGGCAGGCGGCGCGGCGGGCCGCCGGGTACGGGTACGTGCTCGTCGCCGCCGACAAGGGGGCGCGCAAGCCGGCGCAGGGGATCGTGCGGCAGCTCAGCCAGACCGAGAGCGCGTATCTGGAGGCGCGCAGGCTCCTGAACAACCCGACTGTCGACCGGTTCACCACCGTGTCCGACGGGCTCAAGCTCGTTCCGTACACGTCGCCTTCCCTCACCCAGCGCTGGCTGGGGCAGGGGCTGGTCCAGGTCACGAGCCTCGGGCAGGTCTTCTCCACCGCCATGATCTGGATCCTCGGCGTCGCCGGCGGGCTCGGCGTGCTGCGGCTGGTGCTGCTCGCCCTGTTCGCCCGGGCCCATGTGCGCCGGCTGGAGCGGTTCCGGACCGGGGCGCCCTGGATGCGTGAGGTGTCCGGGCCGGTGACCGTGCTCGTCCCGGCGTACAACGAGGAGGCCGGGATCGGGTCGACCCTGCGGTCGCTGCTCGACTCCCATCATCGGGAGCTCCAGGTCGTCGTCATCGACGACGGGTCCACCGACCGGACCGCCGGCATCGCCGAGAGCATCGACGATCCGCGGGTGGAGGTCGTCCGCCAGCCCAACTCCGGCAAGGCCGCCGCCCTCAACACCGGGCTGGCCCACGCGCGGTACGACATCGTCGTGATGGTCGACGCCGACACCGTCTTCGAGCCCGATGCCATCGAGCGGATCGTCCAGCCGCTCGCGCACCCGGCCGTGGGGGCCGTCAGCGGCAACACCAAGGTCGGCAACCGGCGCAGTCTGCTGGCTCGTTGGCAGCACCTGGAGTACGTCTTCGGGTTCAACCTCGACCGGCGCATGTTCGAGGTGCTGGAGTGCATGCCGACCGTGCCGGGCGCCATCGGGGCCTTCCGCCGGGACGCGGTGATCGGCGTCGGCGGGGTCAGCGAGGACACCCTCGCCGAGGACACCGACCTGACGATGGCCCTGTGGCGGGCCGGCTGGCGGGTGCTGTACGAGGAGTCCGCCGTCGCCTGGACCGAAGTGCCCACCAATGTCAGGCAGTTGTGGCGGCAGCGGTACCGGTGGTGCTACGGCACCTTGCAGGCGATGTGGAAGCATCGCGGGGCTCTCTTCGCCATGGGCCCCGCCGGGCGGTTCGGGCGGCGCGGGCTGACCTACCTCGCGCTCTTCCAGGTCGCCCTGCCGCTGCTGGCGCCCGTCATCGACGTCTACGCCCTGTACGGCGTGCTGTTCCGCGACCCGTGGGAGTCGGCCGGGGTGTGGTTCGCGTTCCTCGGCGTGCAGATCGTCTGCTCCGGCTACGCGCTGAGACTCGACGGCGAGCCGGTCCGGGCCCTGTGGTCGATGCCGTTGCAGATCCTCGTCTACCGGCAGTTGATGTATCTCGTCGTCATCCAGTCGCTGGTCGCGCTGCTGCTCGGCAGCCGGCTGCGGTGGCAGCGGATGAAGCGCTCCGGGACGGCCGGTGAACAGATCGGCGGGCCGGTTCCGTATAGGAGCGTGCCTATGCGTTGATCCACGTGAACCAGCGGGATGGAGGGGACGATGAACGACTGGACCGACCCTCCGGGGGACCACCGGACGGGGCAGGACCCGAGAAGGATCCCGCCCCCGTCCCTCCTGGCACCCCCGCCGTCGACCCGCACGGCCCCCCTGCCCGGCATGCCCTCGCCGGCCGCGCCCGGCCGCTACGACAGCGGCGTCCACGCGCGTGGGCGGCGCGGCGGCGGCAGCAGGAACCCGCGGCGCCGCGCCGGAAAGGGCCGCCGGTTCGTACGGACGGCGGCCGTGCTGTCGTCCGCCTTGCTGCTCGCCGGGGCCGGTACGTACGTCTGGGCCGACACCCGGCTCAACCAGCAGGTCGACCTCGGCACGCTCGCCGGCCGGGTGCCGCGCGGCGAGGGCACCAACTACCTGGTCGTGGGCTCCGACAGCCGCGAGGGACTCTCGCAGCAGGACCGTAAGGATCTGAACACCGGCTCGGCCGAGGGACGCCGCACCGACTCGGTGATCCTGCTGCACACGGGGGCGGAGGGCACCACGATGCTCAGCCTGCCGCGCGACTCCTGGGTGACCCTGCCGCCCTACGTCGATCCCGACACCGGCCGCGGCTACCGGGCCGCGCCGGACAAACTGAACGCGGCGTTCTCCCTGGGCGGCCCCGACCTGCTCGTGCGGACTGTGGAACGCAACACCGGCGTGCACATCGACCACTACGCGGAGATCGGCTTCGCCGGGTTCGTGGGCGTGGTGGACGCGGTCGGCGGCGTGAACATGTGCCTGGACAAGCCCGTACGGGACAAGGACTCCGGCGCCGACCTGCCCGCCGGGTGCCAGCGCCTCGACGGCGCCGAGGCGCTGGCCTTCGTACGGCAGCGCAAGCAGGAGGCCCAGGGGGACCTGGGCCGCACCCGCAACCAGCAGAAATTCCTCGCCGCCCTCGCCCGCAAGGCGGCCACCCCGTCCACCCTCGCCGACCCGTCCAAGTCCTTCCCGACCCTGAGCGCCGGCCTCGACACGCTCATCGTGGACGAGGACACGGAGCTGCCCGACCTGATGTCGCTGTTCGAGGCCCTGCGCAAGGCCGCGTCCGGCGGGGGCCGACAGCTCAACGTGCCGGTGGCCGACCCGAACCTGCGGACGTCCAAGGGCAGCGCGGTGAAGTGGGACGACCGGCGCGCCCGCGCCCTGTTCACGGCACTGCGGGAGGACCTGCGGCCCGGCTGATCAACGAGCCTTGGCGCTGACGCGGATCGGGCCCGGGCTGATCAACGAGCCCTGGCGCTGCGTGAGGTGAAGCCGTCGAGCACCGGCGTCAGCGACCCGTACCCCGTCGCCGCCCACACGCTCCGCCCGGCCGGGACCTCGAAGTAGGGGACGGTACGTCCGTCCTCGTCCCGGTCCGTGAGCACCTCCGGGGCGCGGCGGCCGCGCAGCGCGTCGGCGCACTCCCGGCACACCGCCACGTCGAGCCGGTCCCGGCGGCCCAGCGGACGCCAGCCGGTGCGGCGGGCGGCGCGGCCGTGCAGGGGGTTGAAGAAGCAGAGGGGCAGGCCGGGGGAGCCGGCGAGGGCGTCCTGGCCCTCCTGCGCCAGGGCCAGGGCGCCGGCCAGGTCCGGTACGCCCCGGGCCTCGTCGAGGACCCTGCCCGCGGCGGCGTAGGCGTCGAGGGCGCGCTGCAGAGCGGGGGTCGTGGAGACGTCGGCCGCCTGGGTCGCCTCGCCGAGGGCCAGCACCTCCGCCTCCGCCCGGCGCCGCAGCTCCGCCTCGTCGGCCGCACGGGCCGTGGCGAACACCAGCTGGGGAATGGCCGGAGCCGTCCTGCGAGAGCGGGAGCGGACCAGGGCGCGGGTCGCGAGCACGGTCAGGGCCAGGGCCGGTACGGCGGCCAGGGGCCACAGCCACCACCCACGCGCGCCGCCGGACTCCGGCTTGGAAACCGGAGTGCCGTCCAGGTCCTTCGTCGCCTCCTCGTACCGCCGCGTGCCCTTCCCCTCCGCCACCAGATCCACCGCCTTGGCGGTCAGGTCGGCCAGCCCCGCGTCCCGCGTCTCGTCCAGCAGACCTGCGGCGGCCACGGCGTCCCGCGTCTGGTGGTCGTCGGCGGGCCACTCGTAGCCGTTCAGGGAGTCCGGGAACTCGCCGTCGGTCGTGATGAGGATGAGGTCGCGCTGCTCCGGGAGCCGGTCCCGGACGATTCCGGCGAGGACACCGGAGTCGCCGTCGAAGGCGTCGCCCTTGGTGAGGGGCGTGAGAACGACCTTGACCGGCAGGCCCGTCCGGCGGATCCGGTCCGCCAACTGCCGCTGCCGGGAGGGCGGTACGGCATCGGCGTACGCCTCGTCGACGTAGACGGGCGAGGTGCGCAGGGCCTCGGCGATGCGCTGCCCGGCGCTCGGGGCGTCGCCGTCCGCCGCACGGGCCGGCGCGGTGGTGAGCGCCGCCAGCAGCAGGGCCGCCAGGACGGTGATCACGCGTTTGACGTCAATGGACACCTGCGGTCTCCCTCACCTTGTCGATGAGCCGGGCGATGCCACCGGGTACGGCGGACAGCGGGCCGTCGGTCGCGTCGTAGTAGGGCGGCCGGCCGCCGTCACCGGACGCGGTGCCGGGCAGTGTCAGCAACCTGCCCGGGATGCCGCCCGGTTGGGCGATGGCCGTGTCGCGGCAGGGCTCGCAGACGGGGAGCAGACGCCTGCGGTTGCCCTGCGCCGAGACGCGCACGTGGTGACGGCTGACGGCGGGTCCGTGCAGGGGGTTGACGCCGCAGAACAGGTCGTCGGTGTCGCCGGTGAGCGCGGCGCGGCCCGCCCGGGCGAGCACGACGACGGCGACCAGGGTCGCGGGGTCCGTCTCCGTCTTGCGGGCGCGGTCCGGGTCGCCGTCGAGGAGGAGCATCGCCGCGTCGAGGCGGTCCCAGGCGCGGGGGTTCCCGTCCGGGGTGGTGAACTCCCTCGTCAGGGCGCTGAGTTCCGCGTGTGCGGTGCGCCGGAGGTAGGACGCCGAGGGCTCGGTCGGGGATGTGACGGGCAGGAGGCCGGCGGGCTCGGGCTCGGGGGAGCGCCGCCGCCGCAGGCCGGTCACGATCCACGTCACCCCGGCCACGACACCGGACAGCAGGAGAGCCAGGAAGGCGCCCACGAACAGGCCGGGCCAGAAGTCGGTGGCGAACAGGGGCGGGAGGGTCTTCTCGTCGGCGGCCCTCGGGGCGGCGGCCGGCGCGGGCTCCGAGCCGGGCCTCTCCGTGCGCGGGGCCTTGCCGAGGAAGGTCATCAGCTGGTCGAGGCGCTCGCCGAGGAGGTGGTCGTCGGCCTCGTCCGCCCTGCTGTCGCCGAACGTGACGGAGTCGGGCAGGTCCACTGACAGGCGGTTGGTGTCCCGGCGCAGACCGTGGTTGTAGAAGTCGATCGTGCCGTCGTCGGGATCTGCGATCACGTACAGCCCGTCCTCGCCCACCTTGGCGTGCACCGCCGCGGCGAACAGCATCGCGTCACCGGCCGACTCGCTCTCGGGGGTCTGCGGCACGACCGAGACGAACACCGGGCCACCCGCTTCGGAGCGCCGGAAGTCCCGGATCCGCTCGTGCAGCCGCTCCAGTTGGCGGGCGCCGAGCACCCGCGGGCTCTCCGGATCGGCGTACACGGGGTCCTGCCTCAGGCCCGCCGCCACCCTCTCGACGCGGGCGGACAGATCGGCGGGGGTGGGCGCGGGCGCCGCGCTCGACCTGGTCTGGTCGAAGACGGCGGGGGCGGTGAGGACGACGGCGGTGGCGGTGAGGACGGCCGCGCCGGGTGCGACCCAGCGGGGGACGCGCCGCTCGGCCCCGGAACGCCGGCGGCGGCGCCCCGCGTACCCGGCCGTCAGCAGGATCAGCAGGGGTACGCCGGTGAGCAGGATCCCCGTGAGGAACGACTGGTTCTTGCGGTCGGACGGGCCGATGTACATCTCGGCGGCTTCGTCGTCCCCGTACGTGGCGCGCGCCGCCTCGGCACGGGCCACTGCCTTCTCCTCACCCAGGGCGACGACGTCGACGAACCGCTCGAAGCTGCGCAACGGGCCTGCGTCGGAGGGCAGTTCGTACAGCGCGACGGTCGAGGCGGCGTCGGCCGGCGCGCGCACGCCGTAGGCCGTGGCCGCCGTGACGTCGGAGTCGTCGACCAGGACGTACAACCCGTCCCGGCCGAGCCGGTCGTGCACCGCGCCGAGCAACTGCCTTTCGTCGACGCTGATCTGGAAGGGCAGGACCAGGACGTAGGTCGGGACGCCGGTCTTCTTCGCGAGCCGCTCGAAGTCGGGGGCCGTGGACCGGGGGACCTCGCGCGGGAGCTGGTCGGTGACGTAGACCGGGTTCTCGCGGAGGCGGTCGGCCAGGTAGGCGGCCTGGGTCGTGGCGGGGGCGCTGTCCGCCGCGCGGGCGGGAGTGGCCGGGGCGCTGTCCGCCGCGTGCGCCGGGGTGGCGGTTGCGAAGAGAGCCGTCAGTGAGCAGAGGGCGAGGAGCAGGAGCAGGACGCGGGTCCGGGAGCTCGTCAACGTCCGTATAACTGCCGCGTGTTGCCCGTTCGTCGTGGCTGCCCTCACCGGTGTGCCCCCCGCGGTCCGATCGCTGTCCGGGCCGCACTCTACTCGGGGCTTCGCGAGTGCTACAGATCGCCGGTCGCGCATCCGGCGCCCCGTGTTCAGCCCAGCTTCTTGTTCTGAGCCTTCACCACCGCCGGCGGGAGCTTCGCGTCGCCCGGCCTGTCCTGGACCATGGCCATGCCGTCCACGGAGACGTAGACGGCGACGAGATCGCCCTTGCGGACGGCCTGGGCGTGCAGGGTGTGGGTGATGCCCCGGAAGGGCGTCGTGGCGCGGAAGGCGAGTGACTCGTCACCTGCCTTCGCCACCGGCTCCTCGGCGGTGACGGAGTCGTACGTCGTCGAGCCGTTCGCCTTCGCCGTGAAGCCACCGCCGCACGCGTCGACGCCCTTGGCCAGCCCGGCGAACGCGGATGCGGCCTTGCCGGGTGCGTACGTCGTGAGCGTGATGTACGTGTACTTGCTGCCCTGCGGGACGAAGCTGGTCAGCTCGCCCTGCGGCTCGCCGAGGGGCAGCTGGTTGAGGGCGTAGGCCGGCGGGGCGCAGGCCGGCTGGTCGACCGTGACGTCGTCCGGGGATTCGGCGAAGACGTACTTGTCGTCGCCCTTGTCCCTGGAGGTGGCCTTCACGTCCAGCCCCGGCACGTCCGCCTTCGTGATCATGAGCTTCGCGAGCCGCTCGGCCGGGGGCGCCTGCTTCGCCCGGGGCGCGGTGGGCCGGGGCTCCCCGGTCGCGGAGTCCGGGTCGGCGCCGCCGCCGCACGCGGTGAGGGACAGCAGGGACAGGGTGGAGACGGCGAGCGCGGCTCGCTTCATGGGGGCACTCCTCGGGGGGGGCAAAGCGAAGATCATGGCACGGTGATTCCCGCTGTCACGTGAGTGAATGGTGTGGGCCTCGTGGCCGGTACGTGACGAAGGCCTCCGTCGCCGGACTCCCGTCCACCCGTGCCGGATTCGCTCCCGCACAGCGAATGGCCTGTCCGCGCCCCGCCATCAACGGGTTTGTCCAGCCCTGAAGTTGCAGATGGATAACGGCACGTGCCCTGGGGTCCGGGAGGCCGGACGCGCCTTGAGGGGCTTATGTGCGGCTGATACGGTGCGATGGCTTGACACTCACCCCCAGTGCTGGCTATTCGCCCAGGTCGGGCGAGTACGTCCGGCCCGTCCCGCACTCTTCCGTGCGGGAAGGCGCGGGTGAAGTGTCCAGATTTGAAGGCAAATTGACAGACATAATCTTGGGTGTACGGGGAGCGGTTGCGTGAAGATCCAAGAGCGTACGGGGGCGGGCGCCGGTCGTTCCGCCGCTCCGGCTCAGCCGTCGGTCGGTGACCGGCTTCCCACACCACCTCGCGAGCGCAAACCGGCACTGGCGGCGCTCGCCGTGCTGCTCATCCTGGTGGGTGCGCTGGGCGCGACGATGCTCGTGCTCCAGGCCGGTGACCGGATCGAGGTCGTCAAGGTGACGCAGGAGGTCCAGGCCGGGGAGTCCCTCAAGAAGAGCGACGTGACCTCCGTCATGGTGGCCAAGGACGACAGCATCCACTACGTCGAGTGGTCGCAGCTGGCCACGATCCAGACGTACAAGGCCAAGTCCACGATCCAGCCGGGCACCCTCGCGGTCGGCGAGATGTTCGCCAAGACGGCGAGCCTGCCCGCCGGCAAGGCCTCCGTCGGCCTCGCCCTCAAGGAGGGCCAGTACCCGTCGGACATCAAGGCCGGAGACGTCGTCTCCGCCTACCGCGTCGGCACCACCGGCTCCAACTCGAACAACTCCGACGACAGCACCGGCTCCGGCTCCACCTCGGCCTCCGGCGGTGGCGCCCTCGTCGAGAACGCGCGCGTGAACACCATCAAGGACGACAACGACGCCACCGTGAGCACGGGCAACCTCTCGCTCACCCTCCTCGTCCCCGAGGCCGACGCGGCCGCGCTCGCCTCCGCGGCGGCCGCGAACGAGGTCGCCATCGTGCACGTCCCCGGCAACTAGAAGGCGGCACCCGACCCATGGCGCTCATCGCTCTCGCCGCCGACAAGGGTTCCCCCGGCGTCACCACCGCGGCCGTCGCCCTCGCGGCGGTCTGGCCGCGGCGCGTCCTGCTCGCCGAGACGGACCCGGCGGGCGGTGACCTCGTCTACCGCAGTGCCGCCGCGCACGGCGGACCGCTCAACCCCAACACCGGCATGCTGTCCATCGCCGCCACCGCGCGCCGCGGACTCGTACCGGACCAGCTCTGGGACCACGTACAGCCGCTCAGCGGGGGACTGGAGGTGCTCGTCGGACTCGGCATCGCCGAGCAGGCCGCCGGCCTGGCGGGGCTGTGGCCCACCCTCGGGCACGCCTTCGCCTCCCTCGCCGACTCCCCGAACGCCGCCGCCGACGTCATCGCCGACTGCGGACGCGTCAGCGGGGACACCCCCGCCGTCGAACTGTTCCCTCACGCCTCCCTCGTGCTGCTGCTCTCCCGCACCGAGCCGGAGGCGATCGCCCGGGTGCGTGACCGTGCTGCGGCACTCGCCGGCAAGCTGCACGGCGGACCGCGTGGTGCCGCGGGCCTCGCCAACCCGGTCATCGGCGTCGTCCTGATCGCCGACACCGGCAACGCCGGCAAGCTCGCCTCGCAGGTCAACGACATGCTCGTGCACGCCCAGACCGGCGCCCGCGTGGTCGGCACCATCGCCGACGACCCGGCCGGCGCCGACCAGCTGGCCGGCCGCAGGCGCGGCCGTCTCGACAAGTCGCTGCTGATCCGCTCGGCCCGCAAGGTCGCCGCCGACCTCTACCAGCAGTACGGCGCCGCCTGGGCCGCCTCCGCCCAGGCGAACCAGGCCCACCACGTCCCGCAGGCCCACCACGTCCAGCACAACCACCCGGGCCAGACGCACGGCCACGCGGGGGCCGGCACATGACCGCTGTCGACCACCAGTTGGTCAAGCGGTTCCGCCAGGACGCCGGCGACCGCATCGCCGAACAGCGCCGACAGGACCAGCTCAACAACGTCACTCCGATGTCCACGGAGGACGAACGGCAGTACGCCCGCGCCGTCATAGCCCAGATCCTGGAGGAGTACGCCCGCGCCGAGATCAACGCGGGCCGTACGCCGCTGGACGCCGAGACCGAGGAACAGTACGCGGCCGCCGTGCACGCGGCGCTGTTCGGCGTCGGCCGGCTCCAGCCGCTGCTGGACAACCCCGAGGTCGAGAACATCGACATCAACGGCTGCGACCAGGTGTTCGTCGGCTACGCCGACGGGCGCGAGGTCAAGGGCGACCCCGTCGCCGAGACCGACGAGGAACTCATCGAGCTCATCCAGGTCCTCGGCGCCTACTCGGGCCTGTCCTCCCGCCCCTTCGACTCCGCCAACCCGCAGCTCGACCTGCGGCTGCCCGACGGTTCGCGTCTGTCGGCCGTCATGGACGTGGCCAGGCGCCCCGCGCTGTCCATCCGCCGCGCGCGCATGGGCAAGGTCTTCATCTCCGACCTCGTCGGCAACGGCACGCTCACCCCCGAGGTCGCCCACTTCCTGGCCTGCGCGGTCCGCGCCCGCAAGAACATCATGATCGCCGGCGCCACCAACGCCGGTAAGACGACGCTGCTGCGCGCCCTCGCCAACGAGATCCCGCCGCACGAGCGCCTCATCACCGTCGAGCGCGCCCTGGAGCTCGGGCTCGACACCTTCCCCGACCTGCACCCCAACGTCGTCGCCTTCGAGGAACGGCTGCCCAACTCCGAGGGCCAGGGCGCCATCTCCATGGCGGAACTGGTGCGCCGCTCGCTGCGTATGAACCCCTCCCGCGTCATCGTCGGTGAGGTCCTCGGCGACGAGATCGTCACCATGCTCAACGCGATGTCCCAGGGCAACGACGGCTCGCTGTCCACGATCCACGCCAACAGCTCCAGCGAGGTCTTCAACCGTATTTCCACCTACGCGTTGCAGGCCTCCGAGCGGCTGCCCATCGAGGCCAGCCAGATGCTGATCGCCGGCGCGGTGAACTTCGTCGTCTTCATCCAGCGGCGCAACAACTTCGGCAACGGCGGCCGCCTCCAGCGCATGGTCACCTCCGTCCGCGAGGTCAACGGCGTCGACGGACGCGTCCTGTCCAGCGAGGTGTTCGCGGAGGCCCCCGACGGCCGGGTCGTGCCGCACGCCCCCATAGCCTGCCTGGAGGAACTGATGGCACACGGCTACCGGCCGTCCGGGACCTGGGGGTGAGCCGGGGATGAACACGACTCTCGCAGCGCTCGGCTCCCTCGGTTCCATGGGCGGCCTGTTCTCCACCACCGTCCTGTACTCGATAGGAAGCGGCGTCGCCGTCGGCGGCGGCCTCGCCCTGCTCCTCGTCGCCGTACGCGGACTGCCCGTCAAGCCCGACCACGAGAAGCAGAAGGCCGCCCAGCGGGCGAGCGAACTCATCCGGTTCGCCGGCCAGCGCGGCTCGCTCGCCGCCATCGTCGGCCTGGTCGTCCTCGTCCTCACCCGCTGGGCCGTCGCGGGCATCGCGGCCGGCGTCCTCGTCTTCTTCTGGGACCGCCTGTTCGGCGGCGCCGGCGAGGAACGCGCCGCCATGCGCCGCGTGGAGGCCCTGGCGTCCTGGACCGAGTCCCTGCGCGACACCATCGCCGGCGCCGTCGGCCTGGAGCAGGCCATCCCGGCCTCCGCCCGCGCCGCCGCCCCGGTCCTGCGCCCCCACCTCGACGCCCTCGTCGACCGCCTGCGCGCCCGCACCCCGCTGCCCGAGGCGCTCCAGCACCTCGCCGACGAGATCGACGACGCCTCCGCCGACATCATCGTCGCGGCCCTGATCCTCAACGCGCGGCTGCGCGGACCCGGTCTGCGCCAGGTGCTGGGCGCGCTGGCCAAGTCGGCGCGTGAGGAAGTCGACATGCGGCAGCGGGTGATGGCGCAGCGCGCCTCGACCCGGCGGTCCGTGCAGATCGTCGTGGCGGTCTCGATCGCCTTCGTCCTCGGCCTGTCGATCTTCAACCGTGACTTCGTCGAGCCGTACGGCACCCCCGTCGGCCAGCTCGTCCTGGCCTGTGTCTGCGGCCTGTTCGCCCTCGGCTTCTGGTGGCTGCGCAAGCTGTCCACCATCGAGACGCCCGAACGCTTCCTGGTCCGCGACGAGGCGGCCGTCCAGTTCGTGCGTCCCAGGACGCCGTCGCAGCAGCAGCCCCAGCAGCAGCTGCCGCAGGAAGAGGAGGCACGCCGGTGAACCTCACGATGCCGCTCGTCGTCGGTGCCGTCATCGGCCTCGGCGTCTACGCCCTCGTACGCGCCCTCATGCCCAGCAAGCGCAGCCCGATCTCGCAGGTCGCGCGGATCGACGCGATGCGGGCCCGCGGCTCGGCGTACGAGTCGGCGCGCACCGAGCGGGAGAAGGGGCGCTTCGGCGCCCTGCGGGCCGAAGTCGGCCTGCGGGTCTCGGAGTTCTACCTCCAGCAGGGCTGGGAGCAGCGCTCGCTGCGCGCCGACCTGGCGGTCCTGGACCGCAGCTGGGAGAAGTTCCTGGCGACGAAGGTGCTGCTGGGTGTGGCGGGCCTGTTCTTCGGTCCGTTCCTGTTCGCCATCGTCTACACGCTCGGCGTCGGCCGCAGCCCGATCATCCCGGTGTGGCTGGCGCTGCTCTTCGCGGTGATCTTCTTCTTCCTGCCCGACCTGGAGGTACGGCGGGACGCGGCCGAGAAGCGGCGCGACCTGCGGCGCGTGATCGGCGCGTACCTCGACCTGGTGTCGATGAGCCTGGCCGGCGGACGCGGTCTGCCCGAGGCACTGATGGCGGCGGCCGAGATCTCCGACGGCTGGGCCAACCAGCGCATCCGCAACGCCCTCTCCGACGCCCGTATCACCGGCCTCAGCCAGTGGCAGGCGCTCGGCCAGCTCGGCGAGGAGATCGGCGTCGAGGAACTCAAGGACCTCTCCGCCTCCCTGGCCCTGGTCGCGGACGACGGTGCGAAGGTGCGCGAGTCCCTCGCGTCCCGGGCCGAGACCATGCGGCACCGCGAACTCGCCGAGATCGAGGGCAGCGCGGGCGAGAAGTCCCAGTCGATGCTCGTGGCGCAGTTGCTGCTGTGTGCCGGGTTCCTGGTGTTCCTGATCTTTCCGGCGGCGATGCGGGTGTTCCAGGTGCAGTGAGCCGACCTTCACAACTCCAGAACTTCCCGGAACTGATTTCGACCGGAACTGATTTGAAAGGACAAGTCGTCATGATCGGACGCAACTTCCACACGGGCATCCCGGCCGTGGACTTCCTGGTCACCTTCCTCCAGGCCCGTACCGAGCGCGCCCGCTCCGGCGAGCTGGACCGCGGTGCCTCCGCGGTCGAGTGGGTCATCATCTCGGCGGTCGTCGTGGCGATCGTCGGTGTCGTGGCCGCCATCATCAACGCCGCGCTGAGCGAGGGCGCCAACAAGGTCGGCGACTGCATCAAGGGCGCGGACGCGGGCAAGACCTGCTGATCCGTCACCGGGACGGTCGCAGGGGTCCTGCTGATCCGTCACCGGGACGGTCGCAGGGGCAGTCACAGGGACAGTCGTAGTCGTACGGACAAACGGGATGCACGGGGATGCCGGCAGACGTGAGCAGACGGATACGCCGCAGGGTGCGGGCCGCGCGGAGAGCGGCGGCCGCCCGCGGTGACTCCGGCATGACCGCGATCGAGTTCGTGCTGCTCACTCCCGTACTGTTCTTCATGATCTTCGCGACCGTGCAGTTCGCCCTGTACTTCTTCGCGGACCACGTCGCCCAGGCGGCGGCCCAGGCGGGAGCGCGCAAGGCGCGTGCCACGGCCGACGAACAGCCGGGCGCGTGGCGGGGCGAGGCCCAGGACGTGGTCGACAGCTACATCCAGCAGCTGGGCCCGCAACTGGTGCTGGGGCCGGACGTGAAGATGCTCCAGCCGGACCAGAA
Source organism: Streptomyces sp. NPDC007991 (assembly GCF_042958445.1). NCBI lineage: Bacteria > Bacillati > Actinomycetota > Actinomycetes > Kitasatosporales > Streptomycetaceae > Streptomyces > Streptomyces sp. NPDC007991. The sequence continues at coordinate 74,186 of NZ_JBIBJD010000020.1, forward strand.
CACGGTCGGTGTGGAGATCGCGGCGCGCGTGCCGACGGTGTTCCCGGGCCTGGACCTGACGGTGCACGCGCAGTCGGCCGGCCCCGTGGAGCGTTTCGTCCAGGAGGAGAACTGATGACTCTCTCTCCTCCGGCTTCCTGCAAAGACAACCGGCGGGCGGAAAACCGACGGGCGGACAACCGGCGGGCGGACGACCGCGGCCTGTCCACGATCGAGGTCGTGATCCTCGCCCCGGTGATGATCCTGTTCATCCTCGTCCTGGTGGCCTTCGGCCAGCTCGTCGACGGCCGCGGCGCGCTCGACGGAGCGGCCCGGGACGCGGCCCGCGCGGGCTCGATCCAGAAGGACCACGCCACCGCCATGGCCGAGGCCAAGAAGGCCGCCAAGGCCAACCTGGGGGACGTCTGCTCCGGCCCCGTGTCGGTCGTCCAGACCAGCCAGGGCTTCGAGCCCGACACCATCTTCACCGTCGAGGTGAGCTGCCAGGTGCGGGGCCTGGCCACGCTCGGCCTCGACGTCCCGACGACGCTGTCGGCGAGCTTCAGCTCCCCGCTCGACCCGTTCCGGAGGTCGGCGTGAGACACCTCCCGTCCTACGGGCGGTCGTGGTGGGCGGCCCGTCGCGCCCATCTGGACGACCGGGGCTCCGGCGCCGGCGCGGTCATCATCTTCGCGCTGGTCTTCCTCTCCCTCTCCGCGTTCGTGATCGACGGCGGCCTGTCCATCTCCAAGCGCGAACGGGCCGCCGACATCGCGGAACAGGCGGCCCGTTACGCCGCCCAGGACATCGACCGCGAAGCCCTCTACGACAACGAGGGCGGCCCCGCCCCGATCAACTACGAGAACTGCAACGCCCGCGTGAAGACCTTCGCCCGCGAGATGGACATGACGGGCGCGGACATCGCGGCGACCCACTGCGTGGCGGCGGACGCCCAGCAGGTGCAGGTCGAGGTGCAGCTCACCTACTCCCCGGTCTTCACGGGGATGTTCTACGGCGGGGACGTGGTGGTCCACGGGCAGGCGGTGGCGGAGAACGAGGTCGGCTGAGGCCCCGCGCGTTCTCCGACCTCTCGGCTCCGCTGAGCACTGCGCACGATTCCCCCACTGGAGGTACACCCCCATGCCCTCACGCACGACCACGGCGGCCGCGACCGCCCTGACCGCTGCGCTGACGCTGCTGCTGACGGGCTGTGGCGGCTCGGACGCGTCGGACACGAAGGACTCGGACAAGATCGCGGGAGCGGATTCGGCCTTCGGGGTCTTCGAAGCCGTCGGCGTCCGCCACGGGTGACGACATCGAGCGGCCGGAGATCAAGCTGCCGTCCGACGTGAAGAACGTCTTCGAGGAGACGCAGGCCGGCGACGCGAAGAAGGACGCGGTCCTGGCCGACAACGAGCGGCGTATCAACTCCATCGACGAGGCGATCACCGTCAACGCGAAGAAGTACCCCGCTCTGAAGTTCTACTCCAAGGACGACGCGCTGGTGTCGGCGGCCTCCTACATCATGTCCTTCCGTGACGAGAACCGGAGCTTCACCGGCAAAACCCGGTACTACGACCGCGAGGTCACGTTCCACAAGGACGGCGCCGCCTCCGTCACGTACTGCATGGATGCGACGCAGACGTACGCGAAGGACGGGACGACCGGCAAGGTCGACCGGTCGGTCAAGGCGTCCCCGAGCGACTACGTCTTCTACAACACCCGTCTCGAGAAGAACGCCAAGGGCGTCTGGCAGACCACCACCGTCTCGTCCACGGAGGCTGCCAAGAGGTGCATGTGATGCGGCGCACGACCGTGCCGCGCGCAGCCGCAGCATCGGCTCTGGCCCTCGCCGTGGCGGCTGTGCCGTCAACAGCCGCGGCTGGTGGCGGTCGCGGCGGGGGTGAGAACGGCGGCTACGAGGGCAGCGCGGAGGGCTCCGCGAACGACCGTGTGATCAGAGCCCAGACCAAGATCAAGGTCACCACCGACGGCGGATCCCGCTCCTCCACCGGAACCCTGACCCCGTCGAACAGCAACTGGACACCGCCCGCCTGCTGGTACGAGCCCTCCTTCTCGCCCAAGGAGATCGAGACCGCGGTGAAGCTGTGGCGGAATATCGATGGGTTCGTGCTGCCCGGAGTCGGGGACTCTGGGCGGCGGTGAAGAACCCGAAACGCAAGGACGACCCCGAAGCCAACTCCTGTGACAAGCAACCCTTCTGGGTCGACGAGGGCGAGCCCCCTAACGAGCCCCTGGCGGTCTCTCCCCAGGTCCTCGCCGAATACGCCTATGACGAACTCCCCGTTCCGGACACGGAGATCGAGATGGCCCCGACGGGCAAGTCGACCGTCAACCTGCCCACTTGGATCTGGCTCGACAAGGCCAAGTTCAAGAAGCTGTCGGTGACGGCGAGCCTGCCCTGGACAGGCCTGTCCGCGACCACCACGGCAGAACCCGTCTCCCTGCACATCGAACCGGGCACGGCCGACGCCCAGACGTACCCTGCCTCCGGCGAGTGCGAGATCAACGAGGACGGCAGCATCGGCGCACCGTACGCGAAGGGCAAGGCCGACCAGACCCCGCCCTGCGGCGTCAGCTACCTGCGCTCCTCCGGCTCCGATGGTCCCTACCCGCTGCGCGCCACGGTCACCTGGAAGATCAGCTGGACGAGCACGAACGGCGAGGGTGGCGACCTCCCCGACGGCACATTCGGTACGACACAGGACGTGACGGTGCAGGAGATCCAGTCAGTGAACCGCTGATCCGGAACATTCGACGGATCTGCACACCGTCCACCGCGAGGTCGTGAGAAACGCGGCGGGAACTGAACACCCCTCGCTCTCCCCGCCGTCCATTGCACTCACGTGCAGCACAGTGGCAGATGAAGTGAAGGCGACAGGTGTTTCGGTGACCGAATGGCCACACTCGTGAATTGGGCCACCGAAATCCGTCGCACGCCCCTGACCACTGACTGGCCGACCCTTCTTCCGGCGTGCTTTGATCGGTCGCGCTCCAGCACTTCGAATAAATGAAATGAAGGGAACCGCCCTCCATGGCCTTCACCCCGCAGATCGAGACCGCCCACATGTCCGACGCCGAGCTGGACACCATCGCCGGCGGCCAGGCGGGCGGCGCCGCGGGTGCCGGCGCCGCGGCCGGTCTCTACGTCGAGACGACGGCCGCCGGCGTCACCACCGGTGTCGGCGGCGGCGTGGGCCTCGCCGTCTCGCCCGCGGGCATCGCGGCGGACCTGCACCTCAACGCCGCGGTCGCTTCCTGACCTCAGACGCGCGAAAGGCCCCGGATTCCAGGATCCGGGGCCTTTCACGCGTCTGAGGTGGGGCCTTACTTGCTTCCCCCGCCGTCCCCTTTACGGCCCTTGCCGCCCCGCTTGTCCTCGGTCTTCATGGCGTCGTTGACCTGTTTGGCAAGCTCGTCGTCAAGCTTCTTGAACTCGCGGACGACGGCATCGGACATACTCGCCAGCGCATCGAGCTGCTGCGTGATGTCCTCGCGCCCGTCCTCCCAGTTGGACTCGAAGTCCCCGAGCGCGTCATTGACACTGCCGTCGCCGATATCGTCCTTGTAGGACTCGAAGAGCTTCTTAGTGTGATTCAGCCGGGTCTTGATGGAACGAAGTCGACGCCCATAGCTCTCCAACTCGGTCAGCGGGAGCGCGAGGTCGCTCTTGCCGTTGCCCATCTGGCAGCCCCCCAACGTCCAACGCTCTGGTCCACCAGCACGGTACCCCGGTTGTGCCCCTTCTCCGAGGCGGGATACCGCATCGACGACTCCAACCCCGAAGAACCCGTCCGCCTGACCGCCCGGCCGTCCCTCTCAGCGGTTGATCGACTGGATTTCCTGGACGTTCATGTCCTGGGTGGTCTCGAAGGTGCCGTCGGGCAGGTCGCCGCCGGTGCCGTCGGAGCCTTCCCAGGTGATCTGCCAGGTGACGCTGGCGGAGAGTTGGTACGGGGTGCCGTTGGTGGCGCGGAGGTAGCGGATGCCGCAGGGCGGGGTCTTGTCGGCGTCGCCCTTGGTGTACGGCGTGCCGATGGAGCCGTCCTCGTTGATCTCGCAGTCGCCGGAGGCGGGGAAGGTCTCGGCGTCGTCCGTGCCCGGTTCCAGGTGGAGGGCGACCGGCTTGGCCGTCGTCTCGGCCCACAGGCCCGTGTTCGGGAGTTCGGCGCGGACCTTGACGTCCTTGAAGGTGCCCTTGTCCAGCCAGACCCACGTCGGCAGGTTCACCGTCGACCTCGCCGCCGGCTTCAGGTCGATCTCCGTCTCGGGGACCTTGACCTTGTTGTAGGCGTAGTCGGCCAGGGTTTCCGGCGTGGGGGCGTTGGGGACGTCGGGGATCTCTCCGGCGTCCTGCCAGAACATCAGCCGGCTGCACAGCGAGGTGTCGTCGACCTCGCTGACGTTCGGAGAGACTCCACGCCAGAAGTAGCCGTCCTTGCCCAGGTTGTAGTTCTTGTAGCCCTTCACCGTGCTGGGCGTGCCGAAGTAGTTGCTGGCGTCCTTCTCGTCCTTGAAGTGGTCGGTCCAGAGCTTCGAGCCCATCCAGCCCTGGCGGAGGGCGACATCGCCGTTACCGTCGTTCTCCGAGAAGTTCTTCAACTGCTCGGGTGTGAAGACCGGTTCGTACCAGCAAGGCGGCGGTTCCCAGTTCACGTCTGTCGACGAGAGGGTGCCCTGCTTGCCGCCGGTGGGGCCGCTCGTCTGCGTAACCTTGATCCGGGACTGTTGGGCGGAGGCGGACACTTCATTGCCGTTGGCCCCGCCTCGCGTTTCCGAGCCGGCGCCTCCGAACGCGCCGGCAGGCGTCGAGCCCCACAGAGTCCCGACCAGTGATGTGGCAATTACGGGGATGACTCGGTACCGCGTCCTCACCGGGAGCATGCCCCTCGTTCGGAGTGCACCGACGCGTTCTGCCACACGCCTTGCTCGTTCTTCGCCAGGGAAACCGAGTAGAGGACGTAGGGGTTCGTGCCGGCTGGGTTTCCCTCGACCTTGCTGGTCTTGCGGTTCTTGGTCTTCGCCTCGCTCTCGTCCGTGCAGTAACTGAGCGATGCTCCCTTGCCGGTCTTGGCCACCTTGACCTTGGGGCTGAAGACGGGCAGCTTGCCGATGACACTGAGGTTCTTGTCGGTGTAGGACTTGATCCACTGCTTGGTCTGCCCACGGACCCCTTCGGTGTCGTAGAAGGCGACGGCCTCGCTGTCGGGGGCGTTCTCGATGATCGCCGCGTACCCGGCCCGGATCTCCTCCTTTGCGTCGTTCAGCACGGCCTGCTCGACGGGGTTGCTGCTCGTCCAGTTCTCGAAGGTCAGCTGGAAGCTGCTCGGGAGGGTGATCTCAGGGCGCTTGGGGCCGGACGGCGTTGACGCGGATGGCGAAGCCGATGGGCTCGACCCTGCATCCGCGCCCTTGATGTCGTCCGACGAGTCGTCGCCGCCTCCGCCGCATGCGGTGAGCAGCAGTGCCGCTGTCGCGGTGAGTGTGGCGGCTGTCGTTTTCAGAGCGCGGCGGGCCACTGGCCTTCTCCCCCGGGGTTTGATCGTCGTCCGATGTGTGCGGCAGAGAACGAAGTTATCAGGGGCGGGTAATGGGCCCTTGAGTGGCAGTGGTGGATTGTGTGGGGACCGTGAGGAGTGTGGCGTAGCGGTTGCGAACGACTGGAATCCGCGTCAGCGGTTGATCGACTGGATTTCCTGGACGTTCATGTCCTGGGTGGCCTCGAAGGTGCCGTCGGGCAGGTCGCCGCCGGTGCCGTTGGAGCCTTCCCAGGTGATCTGCCAGGTGACGCTGGCGGAGAGTTGGTACGGGGTGCCGTTGGTGGCGCGGAGGTAGCGGATGCCGCAGGGCGGGGTCTTGTCGGCGTCGCCCTTGGTGTAGGGGGTGCCGATGGAGCCGTCCTCGTTGATCTCGCAGTCGCCGGAGGCGGGGAAGGTCTCGGCGTCGTCCGTGCCCGGTTCCAGGTGGAGGGCGACCGGCTTGGCCGTCGTCTCCGCCCACAGGCCCGTGTTCGGGAGTTCGGCGCGGACCTTGACGTCCTTGAAGGTGCCCTTGTCCAGCCAGACCCACGTCGGCAGGTTCACCGTGGACTTGGCCTCCGGCTTCAGGTCGACCTTCGTTTCCGGGACCTTGACCTTGTTGTAGGCGTACTCGGCGAGCGTCTTCGGGGTGGGCGTGTTCGGGTCGTCCGGGACCTCTCCGGCGTCCACCCAGAACATGATGCGGCCGCAGTCCCAGGACTCCGAGTCGTCGGGGTCGGGGGCTACACCCCGCCAGAAGTAGCCGTCCTTGCCCAGGTTGTAGTTCTTGTAGCCCTCGGCGGTGCTGTTCGTCGGCGCGTGCATGTCGAAGTTGTCGGCCGGCTTACCGTCTCGGTAGTGGTCGGTCCACAGCCCCTTGCCCCACCAGGACTCGTGGATGCCGACGTCACCGCCGCTGTCCGTGTCCACGAAGTGCTTCAACTGCTCAGGAGTGAAGACCGGCTCGTACCAGCAGGCAGGCGGCTTCCAGTTGGGATCGACCGTGCCGAGGTTGCCCTCCTTGCCGTCGCCGCCCCCACCGCTCGGATAGGTGAGCTGGATGTTGGAGACGGAAGCCGACAGGGTGCCGTTACTACCGGCATTCCCTGTGGTGTTGCCACCGGACGGCTTCTTGTCGTTTCCCTCGCCGATGGCATGAGCCGATGTAGTGGAGAGGGTGACCGCAAGAGCCGTCGCGATGATTGTGAACAGGGCCTCCTTGCGCCACGTCATCAGGAGCAACCGCCCCTCTTCGAGTTCGTGGACACGGTCTGCCACACGCCCTGCTCGCTCTTCTGCATCGTGACGACATAGGCGACTTGGGGGTCAGTCCCTGCGGGATTACCGACGACCTTGCCCGTCTTGCGGTTCTTGGTCTGTGCGTTGCTCTCGTCCGTGCAGTACCTGAGTTGGGCCTTGGTCTTCTTCGCGAAGAGTGTGGCCTGAGGATCGAAGACAGGAAGCTCGCCGATGACGGTGACGTTCTTGCCTGTGTAGGACTTGATCCACTCACGATCCTGGGAGAGACCGGCTTCCGTGTCGTAGAAGGCGAGGGCGTCACCGCCGTCGGGCTTGTTCTCGATGATCGCCGCGTAGCCGGCCCGGAGCTGTGCCTTGCCGTCGTTGAGTACGGCCTGCTCGTCGGGGTCGCTGCTCGTCCAGTTCTGGAAGGTCAACTGGAAGCTGCTGGGAAGCTTGATCACCGGGCGCTTGACCCCGTGCGCCGCAGACGACGCCGAAGCGGAGGCCGACGGGCTGCTCGACCCGCTGTCCGCCCCCTTGATGTCGTCCGACTGTGAATCGCCACCACCACAGGCGGTGAGCAGAAGCGCCGCCGTTGCGGCGAACGCGGCAGCTGTGGTGGTGAGAGCGCGGCGAGACACGGTTTCTCCCCCGAGGTTCGGCGTGTGCGACAGAGAACGAAGCTATCAGGGACTGTTCGTGCCCTCATGGGTGACCATGGGGCCTTGTGCGGGGCATGTGAGGGGTGTGCGTGGCAGTTGCGAAGAGGTGCTCACGGTCCCTCGGTCGCGGGGTCGACCGCGCCTGGCCGGCCGGGCAAATCGGACGTCAACGCCGTTCGTTCCCCACGTCCTTCGACGACCCCGATAAGAGTCCATAAGATCTCTGTAGGCTCAGCACACTTCTCGGCCCCAGTTCGTCCCACCGCACTCACACACGACCCCAGGACACCCGCCATGCCGCGACGCCGCACCTCCAGCTCGTCAAGCTCGACGGGAAGTACGACGGGAACGACGGCCCCAACGACGGCCCCGAGGAATCGGACGCCGCAGCCGGTGAGGATCCGGCGGCGGTCGTTCGGGGACTTCGTCAAGGCGTTCCTCGCGTTCGTCGCCCTGGCCGTGCTCCTCGTCGGCGTGCCCGGCGCGCTGGCCACGCAGATCGGGTGGCCCCTGCCGAACGGGGTGCCGAGCCTCGACTGGCTCCAGCAAGAGATCACCGTCCAGACGTTCCTGAACATCCTCACCGTCGTGGTGTGGCTCGCCTGGGCCCAGTTCACCGCCTGCGTGCTCGTGGAGATGAAGGCCGCGCTGTCCGGCGTCGGGGTGCCGGGGCGGGTGCCGGGCGCCGGGCCCAGCCAGTTGCTCGCCCGGCAGCTCGTCGCCGCGCTGCTGCTGGTCGGCGCCACCGCGGCCAGCTTCACGCCCGGACTGTCGCAGCTCGGGCAGAGCGGCTACGACGCCAACCAGAAGCCCACGGTCGCCGCGGCCCAGCAGACCCCGGGTTTCTTCGCCCAGCAGCAGGAGCAGGCCGCCGACACCGCTGCCGCCCTCGCCGACCAGGCCTCGCACGCCGCCTCGCACGCCGACGCCGGCGGCAGCACCGCCAAGCAGGGCGACACGAAGTACTACCGGATCCAGCCGCCCGAGGGGCGTCACCACGACTCCCTGTGGGAGATAGCGGAGCGGCACCTCGGTGACGGGCGTCGCTACAAGGAGATCTTCGAGCTCAACAAGGACCGCATCCAGCCGGACGGGTCCAAGCTCTCCGAGGCCAGCCTCATCCGGCCCGGATGGATCATGGAGATGCCGGGCGACGCGCGCGGCGGCGATCTCGTGGAGATGCCCGATGCGGCGCCCCACGTGTCGCCCGACGTGCAGCAGCAGATCAGCGACTACGCCCAGACCGGGGACCACGCCCAGGGCGCAGGGGGCTCCGGCGCCCAGGGCGGTGGACACGAGCACGCGGGTGGCGGTGCCACCCAGGTGTCCGTCCCCGAGCAGCAGCGGCCCGCCCACGACGCCGGTCACCAGCAGGCCACCGGCGTCGACGCCGAGTCCGACAGCTCCTTCGGTCTGCCCGAGGCCCTCCTCACCGCACCCCTCCTCGCCGCCGGTCTCCTCGGTGCCCTGGGGCGGCGGCGCCGGCAGGCCTTGTGGCAGTCGGCGTTCGGGGCCGTCGGCGGGCGGCGCGGGATGGAGCCGCCCACACCGAGCGGGGACGCGCAGGACGTTCAGGACGCGCTGCTCGTCGGGGCCGACCCGGAGGGCGTGCGGCTGCTCGACCGGAGCCTGCGCGGCCTCGCCGCCTCCCTCGCCGAGGAGTCGCGCGCGCTGCCGGTCGTGTACGCGGCCTGGCTGAGCAACGGCGATCTGCACCTCCAACTCGCCCAGCCCGCCGGGAAGCCGCCCGCCCCCTGGCAGCAGGGGCAGGACCAGACCTTCTGGATGCTGGCCCGGACGGACGCCGAGCGCTACGAGGACGTCGACACGGCCGCGCCCTACCCGGGGCTCGTCAGCCTCGGCACCATGGACGACTCGCGGCTGCTGCTCAACCTGGAGGCCGTGCCCGGCATCGTCTCCCTCTCCGGCCGGGAGGCCGACCGGGCGGCCGTCTTCGCGTCCGTCGCCGCCGAGCTGGCGACCAACGGGTGGTCCGACCGCATGACCATCACGCTCGTCGGCTTCGGGCAGGACCTCACCCCCCTCGCCCCCAACCGGATCCGGCACCTGGAGGACGTCGAGGCGCTCGTCGAGACCATGGAGGCCGAGACGCGGCAGCGGCGCGGAGCGCTCGGCGCCGCCGGGCACGACTCCGTCCTCACCGGGCGCACCGGGCCCGCCCAGCACACCCGCTGGGCCCCGCACCTGGTCCTGCTCGCCGCCCAGCCGTCCGCCGACGACGCCGTCAAGCTCGCCGAACTCGCCGCCGACGCCGGCCGGCTCGGCATCGGCTACCTCGTCGGCACCGAGACCGGCGACCTGCCGGGCGCCGCCTGGGAGATGGAGATCACCGGCCAGGGCAAGCTGCTCGCGCCCCTCCTCGGGCTCGAACTCGACGCCCAGCTGCTGCCGGTCGCGCAGCAGCGGGCCGTGGTCGAGCTGTTCGTCGAGGCGGACCCGGAGCGCGAATCCGACAGGCCCGCGAACACCCCGCCGTTCCTCGTCGACATCAGCGAGCAGGGCCGGCCGGCCGTCTACGCCCGGCTCGTCGGGCCGTACGAGATCATCGGTCTCGACACCCCGGACGGCGAGCGCAGCGCCCTGCTGCACGAGGCGCTCGCCCTGCTGCTCCTGCACCGCGAGGGCGTGCACCCGCGCGTGCTGTCCTCGGCGCTGTGGCCGCGCGGCGTCACCGACGACGTACGGGACGCGCTGCTGGACCGGCTGCGCGACTGGCTCGGCGCCGACCCCGACGGCACGCCCCGCCTCGGCAGGGACGCGACCGGGCGGCTCACCCTCGCCAAGTCCGTCGTCTCCGACCTGGACGTGCTGCGGTCCCTCTACCACGAGGCCACACAGGGCAAGGGCGTCGGCAGCCGGGCCGTGCGCGGGCGGCTGCTCACCGACGCGCTCGTGCTGGTGCGCGGGCCGCTGCTCGCCGACCGGCCCGAGGGCCGCTACCGGTGGCTCACCCACGAGATCGTCGACGCCCAGCTGCCGCTGCTGGTCGCGGACACGGGGCTCGCGCTGTGCGAGTTCCACATGGAGAAGAACCGCGCCGAGAAGGCCATCGAGGCCCTCAACGCGGCCCTGCGCACCGCCCCGGCCGACGAGCGCCTGTGGCACGAGCTGCTGCGCGCCACCCACGCCACCGGCGACACGTCCGAGCTGACCGCGCTCGCCACCGATCTCATCGGCCGCAGCGGGGCCCGCGGCCTGCCGCCGCGCACCGAGGCACTGCTCGACGAGCTGCTGCCGACGTGGCGCGACGCGGTCGCCGCGGTGGGATGAACACCTGGGTGCTGGTCGTCGCCGCCGCGCTGTGGGGCGCGGCGGCGGGCGCGTTGCTGCCGCGCGCGGCCTACCGGTTCTCGGCCCCGTCGGGGGAGCCGTGGCGGGAGCGGTGCCCCGGCGGGCACGCCCTCACGGGCCGGCTCAAGGGCTGGCTCGGACGGGCCTTTTGCCCGGAGTGCGCGGAAGACGCAGAAGGCGCAGAGGGCGTGGAGGGCGTGGAGGGCGCGGAGCCTGTCGAGGCCGGATACGGGCCGCGTACGGCACCGCTGGTGATCGCCACCGCCCTCGTCTGCGCCGCCCTCGCCGCCGCCACCGGCACCCGGCCCGAGCTCGGCGTCTGGCTGCTGCTCGCGCCCGTCGGGGTGCTGCTGACGGCCGTCGACTTCCGGGTGCGGCGGCTGCCCGACCCGCTCACGCTCCCGTTCGCCGCCGCCGCGCTCGTCCTGCTCGGCCTCACCGCGCTCGTGCCCGAGCACGCGGGACAGTGGACGACCGCCCTGCTCGGCTCGCTCGCGCTGGGCGGCGGCTACTTCGTGCTGTTCCTCATCAACCCCGCGGGGATGGGCTTCGGCGACGTCAAGCTGGCCCTGGGCGCGGGGGCGGTGCTCGGCTGGTACGGCTGGCCGACGGTGATGCTCGGCACCTTCGCCGGGTTCCTGCTGGGCGCGCTGTACGGCGGTGCCCTCGTGGTCGCGCGGCGGGCCGGGCGCAAGACGGCCATCCCCTTCGGGCCGTTCCTCATCTCCGGCGCCCTCCTCGGACTCCTGGCCGGGGCCTACGCGGCCTGACGTCCAGCGGCCCGAACGGCTGGCGTACGCTGGGCTGGTCCGTCCACAACCCTTACGAAAGGGACGCCCGGTGACCGAGAAGGCCGACCTTCAGCCCATCCTCGACCGTGCAGCCGCCGGTGGGCGGATCACCCCCGACGAGGCGCTCGCGCTGTACCGGGACGCACCGCTGCACGCGCTGGGCTCCGCGGCCGACGCCGTACGCCGCCGCAGGTACGCCGGCACCGAGCACATCGCGACGTACATCATCGAGCGCAACATCAACTACACGAACGTCTGCGTCACGGCGTGCAAGTTCTGCGCCTTCTACGCCGCCCCCAAGGACACGGCCAAGGGCTGGTCCCGGGACCTGGACGACATCCTGCGCCGGTGCGCCGAGACGGTCGAGCTGGGCGGCACCCAGATCATGTTCCAGGGCGGACACCACCCGGACTACGGCGTCGAGTACTACGAGAAGCACTTCGCGGCGATCAAGAGGGAGTTCCCGCAGCTGGTCATCCACAGCCTGGGGGCGTCCGAGGTCGAGCACATGGCCCGGATCTCCAAGGTGAGCGTCGAGGAGGCCATCCGGCGCATCCACGCCGCCGGGCTCGACTCCTTCGCCGGTGCCGGCGCCGAACTGCTGCCCGAGCGGCCCCGCAAGGCCATCGCCCCGCTGAAGGAGTCCGGCGAGCGCTGGCTGGAGATCATGGAGATCGCGCACAACCTGGGCGTCGAATCCACCTCCACCATGCTCATGGGCACCGGCGAGACCAACGCCGAGCGCATCGAGCACCTGCGGATGATCCGGGACGTCCAGGACCGCACGGGCGGCTTCCGCGCCTTCATCCCGTACACCTACCAGCCCGAGAACAACCACCTGAAGGGCCGGACGCAGGCGACCCTCTTCGAGTACCTGCGGATGATCGCGATCGCCCGGCTGTTCATGGACAACATCGCCCACATCCAGGGCTCGTGGCTGACCACGGGCAAGGAGGCCGGGCAGCTCTCCCTGCACTACGGCGCCGACGACCTCGGCTCGATCATGCTGGAGGAGAACGTCGTCTCCTCCGCGGGCGCCAAGCACCGGTCCAACCGGATGGAGATCATCGACCTGATCCGCAAGGCCGGGCGGGTGCCCGCGCAGCGGTCGACCACGTACGAGCACCTCGTGGTGCACGACGACCCGGCGAACGACCCCGTCGACGACCGCGTGGTCTCGCACATCTCCTCCACGGCCATCGAGGGCGGCACGGCTCACCCCGAGCTGAAGCTGCTCGCCTCCAACTGAGCGGCCGCGGAGAGGCAGTTGGAAACCATTCACACGGCCGACGCCGTCCGCGTCACCTGGGACTCCGAGCCCGTCAAGGGCGGTGCCGTGGCCGTCGGACGGGACCGGATCGGTGCCGTCGGGAAACTCGACGACGTCCGTGAGGCGTTCCCCCGGGCCCGGGTCCGCAGATGGCCCGGGACCCTCGGTCCCGCCCGGGTCCACGAGGGGCCGCTCCCGGACGCCCCGAGCCCGCGCGAACGTGTCCACGAGGTGCTGAAGCTCGGCGCGGTCGCGGTCCTGGAGGAGTACGTCGACTCACCGGAACTGCGGTCCGCCGCCGAGCGCAACGACGTCGTCGTCCTGCCGCGTGCGCGCAACACCGCGATCGTCCCGACCGGCCGCGCCGACCTCGCCGTCTTCGACGACGCGGGGGAGTGCGTCGCGACGGTGTGCGCGGGGCGGCTCGTGCACCGGCGGCGCTGACCAGCGCCCTTCTCATCCGGCGCTCCGGCCGTCAGCCCGCGAACGCCTCCCCGAACGCCCCCGGACGCTGCCGCACGCCACTGCAGTCGGTCGCCGGCCGGTCCGGCGCGGAGCCGTCCGCGCACGGCCGGTCCCGCGCGGCCGACCACATGGACACCCACCCGATGCCCTTCTCCTCGGCGAAGGCCCGGACCTCGGCCGCGTCGGCGAGCGTGAAGGTCTCGCCGTCGACGTCGTTGACGCCGATCATCGAGGTGAGCGCCATGCCCTGCCATGCCTCCTTGTCCGAGGTGCCGAAGACCTTCTTCAGCTGGGTGTGCGCGGCCCTGGCGGCTGTGAGGGCGTAGCCGCCCATGTCGCCGTCGAAGGACGTGCCGTAGTTCATCGTCATCAGGTTGACCGTGGCGACCCGCACGCCGTCGTCGTCGGCGGAGCCGAGCAGCGCCAGGCTGTCCTCGCCCAGGCCCGAGGGCATGACCGGGAGCGTGAAGGAGACCTCCAGGTCCGTGCGTTCCTTCTGGAGCAGCGCGATCGCCTTCGAACGCAGGGCGACGGAGGCGGAGTCGGCCAGCTCGTCGCCCTCGACGTCGAAGTCGGCCCGGGTGGCTCCGGCCGCGTCGAGGGCGGTGCCGTACGCCGCCGCCAGTTCCGTCGCGCTGTCGCACACGGCCGCGAGTTCCCTGCCGGAGGCGCCGCCGAAGGAGACCCGGACCTGGGCGCCGTTCTGTGTCAGCCGCGCTGTCCGGGACCTCACCGCCGCGTCACCGATCTCGTGACCGCCGTCCCAGCTCGGGGCGCAGTCGTCACCGTCGGCCAGGACGAAGGCCAGGTTGTACGTCGTCGGGGAGCCGGCCGAGTCGGTGCCGGCGGCATCCGTGGCGCTGGCGTACGGGGCGTAGGCGGTGCCGGTCCCGGCAGGGGACGAGGTGCCGGGGGCGGCTGTCGCCGAGGGGGCCGGACGGGCCGCCCGGTCGGGCGGATCGGCCTGTTCGGCGGGTTCGGCCTGTTCGGAGCACCCCGTGGCGACCAGGGCGACCAAGGCGACCACGCAACCCAGTCCGACCGCCGCGGGCTTCCGGTAACTCCTCATGACGCGTGCTCCCGTTCTCGTGAGACCTCAGGGGTACACGCACCCAGTACGTTTCCCGGCAGCGAACGTCTCCCGAGGCAGGGAACACCGTGTCACGGCCGGAGCCGCGCCTTCTCCCGGGCGGGCGTACTGCAACAATGGGCCCGTGACCCGCGCATCCCTGGACAAGCAGCCGCACGAAGTCGCCTCGATGTTCGACGACGTGGCGGAACGGTACGACCTCACCAACGACGTGCTGTCCCTCGGCCAGGACCGGCGATGGCGCAAGGAGGTCGCCAAGGCGGTCGACGCGCGCCCCGCGCAGAAGGTCCTCGACCTGGCGGCGGGCACGGGCACGTCCTCGCTGCCCTTCGCCCGCACCGGCGCGTACGTCGTCCCCTGCGACTTCTCCCAGGGCATGCTCCGGGTCGGCAAGCAGCGCCGGCCCTGGCTGCCCTACACCGCCGGGGACGCGACCCGGCTGCCCTTCAAGGACGGCACCTTCGACGCCGTCACCATCTCCTTCGGGCTGCGCAACGTGCAGGACACGGACGCCGCCCTGCACGAGATGTACCGGGTGACCCGGCCTGGCGGGCGGGTCGTGATCTGCGAGTTCTCCCACCCCACCTGGGCGCCGTTGCGCACCGTCTACACCGAGTACCTGATGCGCGCCCTGCCGCCGGTGGCGCGGGCCGTGTCCTCCAGCCCCGACGCCTACGTCTACCTCGCCGAGTCCATCCGGGCCTGGCCCGACCAGCCCGAGCTCGCCGGGCGGCTGGGCAAGGCCGGCTGGTCCCGGGTGGCCTGGCGCAACCTCAGCGGCGGCATCGTCGCCCTGCACCGGGGCTTCAAGGACAGCTGAGCCCGGGAGCAGCCCTTCGGCCGGGTGATCAAGAGCGCTGAATAGACTGCCCCCTGTCCCCGTGCCGGTCGGCACGCAGATTTCGAACCTTGGGGAGATCCCGCCGTGACCGAGCCCCTCTCCGAAAACACCGCCGATGTGATCGTCGTCGGCGCGGGGCCAGCCGGCTCCACGACCGCGTACCACCTCGCCAAGGCCGGACTCGACGTACTGCTCCTGGAGAAGACGGAGTTCCCGCGCGAGAAGGTCTGCGGCGACGGCCTCACCCCACGCGCCGTCAAGCAGCTGGTGGCGATGGGCATCGACATCTCGGAGGAGGCCGGCTGGCTGCGCAACAAGGGCCTGCGCATCATCGGCGGCGGGGTGCGGCTCCAGCTCGACTGGCCGGATCTCGCCTCCTTCCCCGACTACGGCCTCGTCCGCAAGCGTGACGACTTCGACGAGCAGCTCGCCCGGCAGGCCCAGAAGGCGGGCGCCCGGCTGTTCGAGCGCTGCAACGTGGGCGCGCCGATCCTGGACGACCGCACGGGCCGGATCACCGGTGTGCACGCCAAGCTCGGCGAGGACAAGCGCGAGGTCACCTTCCGCGCCCCGCTCGTCGTGGCCGCCGACGGCAACTCCACGCGCCTGTCCCTCGCGATGGGCCTGCACCGCCGCGAGGACCGCCCGATGGGCGTGGCCGTACGGACGTACTTCACCAGCCCGCGCCACGAGGACGACTACCTGGAGTCCTGGCTGGAACTGTGGGACCGCCGCGGCCCCGTGGACCGTCTCCTGCCCGGCTACGGCTGGATCTTCGGCATGGGCGACGGCACGTCCAACGTCGGTCTGGGCGTCCTCAACACCTCCGACTCCTTCAGGGAGCTGGACTGGCGCGAGGTCCTGAAGGCCTGGTGCGCGTCCATGCCGGAGGACTGGGGCTACACCCCGGACAACATGACCGGGCCCATCCGCGGCGCCGCCCTCCCCATGGCCTTCAACCGCCAGCCCCACTACACCAAGGGACTGCTGCTGGTGGGCGACGCCGGCGGCCTGGTGAACCCCTTCAACGGCGAGGGCATCGCCTACGCCATGGAGTCCGGCCAGATCGCCGCCGACGTCATCGTGCAGGCGCACGCGCGGGCGACGCCGGCCGGCCGCGAGATGGCCCTCCAGCGCTACCCGCGCGTCCTGAAGGACACCTACGGCGGCTACTACACGCTCGGCCGGGCCTTCGTGAAGCTCATCGGCAACCCGAAGGTCATGCAGATCGCGGCCCAGCGCGGGCTCACGCACCCGATGCTGATGAGGTTCACGCTGAAGCTCCTCGCGAACCTCACCGACCCGACCGGCGGCGACGCGATGGACCGCATCATCAACGGCCTGAGCAAGGTGGCACCGAAGGCCTGATCAGGCACTCGGGCCTTCGGGCCTCCAGGCACTCGGGCCTTCGGCGCCGAAGGCCCGCTCAGCCGCTCAGCGCCGCGATGTTGGCGGCCCGGCGCGCGAACACCGCCTCGCGCCGGTCCGCCGTCTGCCGCAGCGCCTCCTTGCGTTCCCGCCCGGACAGCCGGTCCAGGTACACCTGTCCGTTCACATGGTCGGTCTCGTGCGCCAGGCAGCGGGCGAAGTAGCCCGTGCCTTCGATCACGAGCGGTTCGCCGTCCCGGTCGTACCCGCGTACCACCGCCCGGTCCGGACGCGGCACGTCCATCGTGGCCCCCGGCACCGACAGGCACCCCTCGCCCTCGTCGAGCAGCCTCCGGTGAGCGGCGTCCAGCGGCTCCAGCACCGGGTTGACGATGTGCCCGACGTGCCGCACCCCGTCGTCATCCGGGCAGTCGTAGACGAACAGCCGCAGATCGACCCCGACCTGGTTCGCCGCGAGTCCGGCACCGTCCGCGGTGTACATCGTGAGGAACATGTCGTCGATCAGCGCGGCGAGGTCCGGACCGAACTCGGTGACGTCCCGGCACGGCTTGTGCAGGACCTCCTCACCGACCTCGGTGATCCGCCGGACCCGCCCGCGCCGGGCCTCGGGCGCGAGCCCCGGGTACGAGTCGACGGGCCGTCCTTGTACGAAGACGCTCGGCATCTGTCTCTCCCTGTCCGCATGAGGATGCTGTGGGGAGTCATCACAGCAGAACGCCCGCAGCGGTCCCAGCGGCAGACCGGCCGTACCCGCAGACGCCTCCTCACGGCCCCCAGGGGAGCCGCCGGGCCGCTGCCGAGGGGCCGGGGCCCTCACGGGGCCCGGCGGCCTCCTGCGGCGGACAGGGCGCCTCGCCCCTGCTGCGGACATGCCGGGAGGGCCGCTGCCCCGAGTGGCAGCGGCCCTCAAGCCCGTGTGCGTGCGGTCAGAGGACGCGCACGGCGCCCGACGCCGGGTAGCCCGACAGGTCCTGGATGACGACGCCCTTGGACGGGTTGGCCGCGTCCAGGTACTGGCCGTCGCCGATGTAGACACCCACGTGGTACGCGGAGCCCTTGCCGCCCCAGTAGAGGATGTCGCCGACCTGGACGTCGGACAGCGGCACGTCCGTGCCGGCCATCGACTGGTCCTGCGAGACGCGCGGCAGGTCCACACCCACCTGCTTGTACGCGGCCTGCACGAGCGAGGAGCAGTCCCAGGCGTTGGGACCGGTGGCACCCATGACGTAGGCGTCGCCCACCTGAGCCTTCAGGAAGGCGATGACGGTCGCGACGCTGCCGCTGGAGGGCGCCGACACCGACGTGGAGGCGGACGCGGAGGCGGAGAGCGTGGCACGCTCGGTGCTGCGCGTGGCGCGCTCGGCGGCGGCCTTGCGGGCGGCCTCGGCGGCCTTCTTCTTGGCCTCCGCCTTCTTCTTCGCCTCGGCGAGGTCCTTCTTGGCCTCCGCGGCGGCCTTGGCGGCGGCGGCGTCACGCTCTGCGCGCAGTTCGTAGTTCGCGGCCGTCTGCTGGGTGGCGGCGGCGGACTGGGCGACCTGAGCGGACAGGTCGGCCGTCAGGGTGGGCAGCTCGATGGTCTGCGTCACCGGCTCGGCGGCGTTCGCCGAGGCCGACGCACCAGCCGCTGCCATGCTGAGAACGCCACCGGCAACTCCGGCACGCAGGGCGATCGAAGAGGTCGCGCTGCGGCGGGGCTTCCGGTGGCTGCGTATGTGAGCGGTGTGGGACATGGGAACAACCGGTACCAGGGGCTCCTTCATATCTTCAAGAAACGTGTGCTGCGCCACAGTTGTTCAATCGAGCCCCGAAAACGCCCGCACGAGGCTCTTTATTGACGCCGTAACGGACATTGCGGGCTCACCGTAACCGGCCTGTGATCACGGTCTTTGATCAATACGCCCGAATTGCCCCGCACCTACCATCGGTTGGGTTGATTGGCCAAGCCCCGTTCTCATGAGCCTCTCATCCGTGTGACGGAGGTCACGGAACGGCTGTCACGGCAGCGGCGTCCGCCGTCGGAGATCACGACCGGATCACGGCCTCGCGAAGATCGTGAACGAATGCACGCGTCCACACCCCGCTCCGCACGCCCCTTGAGGTGTGAACGCGCCTCTATCAAGAGATCGAGTCCATCACCAATTTGCATGCACGGGAACCCTCTTGATATTGAGACGCCCCCTCCGGCCTGCGCTGACGAGCCAAAATGTCACCTCTGGTGATCACTCGGACGCTTCGGGTGTGAAGATCACCGCTCATCCGACTTCATGATCGATCGTCAGGTGGTAGAGATCACAAAGCTTGTGCAATACCCCGTGTCGCAGATCACAGAGCGTCGGGCATAAGATGCACGCGGTTGGGCTTGTGACCTGCTTCACATGTTCCCGATCTTCGCCGGGGCGGGCGGGGTTCGAGGGACAGGTGGGGCGGATGTGAGCCCGATGCAAACCGCCAGCAGTCAGTGCCGACTGAGAGGAGCGAGGAGCGGTGAACGCTTATGCGCCCATCCTCGTACTGGGAGCCCTCGGGGCAGGCTTTGCGATCTTCTCCGTGGTCATGGCCACGTTGATCGGGCCCAAGCGGTACAACCGGGCCAAGCTCGAGGCCTACGAATGCGGGATCGAGCCGACCCCCACGCCGGCCGGCGGCGGGCGCTTCCCCATCAAGTACTACCTGACGGCGATGCTTTTCATCGTCTTCGACATCGAGATCGTCTTCCTCTATCCCTGGGCCGTCACCTTCGACGCCCTGGGGATTTTCGGGCTCGTGGAGATGCTGCTCTTCGTGCTCACCGTCTTCGTCGCGTACGCGTACGTATGGCGGCGCGGCGGCCTGGAATGGGACTGAGGGGCCACAAGTCATGGGACTCGAAGAAAAGCTGCCGAGCGGCTTCCTGCTGACCACCGTCGAACAGGCCGCGGGCTGGGTGCGCAAGTCGTCCGTCTTCCCCGCCACGTTCGGCCTGGCGTGCTGCGCCATCGAGATGATGACCACCGGTGCCGGGCGCTACGACCTGGCGCGCTTCGGCATGGAGGTCTTCAGGGGCTCGCCGCGTCAGGCGGACCTGATGATCGTCGCAGGCCGGGTGAGCCAGAAGATGGCGCCGGTGCTGCGGCAGGTCTACGACCAGATGCCCAACCCCAAGTGGGTGATCTCCATGGGGGTCTGCGCCTCCTCGGGCGGCATGTTCAACAACTACGCCATCGTCCAGGGCGTCGACCACGTCGTGCCGGTCGACATCTACCTCCCCGGCTGCCCGCCACGGCCGGAGATGCTCATGGACGCGATCCTCAAGCTCCACCAGAAGATCCAGACCTCCAAGCTCGGCGTGAACGCCGAGGAGGCGGCCCGCGAGGCGGAGGAGGCGGCGCTCAAGGCCCTGCCCACGATCGAGATGAAGGGGCTGCTGCGGTGAGCGACGTCAGCGACAACGGGGTCAACCCCGAGAAGGACCTCAGCGCCTCGAACCTCCCGGGCCAGCGCGGCCAGGGCGGCGAGGAGATCCGCGTCCAGCGCGGCATGTTCGGCGCGAACAACGGCGGCGACACCTCCGGCTACGGCGGCCTGGTCCGCTCGGTCCGGCTCCCGGGACCGGCGACCCGCCCCTACGGCGGGTGGTTCGACGAGGTCGCCGACGAACTGGAGGGCGCCCTGGAGGAACAGGGGCTCCTCCCCGAGAACGCCATCGAGAAGACGGTCGTCGACCGCGACGAGCTGACCTTCCACATCGAGCGCGAGCACCTGGTGCGGGTCGCCAGGACCCTGCGCGACGACCCGGCCCTGCGCTTCGAGCTGTGCACCGGCGTCAGCGGCGTCCACTACCCCAGCGACACGGGCCGCGAACTGCACGCCGTCTACCACCTGCGCTCGATCACCCACAACCGGCTGATCCGCCTGGAGGTCAGCTGCCCCGACAGCGACCCGCACATCCCGTCGCTGTACTCGGTCTATCCGACGAACGACTGGCACGAGCGCGAGACCTACGACTTCTTCGGCATCGTCTTCGACGGCCACCCCGCCCTGACGCGGATCATGATGCCGGACGACTGGCAGGGCTTTCCGCAGCGCAAGGACTATCCCCTCGGCGGCATCCCCGTCGAGTACAAGGGCGCCCAGATCCCGGCTCCGGACCAGCGGAGGTCGTACTCATGAGCACATCGCACGCCTCCCCCCGGGAGACCACCGAGGGCACCGTCTACACCGTCACCGGCGGCGACTGGGACGAGGTCGTCCAGTCCGCGGCCCGCACCGACGACGAGCGCATCGTCGTCAACATGGGCCCACAGCACCCGTCCACGCACGGCGTGCTCCGCCTGATCCTGGAGATCGACGGCGAGACCGTCACCGAGGCCCGCTGCGGCATCGGCTACCTCCACACCGGCATCGAGAAGAACCTCGAGTACCGGACGTGGACGCAGGGCACCACGTTCGTGACGCGCATGGACTACCTGACGCCGTTCTTCAACGAGACGGCGTACTGCCTCGGCGTCGAGAAGCTCCTCGGCATCGAGGACCAGATCCCGGACCGGGCCTCGATCATCCGCGTGCTCCTGATGGAGCTGAACCGGCTCTCGTCGCACCTGGTGTGCATCGCCACCGGTGGCATGGAGCTCGGCGCCACCACGATCATGATCTACGGATTCCGTGATCGTGAACTCATTCTCGACATCTACGAGCTGATCACCGGCCTGCGGATGAACCACGCGTACATCCGCCCCGGCGGACTCGCCCAGGACCTGCCGCCCGGCGCGGTGGACCAGATCCGCGAGTTCGTGAAGAAGATGAAGAAGAACCTCCCGGAGTACGACAAGCTCGCCACCGGGAACCCCATCTTCAAGGCCCGTATGCAGGACGTCGGCTACCTCGACCTGGCCGGCTGCATGGCCCTCGGTGCGACGGGCCCGATCCTGCGCTCCACCGGCCTGCCGCACGACCTGCGCAAGACACAGCCCTACTGCGGCTATGAGACGTACGACTTCGACATCCCGACCGCCGACACCTGCGACTCCTACGGCCGCTTCCTCATCCGCCTGGAGGAGATGCGGCAGTCGCTCAGGATCGTCGAGCAGTGCCTGGACCGGCTCCAGCCCGGCCCGGTCATGGTCGCCGACAAGAAGATCGCCTGGCCGGCCCAGCTCGCCCTGGGGCCCGACGGCCTCGGCAACTCCCTCGACCACATCAAGAAGATCATGGGCACCTCGATGGAGGCCCTGATCCACCACTTCAAGCTGGTCACCGAGGGCTTCCGCGTCCCGTCGGGACAGGCGTACGCGGCGGTCGAGTCGCCCAAGGGCGAGCTCGGCGTGCACGTCGTGTCCGACGGCGGCACCCGCCCCTACCGGGTCCACTACCGCGACCCGTCCTTCACCAACCTGCAGGCCATGGCGGCGATGTGCGAGGGCGGCCAGGTCGCCGACGTCATCGTCGCCGTCGCGTCCATCGACCCCGTGATGGGAGGCGTCGACCGGTGACCACCTCTTCTTCCGAGCGGGGCGTCAGCCTGGGCATGCCCGAACTGCCCGCACCCGCCTACCCGGACGACGTCCGGGCCCGCCTGGAGACCGACGCGCGCGAGATCATCGCCCGCTACCCGGACTCCCGGTCCGCCCTCCTGCCGCTGCTGCACCTCGTGCAGTCCGAGGAAGGCCATGTCACGCGCACCGGCATGCGGTTCTGCGCGGACATGCTCGGCCTGACCACGGCCGAGGTCACCGCAGTCGCCACCTTCTACACCATGTACCGGCGCAAGCCGAGCGGTGACTACCAGGTCGGGGTGTGCACCAACACCCTGTGCGCCGTCATGGGCGGGGACGCGATCTTCGAGGAGCTCCAGGAGCACCTGGGCGTCGGCAACGGCGAGACCACCGACGACGGCAAGGTCACCCTGGAGCACATCGAGTGCAACGCGGCCTGCGACTTCGCGCCGGTCGTGATGGTCAACTGGGAGTTCTTCGACAACCAGACCCCGGCGAGCGCCCGGCGCCTCGTCGACGACCTGCGCGCGGGCCGGCCGGTCACCCCCACGCGCGGGGCGCCGATGTGCACCTTCAAGGAGACCGCCCGGGTTCTGGCCGGATTCCCCGACGAGCGGGAGGGGGCCGTCGAGTCCGGGGGCAGCGCGGGACCCGCCTCCCTGGTCGGCCTGAAGCTCGCCAAGGGCGAGTCCGCCCCCGCGCGCGTGGTGCATCCGCGCGGCGAGGCACCCCGGGACGACACGCCGCACGAGCCGTCACCGACGGAGCACCTGAGCTCGCACGACGCGCCGCAGGACACGTCGGCCTCCGACCCTGCCCACCCGGCCGGGCCTGTCGCCGAGGAGGGGGAGTGATGACCTTGGCACCCGAGCTGAAAGACATGAGCCCCGAGAAGCTGCTCGCACCGGTGCTGTCGGCCTTCTGGGACGAGGACAAGTCCTGGACGCTGGACGTGTACCGGCGGCACGACGGGTACGAAGGGCTGCGCAAGGCGCTCGCCATGTCGCCGGACGACGTGATCGCGTACGTCAAGGACTCCGGTCTGCGCGGGCGCGGCGGCGCGGGATTCCCCACGGGCATGAAGTGGCAGTTCATTCCCCAGGGGGATGGAAAGCCGCACTATCTGGTTGTCAACGCCGACGAGTCGGAGCCCGGGACGTGCAAGGACATCCCGCTCCTCTTCGCGAACCCGCACAGCCTCATCGAGGGCATGATCATCGCGTGTTACGCCATCAGGTCTTCGCATGCGTTCATCTATCTGCGTGGTGAAGTCGTCCCCGTGTTGCGGCGGTTGCACTCGGCCGTCCGCGAGGCCTACGAGGCGGGCTTCCTCGGCGAGAACATCCTGGACAGCGGACTCGACCTCGACATCACCGTGCACGCGGGCGCGGGCGCGTACATCTGCGGTGAGGAGACCGCACTGCTGGACTCGCTCGAAGGCCGCCGGGGTCAACCGCGGCTTCGTCCCCCCTTCCCTGCCGTCGCGGGCCTCTACGCCTGCCCCACTGTGGTGAACAACGTCGAGTCGATCGCGTCGGTTCCCGCGATCATGCACCGGGGCAAGGAATGGTTCCGGTCGATGGGGAGCGAGAAGTCGCCCGGCTTCACGCTCTACTCCCTGTCCGGCCACGTCGCCAGCCCCGGCCAGTACGAGGCGCCGCTCGGGGTCACGCTCCGCCAGCTCCTCGACATGAGCGGCGGGATGCGCCCCGGGCACCGCCTCAAGTTCTGGACGCCGGGCGGCTCCTCGACCCCGATGTTCACCGACGAGCATCTCGACGTCCCTCTTGATTACGAAGGAGTGGGCGCCGCGGGTTCCATGCTCGGCACCAAAGCCCTCCAGTGCTTCGACGAGACGACCTGCGTGGTGCGGGCCGTGACGCGCTGGACCGAGTTCTACGCCCACGAGTCCTGCGGCAAGTGCACGCCCTGCCGCGAAGGGACCTACTGGCTCGTGCAGTTGCTGCGCGACATCGAGGCCGGCAAGGGACGGATGTCCGACCTCGACAAGCTGAACGACATCGCCGACAACATCAACGGCAAGTCCTTCTGCGCCCTCGGCGACGGCGCCGCCTCGCCGATCTTCTCCTCGCTCAAGTACTTCCGCGAGGAGTACGAGCAGCACATCACGGGCCGAGGCTGCCCCTTCGACCCGGCCAGGTCGACGGCCTGGGCCGACCGCACGGAGGTGAACGCATGACCGTGACCACCAGCTCTCCCGCGGGTGGGGGAGAGGCGGCGGTCCCGCCGGAGGACCTCGTGACGCTGACGATCGACGGCATCGAGATCAGCGTGCCCAAGGGCACCCTGGTCATCCGGGCCGCCGAACAGCTCGGCATCGAGATCCCCCGGTTCTGCGACCACCCCCTCCTCGACCCGGCCGGCGCCTGCCGGCAGTGCATCGTCGAGGTCGAGGGCCAGCGCAAGCCCATGGCGTCCTGCACCATCACCTGCACCGACGGAATGGTGGTCAAGACCCACCTCACCTCGCCGGTCGCCGAGAAGGCCCAGAAGGGTGTGATGGAGCTCCTGCTCATCAACCACCCGCTGGACTGCCCGGTCTGCGACAAGGGCGGCGAGTGCCCGCTGCAGAACCAGGCCATGTCGCACGGCGACGCCGACTCCCGCTTCGAGGGCCGCAAGCGGACCTACGAGAAGCCCGTCCCGATCTCCACGCAGGTGCTGCTCGACCGCGAGCGGTGCGTGCTGTGCGCGCGCTGCACCCGGTTCTCCAACCAGGTCGCGGGCGACCCGATGATCGAGCTGATCGAGCGGGGCGCGCTCCAGCAGGTCGGCACCGGAGAGGGCGACCCGTTCGAGTCGTACTTCTCCGGCAACACCATCCAGATCTGCCCGGTCGGCGCGCTGACCTCGGCGGCGTACCGATTCCGCTCCCGCCCCTTCGACCTGGTCTCCTCCCCGTCGGTGTGCGAGCACTGCTCCGGCGGCTGCGCCACGCGCACCGACCACCGGCGCGGCAAGGTCATGCGCCGGCTCGCCGCCGACGACCCCGAGGTCAACGAGGAGTGGATCTGCGACAAGGGGCGGTTCGCGTTCCGCTACGCGCAGCAGCGGGACCGGCTTCAGACGCCGCTGGTGCGCAACGCCGAGGGCGAACTGGAACCGGCCTCCTGGCCGGAGGCCCTCCAGATCGCGGCCCAGGGGCTGCTGGCCTCCCGGGGCCGCACCGGCGTGCTGACCGGTGGCCGGCTCACCGTCGAGGACGCCTACGCGTACAGCAAGTTCGCGCGCGTGGCGCTCGACACCAACGACATCGACTTCCGCGCGCGCGTGCACAGCAGCGAGGAGGCCGACTTCCTCGCCGCCCAGGTCGCCGGGCGCGGCCGGGACCTCGACGGTACGGGCGTCACGTACACCGCGCTGGAGAAGGCCCCCGCCGTCCTGCTGGTCGGGTTCGAGGCGGAGGAGGAGGCGCCCGGCGTCTTCCTGCGGCTGCGCAAGGCCTGGCGTAAGCACGGGCAGAAGGTCTTCTCGCTGGCCACGCACGCCACGCGCGGTCTGGAGAAGGCCGGTGGGACGCTGCTGCCGGCCGCCCCCGGCACCGAGACCGAGTGGCTGGACGCGCTCGCGGGCAACGTCGGCCTGGAGGGCGACGGCGCCGCGGCCGCCGAGGCGCTGCGCGCCGAGGGCGCCGTGATCGTCGTCGGTGAGCGGCTGGCCGCGGTGGCCGGCGGTCTGACCGCCGCCGTGCGCATGTCCTCCGCGACCGGTGCCCGGCTGGCGTGGATCCCGCGCCGGGCCGGGGAACGCGGCGCCGTCGAGGCGGGCGCGCTGCCGTCGCTGCTGCCGGGCGGGCGTCCCGCCACCGACCCACGCGCGCGTGACGAGGTCGCCGGCGTCTGGGGCGTGGCAAGCCTCCCGCACCGCTACGGCCGCGACACCGGCCAGATCGTGGAGGCCGCCGCGACCGGCGAACTCCAGGCCCTGCTGGTGGCGGGCGTCGAGATCGCCGACCTTCCCGACCCGGCACGCGCGCGTGCGGCACTCGACGAGGCCGGCTTCGTCGTCTCGCTCGAACTGCGGCCCGGCGAGATCACCCGCAAGGCCGATGTCGTCCTGCCCGTCGCCGCGGTCGCCGAGAAGGCCGGCACCTTCCTCAACTGGGAAGGCCGGGTCCGTTTCTTCGAGGCCGCGCTCAAGCCCGACCACATGACGCGCCGTCTCGCACCCACCGACGCGCGCGTGCTGCAGATGCTGGCCGACGCCATGGACGTCCACCTCGGACTGCCCGATCTGCGCACCGTCCGGGCGGAGATCGACCGGCTCGGCGCCTGGGACGGCCCGCGGGCCACCGAACCCCTGGAGACGGCGGCCGCCCTGCCCCGCCCGGCCGCCGGGCAGGCCGTGCTCGCCGGACACCGGCTGCTGCTCGACCAGGGCGTCCTCCAGCAGGGCGACGAGGCACTCGCCGGCACCCGGCACGCCGCACGCGCGCGTGTCTCGGCCGCGACCGCCGCCGAGGCGGGCGTCAAGGACGGCGACCTCCTCGCGGTGACCGGCCCCCAGGGCGTCGTCGAACTCCCGCTGCAGATCAGTGAGATGCCCGACCGGGTGGTGTGGCTCCCGCTGAACTCCACGGGCGGCGGCGTCGCCTCCGACACCGGGGCGCGGCCCGGCTCCCTCGTCCGCATCGCACCGGCGACCCTCGCCGGCGAGGCCCCCAAGGAGGTGGAGGCATGAGCCCGTCGTACCTCGCTGCTGAAGACCTCTCGATGTTCGGCACCGACCCGTGGTGGCTGGTCGCCATCAAGGCGGTGTTCTGCTTCGCCTTCCTGATGGTGACCGTGCTGATCTCCATCGTCATGGAGCGCAAGGTCGTCGCCTGGATGCAGCTGCGCATCGGCCCCAACCGGCACGGCCCCTGGGGCATGCTCCAGTCGCTCGCCGACGGCATCAAGCTGATGCTCAAGGAAGACGTCGTCGTCAAGCGCGCGGACAAGGCCGTGTACGTCCTCGCGCCGGTCGTCGCGGCCATCCCGGCCTTCATGGCGATCGCGGTGATCCCCTTCGGCCCGGCCGGCAACGAGATCTCGATCTTCGGCCACCGCACCTCGATGCAGCTCACCGACCTGCCGATCGCGATGCTCTACATCCTCGCGGTCGCCTCCGTCGGCATCTACGGCATCGTGCTGGCCGGCTGGAGTTCGGGATCGACGTACCCGCTGCTGGGAGGGCTGCGGTCCTGCGCGCAGATGATCTCGTACGAGATCGCGATGGGCGCCGCCTTCGCCTCCGTGTTCCTCTACTCGGGGTCGATGTCGACGTCGGCGATCGTCGAGCAGCAGACCGACCGCTGGTACATCCTGCTGCTGCCGCTCTCCTTCGTCATCTACATCGTGACGATGGTCGGCGAGACCAACCGCGCCCCGTTCGACATGCCGGAGTCGGAGGGCGACCTGGTCGGCGGCTTCAACACCGAGTACTCGTCGATCAAGTTCGCGATGTTCATGCTCGCCGAGTACGTCAACATGGTGACCGTCTCGGCCGTCGCCACGACGCTGTTCCTCGGCGGCTGGCGGGCCCCCTGGCCGATCAGCACGTTCTGGGAGGGCGCGAACCACGGCTGGTGGCCGATGCTCTGGTTCACGGTCAAGGTCCAGTTGCTGCTGTTCATGTTCATCTGGATCCGCGGCACGCTCCCACGCGTCCGCTACGACCAGCTGATGAAGCTCGGCTGGAAGGTCCTCATCCCAGTCTCGCTGGTCTGGCTGATGCTCGTCGCCAGCGTCCGCGCCCTGCGCAACGAGGGCTACGACTTCGCCGACATCGCCCTCTACGTCGGCGGCGGCGTGCTGGCCCTGCTGGTGCTCTCCTTCGTCGTCGACATGTTCCGCGAGAAGGCGAAGGAGGACGGGCAGCCGGCCGAGACCCCGGCCGCCTTCGACCCGATGGCGGGCGGATTCCCCGTACCGCCCCTGCCGGGACAGGAGCTGCCGGCGGTTCCGCGACGCCGCTCGCGCCGTGAGCGGGAGCTGATTGTCAGTGGTGGGCCCGATACTCAGAGTGACGGATCTCTGGGCGGAACTACGGATGGAAAGGAGGCGTCCGATGGCTGAGGAACCGAAGGACACCAAGCCCGGTTTCCAGAACCCGGTGGCCGGCTTCGGCGTGACCTTCAAGGCCATGTTCAAGAAGCGGCTGACCGAGCAGTACCCGGAGCAGCAGAAGACCACGGCTCCGCGCTTCCACGGACGGCACCAGCTCAACCGCCATCCGGACGGCCTGGAGAAGTGCGTCGGGTGCGAACTGTGCGCGTGGGCCTGCCCCGCCGACGCCATCTACGTGGAGGGCGCGGACAACACCGACGAGGAGCGCTACTCGCCGGGCGAGCGGTACGGCCGCGTCTACCAGATCAACTACGCCCGCTGCATCCTGTGCGGCCTGTGCATCGAGGCGTGCCCCACGCGCGCGCTGACGATGACGAACGAGTTCGAGCTCGCCGACTCCAGCCGGGCCGACCTCATCTACACCAAGGAGCAGCTGCTCGCCGGCCTGGAGGAGGGCATGGTCGACACGCCCCACGCCATCTACCCGGGCACCGACGAGCAGGACTACTACCGGGGCCTGGTCACCGAGGCCGCGCCCGGTACGGAGCGGCAGGTCGCCCACTCCAAGGGTGAGGTCGTCCAGGAGGCCGACTCGACCTTCGGCGGGACGGAACCCGCCTCGGAGAAGGTGATCGGCCGATGACCACCCAGCTCGCCGCCTACTCCACCTCCACCGGAGAGGCCGTCCAGTTCTGGATCCTCGGTACGGTCGCGGTGATCGGCGCTCTGTGCACCATCCTCATGAAGAGGGCCGTGCACAGCGCCCTCTGCCTCGCCGGAACCATGATCATTCTGGCGGTGTTCTACCTCGCCAACGGCGCCTACTTCCTGGGCGTCGTCCAGATCATCGTCTACACCGGCGCGATCATGATGCTGTTCCTGTTCGTGGTGATGCTCGTCGGCGTCACCGCGGCGGACTCCCTGAAGGAGACCATCAAGGGCCAGCGCTGGCTGGCCCTGCTGTGCGGCCTGGGCTTCGGCGTCCTGCTGATCGCCGGCATCGGCAACGCCTCCCTGACGGAGTTCAGCGGCATCGGCCAGGCCAACGCCGGCGGCAATGTGGAGGGCATCGCCGCCCTCCTCTTCACCCGGTACGTGTTCGCGTTCGAGATCACCGGCGCCCTGCTCATCACGGCCGCCGTCGGCGCCATGGTGCTCACCCACCGCGAGCGCACCGAGCGCGCCAAGACGCAGCGGGAGCTGTCCGAGGAGCGGGTCCGCGACGGTAAGCAGCTGCCGCCCCTGCCGGCGCCCGGTGTGTACGCCCGGCACAACGCGGTCGACATCGCGGGCCTGCTCCCCGACGGCACACCGTCCGACCTCACCGTCAGCAAGACGCTGCGGGAGCGGGGCCAGATCCGGGACGTGTCGCAGGAGGCGCTCAACGACCTGCGGGCCCTGGAGCAGCGTGCCGAGGAGCGCCTGGAGCGGAAGGCCATCGAGCCGACCACGTTCAAGCGGCCCGAGGAGGCGTCGAAATGAACCCGGTCAACTATCTGTATCTCGCGGCCCTGCTGTTCACGATCGGCGCCACCGGCGTACTGATCCGGCGCAACGCGATCGTCGTGTTCATGTGCATCGAGCTCATGCTCAACGCCTGCAACCTCGCGTTCGTCGCCTTCTCCCGGATGCACGGCAACCTCGACGGCCAGATCATCGCCTTCTTCACGATGGTCGTCGCCGCCGCGGAGGTCGTGGTCGGGCTCGCGATCATCGTGTCCCTGTTCCGCGCCCGCCACTCGGCCTCGGTCGACGACGCCAGCCTGATGAAGCTGTAAGGGGTCGGAAGAATCGTGGAGAACCTGATTGCGCTGCTGGTGGCGGCGCCTCTGCTCGGAGCGGCGGTCCTGCTGTGCGGCGGACGCCGGCTGGACGCCGTCGGCCACTGGATCGGCACGCTGCTCGCGGCCGCCTCCTTCGTGCTCGGCCTGGTGCTGTTCAGCGACATGCTCGCCCAGGCCCCCGAGAACCGTGTCATGAGCCAGCACCTGTTCAGCTGGATCCCGGTCGAGGGCTTCCAGGCGGACGTCGCCTTCCAGCTCGACCAGCTGTCCATGACGTTCGTCCTGCTCATCACGGGCGTCGGATCGCTGATCCACCTCTACTCCGTGGGGTACATGGAGCACGACGAGCGGCGCCGCCGCTTCTTCGGCTACCTGAACCTGTTCCTCGCGGCGATGCTGCTGCTCGTCCTCGCCGACAACTACCTGCTGCTGTACGTCGGCTGGGAGGGCGTCGGTCTCGCCTCCTACCTGCTGATCGGCTTCTGGCAGCACAAGCCCAGCGCCGCCACGGCCGCGAAGAAGGCCTTCCTGGTCAACCGCGTCGGCGACATGGGCCTGTCCATCGCGATCATGCTGATGTTCCTGTGGTTCGGCACCTTCGCCTTCGGGCCGGTGCTCGGCGGCCACGGGGAGGCGGGGCTCGCCGGTGCGGCCGGTGAGGACAAGCTGACCGCGATCGCGCTGATGCTGCTGCTCGCCGCCTGCGGCAAGTCCGCCCAGGTGCCGCTGCAGTCCTGGCTCGGGGACGCGATGGAGGGCCCGACCCCGGTCTCGGCCCTCATCCACGCCGCGACCATGGTGACGGCGGGCGTGTACCTGATCGTCCGCTCCGCGGCCGTCTTCAACGGCGCCCCGGACGCACAGCTGGTCGTCACCATCGTCGGCGCGGTCACGCTCCTGTTCGGTGCGATCGTCGGTTGCGCGAAGGACGACATCAAGAAGGCACTGGCCGGTTCGACCATGTCGCAGATCGGCTACATGGTGCTGGCCGCGGGCCTCGGCCCGATCGGCTACGTCTTCGCGATCATGCACCTGGTGACGCACGGCTTCTTCAAGGCGGGGCTCTTCCTCGGCGCCGGTTCGGTCATGCACGGCATGAACGACGAGGTGGACATGAGGAGGTACGGCGGCCTGAGGAAGTACATGCCGATCACCTTCGTCACCTTCGGCCTCGGCTACCTGGCGATCATCGGCTTCCCGGGCCTGTCCGGCTTCTTCTCCAAGGACAAGATCATCGAGGCGGCGTTCGCCAAGGGCGGCACCGAGGGCTGGATCCTCGGCGCCTGCGCCCTGCTCGGCGCGGCCATCACCGCGTTCTACATGACGCGGGTGATGCTGATGACGTTCTTCGGCGAGGAGCGCTGGCGCAACGCGCCGACGCCGTCCCCGGCCGAGCCGGACGTGGAGCCCGCCGCCGAGACCCGCGGCGAGTACACCCCGCCGCATCCGCACGAGTCGCCCAAGGTCATGACGATCCCGATGATCGTGCTGGCCGTCGGATCGGTGGCCGGCGGTGCGTTCTTCAGCATCGGCGACCGCTTCCTGCACTGGCTGGAGCCGATCACCGGGCACAGTCACGGCAACCCGCCGATCAGCGCGGGTGTTGTCACCGGTGCGACCGTCGCGTGCATGATCATCGGTGTCGCCATCGCCTGGGCGCAGTACGGCCGCCGCCCGGTCCCGGCCGTCGCCCCGCGCGGCTCGCTGCTCACCCGGGCCGCCCGGCGCGACCTGCTCCAGGACGACTTCAACCACGTCGTCCTGGTCCGCGGCGGCGAGCACCTCACGCGGTCCCTGGTCTACGTCGACCACACCCTGGTCGACGGCGTCGTCAACGGCACGGCGGCCTCGGTCGGCGGCCTGTCCGGGCGGATGCGCAAGCTGCAGAACGGCTTCGCCCGCTCCTACGCGGTCTCGATGTTCGGCGGCGCGGCGGTCATCGTCGCCGCGACCCTGCTGATGAGGGCGGTCTGATACCGATGTCCTTTCCTCTGCTGACAGCGACAGCGGTGCTCCCGGCCGTCGGGGCGATCGCCACGGCCGCCGTACCGGCCGCGCGGCGCACCGCCGCCAAGTGGCTGGCGCTGCTCTTCTCGCTCGCCACGCTCGTCCTGGCGATCGTCGTCCTGGTGCGCTTCGACCCGGACGGCGGCCGCTACCAGCTCACCGAGTCCCACGCCTGGATCGCCGACTTCGGTGTCCGCTACGAACTGGGCGTGGACGGCATCGCGGTGGCGCTGATCGCCCTCACGGCCCTGCTGATCCCGTTCATCATCCTCGCGGGCTGGCACGACGCCGACCCGCTGGAGACCGGCAGCAGCCGGTGGCGGCCCACGCAGGGCTTCTTCGCCCTGATCCTGGCCGTCGAGGCGATGGTGATCCTCTCCTTCGAGGCCACCGACGTCTTCCTCTTCTACATCTTCTTCGAAGCCATGCTGATCCCGATGTACTTCCTCATCGGCGGCTTCGGGGACCGTGCCCACGAGCACGGCGAGAAGGCGGCTGCGACGCAACGGTCGTACGCGGCCGTGAAGTTCCTCCTCTACAACCTGGTCGGCGGCCTGATCATGCTGGCCGCGGTGATCGGCCTCTACGTGGTCGCCGGGAGCTTCTCGCTCACGGAGATCGCCGCGGCCCGCGCCAACGGCTCGCTCGACATGGCGACCGGCACCGAACGCTGGCTGTTCCTCGGCTTCTTCTTCGCCTTCGCGGTGAAGGCGCCGCTGTGGCCGTTGCACACCTGGCTGCCCAACGCGATGCAGGAGTCCACCGCCCCGGTCGCCGTGCTGATCACGGCGGTCGTCGACAAGGTCGGCACCTTCGCGATGCTCCGCTTCTGCCTCCAGCTCTTCCCGGAGGCCAGCAAGTGGGCGACGCCCGTGATCCTCGTCCTGGCCCTGATCAGCATCATCTACGGGGCGCTGCTCGCGGTCGGCCAGCGGGACATCAAGCGGCTGGTGGCCTACGCGTCGATCTCCCACTTCGGCTTCATCATCATGGGCATCTTCGCGATGACCAGCCAGGGCCAGTCCGGTGCGACGCTCTACATGGTCAACCACGGCATCTCGACCGCCGCGCTGATGCTGGTGGCGGGCTTCCTGATCTCCCGGCGCGGCTCGCGGCTCATCGCCGACTACGGCGGAGTTCAGAAGGTCGCCCCGGTGCTGGCCGGCACGTTCCTCATCGGCAGCCTCGCGACCCTGTCGCTGCCGGGTCTGGCGCCGTTCGTCAGTGAGTTCCTGGTCCTGGTCGGCACGTTCACGCGCTACCCCGTGATCGGCATCATCGCCACCTTCGGCATCGTCCTCGCCGCGCTCTACACCCTCGTCCTCTACCAGCGGACGATGACGGGCCCGGTGAAACCGGAGGTCAGCGCGATGCCGGACCTCAGGGTCCGGGAGCTCGTGGTCGTCGCCCCGCTGGTCGTACTGCTGATCTTCCTGGGCGTCTACCCGAAGCCCGTCACGGACATCGTCAACCCCGCGGTGAAACAGACCATGTCCGACGTACAGAAGAAGGACCCCCAGCCCGAGGTGGAGGCGGCCAAGTGAGCGCAACAGCCGTCCACAGCCTGTGGACAACCGCGGCCGAACCGATCACCAAGATCGACGCGCCGAAGTTCGAGTACGGACAGTTGGCGCCCACGCTGATCGTCGTCGGCGCGGCGATCCTCGGGATCCTCGTCGAGGCGTTCGTACCGCGCAAATCCCGTTACTACGTCCAGATGTTCGTGTCCGTCGTCGCGCTCGCCGCCGCCTTCGCCGCGGTCGTCGCGCTCGCGGCCGACGGCTACGGCACGACCAAGGCGCGCATCGCCGCGATGGGCGCGATCGCCGTCGACGGACCGGCCCTCTTCCTTCAGGGCACGATCCTGCTGGCGGCCCTGGTGGGCCTGTTCACCTTCGCCGAGCGGCGGCTCGACCCGGTGGTGCACGGCAACCGGGTCGACTCCTTCGCCGCGCAGGCCGCGTCCGTGCCGGGCAGCGAGAGCGAGAAGGCCGCGGTCAAGGCAGGGTTCACCACCACCGAGGTGTTCCCGCTGCTGCTGTTCGCCGTCGCCGGCATGCTGGTCTTCCCGGCGGCCAACGACCTGCTGACGCTCTTCGTGGCGCTGGAGGTCCTCTCGCTCCCGCTGTACCTGCTGTGCGCGCTGGCCCGCCGCAAGCGGCTGATGTCGCAGGAGGCGGCGGTCAAGTACTTCCTGCTCGGCGCGTTCGCCTCCGCGTTCACCCTGTTCGGCATCGCCCTGCTGTACGGCTACGCGGGCTCGATGTCGTACGCCACGATCGCGCAGGTCGTCGACGGCACGATCGCGGACGTCAACCCGGCGCTCGCGGACACCATGGGCAACGACGTGCTGCTGCTGATCGGTGCCGCGCTGGTGGTGATGGGCCTGCTGTTCAAGGTGGGCGCGGTGCCGTTCCACATGTGGACGCCGGACGTGTACCAGGGCGCGCCCACGCCGGTGACCGGTTTCATGGCGGCGGCGACGAAGGTGGCGGCGTTCGGTGCGCTGCTGCGGCTGCTGTACGTCGTGCTGCCGGGTCTGCGCTGGGACTGGCGGCCGGTGATGTGGGCCGTGGCGATCGTCACCATGCTGGGCGGCGCCATCGTCGCGATCACACAGACCGACATCAAGCGACTGCTGGCGTACTCGTCGATCGCGCACGCCGGGTTCATCCTCGCGGGTGTCATCGCGACCACGCCCGACGGTGTGTCGTCCGTGCTGTTCTACCTGGCCGCGTACTCGTTCGTGACGATCGGCGCCTTCGCGGTGGTCACGCTCGTGCGCGACGCGGGCGGCGAGGCGACGCACCTGTCCAAGTGGGCGGGGCTCGGCCGGCGTTCGCCGCTGGTGGCAGCCGTGTTCGCGGTGTTCCTGCTGGCCTTCGCGGGCATTCCGCTGACCTCCGGCTTCGCCGGGAAGTTCGCCGTGTTCAAGGCGGCGGCGGAGGGCGGGGCCGCCCCGCTCGTCGTGATCGGTGTGATCTCGTCGGCGATCGCGGCGTTCTTCTACATCCGCGTCATCGTGCTGATGTTCTTCAGCGAGCCGCGGCCGGAGGGCCCGACGGTGGCCGTGCCGTCGCCGCTGACGATGACGGCGATCGGCGTCGGTGTGGCGGTCACGCTGGTGCTCGGTGTGGCGCCGCAGTACTTCCTGGATCTGGCGGGGCAGGCGGGGGTGTTCGTGCGCTGACCCTGCGCTTGCTGAGCGGCTGCGGCCCGGTTCCCCTCAGGGGGCCGGGCCGCTGTCCTGTGCGTCGTGGCGGTTACTCGCCGCTCTTGCGGCGGGGTTTGATGGCGGTGAGATCCAGATCCATGGGGAACGGGGCGCTGACCTTCATCCGCTCACGGAAGATACCGATGCTGGTGTACGCGCCGGTGGTGGGCTCCAGCTCGAAGGCGTGCACCGCGGCGAGGCCCTTCTCGTTCTCCACACGCCAGAAGTGGGGGATGCCGGCCCGGGCGTACTTCAGCGGCTTGGTCTCGCGGTCCCGGGAGACGGAGTCCGCCGACACGACCTCGATGGCGAGCAGGACAGACTCCGCTGGATAGCGAGTCTGTTCCGGGTCCTCCACAACATCGCCGCGCACCACGATCACATCTGGCTCGGGCCGGTTCTGGCGATCGATGTCGATGGTGAATTCGCGAATCACCTCGAATTCCGAGGGTGCCAGAGACTGGAGCTGCCAATTGAAGAAGTCGACAGCGCGTGAGTGGAAAAGAGTCTGCGGACTCACGAAGACGAGGCTCCCGTCGATCAGCTCCGTGTGGGGAGGAAGATTCGGGAGGCGGTCCAGGTCGTCGGCGGTCCAGCCGCCTTCCGGCGGGGTCGGCCAGGTGGGCTTGGACGCCTTTGGTGCGACGCTCATCAGTGCTCCCATGGGACGGAGTCTCGCCGGTGCATTCAGACTATCCGCCGGAAACGGGCAGGTCTCCCGCGAACGTGTGAACGACAGTCGTGTCCTTGACGCGGGCGTTCGGTGCGGCCTGTGGATAACTCCGGGGCTGTCGGTGCGGGCGCCTATGGTGGACGCAGTGGTCGAGGGGCGACGTACGGGGGACGGAACGATGGGCGCTACCGGCGGGACGGGTGTGATGACGGAACTGGACGCGGTGACGGAGACCGGGGCCGGGGTCGGTGCGGGCAGTGGCCCCGCCGGGGCCCTCGGCGCCGACGCGAGCGAGGCGGTGGCCGCGCTGCGCCGGGTCTTCGGCTACGAGGCCTTCCGCGGGGAGCAGGAAGCCGTCATCGACCACGTCGTCGCGGGTGGCGATGCTGTCGTGCTCATGCCGACCGGCGGCGGCAAGTCGCTGTGCTACCAGATCCCGTCCCTGGTCAGGCCGGGTACGGGGGTGGTCGTCTCCCCGCTCATCGCCCTCATGCAGGACCAGGTGGACGCGCTGCGGGCCCTGGGCGTGCGGGCCGGGTTCATGAACTCCACGCAGGACTTCGACGAGCGGCGGATGGTCGAGGCCGAGTTCCTCGCCGGCGAGCTGGACGTGCTGTACCTGGCGCCGGAGCGGCTGCGGCTGGAGAACACGCTCGGCCTGCTCTCCCGCGGGAAGATCTCCGTCTTCGCGATCGACGAGGCGCACTGCGTCTCCCAGTGGGGCCACGACTTCCGGCCGGACTACCTCGCGCTGTCGCTGCTCGGCGAGCGCTGGCCGGACGTACCGCGGATCGCGCTCACGGCGACGGCCACGCGGGCGACGCACCAGGAGATCACCGAGCGGCTGAACATGCCGGCGGCCCGGCACTTCGTGGCGAGCTTCGACCGGCCCAACATCCAGTACCGGATCGTGCCGAAGGCGGACCCGAAGAAGCAGCTGCTGAGCTTCCTGCGCGAGGAGCACGCGGGCGACGCGGGCATCGTCTACTGCCTGTCGCGCAACTCGGTCGACAAGACCGCCGAGTTCCTCAGCCGCAACGGCATCGAGGCGGTGCCGTACCACGCGGGCCTGGACGCGGGCACGCGCGCGGCCCACCAGTCCCGCTTCCTGCGGGAGGACGGCCTGGTCGTGGTGGCGACCATCGCCTTCGGAATGGGCATCGACAAGCCGGACGTCCGCTTCGTCGCCCACCTCGACCTGCCGAAGTCGGTCGAGGGCTACTACCAGGAGACGGGCCGGGCCGGGCGGGACGGGCTGCCGTCGACGGCCTGGATGGCGTACGGGCTGAACGACGTCATACAGCAGCGCAAGCTGATCCAGTCGGGCGAGGGCGACGAGGCGTTCCGGCGACGGGCCCAGGCCCACCTGGACTCGATGCTGGCGCTGTGCGAGACGGCCCAGTGCCGCCGGGGCCAGCTCCTCGCCTACTTCGGCCAGGACCCGGACCCGGCGGGCTGCGGCAACTGCGACACCTGCCTGACCCCGCCGGAGACCTGGGACGGCACGGTCGCGGCGCAGAAGGTGCTGTCGACGGTGGTGCGGCTCCAGCGGGAGCGGGGGCAGAAGTTCGGCGCGGTGCAGATCGTCGACATCCTGCTGGGGAAGCGGACCGCCAAGGTCATCCAGTTCGACCACGACCAGCTGTCGGTGTTCGGCATCGGCGACGATCTCACGGAGGGCGAATGGCGGGGCGTCATCCGGCAGTTGCTGGCCCAGGGGCTGCTCGCGGTGGAGGGCGAGTACGGCACGCTGGTGCTGACCGAAGCGAGCGGGGCGGTGCTGCGGCGGGAGCGCGAGGTGCCGCTGCGCAAGGAGCCGAAGAAGCCGGTGACCTCCCGGTCGGGGTCCTCGTCGGCCTCGGGCTCGGGGCGGGGCGAGCGCAAGGGCAAGACCGTTGCCGCCGAGCTGCCCGAGGAACTGCTGCCGGCCTTCGAGGCACTGCGCGCCTGGCGGGCCGAGCAGGCTCGCGAGCAGGGCGTCCCGGCGTACGTCATCTTCCACGACGCCACGCTGAGGGAGATCGCCACGGTGTGGCCGGGCTCGGTGGCCGAACTCGGCGGGATCAGCGGGGTGGGCGAGAAGAAGCTCGCGACGTACGGGGAGGGCGTGCTGGAGGTGCTCGCGTCGCTGGACGGGCCGGCGGGCTCTGCTCCTGCGGGCGCCTCACCCTCGGCCCAGGCGTCCGGCCAGGCTCCGGCCCACGCCGCCGCCGGTCAAGAGGCGGGGGAGCCGGACCACTGGCCGGAGATGGATGCGGAGCCGGAGCCCGACGACTGGATATAGGGCCGGGCTCCGGCCGGGGCCACAGAGGGCGGGGAGCCGGGCCGGTCACAGCGCCCGTCCGGCGTAAGCCCTGACATCGGCGTCGGAGTCCGTCGTCGCCGTGGCGAGGGCCGCGCGGGCCTCCTCGGTGGCGCGGTGCCGGGTCAGGGCCAGGACGGCGGCCTTGCGGACCGGGTGGGCTGCTGAGCTGGACTTTCGGCGCCGGTCGGGAGATCCGCCACCGGCCGCCGCCGCGGTGCGGCTACGACAGGGCGGTCAGACCCGGCGCGAACGCGATCAGCAGGGGCAGCAGCGGTACCAGCGCGGCCGTGGTGGTCGTCAGGGCCCGGTGCCGGCGGCCCAGCCGGGGCGGCGGTTCCAGGAGCCGGTCGACCCGCTCGCCCAGCAGGCGGTGGCTGGAGGCACAGGACAGGACGCCGCGGTGCTGGTTCAGCTCGATCAGCGCCAGGGCCGTGGTCAGGTGGCCGCAGCGGCGGGAGGCCGTGTCGTCGGCGGCCAGTTCGACCAGGCGGTGCGTCTGGTCACAGAAGTGGGCGAACAACGGGATGCGGGGAAAGCCCGTGGCCAGGGCGGTGGACAGGTGCAGCAGCCAGTCGTGGCGGGCGCGGGCGTGGCCGCGCTCATGGGTGAGGACGGCGTCGAGCTGGTGGTCCGTGAGGCGGTGCAGGGCGCCGGTGGTGACGATCAGCTGCGGCGGGTTGCCGGGCATCCACCAGGCGTCGGGGTACTCGTCCTCCAGGACCAGAAGGGGGCCGCGGGCGGCGGGCAGTCCGGCCGGCAGGTCGGGGGCGCGTTCGCGGAGGTGCGCGCGGGCCTGGGCGCGGCGCCGGCGCGCCTCGACGAGTTCCCGCGCGAGCATCGCGGTCGTCCAGGCGGCGCCGCAGGCCAGCAGCAGGGTGAGGGCGGCGGCCCACGGCGGGGCGGTGGACAGGTCGTACGCGGCCGTCACCGCGGCCGGAGCCGGGGCGAAGAGCTGCGCGCGGACCGTGCCGAACACGGCGGCCGCGCCCAGGGCGAGTGCCGTCACGCAGCACAGCAGCACGGTGGCGACCAGGCACTGCCACACCCACAGCCCGACCACCGGTTCCCGCTCGGGCCAGACGGCCCGGGTCAGCGCACGGGGAACGGGTACGGCGGCCGTCACGGCGACAACGCTCAGCAGGAGCAGGCAGACGGTCATTGCCACGGGCTCCGGTTCCTGGTCGGAAGAGGGGCGGCTACGGGTCGTGCGGGGGAGGGCGGCTGCTGTGCGCAGCGGTGACGCGGTCGACGTACACGGCGCACCCGCTGACGAGTGCGCCGGACGTGCCGTGCACCGCGCGCCTGCGGGCACACCGCCCGAGCCCAGTATGACGGTGCCGGGCGGTGTGAGTCAGGGGTCGAGCGGCATCAGAAGAGCGAGGAGGGGCGACTGTCGGCCAGATCCGGACCGTAAAGGGTTGTCCGCAAGTCCCGCCTGCCCGGCTCCGTCAGGCCGGCGCCACCCGCCCGGTCACCTCGCCGAGCCCCACCCGCACACCGTCCGGCCCCGGGGCCCAGGCGGACAGGGTCACCACATCGCCGTCCTCCAGGAACGTCCGCTTGCCGTCGGGGAGTTCGAGCGGGTCGCGGCCGTTCCAGGTCAGTTCGAGCAGGGAGCCGCGCTCACGGTCCGCCGGGCCGCTGACCGTGCCCGAGCCGTACAGGTCGCCGGTGCGCAGGCAAGCGCCGTTGACGGTCATGTGGGCCAGTTGCTGGGCGGCCGTCCAGTACATGGTGGAGAAGGGCGGCTCGGAGACGACGTGGCCGTTCACGGCGACGCTGATCCGCAGGTCGTAGCCGCCGGGTTCCTCGTCGCTGTCGTCCAGGTAGGGCAGCAGCTCGTGCGTCCGGGACGGCGGGGACACCCGGGCCTCCTCCAGGGCGTCCAGCGGGGTGATCCACGCCGACACGGACGTGGCGAAGGACTTGCCGAGGAACGGGCCGAGCGGGACGTACTCCCAGGCCTGGATGTCGCGCGCGGACCAGTCGTTGAGGAGGCAGAGGCCGAAGACGTGCTCACGGAAGCCGTCGAGGGGCACCGGCGCGCCCATCCGGGACGGCACGCCGACCACGAAACCGACCTCCGCCTCGATGTCCAGGCGCACGGACGGGCCGAAGACCGGAGCCGGGTCCGCGGGCGCCTTGCGCTGGCCCGAGGGGCGTACGACGTCCGTGCCGGAGACGACGACCGTGCCGGAGCGGCCGTGGTAGCCGATCGGCAGGTGCTTCCAGTTGGGGGTCAGGGAGTCCTCGGCGTCGGGGCGGAAGATCCGGCCGACGTTCCGGGCGTGGTTCTCGGACGCGTAGAAGTCGACGTAGTCCGCGACCTCGAAGGGGAGGTGCAGCGTCACCGAGGACAGGGGGTGGAACATCGGCGCGACGGTCTCGCGGTGGGACGGCACGGTCACCCACGCCGTCAGCGCCCGGCGGACGTCCGACCAGGCCGTGCGGCCCGCGGCCAGCAGCGGGTTGAGGGTCGGCCGCGCGAGCAGGGAGGCGTACGGGGAGCCGAGCGCGTGGGCCGCCGCTCCGGCGTCCAGGACGTGGTCGCCGAGCCGGACGCCCACGGTCCGGTGGGAGGAGCCGGGGAGGGAGAACACGCCGTACGGCAGGTTGTGCGGGCCGAAGGGGTCTCCCTCGGGGACATCGAAGGGGGGCATCGGGTGCTGCCTCGCTTTCGGGTGTGCCGTGTCGTCGCCACGTGTTCGTGGTCCTGCCACACGTTACGGGTGGCACACCCGTCCTGGGCAGGGTCCGAGGAGGCGGATACGGGCGAACGGGGCAGGTGGGCCCGGGTGGGACCGGACGGTGCGACTCGGGCGCGGCGGACGGGACGGCACATCCGTACGAGCCGGAAGTTATCCACAGGACGGGACGCAATCTTGACGGAGCGGTGCGAACGGGGCGACTCTGGGCGGGTGCCGGAAGGCCTCGGGGAGGGGGCGTTCCGATGGCACACCAGGGGGGCGGATGGCCATTGGGGAGGCCGGCCCGGGCTCGGTGCGGCGTGGTGTGCAGCCGAAGCGGCTGGAAGAGACCATGCGCCCGCGGCTCGGCCGGGAATGCGTGTATGTACCGTCGTGCCGTTTCGGGCTGTATGTGGCGCTGCGCCACTGGTGCCCGCCCGGCGGACGGGTGCTGATGTCGCCGGTCAACGACGACGTCATCTTCTTCGTCGTGCTCGCGGCCGGACTGCGCCCGGTGCAGGCGCCGTTGAACCCGCTCGACGCCTCCATCGACATCGATGCCGTGCCGGACGAGACGTGGAGATCGGTGTCCGCCGTGCTCACCACGAACCTGTACGGGAACCCGGACCCGGCGCCGAGCCTCAGGCGCAAGTGCGACGCGCTGGGGATCCCGCTGTTCGAGGACGCGGCGCACGCCATCGGCAGCCGGGTGGGGGACCGGCCGGTCGGGGCGTGGGGCGAGGCCTCCGTGTTCAGCCTCTCCAAGCATGTCGGGGCCAAGGCCGGGGGCATGCTCTCCCTCGCCGACCCGGGGCTGCGGGACGCGGTGGAGAGGACCTGCGCGGGGCTGCTCACGCCGCACCGGACGAGCTCCGAACTGGCCTATGCGATCCGGCCGTACGCGGAGGCGGCGGTGCGCGGGCTGCGGCTGCGGCGCGCCGCCTGGGCCACGATCCGGCTGCTGGGGCTGGCGGACCGCGAGGAGATCCGGATGCCGCTGCGCCCGGACGAACTCGCGCGGGCCGCCCGCCACGCGCCCGGGCTCGACGCCCACCACCCCTGGGTACGCGTCGACATGCACGACTACCGCCAGGAGTCCGGCCGGCTGAGGCTGCGGCGCGTCGGGCGCAGGCTCGACCGGCTGGACGAGGTGCTGGACGCCTGCCGGGCGGGCACGGAACTGCTGCTGTCCACACCCTGGGCCAGGCCCCGTGACGCGCACGGCACCCAGCCCTTGTTCCGCGTCCCGCTGTTCGTGGCGGACCGGGACGCGGCGATCGCGGCCCTGGCGCGGCGGGGCATCGTCGTCGGCTACCTCTACGACCCGCCCCTGGACGACTACGCCGGCGAGCGGTTCACCGACCTCTCACCGGCCCCCGAGGCGGCCCGCTGGTTCGCGCGGCACGCGCTGCCCGTGGACCCGCTGCGGGCCCGGGCGGTCGTGGAGGTGCTGGAGCGGTCCGGGGCACGGCCGGCCCGGTTACCGGCAGAACCGCCCCGCGGCAGGGCGGCACGGGGAGGGCTGGGGCAGTCCCGTGGCTGAGATCCAGGTGCACGAGCCGGCCACCACGCGCGCCGAGGACGGCGGCGGACCGAAGCCCGCCGCCGACGAGCACACGCATGACTCGCTGTTCAAGAACGCCTACTTCCTCATGCTCAGCACCGGCGTGTCCGCCGTCCTGGGCCTGGGCTTCTGGCTGGTGGCCGCCCGCTACTACTCCGAGGAGGCCGTCGGCCAGGGCTCCGCCGCCATCGCCGCGATGCGGCTGCTCGCCAGCATCACGGCGACGACGATGATCGGCGCCGTCGTGCGGTTCGTCCCGCGCGCGGGCCGGGAGACCGGGCGCCTGGTGTGGGGCATGTACGCGGCCAGTTCGCTGGTCGTGGCGCTCGCCGCCGCCGTCTTCCTGCTCACGCTCGACGCCTGGGGCGCGTCCTACGCCCCGCTGGGCACGCCCATGGCGGGCGCGGTGTTCGTCGCGGCGTGCGTGGCCTGGGCGCTGCTCACGCTCCAGGACGGGGTGCTCACCGGACTGCGCAAGGCGGAGTGGGTGCCCGCCGGGAACGCGGTGTTCTCGGTCGGGAAACTGGGCCTGCTGGCCGTCTTCGCCGGCACGCTGCCCGTCCTCGGCATCTTCGTCTCCTGGGCGGTGGCGATCGCGTTCTCCACCCTGCCGCTGGGCTGGCTGATCTTCCGCAGGCTCATCCCGCGCCAGGCCGAGCTCGACCGCGAGAAAGATCCCCCGAAACTCCGCGACATGGGCCGCTTCCTGGCCGGGGACTCGCTGGGCGCGCTGTTCAGCCTGGCGATGATCAACCTGCTGCCGGTGATGGTCGCGGTCCGCTTCAGCGCCGCGGAGAACGGCTACTTCTACGTGGCGTACACCGTCGGCGGCACGATGGAGTTCATGGCCATCAACATGGCCTCGTCCCTCACCGCGCACGCCTCCCACGACCCCCGGCAGCTCGCCGACGGCGTCCGGGGCGCCCTGCGGCGCATGACGCTGCTGCTGGTCCCTGTCGTGCTGGTGCTGGTCCTCTTCGCCCCGTACATCCTCACGCCCTTCAGCCCGGACTACGCCGAGCACGGCTCGACCGTGCTGCGGCTGCTCGCCCTCGGCGCGCTGCCGCGGGTCGTGGTGGAGCTGTACATCGGCGTACTGCGCGTGCAGGGGCGTACGGGTGTGCTCGCCGCGCTCCAAGGCGCCATGTGCGCCCTGGTGCTGGGCAGCGCGGCCGTGCTGTTCACCCCGGCCGGGATCGCGGGCGCCGGCTGGGCGGTGCTGCTGAGCATGACGCTGATCGCCGTCGTCTCCACGGCCGGGCTGCGGGCGGCCCTGCGGCCCGACGACAGCGTGCCCGCGGCCCGTACGCCCGCGGATGCTTCCCCTCCCTCTCATGCCTCCTACGGCACGCGCTGGGCGAAGCTGAACGCCACCGCCGGATACGGCACGACCTGGGCCCGCCGGGCCGCCTACCAGCCCCAGGAGGGCGACGAGGACACGGTCACGCTGTTCATCGGGCGTCCCGGATACGAGCGGGAGGCGCTCCAGGGGGACACAC
This sequence comes from Streptomyces sp. NPDC007991, assembly GCF_042958445.1. Classification (NCBI taxonomy): domain Bacteria; kingdom Bacillati; phylum Actinomycetota; class Actinomycetes; order Kitasatosporales; family Streptomycetaceae; genus Streptomyces; species Streptomyces sp. NPDC007991. Next base: position 118,039 of record NZ_JBIBJD010000020.1, read on the forward strand.
TGGCGCTGATCGTGCGGCCGGAAGGGCCGGCCAGGGAGCCACCGCGCCACGAGGTCGCGGAGCAGGAGCAGGAGCAGGAGCCGGACCAGGAGCAGGAGCGGCGGCTGAGAGGCGCCCTCTGGAGCCTGCTCGGCGTCGCCGCCGTCTTCTTCTGGGCGCCCTTGCGCGACCTGCCCTGGCTCGGCCACGCCACCGAAGCGGCATTGACGGGACGTCAGTTACTGGCCGGCCTGCCGCTGCCGTCGCTCACCGCGGGAGGACTGCTGCTCGTGGTGTTCGTCGCCGCTGTCACGCTGTGCACCCGGCGCGACCCGTGGCTGCCCGGCACGGCGCTGTACGCCGCCCTGCTCGCCCTGTACGCCGCACCGGTCGCCCTCGGGCGGGAACCGAGGCCGGTGGACGGGGCGTTGTATGAGAAGACGGCCGGCTTCCTCGCGGACATGGTCGTGCTCGACGGGCCCGAACCGCTGCTCCGCTGGGCGCCGCCGGTCTGCCAGCTGCTGTGCCTCGTGCCGTTGTGGCTGCTGCTCGCCGGCGCGGGCGGACGGTTGCCGTGGCCGGGGCGCTGGGGGGTTCTGTATCTCGTCGCGGTCGGCGGCTGGGTGTGGCGTGAGGCGCTCGCACCGGTCGCGCCGCCCCTGCTCGCCGTACTCGCCGTACTCGTCCCGCTCCTGCCGCTCTGCCGCCGTGCCGTGTCGGCCCTGGGGACGGGGCCCTTCCGACCCAGCGCCTGACCAAGCTCCCGAGCCGAACAGGGCCGAACGGAGCCGAAGAGAGCCGAGAAGAGCCGAAGAGAGCCGAACCGCCAGGGGGGAACCACCGTGCGTCCGCCAGCAAGGCCGAGGGAGAGATCCACGCCAGAACCCACACCGGCACGGGACGGCGCGAGCACCTCCGGCGGCGGCCCCGAGACCTTCAGCCAGTCCTCCAGCTCCTCCTCGGAGTCGTCGAGCCCGGCCCAGGAGCCTCTGACGGATCTGTCCGACCTGCCGCCCGCCTGGTCCGGGCGGCGCGCACTGGCCTGGCCCGGTGTTCCGCTGCTCGTCGCGCTCGCCCTGTGGGTGTACGCCATGCGGCACACCGACGTCTCGCGGCTCGACGACTACGGGCTGGTCACCGCGCTGCACCCGGCCTTCTGGGCCGGTCTCGTGGTGCTCACGACCGGCTTCTGGTGCACGGTCCGCGATCCGCGCCGGCCGGGCGCCTGGGCGGCGGCGTACGTCCTCGGGCTGCTGGTGATGGAGCGGGCCACGCAGGCCGTGCTCTACCCGACCCCGCTGTACGCCTGGGCGTGGAAGCACGAGGCGGTCATCGACCATCTGCTGACGGCAGGCGGTCTGCAGACGGCCGACCAGGTCGGCGACATGGCGGTGTACGACCAGTGGCCCGGCTTCTTCGCCGCGCAGGCCGCCCTGACGCGGCTGCTGGGCGTGGACTCGGCGGCGATGTACATGGCCTGGTGGCCCCTGGTCTCCAGCCTGATGCTGCTGCTCCCGCTGCTGCTGATCTACCGCACCTTCACCGAGGACCGGCGGCTGATCTGGACGGCGGTCTGGCTCTTCTACGTCGCGAACTGGGTCGGGCAGGACTACTTCTCCCCCCAGTCCGTGGCCTACGCGCTGCATGTCGGCGTCCTGGCCCTGGTGTTGCGCCGCTTCGGCCGGTCCGCCGTGCGGGGCGGGCGGCCCCGGCAGGCCGTGTGGACGGTGCTGCTCGTCGTCATGGTCGTGGCGATCGTCATCTCCCACCAGCTCACCCCGGGCATGCTGGTCGTCTGCCTGCTCGCCCTGTGCCTGAGCCGCCGCTACCGCGACTGGGTCCCGGTCGTCACAACCGTCGTGATCTTCCTGGCCTGGTGTCTCACGGCCGCGCTGCCCTTCCTGTCCGCCGCGATGCCGGACATGATCCGCTCCGTCGGCGACATCGGCGCCAACGTGGAGACGGGGTACGGCGCCACCCCGACCGGCACCGGAGCGATCGCCACCTCCTGGGCGGCCCGGCTGCTGTCCGCCTCCGTCCTGCTGCTCGCGGCCGTCGGCGTCCTGCGCCAACGGGTGCTGCGGCACCGGGCCCTGCCCCTGCTGCTGATCGCGGCGGCCCCGCTGCCGATGTTCGCGGCGAGCAGCTACGGCAGCGAGATGATCTTCCGGGTGCTGCTGTTCATGCTGCCCGGCGCCGCGTTCTTCGCCGCCGCCGCGCTGCTGCCCACGGTCCGCACACTGGCCGCCGACGCTGCCGCGCAGGAGGCCGGCAGCCGGCAGACCGCCCCCGTGCAGACCCGCGGACGTGGGCTCGGCACCTGGGTGGGGCTGACCGCGCTGCTCGGCGGGACGCTGGCGTTCGTCCCCGCCTACTCGGGCAAGGACCGGATCAACTACTTCCCGCCGCAGGAAGTGGCCCTCGTACGGCAGCTCTTCGACCAGGCGCCCGACGGCTCGCTCGTCGTGGCCGCCAACCGCAACTACCCGCTCGCGTACGCCTCCTACTGGAGCGTCGACCACTACTGGTTCCTGGACGAGGCCCGCAGCCACGTCGACCGGATCGTCCGGAACCCGGCCGGCACTCTCGCCGGCGACATGGCCGGGGTGGAGCGGCCGGCCCGGGCCTACTTCCTGCTCACCCAGGGGCAGCTGGCCAACTCCGAGATGAACGGACAGCTCGACCATGCCCAGCTGACCCGCATCCGGAAGTCCGTCGCCGCCTCACCACGCTTCCAGCTCGTGGCGGAGAACAGCGCCGGATGGCTCTACGTACTGAAACAGGCCGGAGGAGCGGAGCGATGACACCGCGGGAACTCATGGTCCGGATGCTGCCGCCGTTCAGCGGCTGGCTCGCGCTCGCCGCCCTCGCCCTGCCCGGCGGCTCGCCGCTGCGGGGCGTCGCCGTCGCCCTCTTCCTGGCGGCGGGCCCGGGCGCGGCCGTGGTCAGAGTCTGCGCTCCCGCGCTCGGGGAGCGGCCCGCCGAAGGCCCCGTCGAGCGCCGCGACCCGGACTTCGCCCGCCACTGCGACCTGCTGGAGCGGCTGATGCTCGTGCTGTTCGTGAGCATCGGCGCCGTGATGCTTGCCGCGACCGTGCTGATCGCCACGCACGCCTTCAGCGCGCGGCGGGTGCTGCTGACGCTGACGTTGCTGACCACACTCGCCGCGTTCTGTCCGCCGCTGCGCGCCTCCCCGCCGCCGAGGACGACACCGAGGACACCGAAGGGTTCTGCTCAGTGAGGTTCAACCGTCCCCACCATCCCTTTCGGCGTACGCCGGCCACGACCGGACAGCACCGCAGGAGGCCGCGGTCACACCAGGAGCAGCCGTCCGCCGGCCCGTTCACATCGAGCCGGCGCCGACTGCTGATCACGTCCGCCGCGATCGTCAGCGCGGTCCTGGTCGGCGTCCTCGCCCTGCGCAACGCCTCCGGGCCGGACGACCAGGGAGCAGCCGGTTCCCCAGCGGACTGCCGTCCCACGGCGCTCCTCGAACCGCCCTGCGGCGCCTGGTTCGGGGCGTTCGTGCCGCACGAGCGGGACGACCTGCCGGAGAAGGTGCGCGCCTACGAAGAGCGCGTCGGCCGCCGGCTCGACATCGTGTACACGTACCACGACATGTCCCTGCCCCGAGGAGCCCGCCGCGAAGGCCAGTTGCTCACCCCCGAGGAGCGGCGCGTCGGCGAGGACCATCTGCTGCTGCTGTCCTGGGAGAGTAAGTGGTGGGGCGGCACGAGGGAGCAGCAGCCGACCTGGAAGCAGATCGCCTCCGGCGAACTGGACAGGACCGTCATCGACGTCCAGGCCGAGCGCGTCAAGGACTACGGCAAGAAGGTGTTCCTCTCCTTCGACCTGGAGATGGACACCCGCACCCCGGCCAGCGGCACCCCCGCCGAGTACGTGAAGGCGTACCGGCACATCCACGACCGGTTCCGTCAACTGGGCGTCGACAACGTGGTGTGGACGTGGATCACCACCGGCTACCTCGACCATGCCGACGCGATGAAGCGGATGTATCCCGGCGACGAGTACGTCGACTGGATCGGCTACAACCAGTACAACTACTACCGCTGCCACAACACGGGCTGGCGCACCTTCGCGCAGACGCAGCATTCCGTGCACGACTGGATCCGCGAGCACATCTCCGACGACAAGCCGCTGATGCTCTCGGAGTTCGGCACCGCCGCGGACCCGTCCCGCCCGCAGCGGCAGGCCGAGTGGTACGCGCAGGTGCCCGGCGTGCTGAAGGACCTGGACGGCGTCAAGGCGGCCCTCCAGTGGAACTACCGCGACCCCGGGCCGCACTGCAACCTGGCCCTGGCGAACGACGCGGCCTGGGACAGCCTGCGCAAGGCGGTCGCCGACCCGTACTTCAACCAGCCGCTCACATGACTCAGGCAGGGATCAGCCGGCGAACTCGGGCCCGTGCAGCACCGCGCGGGCCCGCCGGTACCACCGCCACGCGATCGTCTTCGGCCCGTCCCGGTAGGGCGCGACCCGGGCACCGGCACCCGCCAGCCAGCCCTCGACATCGGCGACGGTGTGGGTACGCCGGACGATGAGCCGGGCGATGCGGTAGCGCTCGTCGCGGCCGGAACTGAGCGCGTGCCGTACGGCGGTCGCCGTCTCGTAGCCGGCCCGGGCCGACATCGCCCGCACCCGCGGGCTGTTGTAGCCGTGCGGATAGGCGAGATGGCGGACCTCGTGCCCGAGGGCGTCCTCCAGTACGGCCTTCGACGCGCGCAGTTCGTACGCCAGGTCCCTGCCGGACAGGGTGTCGAGCTGCGCGTGTGTGACCGTGTGGCTGCCGATCTCCATGCCGTGACGTTCCAGCTCCGCCGCCCGGTCCAGGGTCATCATCGGCGCGGGCGGCAGCAGGCTGCGGCCGCCCGGGGCGATGGCGCCGGTGGTGAGATAGGCGGTGGCGGGCAGCGCCCGCTTCGCCAGCGCCTCGGCGGTGGGGCCGGGCAGATCGGCGAAGCCGTCGTCGAAGGTGAGCAGCACGGGCCGGGGCGGCAGGGGCGCGCGCCCGGCCAGCTGGTCGGCGATCGCGCTGATCGTGACGGGCGTACGGCCGCTGCGGACCACGGCGTCGAGATGCGCGGCGAACTGCTGCGGCGTGACCGTGAACTCGGCGATCCAGCCGGGCGGATCGTCCATCACGCAGTGGTAGAGGAAGACCGGGATGGCCGGGGAGCCGACCGCACCCGGTGGCGCTATCGGCCCCTCGGCGTCCCGCGCCCCCCGCCGCGCCCGGCCGCCTCCCTGCCCGTCGTCGCGCGTACGTGCCGGCGTTCTCATCCCGCCCCCTCACCACGCGCGCGCAGCGCCCGCCGCGCGCGCAGATAGCCGACGGGCCCGTACACCATCCCCCGGCGCTGCAACCGCGACAGCCGGCGCGGCCAGGGATGCGTCCGTGTGTCGTGGTCGCCCGGCGTCCCGCCGCCCTCCGTCGCGCGTACGGCGGTCAGCGCGCGGGCGTGGGCGAGGCCCCGGGGCAGTTTCGCGAGGAACGCCGGCAGCAGCGCGGGCCGGTTCACGAGCACCGCGGTGAGATAGGCGGTGAGGCCGGCGCCGTAGCCGTACGCCTGCGTCTGAAGGTCCCGCCAGGTCTCCCGGTGGTGGTGCCACACCAGTGCGGACGGGGTGTAGCGCAGCCGGTGGCCCTCGGCGAGGACGCGGACGAAGCCGTAGAGGTCGTCGCCGCCCCGGGCGGCCGTGCCGGCACCGGTGGCCGGGTCGAAACCGCCGACGGCACGCAGGACGGCCGTCCGGAAGGCCATGTTGGCACCGGAGCCGAACCGCCCCGCGGTGAACGGGAACAGCGGCTCGTCGCCCGGGGGGCGCGCCGGGTCGTACGTCCTTGGAGTGAACCCTTTGGCGAAGCCGCCGTGGCTCTCCAGCAGCACCTGGGCCGGGGTGGTCAGCCGCGCCGGCAGGATCAGCCCGGTGCTGCACCCGAGTCCGGGGTCGGCGGCGAAGGGCGTGGTCAGCTCGGTCAGCCAGCGCGGATCGGCGACGACGTCGTCGTCCGTGAAGGCGACGACATCACCGTGCGCGGCCGCGAGACCCGTGTTGTGCGCGACCGCGAGGCCGGGCACCGGCTCGCGCACGTACCGCACGCGCTCGCCGTACTTCCGCTCGACCAGCTCCCGCGTCTCGCTCGTCACCGGAGCGTTGTCCACGACGACGATCTCGAACCGCGGATGGTCCTGCGCCAGCAGCGAGTCCAGCGCCCGGGCCAGCTGCCCGGCACGCTCCCGGGTGGCGACGACGACACTCGCGTACGGAGGCGCACAGGCCGCTGCCCGCGCCCGCGCCGCGGGGACGGCTTGCGCCCGTGCCGTGGGGACGGCTTCCGTCCGCCCGGTGGGGACGGCCTCCGTCCGTGCGGCGCCCACGGCTTCCGCCCGCTCCGCGAGCATCGCCTCCGGCCGGTACGCGGGTGCTGTCTCCGGCCGCTCCGGAGGAACGGCCTCTGCCCGCTCCGGGGGAACGACTTCGGCCCGTTCCGGGAGGCCTGTCTTCGCCCGTTCCGGGGGAACGACTTCGGCCCGTTCCGGGAGGCCTGTCTTCGCCCGTTCCGGGGGAACGGCTTCCGCCCGTTCCGGGAGGCCTGTGTTTGCCCGTTCCGGGGGAATGGCCTCTGCCCGTTTCGCGGGAACGGCTTCCGCTCGTTCCGAGAGGCCCGTCTTCGCCCGCTCCGGGGGAACGACCTCTGCCCGCTCCGGGGGAACGGCTTCCGCTCGTTCCGAGAGGCCCGTCTCCGCCCGCTCCGGGGGAATGGCCTCCGGCCGCTCCGGGGGAACGGCTTCCGCTCGTTCCGCGAGGACCGTCTTCGCCCGCTCCGCGAGCACCGCCTTCGCGTCCGCGCCCTCCGGCACCCGTGCGAGCAGCGTCCCCACGGGGTGTCCGCGCTGTCTGACCAGGGCGAACACCTCGCCGTGCGTCACCGGCGGACTCCCCGGGCCCGGTCTGAGGACCGCCTCGTCACCGTCGAGGTCCAGCTCGGCGACCTGCACCGCCCCGATGTCCAGGAACCGCCGTATCTCCTCCTGCGCCCGTGCCGAACGGGCCATGGGGCCCCTCCCCCCTCGTCGTCAGGATCGTCGTCAGGTACGGCGCAGCCGGGCCGCGCCCTTCAGGGTCCGCGCGGCCAGCGCAGCCAGCCGTGGCCTGCCGCGGACGAAGCTGTGCGCGCGGCGCGCCGGCTCGCGGCTCAGCCAGTGCAGCGCCGCGCCCGCACCCGGACGCGTCACCGCCCCCTCGTACACGGGCAGTTCGCCCGTCTTCAGCGCGTCCTTGTACTCGGCCGCGCCCCGCCCCAGGTCGAGCATGCCGATGCCCTCGGCGGCCGCCGCCTCGGCCATGCGCAGGTGCAGCACCAGACCCGGCGAGTACTTCGCGAACTCCGGGTCGTAGGCCGGGAACCAGCAGGCCAGGACTGACGCCGAACGCAGTCCGAAGTGCGCGGCGACGGGCTGCTGACCGGCGTACAGCACGGACAGCGTGCCGGTGCACTCCGGTGCCCGGGTCTCGGCCAGCCGCCCCACCAGCCGGGTGATCCACTCCTGGGCGAACCGGTCCCGGCGGCCCGTCCTTCGGTACTGCGCCGACTTCCACTCCATGAGCGTGCGCAGCGCGGCCGGTTCGCGTTCGTCGAAGACGAACCGCAGTTCGCCGACCTGCCGGCCCAGCCTGCGCTCCTTGGCCAGGGTGGTCTTCAGGAACTTCGGCGACTGGGCGCGCAGCACCGACTCGTACGTCTCGTAGCCCTTCTCCACGTCGATGACGTAGGTGGCGTGCTCCTCGGCCGCGTGGGGGACGAACAGCCGCTGTTCGGCCTCCAGGTTGTCGAAGGCGAAGCTCGACAGCGCGCAGCCCCGCAGCAGTTGGCCCGTGTCCAGACGCAGGCCGGGCCGCAGGATCGCGCCCTGCGCGTCCGAGACGCCGAGTCCGATCGCCCTGCCCTGCCCCAACGGGCCCCGCTCATGGGGCAGGAAGCCGGCCGGCTCCAGCCCCTCGTACACCACCGCGACCCGCGCCCGGGGCCTCACCAGGCCGACGGCTTCGGTGAACTCCGGTTCCATGAAGGGGTTGCGCGGTGTCTCCGACGCCGCGCGCAGCGCGCGCCAGCGCTCCTTCTCCCCCTCGCCGAGCTCCCCGGGCACCCCCACACGAACACGCCCACTGCTCAACTCGACCCCCCGATCAAGTCCCCCCTGGACACATGGAAGGTACCGCCCGAGACGCCCTCGGCGGTAGGTAGCGGGCGATGTTGTTGCCAACCGGTGCAGAGGCCTTCAACCGGGCACACGGTGTGCGCCGCGCGATGAAACGGAGGGGCGCGCTGTCCGTATTCTCTGATCATGGCCGCACCCATCGCATATTCACTCATCGCCACCGATCTGGACGGGACGCTGCTGCGCGGCGACGACACCCTGTCCGACCGGTCCCTCGCCGCGCTCATGCGGGTGGTGGACGCCGGGGCCCAGCACCTCGTGGTGACGGGCCGGCCGGCACCGAGAGTGCGGCCGCTCCTGGACGACCTCGGCTGCGGGGGGCTCGCGGTGTGCGGGCAGGGCGCGCAGGTGTACGACGCCGGTGCGGACCGGCTGCTGTGGTCCATCACCCTGGACCGGGAGCTGGCGGAGACCGCCCTCGGCAAGATCGAGGCCGAGGTGGGGCAGGTGTACGCCGCGGTCGACCAGGACGGGGTCGACGGCCTCACGCTCATCGAGCCCGGCTATCTCATGCCGCACCCGACCCTGCCGGCGGTACGGGTCGACCGGCGCGACGACCTGTGGGGCGAGCCCATCAGCAAGGTGCTGCTGCGGCATCCCCACCTGTCGGACGACGAGTTGGCGACGACGGCCCGCTCGGTTGTCGGTTCACTGGCGACGGTGACGATGTCGGGGCCCGGCACGGTCGAGCTCCAGCCGTGCGGCATCACCAAGGCCACCGGCCTGGCGCTGGCCGCCGAACACCTGGGGCTGCGGCCGGCGGACACCATCGCCTTCGGGGACATGCCCAACGACATCCCGATGTTCGACTGGGCCGCCCACGGTGTCGCCATGGCCAACGCCCATCCCGAACTCAAGGCCGTGGCCGACGAGATCACCCTGTCGAACGAGGACGACGGCATCGCCGTCGTCCTCGAACGACTGCTGGACGGGACGGCTCAGTACGGGCCGTTGACGTTGTCGATCGAGCCGTAGCGGGCCGCCGCGTAGTTGCAGGCCGCCGTGATGTTGGCGACCGGGTCGTACGGGTCGAAGGAGGTGCCGGCCACGTGGTAGGCGGCGAAGGTCGGGTCGATGACCTGGAGCAGACCCTTGGACGGGGTGCCCTGGGCGGCGTTGGAGTCCCAGTTGTTGATCGCCTGGGGGTTGCCGGACGACTCGCGCATGATGTTGCGGTAGATGCCGTCGTACGAACCCGGAATCCCCTTCTGCGCCATGATGTCCAGCGCCTCGCGGATCCAGCCGTCCAGGTTGTCCGGGTAGGTCTTCGCGGAGGCCTGGGTGGCCTGGGCGACGCCACCCGCGGGCTTCGCGGCCGGCTTGGCGGGGGCGGAGGACTTGGTCGCCGTCTTCGTCGCGGCGTCCGCCTTGGCCGTCTTCACCGTGAGCTTCAGACCCGGGTGGATCAGCTGCGGGTTGTCGCCGACGGCGGCACGGTTGTCCTTGTAGAGCTGCTTCCAGCCGCCCGGCACGTCGTATTTGTCCGCGATGCGGGCGAGGGAGTCGCCCTTGGCGACGGTGTACGTGAGGGACGTGGCGGGCTGGGCCGCCTGCGGCACGGACTGCGCGACGGTGGGCGCGCTCCGGGCCGGCTCGGCGGCGCCGGCCTGCGTCGCGCCGATCAGCGGCAGGGCGAGGGCCGCTCCGCCGGTGCCGATGGCCACGACACGACGGGTGAGCCGACTGGTTCTGGTGCGACGGTGCTTGCCTCGGGGCATGGCGATGTTCCTCTCCGCCGCCTGCGAGGTGAGCTGTCGGGTTCGGGCCGGGAGGTGCCCGGCCGCCCACGGCGCTGTCGCTCCGTGGGCGGCTTCACCCCGAGCCGGTCCGCTGTGCGGACCGGCGACGTACCTGGGTCCCCCGCTCCTGCCCTGCGTGAGTGGGTGGGTTCGTGTGGGAAGTCCGGGCGGGGGCAGGATTCGGCGTCCGCCGGACAGGCCCGGAACGTATGCGAGAGCACATGTCGGGAACAAGCACCGGAGTCACATATCGAGTGGTTGACCTTGGTCAGGGGCTTATGGGGCACTTGATCCTTTGCTGAAGCCAAGGCTCAACTTGCGTGCGGCGGAAGGGGGTACGGGCCGGTGCCGGAGTGGGGCGTCACAGGGGATAACGTGATTCAACTCACTGATCACGAGTCCTTGGGGCAATGTGCGCGAAGGGGATTCGCTTACCTATTGCGGCAAATCGCACATAGGCCATTACCTCCCGGTAAGTCGATAAATGTCTGCTCTTATGAGCTGATCAAAAACATAGCGGTCGTGATCGGATACCAACCGGCCTGTAACCCTGGGCGCTGGTGGTGATCGAAAGGTGACCGGATACGCTGACTCGAGTGATGGCAGCGACCTATCGACAAACCGTGTGATCACCGGCAGACACAGCAGACAGGAGACCCCTCGTGACCGACGTCGGGCCGTTCGGGCTGAGCGTGCGGGACCAGGCTCTGGAAGCCGATGTCCAGACCGGGTTGGCGGCTGTCGAGGAAGGCTTGCTCGAGGCCACCAAGAGTGAGGTGCCCTTCATCACGGAGGCCGCCCAGCACCTGGTCCGGGCCGGCGGCAAGCGGTTCCGTCCGCTGCTCGTGATGCTCACCGCCCAGTTCGGCGACCGGTACGCGCCCGGGATCGTGCCGTCGGCCGTCGTCGTGGAGCTGACCCACCTCGCCACGCTGTACCACGACGACGTGATGGACGAGGCCGCCGTGCGGCGCGGGGTGGCGAGCGCGAACGCCCGCTGGGGCAACTCCGTCGCGGTCCTCACCGGTGACTTCCTGTTCGCCCGCGCCTCGCACATCCTGGCCGACCTCGGCCCGGAGGCGGTGCGGGTACAGGCCGAGGCGTTCGAACGGCTGGTGACCGGCCAGATCCTGGAGACCGCCGGACCGCAGGACGGCCGCGACCCGGTCGAGCACTACCTGGACGTGCTGGGCGGGAAGACCGGCTCGCTGGTGGCGGTGTCGTGCCGTTTCGGCGCGATGATGTCCGGCGCCGACGAGACGGTCGTGGATGTGCTGACCCAGTACGGCGAACGGCTCGGCGTCGCCTTCCAGCTCGCGGACGACGTCCTGGACATCGCCTCCGACTCCCACGAGTCCGGCAAGACGCCCGGCACCGACCTGCGCGAGGGCATCCCCACCCTGCCGGTGCTGCGGCTGCGCGAGCGCGCGGCCCGGCTCGGACTCGCGGACGACATCGCCCTGTGCGAACTGCTGGACTCCGATCTCACCGACGACGACCGGCACGCCGAGGCCCTGCGCCTGCTGCGGGCCCACCCGGCGCTGGAACAGGCCCGTCGGGACACCGTCCGCTACGCCCAGGACGCCCGCTCGGCACTGGCGCCGCTGCCCGAGTGCGCCGCGAAGACGGCCCTGGTGGAGCTGTCGGACGCGGTGGTGCACCGGGCCGGCTAGCGCGTTTTCCCCCACGACCCCTACGGGTCGGGGGAGAAGCCGCCCTGTCGTGTCATACCGCAGCAGTACGTGGAGTTGAGCCCCGGGTCTGACGTATCTCGCCCGCCGATTTGGTCAGATGGTCACCACGGAAAAACACCACTCCTCACCAGTTCGGGTGAGAATGGCGGCTCAGGGACGAGTGCGTGCACGACACGGACAGCCGCCGCCGACCACGGAGGTAGGGCACACATGGCACCGTACGCATCCGACGACAGCACGACCGCCGGGGAGGTCGACGAGCAGCGCTCCGGGCGGCGCAAAGCCGCGCGGTACATCGTCCCGGTCACGGTGGTGGGGGTGGCGGCCGCGACGATCGGGCTGGTCCCCGCACTCGCCGACTCCGGTGACCCCGACCTCCCGAAGATCACCGCACAGCAGCTCATCGAGAAGATCGCCAAGTCGGACGTCCAGCAGCTGTCCGGCACCGTGAAGATCAGCACGGACCTCGGCCTGCCGGACCTCGGCGGGCTGGAGAGCAGCCTGATGTCCGGTGCCGCGAGCCCGGACCGGGGCGGCTCCTCGGCCGACCCGACGGCCAAGCTCACGGAACTGGCCTCCGGCACGCACACCCTGCGCGTCGCGGCCGACGGCCCGGACAAGCAGAAGCTGTCGCTGCTGGAGAACGCCGCCGAGTACAGCATCGTCCACAACGGCAAGGACGTCTGGGGCTACGACAGCAAGTCGAACGAGGTCTACCACGGTACCGCCTCCGACAGCCCGGAGCGCGGCAAGGACCAGCAGCCGCCGGCCACGCCGAAGGACTTCGCCGAGGAGGCGCTGAAGGCCACCGGCGACACGACCTCCGTGACCGTGGACGGCACCGCCCAGGTCGCCGGCCGGGACGCCTACAAGCTGGTCATCAAGCCCAGGCAGTCCGGCTCGACGGTCGGCGCGGTCACCGTGGCCGTGGACGCGAAGACCGGCATGCCGCTGAAGTTCACGCTGACCCCGGCGAGTGGCGGCGCCGCCGTCGTCGACGCGGGCTTCACCAAGGTCAGCTTCGGCAAACCGGCCCCGTCGACCTTCGACTTCACCCCGCCCAAGGGTGCGAAGGTCACCGAGGAGAAGGACGCCGGCAAGGACTTCCGCAAGGGCTCCGGCAAGGAGTTCGGAAAGGGCTTCGAGAAGGGCGGGCCGCGCGAGCACGCCCCCAAGGCCGGGGAGCACCCCGGCAAGGGCCCCGACGGCATGAAGACCATCGGCGAGGGCTGGAGCTCCATCGCCACCTTCGACACCGGCGGCGAGGGCGTGCCCTCGGGCAAGGCCGGCGGCGAGTTCGGCGGCTTCATGGACTCGCTCGGCGACAAGGTCACCGGCAAGTTCGGCTCGGGCACGGTCTTCTCCACCCGCCTGGTCAACGCCCTGATCACGGACGACGGCAAGGTCTACGTGGGCATGGTCACCAAGGACGCGCTCGTGAAGGCGGCCGACACCGGGAAGTAAGTCCCGAACTCCCGCGGGACTCGGAGAGAACGAGGAAGCCGATGGGCGACGCGTCCGCCACGGAGCCGGAGCAGCGGGGCGATCCGGCCGGGGAACCGGTCATTGCCACCCGCGCGCTCACCAAGCGCTACCGCGGCGGACAACTCGCCGTCGACGGCCTCGACCTGACCGTCCCGGCGGGCAGCGTCTTCGGCTTCCTCGGCCCCAACGGCTCCGGCAAGACCACCACCATCCGCATGCTGATGGGCCTCATCGAGCCCACCTCCGGCACGGCGACGGTGCTCGGGCAGCCCATGCCCCGGGCCACCCGCGCCGTGCTGCCGCACGTCGGCGCCCTCATCGAGGGCCCGGCCCTGTACGGCTTCCTCTCCGGCCGCGACAACCTCATCCGGTACGACTCCGCCGACCCGGCCGCCGATCCGCGCACCCGGAAGGCCCGGGTCGCCGCCGCGCTGGACCGGGTGGGCCTGACGGCCGCCGCGGGCAAGAAGGCCAAGGCCTACTCGCTGGGCATGAAACAACGCCTGGGCCTCGCGGCCGCACTGCTCCAGCCGCGCCGGCTGCTCGTGCTCGACGAGCCGACCAACGGCCTCGACCCGCAGGGCATGCGCGAGATCCGCACGCTGATACGGGAGCTGGCTTCGGACGGCACGACCATCTTCCTCTCCTCTCACCTGCTCGACGAGATCGAGCAGGTCTGCACGCACGCGGCCGTGATGACGCAGGGCCGCCTCATCACCCAGGGCGCGGTCGCCGAGTTGTCCGCCGGGGCACGCGGCCGGCTGGTGGTGACCACGCCGGACCCGGCGGAGGCGGCCCGGGTGCTGAAGGAGCAAGGCGTCGGCGACGTCGTCGTCACGGACGACCGGGTGACCGGCGAACCACCGGAGCACGACCTCGCCGAGGTGAACGCCGCGCTGGTCACGGCCGGTGTGCGGGTCCGCGGCTTCACGGTCGAACGTGCCTCGCTGGAGGACGCGTTCGTGGCGCTGACCGGGGAGGGTTTCGATGTCGCGGGCTGAAGCCGCAGGGGCCGTACGGCCGGTGAGTCCGCTGTGGACCTTCGGGCTGCTGCGCAGCGAACTCACCACCACCTTCCGGCGCTGGCGCACCCTCGCGCTGCTGGCCGTGCTGGCGGGCGTGCCCGTCCTGGTCGGCATCGCCGTCAAGGTGGAGACGAGCGACGGTTCGTCGCCCGGCGCCGGCGGGGGACCGGCGTTCATCTCGCAGATCACGAACAACGGCCTGTTCCTCGTCTTCACCGCGCTGGCCGCCACCCTCCCGTTCTTCCTGCCGATGGCGATCGGTGTCGTCGCGGGCGACGCGATCGCCGGCGAGGCGAACGCCGGCACGCTGCGCTACCTGCTCGTCGCCCCGGCCGGCCGCAGCCGCCTGCTGCTCACCAAGTACGCGACCGTCGTCATCTTCTGCCTGGCCGCCACCCTCGTGGTGGCCGTCTCCGCGCTCACGGTCGGCGCGCTGCTGTTCCCGCTCGGCGATCTGACGACCATCTCGGGCACACAGATCAGCTTCGCCGAAGGCCTGGGCAGAGCCCTGCTGATCGCCCTGGCCGTCGCCGCGTCACTGATCGGCGTGGCGGCGCTCGGGCTGTTCGTCTCGACGCTCACGGGCAGCGGCATCGCGGCGATGGCGACCACCGTCGGTCTGCTCATCACGGTCCAGATCCTCGACCAGATCCCGCAACTGCACGCCCTCCAGCCGTACTTCTTCTCCCACTACTGGCTGTCCTTCGCCGACCTCATGCGCGAACCCGTCTACTGGGACGATCTGGCGAAGAACCTCGGCCTCCAGGCCCTGTACGCGGCGGTGTTCGGCTCGGCGGCCTGGGCGCGCTTCACGACGAAGGACATCACCGCGTAGCGCTCCGTGCTCGTGGGGCTGAGCCCTCGTAGCACTCAGTCCTCGTAGCACTCAGTCCTCGTACACGAACCGGGCCAGGGGCGCCTCCTGCGCGAAGAACGTCTTGGCCCGGGCCAGCGCCTCGGTGTCGTTCAGCACGTCACCGGGCTTGCTGCCGTTGCCGAGCAGCACTCCGCCGAACCGCATCTCCATGTACGCGGCCGAGTTGTTGAGCGTCCCGGCCAGCGGGTCGGCGACCTCCGGCTGGGTGTGCGCGAGCGCGGTGACGCCCCACAGGGTGCGTCCGGCCAGGGTCGCCTTGAAGTCGAGGCCGGGCGTGCGCAGCCAGCCCGACCAGTAGTCCAGGTAGCGCTTGGTGTGCGCGGAGACCGAGTACCAGTACAGGGGCGAGGCGATCACGATGTCCGTGGCCGCGAGGGTGGCGTCGAGCAGCAGTGCCACGTTGCCCTCGGTCGGGCGGACGTGGTCGCTGTCGTGCCGCAGGTCCTCGAAGTCGGGCACCGGATGCTCGGTGAGGTCGATCCACTGCTGTTCGACGTCCGTGGGGAGTTGCTCGGCGGCCGCGCGGGCCAGCAGTTCGGTGTTGCCGTCGGCACGGGCGCTGCCCAGGACGAAGAGGAAGCGACGGGTCATGGGTGTCCCCCAGAAGATAGGCGCGCGTCAATTACACGCGCTTGCATCATATGCGTACGCATCTAAATCCGCCAGGGGTCCTCCGGAGTGTTCAGGGGTGCTCTCAGGGGTGTCCTCAGCTCCCGACGCGCAGCTCCGCCTCCCGTGCCACGGCCAGCAGCAGCACCTCCCGGCCGTGCGGCGCCACCAACTGCAGCCCGGCCGGGCAGCCGTCTTCGCCGAAGCCCGCCATAAGGCTCAGCGCCGGATGCCCGCTGAGATTGAACGCCCAGGTGAGAGAGGTGGAGTAGCGGTCGCCCGGGCCGTCGTGACCGTGCGGTGGGGTGGGCGTGGTCGGCGTCAGCAGCAGTTCCGCTTCGCCGAACAGCGCGGCCAGCCGCCGGTCGTTCTCCGCCCGGACGCGGTGGGCTTCGCCCGGGTCGGCACCCGGGGTGCGCAGGGCCAGCCAGGCGGACCCGGGGTCCGTGAGCCGCAACGGCACCCTCGGCCGTACGAGCCGTACGACACCGGCCGCCGCGAGCCGTTCGACCGCTGCCCGGGCGAGCGCGACGGGCTCCGGGTCGGGCCCGGCGAAGCCCAGGTCGGACGACCACACGGCCGTGACGGGAAGCGGTGTGCCGGCCGGCACCGGCTCCTGGGACACCACCCGCCACCAGGCCGCCGCGTCCGACGCCGAGCGGGCCAGCACACCGGGCACGGTGAGCCCCGTACGGTCGGCGGAGGGCAGCCGTCCGGCCGTGGTCTTCAGGCCGGTCACCCCGCACCACGCCGCCGGGATCCGCACCGACCCGGCCCCGTCGCCGCCCGTCGCCAGCGGCACCAGCCCGGCCGCCACCGCCACCGCGGCCCCGGCCGACGAGCCGCCCGGGGTGCGGTCCGCCCGCCACGGGTTGACGGTCCGGCCACGGGCGCCCAGCCCCCAGGTCTGCCAGGGTGTTCCCGGCCCGGGGACGGAGGTCGCGCCCACGGCGATGCAACCGGCCGCGACCAGCGGCCCCGCCGCGCGCAGCCCGTGCCGCCCCTTCACGGCGATCGGCACCCCGGCCAGCGGCAGCGCTTGACTCTTTCGGGGGACATCCCCGGCCCGCCGGCCGAGCAGCGCGTCCACCTCGCCCGCCCGCCGCAACGCCTCCTCGCGCCACACCTCGACGAACGCGCACAGCTTTGGATCGGCCCGCTCGATCCGCTCCAGCGCCGCCTCTACCACGTCGACCGCGCGCAGCTCCCGGGCCCGTACGCCCGCCGCGATCTCCCCGGCCGACAGGGACACCGCCGTCAGTGCGCCGCTCCCGTCAGCCGGACCAGTGCCGAGGTCTCGCGCGGCGGCCGCCCCAGCTCGCCCAGCCGCCAGGCCGGCACCCACGGCACCCGGTACACGTCGATGACCGACTCCAGGGACTTGACCCGCTGGGCGAGCGGACGCGGCAGCCGGCCCGGGGCGTCCGCCACGAGGACGACGGCGTCGAGATCCAGCCCGGTCGGGGCCTGGCCGCGCCGGAAGATCTCCACGGCGCCGGCGACCGTGTCCAGACCGGCCGCGTGCGTCCGCGCCACCAGCAGCACCGACGAAGGGTCGCCCGGGCCGGGCCAGGCGCGGCCGCTGTCATGACCGCCGTAGACCGCGGCGAGGGTGGAGACGCCCGCGCCGCCGTGCGTGCCGACCCAGGAGAAGCGCCGTGCCGCGGCATGGGCGTGAGCGGGCTCCGGCGGCCCCGGCTCCTGGTGGGTCACCGGGCCGCGGATCCAGATCTCCGGCCCCTGTCGCATGCCTGTCTGCATGCCCCTCTCCTCCCTCGTACTGCCGATCCTCATGCCAAGCGGAACGATCCATGCCGGGACCTGGAACCCTTGGGACGAGCCTGTGACACCGCGGTGACGTGAGAAACGGGAGCGAGCGGACACACTCGACAGTAGGACGACGCCGAATGAGGGGACGATGGCTCGACTCAGCCGCGAGAAGAAGCGGGAACAGAAGCAGGCCGCGCACGCGGTGACCCCGGCGGCGCCGATCGACGTCCGTGTCCCTGCGGCCGGAGCCGACCCGGCAGGGGCGGACCCGGCAGGGGCGGGGCCGGGAGCCGGCGCGGGGGGTGCCTCGGACGGCGCGTCGGTCGGCGGCGTCCCCGTCTTCGCCGCCCCCGGCGAGGAGATCCAGCAGGCCGTCCTGAACCGTCTGCACCACATCGCCCTGGCCACCGGCCATCCCGTCCTCGCCACGATCCACGACGAGCGCATCGGCTACGTCGTGCCGCTCCAGGTCGACCCGGACGGCTCCAGCCGCTTCACCGCCGAGCCGGTCCGCACGGCCCCGCCGCAGGACGCCGTCGTCGCGGGAACGCCCTCGATGGACGCGGTGACGGAGCCGCCCGGGCCGACACCGCCCGGGCCGGAGCCACGGCACCCGCAGGACGACAGGGCCACGCACGTCCTGCGCCCCGTGCCGGAGGCCGGCCGCGGCACGGCACCGACCTTCCCGCTGCGGGCCGTTCCCGAGCCGCAACCGGCCGATCACCCCGCACCGACGTTCGAGCTGCGCGCCGTACCGGAGGCACCGCACCCCGAGCCGGAGGACACACCCCCGGGCACCGTCGCACCTCCGACCGGCGAGTTCGGCCCGCCCCCGGTCATGGACGTCCAGCCGCTCCCCGTCCCCGGAACCGGCCCGGCCCCGCACCGCAGGCGGGAGCCCGAGCCGATGTCCGAGGCGGAGCTGCTCGCGGCCGAAGCCGACGCCAGGCCGACTCCCGCCCGGGGCTTCGACGCCGTCGCGGAGGCCGTGCTCGGCGACGAACCCCTCGGCGCCCCGGGCGACCCCGCCGCCCCGGCCCTCCTCGCGGAGCCGGTCGCGCGGATCAACGAGGCAGTCAAGGAGGGCCGGATCGACGCGGCGGCCGGGCTGGCGGACCAGACCGTCGCGGAGGCGTCGGGCACGCTCGGGCCCGAACACCCCGAGGTGCTCCGGCTGCGCGAACTGACCGCGTACATCTCCTACTTGGCCGGCGATCCGCTCCGCGCCTTCCGTCTCTCCCTCGACCTGGCCGGCGCCCGCCGCCGCACGGGCGACGCGGAGGCCGCCTACGGCAACGTGCACAGCGCGGCCACCGCCTGGCGCGCCGTGCGCGACCCGGCGGTGGGGCTGGAGCTGGGGCGGGACCTGATCGGCCTGTGGACCGAACTCGCCGCCGAGGACGGCCCCGCCGCCGAGGACATCGAGCAACTGGAGTCGGCCCGCGCCCGCATGGGCCGCCTGACGGAACGCGCCCGCACCCGGTAGACACCGCTACTGGGAAAGCTCCCACACCGCGTACGCGACCGCGTCGCTGTTGCGGTCGAGGGCGGTGTCGTCGATGTTGGCGGTGGTGTCGCAGGAGGAGTGGTAGCAGCGGTCGAAGGCCCGCCCGGCCGTACCGCCCCACTTGGCCGCCTGCGCCGCCGTCTTCGTCCGGCTCGCCCCGGTGAACAGGCCGCCCACCGGCACCCCCGCGCTCTTGAAGGGCGCGTGGTCGGAGCGGCCGTCGCCCTCGGTCTCGATCTCGGTCGGGACGCCGAGGCCGCTGAAGTAGTCCTTGAAGGTCTTCTCGATCGCCGGGTCGTCGTCGTAGACGAAGTAGCCGGGGTTCGGGGAGCCGATCATGTCGAAGTTCAGATAGGCGCTGATCCTCGAACGGTCCCCGGTGGTGAGCCGGTTGACGTAGTTCCGGGAACCGACCAGGCCGAGTTCCTCCGCGCCCCACCAGGCGAACCGCAGGTGCTTGGCGGGCTTGTACTGCGCCCGGGACACGGCGAGGGCGGTCTCCAGGACGGCGGCCGAGCCGGACCCGTTGTCGTTGATGCCGGGCCCGGAGGAGACGCTGTCGAGGTGCGAGCCGGCCATCACGACCTGGCCGGCGTCACCGCCCGGCCAGTCGGCGATCAGGTTGTAGCCGGTGCGTCCGGAGGCGCTGAACTGCTGGACCGTGGTGGTGTACCCGGCCGCGTCCAGCTTGGCTTTGATGTGGTCGACCGAGGCCTTGTAGCCCGGGCGGCCGTGCGCGCGGTTGCCGCCGTTGGCCGTGGCTATGGACTGGAACTGGGCCAGGTGGGCCTTGACGCCCGCCAGGGGTATGTCGGGTGCGGCGGCCGGTCTCGGGGGAGCGGACGCGGCGTCCGCCACGGCACCGCCGGTCAGCAGCATGGCGGTCGCCACGGCACCCGACGCCAGGGCACGCGCGGAAACGGAGAGCTTCATGTGGGGGCTCCGGATTCCATGGGGAAGCCCGTGGGGTGTCCACGGGCAGCCCACAGTGAATGGGGTGCCTGGATGGTGAAGCTGCTACTGACTCTCCGTCAAGAGACGTATCCGGCCAGGGCGTTGACCGGCACCGGACCGCCGGGCCCCCGGGACGGTCACTGCACGCAGAACTCGTTCCCCTCCGGGTCCGCCATCACGACCCACGCGCCGCCCTGCTCCGCCACCCGCCGCAGCACCCGCGCGCCGAGCCCCTCCAACCGCGCCACCTCCTCCTCGCGCCGCCCCTCGCCCGGGTGCAGATCGAGGTGGAGCCGGTTCTTGACCGTCTTCGCCTCCGGCACCCGCTGGAACAGCAGCCGCCGCCCCAGCCCGGTCCCGCTCTCCTCCTCGAACGGGTCCTCGGGGTGCCGTACGGCCACCAGGTCCCGGAAGGCGCGGCGGCCGTGGAACTCGACCGTGGCCTCTTCGGGCAGGGCACCGAAGCCGAGCAGCTTCTCGATGAGGGCGCTGTTGTCCTCGGCCTCGTACCGCAGGGCGGCGGCCCAGAAGTCGGCCTGCGCGTGCGGATTGTTCGCGTCGATGACGATCTTCCAGTGCACGGGGGCGGGTGCTGCCGGGGTCTGTGTCATGTGACCAGTTATACGGCGCCCCGGCCTCCTAGGGCGTGGCCTCCGCGGCCCGTGCCCTTGCCTCACGGGTGTCGTACGCGCTGCGGGCCGCCGCGATCTCCTCCTGGTGCCGCTCCGTCCAGGTCACCAGAGACTGGATGGTGGTGTGCAGCGTCCGGCCGAGGGAGGTCAGCTCGTATTCCACCCGGGGCGGCACCACGGGGTGCACCGTCCGCTTCACCAGGCCGTCCCGCTCCAGCGACCGCAGGGTCACCGTCAGCATCCGCTGGCTGACCCCGTCGATCTCCCGGCGCAGCTCCGTGAAGCGCAGCCGCCGGTTGTCCAGCAGCGCGATGACGAGCAGCGACCACTTGTCGGCGATCCGGTCGAGAATCTGCCGGACCTGGCAGTCCTCGCGGGTGTCCCACTGGAAGGGGTCGGCATCGCCGTAGTCCACGGTGCCCACGCGGTTACTCGGTGACTTCGAAGTGCCTTCTTCCATGTCTGTCGATGCTGCCGCAGGGTGGTCGTGGTTACAAGAGGGAACCGACCCTCGCTTGCGTAACCGACCTTGACAAGAGGAGTGTTGATTCATGGGCACCCGTGCCTGGGCGCTGCTGTTCGTCCTCTGTGGAACGATCTTCCTCGAAGGCATCGACGTCGCGATGATGGCGGTGGCGATCCCGGCCATCCGGTCCGACCTCGGGCTGGCCACCGACACCGCGGCCTGGGTGATGAGCGGCTATGTGCTCGGTTACGCCGGTTTCACCCTGCTGGGCGGCCGGGCGGCCGACCTGCTCGGGCGGCGGCGGATGTTCCTGCTCTGGCTGACCGTCTTCCTCGCCTTCTCAGGGCTCGGCGGCCTGGCGACCGAGGGCTGGATGCTGGTCGTCGCCCGCTTCGTCACGGGCGTCGCCGCCGCCTTCATGACCCCGGCCGCGCTCTCCCTGATCACGACCTCGTACGCGGAGGGCCCGCGCCGCAACAAGGCCCTGCTGGTCTTCGCCGGCACGGGCGCGGCCGGCTTCTCCCTCGGCCTGGTCATCGGCGGTCTGCTCACCGAGCTCGGCTGGCGCTGGGTGTTCTTCGCGCCGGTGCTGCTGGCCGCCGCACTGCTCGTGGCGGCCGTACGCCTGGTGCCCCGGCAGGACGGCCCGCCCGCCCGCCGGCGCGGGTTCGACCTGCCCGGCGTGATCACCGCCGCCGGCGCCATGCTGCTGGCCGCCTACACCGTCGTACGCCTCGAACACGGCCTGCACGACTGGCCGCTCACCGTGGTCTCCGGTCTCGCGGCACTCGCCCTGGCCGGTGCCTTCGTCGTGGTCGAACGCCGCTGTCCGGATCCGCTCGTCCGCCTCGGCATCCTGCGCCAGGGCCCGGTCGTGCGCGCCGACCTGGGGGCGCTGCTCTTCCTCGGCGCCTTCTTCGGCTTCCAGTTCGTCATAACGCTGTACCTCCAGGAAGTCCGCGGCTGGTCGCCCCTGCAGACGGCGGTGGCCCTGATCGTCATGGGCGCCGACGCCGTCCTCGCCCCGACGCTCACCCCGAGACTGGTCGCCCGCTTCGGCAACGCCCAGGTGATCGTCGGCGGCTTCGTCCTGGCCGTGATCGCCTACGGGCTGTTCCTGCCGGTCGGCATGGACTGGTCCTACGCCGCGATGTTCCCCACCCTGTTCCTGTCCGGCGTCGCCTTCGCCCTGGCCTACGGGCCGCTGACGATCGCGGCCACCGACGGGGTCACCGGGTCGGAGCAGGGACTGGCCGGCGGGCTGCTGACCACCGCCACACAGTTCGGCTCCGCCATCGGCATCGCGGCGGTGACCGCCGTCTACGGCCTGGCGTCCACCGGGTCCGGCCCCGAGGCCACGCTGTCGGCGTTCCGGGCGGCGCTGACCGTGCCGGTGGCCCTGGTGGTGCTGGGCACGCTGATCTCGCTGGTCAGTGTGCGGGAGGCCCGGCGGGCGGCGCGCAGGGCGTCCCAGGTGAGCAGCGCGAGCGCCAGCCACACCAGCGCGAACCCGGCCCAGCGCTCCGGCGGCATCTCCTCGTGGAAGTAGAAGACGCCGAGCAGGAACTGGGAGACCGGCGTCAGGTACTGCAACAGGCCGATCGTGGACAGGGGCACGCGGATGGCGGCGGCGCCGAAGCAGACCAGGGGCAGCGCGGTGACGATGCCGGCCGAGGCGAGCAGCGCCGCGTGCCCCGCGCCCTCGGCGGCGAAGGTGGACCCGCCCCGGGCGCTCAGCCACACCAGGAAGCCGAGCGCGGGCAGGAACTGGACCGCGGTCTCGGCGGCCAGCGACTCCACGCCGCCGAGGTTCAGCTTCTTCTTCACCAGCCCGTACGTGGCGAAGGAGAAGGCGAGACAGAGGGAGATCCACGGGGGCCGGCCGTAGCCGACGGTCAGCACGACGACCGCCGCGGCGCCGGTCCCGACCGCCAGCCACTGCACCGGCCGCAGCCGCTCCTTCAGCAGCAGCACGCCCATCGCGATGGTGACCAGCGGGTTGATGAAGTACCCGAGCGAGGCCTCGACGACGTGCCCGGAGTTCACGGCCCAGATGTACAGGCCCCAGTTGAGAGTGATGAAGGCCGCGGCGACCGTGACGAGGCCCAGCCTGCGCGGCTGCCGCAGCAGCTCACCGGCCCAGGCCCAGCGGCGCAGCACGAGCAGGGCGGCACCCACGAAGACCAGCGACCACACCATCCGGTGGGCCAGGATCTCCATCGCCCCGGCGGGCTTCAGCAGGGGCCAGAACAGCGGAACGAGCCCCCACATCCCGTAGGCCGCGAAGCCGTTCAGCAGTCCTATGTGCCGCTCACCCCTCGGCTTGCCGCTCACGGGCCCCTCCTCCGTACGTGTGTTCCGCGTCCACGACGGTAACGCCGAGCGCCCCCGGCTGTCATGCCCGTATCGGTATACGGTCATGACAGCCGGGGGCGTTGGCGTCTCAAGGGCCCGCCGGGGGAGTTCAGCCCTTGAGTGCCGCGGTGATGGCCTCGGAGAACGGGGTGGTCGGGCGGCCGGTCAGCCGGGACAGATCTCCGGTGGAGACGACCAGCTCGCCCTTCTCGATGGAGGCGTCCACGCCCGCGAGCGTCTGCGCCAGCGGCTCGGGCAGGCCGGCGCCGGTCAGGATCCCGGTGAGCACGTCGGTAGAGACCGCGTTGTAGGTGATCTCCTTGCCGGTCTGACGGCTCAGCTCGGCCGCGTACTCGGCGAAGCTCCACGCGGTGTCGCCGCCCAGCTCGTACGTCTTGTTCTCGTGGCCCTCGCCGGTCAGCACGGCGACGGCGGCAGCGGCGTAGTCGGCGCGGGAGGCGGAGGAGACCCTGCCCTCGCCGGCGGCGGCCACGACCGCGTTGTGCTCCAGCACCGGGGCGAGGTTCTCGGTGTAGTTCTCGTGGTACCAGCCGTTGCGCAGCAGGGTGTAGGGCACGCCGGAGTCCAGCAGCAGCTCCTCGGTGCCGCGGTGGTCGTCGGCGAGCGCGGCGGTCAGCGTGCCCGGGGCGCTGGTGTAGGCGAGCAGGGCCACACCGGCCGCCTTGGCGGCGTCGATGACGACCTTGTGCTGCTGTACGCGGCCCTTGTCGAACTCGTTGCCGGAGACCAGCAGCACCTTGTCACCGGCGGAGAAGAGTCCGTCGAAGGAGGCCGGGACGTTGTAGTCGGCCGAGGCGATCTTCACACCGCGCTCCGCGAAGTCGGCGGCCTTCTCGGCGTTGCGGACGACCGCGGTGATCTGCTCGGCGGGGACCTTCTCCAGCAGCTGCTCCACGACGTGACGGCCGAGGTTTCCGGTGGCTCCGGTGACGACGATGCTCATGAGGGTGACTCTCCTTGTGGGGTTTGCGATGGCACTAACCCTACGAGAGGCGCTAACTCTTGGAAAGTACCCACTTTGAAGTAAGGTACTGGCATGACAGTAAGTAATGGCGACGCCGAGGCCCTGTGCCCGTACCGGCTGGTGCTGGAGCACGTCACCAGCCGCTGGGGCGTGCTCGTGCTGATCGAGCTGCTGGACCGCCCGCACCGGTTCAGCGAGCTGCGCCGGGCGATCGGAGGCTACGGGGGCCGGGGCGTCAGCGAGAAGATGCTCACGCAGACGCTCCAGACCCTGGAGCGCGACGGCCTCGTCCACCGCGACGCTAAGCCCGTGATCCCGCCCCGCGTCGACTACTCCCTCACCGACCTCGGCCGCGAGGCCGCCGAGCAGGTGCGGGCCCTGTCGACGTGGACGCACCGGCGCATGGGCGACGTGGAGAAGGCCCGCCGGGCATACGACGAGGCCCGGGCCGCATCCTGAGACGGTCCCGGGCCTCGATCTTCGAGGGGCGGGCTCAGCCGATGACGGTCCAGGTGTCGCCGCCGGCCAGCAGCGCGGCCAGGTCGCCCTTGCCGTGCTGTTCGATGGCCGTGTCGAGCTGGTCGGCCATCTGTGTGTCGTAGACGGGGCGGTCGACGGAGCGCAGGACACCGATCGGGGTGTGGTGCAGGGTGTCCGGGTCGGCGAGGCGGGACAGCGCGAACGCCGTGGTCGGGGACTCGGCGTGCGCGTCGTGCACGAGCACCTGGTCCTCGTTGTCCGGCGTCACCGCCACCACCTTCAGATCACCGGTCGCCGGGTCCCGGACGACGCCCTTGGCCAGGTCGGCGCCGAAGCGGATCGGCTTGCCGTGCTCCAGCCGGATCACGGCCTCCTCGGCCCGCTGCTTGTCCTTCAGGGCGTCGAAGGCGCCGTCGTTGAAGATGTTGCAGTTCTGGTAGATCTCGATCAGGGCCGTGCCCTGGTGGGCGGAGGCCTGGCGCAGCACCTCCGTGAGGTGCTTGCGGTCGGAGTCGACCGTCCGCGCCACGAACGACGCCTCCGCGCCGATGGCCAGCGACACCGGGTTGAAGGGCGCGTCCAGCGAGCCCATCGGCGTCGACTTGGTGATCTTGCCGACCTCGGAGGTCGGCGAGTACTGGCCCTT